>NZ_BSTB01000019.1:0-169647 GCF_030269285.1 Micromonospora sp. NBRC 101691
ACGCACCACGGTGCCGCTGCTCGCCGACGAGTACCGCCGTAACCGCACCACCGGCGGGTTCATCATCATCGACGAAGCCACCAACCGCACCGTCGCCGCCGCCATGATCGTCGAAACCACCTGAACCACCAGCACCCCGGATGATTGCAGGGGACCCCTCCTCACCAGAAAACGGTAGGAAGGGCCCCCTGCAACCACCCCAACCCCCACCCCGCTCCAGCCACCCCGCGTCACGTCATGCCACGGCCGTGACGGTGGTCGAGGGATGGACGCGTTTCGGGCGACCAGTGGTCATGCGCACTACTGTGGCATTTCCCGGCCGGTCCTGGTGCCGGTGCGTCCGGAGGAGTCCGGCTGCGGACGTAGCATGGGGTCGACCGATGACGACGCCGATCGCGGGGCGGTCCACCGCCGAGGCGATGCCATCGAGATCCTGCGGTCATGCGCATGACCGACACGCAGTCCGGAGCGGGCCACCGGTCACCGCCCGGGACACAGGAGGTGGAAGGCGATGGGACGTGGCACCGGGCGGGCAACCCAGGCTGACGTGGCCCGGCTCGCCGGGGTGAGCCAGGCCACCGTCTCGCTGATCCTGAACGGGGGCGAGAACGGCCGCCGCCGGGTGGGCGAGCAGGCCCGTCAGCGCGTGCTCGACGCCATCCGGATGACCGGCTACGTCGCCAACCCGGCCGCACAGCGCCTGGCCGGCGGCCGGACCCGGATCGTCGGCGTCTTCACCTACGAACCGGTCTTCCCGCGTGACAGTCGGGACTTCTACCATCCGTTCCTGATCGGGGTCGAGGCGCAGGCCGAGGCGCTCGGGTGTGACCTGCTGTTCTTCACCGGCACTCCGTCACCCCAGGGGGGTCAGCGGCTGCTCGGTGACGGCTCCCGTCGGCTGGGCATCGCCGACGGCTGCGTGCTGCTCGGCCGCTACGACGACAAGCGGGACCTCGCCGACCTGCTCGACCGGGACTTCCCGTTCGCGTTCATCGGCCGCCGGGAGTCGACCGCCGGCCCCGTCCCGTACGTCGGCGCGGACTACCGGACCGCGACCCGGGAGGTGGTCGAGAGGTTGTTCGCTCTCGGCCACGAGCGGGTCGGGTTTCTCGGCGACCTCCGTCGCGACGAGCCGTCAGTGGACCGCGCAGAGGGTTACCACCAGGCGGTGCGGGCCGCCGGGCGTCGCCCGGTCGTCCTCGACGGCACCGGGCTGTCCGGCGGGGAGGCGCTCGACCTGCTCGGCGACAACGGTCTCACCGCAGCGGTGATCTGGCCGTCCGGACTGGCGTCCGCGATCCGGGCGGCGGCGCTGGCCCGGGGGTTGTCGGTGCCCGGTGACCTGTCGCTGGCCCAGCTCGGGGACGCCGAGAGCGAGACGCCGGACGACGTCGAGTGGACCGGTTTCCGGATCCCCCGTGAGGAGATGGGCGCCGCCGCCGTACGACTCCTGTACGAGCAGTTGGTCAGCGCCACCCCCCTCACCGCCGACGCGCTCCAGCGGAGCCTGCCCTGCACGGTGCTGACCGGTACCACCGCCGGCCCGCCGAGGACGTGAGCTTCACCGGCAAGGCGAAGAACAAGGCGACGGTGTCCGCGCCGGGCTCCTCGTCCCGGCCCCCGTCGCGCTCCGCCGGTTGACCGGGTCGGGCCGGCGGGTCGTCACGGACCCGGTCCGACCCGGCCCGGGCCCGGCGGCGTCACCCCTTCAGACCGGTGTGCGCGAGGCCCTCCACGAACTGCTTCTGCGCGACCACGAAGACCACCAGCACGGGCAGGGCGGTCATCGAGGCGGCGGCGAGCTGGACGTTCCACATCGGACCGCCGTACGCGTCGACGAACTGGGTGAGTGCCTGCGGCAGGGTGAACTTCTCCGGTGAGGAGAGGAAGACGATGGGTTCGAGGTAGAGGTTCCAGCTGTGCAGGAAGGTGAAGATCGACACTGCGCCGAGGGCGGGCCGGGACAGGGGTAGGGCGATCTTCCAGAACGTGGCGAACCGGCCCAGCCCGTCCATCCGGGCCGCCTCCTCCAGTTCGCCGGGAAGGGCGAGGAAGAACTGCCGCATGATGAACGTCGCCAGCACGCTGGGCGCCCCGAGGATCGGCACCAGGATGAGGGGCCAGTGGGTGTCGACCAGGCCCAGCTTGAAGAACATCTGGAACAGCGGGACGATGGTGACCTCGCTCGGGATGAGCAGGCCGGCGAGGACGACCAGGAACAGCAGGTTCTGACCACGGAACCGGATCCGGGCGAAGGCGTACCCGGCCAGCGCGGACACGGCCAGGGTGCCGACGGTGACCACCAGGGCGATGTAGAGGCTGTTCAGGTACTGCTGCCCGAACGGCTGCAACTCGAACACCCGTTGATAGGCGTCGAACTTCGGGTTGACCGGTAGGAGTTGTGGCGGGAAGGCGAAGATGTCCGCGATCGGCTTGAGCGAGGACGTGACCATCCACCAGGTCGGGAAGACGAACGGGATCGCCAGGACCATCAGCGCCGCGTAGAGCGCCAGTTTCGTTCGGCGCGACAGCTCACGATTCATGGTGGACCCACCTTTTGCGCATCTGCCACTGGAGCACGGTGAGGGCGAGGACGATGGCGAACAGGACGATCGACAGGGTCGCGCCGTAGCCGAAGTGGTGGAACTGGAACGCCTGCTGGTAGAGGTAGTAGACGAGGACCGTGGTGGAGGTGCCCGGTCCGCCCTGGGTGAGCACCGCGATCTGCGCGAAGACCTGGAGCGAGCCGACCACCGTGATGATCGAGGTGAGCAGGATGGTCGGGCTGATCATCGGTACGGTGATCCGCCAGAACTGACGCAGCCGGCTGGCGCCGTCCACCTCGGCGGCCTCGTACAACTCGCCGGGTACGCCCTGGAGCGCGGCGAGGAAGAGCACCATGTTCAGGCCGACGTTCTTGAACACCTGCACCACGATGACGGAGATCATGGCGGTGGTCTCGCCGCGCAGCCAGTTCGGCCCGTCCACGCCGATGGTGTCGAGCAGACCGTTGACGCCACCGTTGTCCTGGAGCAGGAAGCCCCACACGATGGTCCAGGCGACCAGCGAGACGACCACGGGTGAGAAGAACAGGGTGCGGAACAGGACGGTCCCGCGGAACTTCTGGTTGAGCAGGACGGCGAGCAGCAGCGCCAGGCCGAGGTTGAACACCACCAGCCCGATCGAGAAGAGGCCGGTGGCACGGAGGACCGCCCCGAGGTTGGCGTCGTCGGCGAGGGCCTGGTAGTTGTCGGCGCCGACGAAGTCGAACGTGCCGGCCAGCACGTTCCACTCGTGCAGGCTGTACCAGACCACGAGGATCAGCGGCAGGATCACGAAGACGGCGCTGCCGAACATCTGCGGCGCGATGAACAGGTAACCGGTGAGCTGGTCGCGGCGGCGGGAGGTCCAGTACGGCCGCGCCCCGCCCGGGGCGGGCCGGGCGTCGGCCCGACCCACCCTGGTGTCCGTACGGGTCATGATTCGCCTTACTTCGCCAGCAGCGGCTGGATCTTGGTGCAGACGCCTTCCAGGACCGCCTTGACGTCCGCGTCGGGCTTCCACAGCGGGTCGAGTCCGGCGCGTACCTGCTGGCTCAGTTCGGCCTGGCCGGCGTGACTGGGCTTGACCACTCCGGTGCTGATGCCGTCGATGACGACCTTCTGCAACTGCTCCGGCTTGAGCTGGGGGTTCGACTTGGCCAGCGTCTCGGCGTTGAGCAGGGACTGCCGCGGCGGCGGGAAGAACTGGGAGAGCTTCGCCGAGTTGGTGGGGTTGGTGAAGAAGGCGAGGAAGTCGGCGGCCTTGTCGGCGTTCTTGCTCTGCTTCAGCACCCCGATGCCGGCCTGGCCGACCACGGCGTAGTTGCCCTTCGGACCGGCCGGCAGCGGGACCAGGTCCCAGGCGAAGCCGTCCGGCTTGAGCAGCGACGCGCGGGAGATCTGGGTGACCGTCATGGCCGCGTCCCCGGCGAAGAAGTCGGCGGTGGTGCCCGGGCCGGGCAGCGCCTTGGCGGTGAAGATCGCCTTGTGCAGCGTGGTCATCGCGTCGACCATCTCCGGCGCGGCGAAGCCGCAGGACTTGCCGTCGGCGCTCCACGCCTGGGCGCCCCAACCGGTCCAGAAGGTGGAGAGGTTGTCCCAGCCCTTGTAGTCGAAGTCGCGGACCACCAGGCCGGCCTTGCCGGTCGCGCCCGCGGTGGCCGCGGCGGACGCCAACGCGGTGTCCCAGTTCCACTGTCCGGCGGCGATCAGTTCGGCCGGGGTCTTCTGACCGGCCTTCTTGACCAGGTCGTTGTTGACGAAGACAGCGAACGGAGAGGTGGAGAACGGGTACGCGTACAGCTTCGCGTCGTCCTGCCAGAGCTTGAGGGTGGCCGGCGAGAGGTCGTCGTACTGGTAGCCGTCGGCCTTCTTGAGCGTGTCGTCCAGCGGCAGCAGCGCGCCGGAGGAGACGAAGTCGGGGGCGGAGTTCTCCAGCACCCACGCCAGGTCGGGGGCGTTCCCGCCGGCGATCTGGGTGGTCAGGGTGGTGGTGTAGTTCTCGAACGGCAGCGGGTCGAAGGTGATGCCGGTGACGTCCGGGTTGGCCTTCTTGTATTCGTCGGCGATCTCGTTGAACAGCTTGAGGTGCGCCTCGTTGGCGCTCCAGATGGTCATCCGCAGGTTGGCCGGGCCGCTCTCCTCGGCCTGGTCACCGCCACCGCAGGCGGTCAGCGCGAGCACGCCGGCCAGAGCGACGGCGGCACCGCGCAGGCCCTTTCCTGTTCTCATGATGTTTCTCCTCAACCGGGGGTGGTGTCAGTAGCCCGCGATCTGCGGCCAGCGCAGTTCCACGCCGGCCGCGGTGATGCGGTCGGAGAAGTCGGCCAGCAGACGGGGGGTGTTGCGGACCGCGCGCGGGGACTCGCCCCGCGCCAGACAGAAGTCGGCGAGCAGACCGGCGACCTCGCCGACGTTCCACTCGACCGGGTGCAGCCGGTAGCTGCCGTTGGTGACGTGGGTGGTGCCGATGTTCTTGCCGGCAGGCAGCAGGTTCTCCATCCGCTGCGGGATCAGCGCGCCGAGCGGGATCTCGAACGGGCAGGAGCCGACGTCGATGTAGTTGTCGCCACCGGTGGACGGGTGCAGGTCGATGCGGTACATCCCCACGCCGACCGAGTCCGGGTAGTTGACCGCGCCGTGCGCGCCACGTACCGCCAGGGAGAGGTCCTGCTCGACCACCGTGTACTCGGCCCGGATCCGGCGTGACTCCCGGATGTAGGGCGCCTGCGCCAGGCCGTCCCGGCTGCCGGTGATGTCGCCGCGGAGCCGCAGGCCGGGGAAGCCGGTGCCACCGTCCGGCCGGGGCGCCTCGGTCTGCAACCAGTAGAGGACCGAGAACGACAGTTCGCGCGCCTTCGACAGGTGCCAGGACGCGTTCGGCACGTCGATGACCGGACCCTCGAAGTAGTCGATCATCGGCCAGTTGACCAGCGTGATGTCGCTGGCGTACGTGCCCTCGGTGAAGTTGCGCCGGGCGGCGATCCGCCGGAACGTCCAGAGGTTGCCGTCACCGGCGTTGAGCCGCTGGTCGGCGTTGACCAGCAGCGGGTCGTCGTCCGGGTTCGGCGTGAAGCTCCGTTCGAGGATCTCCAGCGTGCGCGGGTTCGGCGACCGCCAGGAGAGCAGCCGGTCACCCCAGAAGTCCGGCTTGTAGTCCCGCCAGAAGTCGTACCCGGCCGGGCGGTCGATGGTGTGGTCGCCGTCGACGTGGTCGAGGGCGAAGCAGACCGAGACGGCCTGCATGTTCATCGGCTGCGCCTGCGCCGGCGCGCTCGGCTCACCGGTCTCGGTCTGCGCCTCGAAGCCGGTGACGTACTCGGTGCCGGAGAGCGGCAGCAGCTCACCGGTCTCCGTGGCGTCCAGGACGTACGGGGCGACGAGGTCGATCCGGTCGTCGTCCCGGTCGCGGTGCGCCACGGTCACCCCGACCACCCGGTCCCCGTCGGTCTCCGTCGCGACCGGCCGGTACGGCTGGAGGACGGTCAACCGGCCGGAGCCGCGG
Organism: Micromonospora sp. NBRC 101691; assembly: GCF_030269285.1. Taxonomy (NCBI): domain Bacteria; kingdom Bacillati; phylum Actinomycetota; class Actinomycetes; order Micromonosporales; family Micromonosporaceae; genus Micromonospora; species Micromonospora sp. NBRC 101691. The sequence goes on from NZ_BSTB01000019.1 coordinate 6,046, forward strand.
TAGGGCGCCAGCATCGCCTCGATGACCGCGACGGCGACCCGGGGCTCGTGGCAGAGCCGACTGACCCAACCGGCCCCGGGGTTCAGGTCACCCCAGGCACGGGACCGCTCGGTCAACGGGTAGTACCGACGGTAGTAGTCCCGGACGCCGGTGCGCAGGGCCCGGTAACTGGCCGTGGCGCCGAACTGCTCGATCCAGGAGTGCTCGTCCGGCGGGACGGCCTGGCTGGTGAGTTGCCCGCCGAGCCAGTCGAACTCCTCGGTCAGGATGACGGACCGGCCAGCCCGGGCGGCGGCCAGCGCCGCCGCCACCCCGCCCAACCCGCCGCCGACGACGAGGACGTCCGCACGCATCTGTACCACTTGCTTCCTTCCAGTTTCACGGTCACCGCTTCAGCTGCGGTCGACCGCCGGATTCGGGGGGCCGAGGGTCTCGCCCTCGACGAGTTCGCAGGGAAGGAGTCGTTGGTGGACGCCGTTGGCGCCGCCGTCGACCAGGTCGGCCAGCATCCGCACGGCCTGGCGGCCCATCTCCTCCCGGGGGATGTGGAACCCGGTGAACGCGACGTCGCTGGGTACCGCGACGGTCGGGTCGCCGAGGGTCACGATGGAGAGATCGCCGGGAACGGCCAGTCCGCGCCGGCGGGCGGCCAGTTCCAGCGCCACCGCGTAGGCGAAGTCCTCCACGAAGACGATGGTGGCCCGGTCGGCGTGCAGGTCGTCGAGGAGCGTGTCGGGCTCCTGCCCGGTGCCGGGGACGTGTCGGGCACTCTCCGCGCCGGTGGCGTGTTCCCGGAAACCGCGGTACCGGTCGGCGGACGATTCGGCGTCCAGCCCGACGCTCAGGTAGGCGAGGCGCCGGTGTCCGTGGGCCAGGGACATCCTGACCAGCTGTCCCACCGCCTCGGCGTAGTCGGCTCCGACGTACGGCACCGGGCCACCGGCGTCGTCCCGGCGGCCGACGGCGACGTACGGGAAGCCGTCCGCGTTCAGGCGACGCAGCTCCGTGCCGTCGATCTCCCGGCCGAGCAGGATGCACCCGTCGGCCAGGCGGAGCCGGTTGTCCTGGTGGAAGACCCGACGCCGACCGTCGACGACCGGCGCGCTGGTGAAGAGCAGCAGGTCGCAGCCGACCCGCTCGGCGTACTCCTCGATGCCGAGCAGGAACGGGTGGTAGAAGTCCCGGGTACCGCTGGGAAAGGCCGGCTCGTAGGTGAAGACACCGATGATCCGGTTGAACCGGGAGGCCAACCGGCGGGCCACCGGGTCGGCGACGTAGCCGGTGTCGGCGATCGCCTGGAGCACCCGCTCCCGGGTCTCCGGGGCGATCCGTACGTCGGCGTCGGACCGGTTGTTGAGCACCAGCGAGACGGTCGCCTGGCTCACACCGGCCAGGCGGGCGATGTCACGCTGGGTGACACGTCTCGATGCAGAGGTCACGGGGTTGACCTTTCATGGGGGAGCTAATACGCATTAGCGGGGTGCTGGAGGGAGCTTCGCCCCTCGGCTGAGCCGCTGTCAAGAGTCGGCCGTTAACTTGCCCGAAACCAAAGCCTCTAGCTAATACGGATTAGTGCGCCACGGAAGCCGGCCGGCACCGGCCCTGGGCGGTGACGCCGTCGATCGCAGCACCGGTGGTCACTCGCCGTGACCGGAGCTCCTGCTCGCCGTTGAGTGGTGGAGGCCTGCGCGGACCGGTCGCGGACCACCTCGTCCGGTCGGTGACCGATGGGCGCGGAAGATCCCGGGTCGAACTGGTGTCGCGTGGCCGGGCGGCGACGTTTCCGTCGTCCGCCCCGCTCCCGAGTCGTCGCCTTGACCTGTCATGCGCATGACCACGCGGTCGCACGGTGACGTTCCAGGAGCGGGTTTCCTGCATGTTGCGGGGTCGTCGCCGGAAAGTCAATGTCCTAACCAGACAGGTGTGATCTGGCCCCGCCCTTGACACCCCGCAGTCCGGAAAGCAAGGTGGTAATGCGCATGACCACCTGGTCGCCGACCCAGCCCCGAGGGGCAGGAAGGCCTCACTGATGACCGAACCTCCATCCCCACGGGCAACCGGCCGCCGAGGTGGCCGGACGGGTCTCCTGGCGGGTCTCCTCGTGACCGCTGTGGCCCTGGTTCCGGCGATCGTCACCGGCCCGACCGCCGTCGCGTCACCGGCCGGCGTGACCTCCGCCGCCGCGCCGCCCGACTCGGCGCCGGCCGGTGCCTCGGTCTACCGGACCATGCCGACCGATCCCACCGCGGTCGTCCTCGGCAGCGCGCAGTTTCCGGTGCACGGCGACGGCGTCGGCGACGACACCGCGTCGGTGCAGGCGGCCATCGACGAAGCCTCCCGCCGTGGCGGCGAGAACGGCCTGGGCAACATCGTCGGCGGGGCCCGTGGCGTCACCGTCGGCGACGGCGGCGGTGTGGTCTTCGTGCCCGAGGGGCGTTACCGGTTGTCCCGCCGGGTCGACCTGCACGCCTCGGTGCGGCTGATCGGCTTCGGGGCGAAGCGTCCCGAGTTCCACCTCGGCGAGTCGACCCCCGGTTTCCAGGAGGGCAACCAGTCCTTCCTGTTCGTCGCCACCCGCCGGCCGTACCAGCCGGGAACCACGCCGACGTTCGGCAACAACGACACCTTCGGCACCGGACTGGTCAACCTGGACATCCGCATCGGCCCGGGCAACCCGGCCGCCGTCGCGGTGCGGTTCAGCGGCGCGCAGATGTTCGTCCTCCAGGATCTCGACATCCAGGTCGGCGACGGGTACGCCGGCATCGACCACAACGCCAACCTGATCCAGCGGGTCCGGGTCGACGGTGGCGCGGTCGGCCTGCTGGCGTACGCCGCCTCCCCCGGCTGGCAGACGACCCTGCTCGACACCACCTTCACCGGCCAGCGCGAGGCCGCGATCAGGCTGCACACCGACAGCAAGCTCAGCCTGATCCGTAACCGGTTCGTCGGCGCGCCCGCCGGCATCGTCGCCAACCCCGGCCAGACCCAGCGTCTCTACGTCCAGGACTCCGTCTTCGAGAACATCGCCGGGCCGGCGATCACCCTCAACGACAACGAGGCCATCCCGGGCGGGGCCGAGCCGGACCTGATCCGCGGCCAGAACCAGCTCAACGTGGTGAACACCGGCGTGGCCGGGGCCGGCGCGCTGCTGACCACCGTGCCCAGCGGACGTACCTGGGCCGGTCCCGGTACGTCGTACCTGGTCCGGGACGCGACGCTCGGCCTGCGCGTGCACGACGCGCTCGGGGACGACGAGCGACGCCAGGCCGGGGTGGTGGTCTCGGCCGTGCCCGCCGCGGCACCGAGCTTCAAGCGACTGCTCACCTCGGACGTCCCGCTGCCTCCGGTTACCGACGGTTGGGTGAACCTGGCCGAGTACGCCGCGACCCGTGGCGTCACCGTCGGCACCGGCACCAGCGACGACCACGCCATCTTCCAGCAGGCCATCGACAGGTACGACACGGTGTACGTGCCGATGGGCGAGTACCTGATCGGAGACACCCTGCGGCTGCGTCCGCAGAGCAACCTGATCGGCCTGCACCCCCGGCAGACCTGGCTGAAACTGCCCGACCGCTCACCCGCGTTCAGCGACCCGGACCGGCCGAAGGCGATGATCGAGACCCCGCGCGGGGGGACGAACCACGTCACCGGCCTCGGCCTCGACTCCGCCCAGCAGACCCCGGGCGCGGTGCAGGTGCTCTGGCGGTCCGGCGCGCGCAGCCACCTCGCCGACACCGCGACCCAGTTCGTCAAGTGGCACCCCGAGCAGACCCGCCCCGGTGACCCGAGCGCCGGCGACCCCGGCTACCAGTACCGGGGCCGGCACAAGTACAACTTCTGGGTGCAGGGCGGTGGCGGCACCTTCGTCAACCTGTGGAGCGTCGCCGGCTGGGCCGACAACGGTTTCCTCGTCGAGGACACCTCGGTCCGGGGCCGGGTGTACGAGGTCTCCGTCGAACACCACGAGCACCGTGAGGTCGTGCTGCGCCGGGTGCGCAACTGGGAGTTCCACGCCCTGCAGACCGAGGACCACATCTACGGCTGGCGGTCGCAGGCCGTCGAGTTGGACGACGTGCACGACGTGCTCTTCGGCAACACGGTCTTCTTCCGCGTCGCCACCGTGCTCGGGCCCTACCCGTACGCCGTCGGGATACGGAACAGCAGCGGCATCGTGATTCGTGGCACCCGTGGCTACCGTCCGGACAACACGGCGAACACCCGCTGGGGCGCCACCATCGCCGACGTGGTGACCGGACGCACCGTCCCCGAACTTGAGGTGGCCTACCTCGGGGTGGGCGTACCGAAGGAGGCGCCCGAGCCGGCCGGCGTGTACGCCGCGCCGGACGACCCGGGGATCAGTGTCGTACCCGGACACTCGGGCAGCTCCACCGTGCGGCTGCGCAACGACGGTCCGGGGACGCTCACCCGCCTCGCGGTCGGCGTCCGGGCCCCGACCGGGTGGCAGGCGCGGGCCGCGCTCGACACGTCCACGCTGCGCGCCGGTGGCACCGCCACCGCCACGGTCGACGTGCGGCTGCCCGGGGACGCGGAGGGCGACGGCGTCGTGGCGGTGACCCTGACCTACACCCGGGCCGGGCAGCGGCACGAGGTCCCGCTGACCCTGGCGGTCCGGGTCGGCGGCGAGAACCTGGCGGTGGGCGCCACGGTGACGGCCAGTTCGACGCTCTCCACGAACGTCGCCGGCAACGCCGTCGACGGGAACCACACCGGCGGCCGGTGGATCTCCGGCTCGGCCGACCCGTCCCCGACGCTCACCGTCGACCTGGGGCAACCGGCGGACCTGCACCGGCTCGTCCTCTACAGCGGGGTGGCCGGCTCGGACAGCCTCCGGGTCCGGGCCTTCCGGGTCGACGGCCTGGTGGGCGGGGTCTGGACGCCGATCGGAACCGTGGCGGGGAACTCCGCCAGCCCGGTCCGGCTCGATCTGGCCGACGCGCCACGCGGCATCCAGCAGGTACGTCTGTCGTTCACCGAACCCAGTCCGACCGACGGGCTGGCCCGCGTCTTCGAGGTGGAGATCCATGGCACCCGGTGACCCGTGGACGTCCGACCGGACCAGCCGGCGGACGTTCGGCCGGGGCCTCCTGGCCGCCACCGCGGCGACCGTGGCCGGCCCGGCGTTCGCGGCCGGATCGGCCCGCGCGGGACGGCCGGCGGTCGCCCGACCGTGACACGTCGGTCGCGGGAGGGACGCCGACCGGCGTCCCTTCCGCGACCGGCGGCTCAGAGCCGGGCGGCGCCCGGGGCGGGCCGCACCCGGACGTGCCCCGGCGCGGCGAAGCCGCGCTCGGCGTACGCGGCCGTGACGGCGGTGGCGACCGCGTCGACCGAGGTCGCCTCCACCAGCGCCAGGACGCAGCCGCCGAAGCCGCCGCCGGTCATCCGGGCGCCGAGCGCCCCGGCGGCCAGCGCCGTCTCGACCGCGAGGTCGATCTCCGGCACGGTGATCTCGAGGTCGTCCCGCATGGACACGTGCGAGGCGGTCAGCAGCGGCCCGATCTCGCCTACCCGGCCGGCGCGGAGCAACGCGACGGTGTCGAGGACCCGCTGGTCCTCGGTCACCACGTGCCGCACCCGCCGACGGGTCTCGTCGTCACCGAGCCGTTCCAGCGCGGTCGCCAGCCCGTCGGTGGGCACGTCCCGCAGGGCGGGCACCCCGAGCAGTCCGGCCGCCCGCTCACAGGACCTCCGGCGGGCCGCGTACTCGCCGTCGGCGTGCCGGTGCGGGGCCCGGCTGTCGACGACCAGCATGGCCAGACCGGCGGCGTCGAGGTCGAACGGGATGTGCTCGACCTCCTCGGTGCGGCAGTCGAGGAAGAGGGCGTGCCCGGCCCGGCAACGGATCACCGCGGACTGGTCCATGATCCCGGTCGGCGCGCCGACGTAGGCGTTCTCGGCGCGCTGGGCGAGCCGGGGCCGCTGATCGGCGGGCAGGTCCAGCCCGCCGAGGTCGACCAGGGCGGCCAGCACCGCGGCCTCCAGCGCGGCCGACGAGGACAGGCCGGAGCCGAGCGGTACGTCACTGGCGACGGCGAGCCGTGCGCCCGGCACGGCGTGGCCGGCCTCGCGCAGCGCCCAGACCACCCCGGCGACGTACGCCCCCCAGCCGGTCACCCGGCCCGGGGCGAGGTCGTCCACGGTGAACCGCACCGCTTCGTCGGTGAGTTCCGAGCAGACCGTCCAGACCCCGTCGGGCTCCGGGGCGGCGGCCACCACCGTCCGCAGGGACAGCGCGAAGGGGAGCACGAAACCGTCGTTGTAGTCGGTGTGTTCACCGATCAGGTTGGCCCGCCCGGGAGCCGCCCAGCGGCCGGCCGGCTCGGCGGCGTACCGCTGCCGGAAGCCGGCGGTGGCGCGGTCGGCGACGTCACCGGGGGCGACGCGGGCCGGGACCTCACCGGGGGCGTGCTCGGCGACCTCACCGGTGGGACGCCCGGTCACGGCCGCTCCAGGACGTGCGCGCGGTAGAACGCCCAGGCGTCGCCGACCATGTCGCGCAGGGTCGGCTTCTCGGGCGTCCAGCCGAGTTCCGCGCGGGCCAGCCGGGACGAGGCGACCAGCTCGGCCGGGTCACCTTCGCGGCGCGGGGCGATCTCGACCGGGACGGGGTGCCCGGTGACCTCGCGCACCACCTCGACGACCTGCCGGTTGGTGAAGCCGTTGCCGTTGCCGAGGTTGTAGATCCGGTGCTGGCCGGGGGTCGCCGCGTCCAGCGCGAGCAGGTGGGCGCGGGCGAGGTCCTCGACGTGGATGTAGTCGCGCACGCAGGTGCCGTCGACGGTGGGGTAGTCGTCCCCGAAGAGCTGGAGCTTCTCCCGGCGTCCGGCGGCGACGTCCAGCGCGATCGGGATCAGGTGGGTCTCCGGGTCGTGCCGCTCGCCGATGGCCTGCCCGCCGCGCAGGTACGCCCCGGCGACGTTGAAGTAGCGCAGCGAGACCGCCGCCAGGTCGTGTCCGACCGCCTCGGAGGTGAGCGCCATGTCGACGGCGAGCTTGGTCGCGCCGTACGTGTTGGTGGGGGCCTTGACCGCCGTCTCCGGGATGGGCAGCTCGACCGGGTTGCCGTAGACCGCGGCGGTGGAGGAGAAGACCAGGCGCGGCACCCCGGCGGCGCGGACGGCGTCGATCAGCGCCAGCGAGCCGACGGTGTTGGTGTGCCAGTACAGCTCCGGCCGCACCATGGACTCACCGGCGGCGATCAACGCGGCGAAGTGCAGCACCCCGTCGAATCCGGCCTGTGGGGTGAGCACGGCGGCGGCCTCGTGCACCGGGGCCTCGACGTGGGTCGCCTCGGGGGCGAGCGCCGCCCGGTGACCGGTGCGCAGGTCGTCGAGGACGACCACCTCGTGACCGGCGTCCAGCAGCATCCGGGTCACCACGCTGCCGATGTAGCCGGCCCCACCGGTGACGAGCAGTTTCACGTCGGCCCCCTCCTGACCGGCCACCTGTGGCGGCCGTCCCGTAGCTCACCCTACGGCCGCCGTTCGTAGCCGACGCGGCCCACCGCCGGGATATTCCACCATAACCTGTCAGGATCGAACAGAGTCAAACACGGGGGATCCACCGAGGGCTCCGGTGTCTAACATCTCCGGTATGCGGGAGACGGGCGGTTCCCGGCCCCGGCGGCGACGGCCGGGGCAGTCACGACGATCCGGGCGGCCACGGCCCGAACCCGGCCCGGTGGCCCGGGCCGTGGCCGAGATCGTGGTCCGCGCCGCCGACGGCGCGACCCGACTGGTGACCCACCTGCTGGGCGCGGGCCCCGCCGCCGGGCGGGAACGGATCAGCGAGGCGGACCTGCGTGACCTGGTCGCCGCGAACACCGTCCTCGACGCGGACGAGCGCCGGATCATCGACGAGGTGCTGGTGGCCGGGGCGAGCCTGGTCCGCGAGGTGATGATGCCCCGCACCGAGGTGGTCTTCCTCTCGGCGCGGCTCACCGTCGCCGAGGCCGCCGAACTGGCCCGCACCGCGACGCACACCCGTTACCCGGTGGTCGACGGCACCCACGACGACGTGGTCGGCTTCGTGCACCTGCGCGACCTGCTGCTCCGGCCCGACCCGGATCCGGAGCCCCGGGCCACCGTCGGCGAGCTGACCCGCGAGGTGAAGCGCCTTCCCGGCAGCAAGCGGGTGCTGGCGGCGCTGACCGAGATGCGCCGGGAACGGCACCACCTCGCGGTGGTGGTCGACGAGTACGGCGGCACCGCCGGCATCGTCACCCTGGAGGACCTGATCGAGGAGCTGATCGGGGAGATCCACGACGAGTACGACACCGACCCCGACCCGGTGCACGCCGGCCTTCCCGCCGTGGTGGACGGCCGGCTGAACCTCGCCGACTTCGCCGAGCGCACCGGGGTGGTGCTGCCCGTCGGTCCGTACGAGACGGTCGGCGGACACGTGATGGCGGCCCTGGGCCGACTGCCGGTCGTCGGCGACGAGGTGTCGGTGGCCGCCGAGTCCGGGGAGCAGCCGGCCGGTGGCGCGAACCGTCCCCCGACCGGTGGAACAGGACAAAACGTCACGGAACCGACTCCGGCGGCCGGTTGGTCGCTGCGGGTGCTCGCGCTGGAGGGACGCCGGGTGGCCCAGGTGGCGGTCGCCGTGGCCCGCCCCGCCGAACCACGCCGCCCGCCTCCGGCCAGCCCCGTCCCAGCGGCTGCCGTGGCGGCGAAGCCGAACGCCGGCCCGTCATGACGTACGTCGGGTGTTACTGACAGAATTGCCGGCATGTCCGACGTGCCTGCCCGCCCCCGCGTCCTCTCCGGCATCCAGCCGACGGCCGACTCGTTCCACCTCGGCAACTACCTGGGCGCGGTCCGGCACTGGGTGGCCCTCCAGGACACCCACGACGCCTTCTACTGTGTCGTCGACCTGCACGCCATCACCGCCGGGCATGACGCGAAGACGCTGCGCCAGCGCAGCCGGACGGCCGCCGCACAGCTGCTCGCCGTCGGGCTGGACCCGGAGCGCTGCGCGCTGTTCGTCCAGTCCCAGGTGCCCGAGCACGCCCAGCTGGCCTGGATCCTCTCCTGCGTCACCGGGTTCGGCGAGGCCAGCCGGATGACCCAGTTCAAGGACAAGTCGCAGAAGCAGGGCAGCGACCGGGCCAGCGTGGGTCTCTTCACGTACCCGATCCTCCAGGCCGCCGACATCCTGCTCTACCAGGCGGACGCGGTGCCGGTCGGCGAGGACCAGCGTCAGCACCTGGAACTCACCCGGGACCTGGCCCAGCGCTTCAACACCACCTTCGGCCGGACGTTCACCGTGCCGGCGGCGCACATCGTCCGGGACACCGCGAAGATCACCGACCTCCAGGACCCGACCGCGAAGATGTCGAAGTCGTCGTCCTCCCCGGCCGGCATCATCAACCTCCTGGAGGAGCCGGCCCGCTCGGCCAAGAAGATCCGCTCGGCGGTCACCGACACCGGCCGCGAGATCGTCTTCGACGCCGAGGCCAAGCCGGGCATCGCCAACCTGCTGACCATCTACTCCGCGCTGACCGGCCGGAGCATCGACGACCTGGTCGCCGCGTACGCCGGCAAGGGTTACGGCGACCTCAAGAAGGACCTCGGCGAGGTGGTGGTGGAGTTCGTCCGGCCGGTGCAGGAGCGCACCCGCAGCTACCTGGACGACCCGGCCCAGCTCGACAAGCTGCTCGCGCAGGGGGCCGAGAAGGCCCGCGCGGTCGCGGCCCGGACGCTCGCGACCACATACGAGCGGGTCGGGTTCTTCCCGCCGGTACGCGTCGGGTGACGTCGGTGCCATGACGTCGACGGTGGACGGGTCAGCGACCGGAGGGATGGCGCGGGGCGTGGATCGCAGGGGCGCAACGGCAGGCACGGCCGCGACCACCCAGATCGGCGTGGCGGTCGACATTCCGGAACCGTGGGGTTCGCTCCTCACCCGTCGGCGGGCGGAGGCGGGTGACCCGCTGGCGGCCCACATCCCCGCGCACGTGACACTCCTCGGGCCCACCGAGATCCCGGTCGACGCGATGCCGGTCGTCGAGGCGCACCTGGCCGCGGTGGCCGCCGCGCACCTGCCGTTCAGCCTGCACCTGCGGGGCACCGGCACCTTCCGCCCGGTGACCCAGGTGGTCTTCGTCGCGGTGGCCGCCGGGATCAGCGAGTGTGAACTGCTCGCCGAGGCGATCAGCGCCGCCCCCGAGCTGCACCGGGAGACCCGCTTCCCGTACCACCCGCACGTGACGGTCGCCCAGGACGTCGCGCCGGAGTCGCTGGACCGGGTCTATGAGGACCTGGCCGACTTCTCCGCCATCTTCGAGGTGGAGGCCTTCACCCTCTTCTCGCACTCCGGGCAGATCCGTTGGCAACCCCGCCGCGACTTCCGGCTGGGCCCCTGAACCGGCGCGCTGTCGTGGGCGGTGTTGTGAATCTTGGACAGTTTCCGTCGTATGTCAGCGGAAACTGTCCAAGATTGCGTGCTCCCGGTTCCGTCAGCGCGGGGTGAGGCGGCGGGTGCAGGGTCCGTCGTGGCGGACGCGGAGCAGGCAGCGCCGGCCGTCCGGCATCCTCGCGTCACAGAAGACCCGATGCCGTACGCCCTGCTCGTCCTCATGGGAGACGGTGGTCTCGCCCGGGTCGGTGTACGGCAGGACGCGCGCCCAGCGGGCGAGGACCCGGGCGAGGCGGACCGCACCGGGCAGGTCGCTGGCGATCACCGGCAGTTGGATGACGAAGCGCTCGGGCATCAGCGGTAACTCTGCTCGTTGACCCGGGGCGCGTACTGCGACTGCCACCGCCGCAGCGCCTCCTTGACCCGGTTGGTCTCCTGTTGGCTGTGGTGCAGCAGCTCGTAAGTGGTGGCCAGGTCGTCGGCGACCCGGTCGAGGAAGTCGTGCACCTCGTCCGGGTCAAGCCCACGCCGCCACCAATGTGCCAGCGAGAACCTGGCCGCAACACAACGCCGGGCGATGACTGAACGAGTCGCACCATCCAGATCCCCCGCCCTGTCCAGATTCTGACTGTGTTAACTCTTCAAGCATCGAAACCTGTTAATCGGCTGCTCGGATCGTAGGGGGCACCCCACACGAGGAGGCAGCATGAAACGGCACACCGCCCCGCTCTGCCTGGCCCTCGCGGCGATCCTCACGCTCGTCACCCTGGCCACCGCAGCCCCGGCCCACGCCGCAGCCCCCACCCCCGCGAAGCCCGAGGTGGTTATGCACCCCGACGGCTCCTGGGAGATTCGCGACCCCGCTAACGTCGCCTACCCCGTCTCCTACTGCAAGGGCACCACACACGGCCCCAAGATGATCTCCACTCTCACCTTGGAGTTCGGCGGCCAGCAGACCTGCGACAACTCCGGGGACTGGCCCCACCGCATCGTGGTCGAGCTCCAGAGCACCTGCCCCGACATCTGGTGCCTAATCTTCCAGGCCGAGGGCGAGCTGGACTCCCGCTGGACGATGGGTCGCGTCACCAGCACGACCGGCGGCCAGGGCTGCGACAACACCGACCGCAGGAAATACCGGCTGGTGGTCGAGGTGTACGCCCGAGGCATTCACCTCGACACCGTCGTCGGCACCAATGAGCCCATCCTCGCCTGCTCGATGTAACCAGTGCGGGCCCAGCGGCCGGCTAGGGTCGCACCATGACGGTCATGGAGCCCCGGATCCTGCGCCGGCCGGAGATCCTCGGCCGCCGTGACGGATTGATCCTCCTGCACAACGGCATCATCGACGGCCCGCACGGGCTGATGATGGTGGTCGACGTCCTCGAAGAGCCGGGGTCCGGAGCCCTCCGGACCCCGGCTTGGAGAGAGCCGGGTCTTCCGTCCCCCCTGGCCGTGACCGCTGCCGGACCGGACGGAGACCCCGTCTACCCCAAGATCCTCCGAGGCGACGGCGGTCGCGGCTACTACCGCATGATCGTGACCTTCGGCCTCTACGGCAGGCCGACCCGGATCGCCCCCGAGGGCGCCCAGATCACCGTCACCCTCGACCCTCCTGGCCTGACATCCACGATCGCCGTCGCAGGGCCGTAGGGTCCGCGACCGGCAAGACGGCCCGCGCGGCGGGGGCCTGGTCCTCGGCGGCCAGGTGCAGCAGGTACGCCTGGCGCAGAAGAGGGCGTACGTGCCGGCAGGTGCCGAGGGGTCCGGTGACGTCCACGATCCGAGCAGCCCGTCCGCAACTGTCGTCATCTTCCGAGTCGTCGACGACCGCGCCGACTACCTGGTCCTCGCAGACTCCGTTCTCGTCGTCGAGCCCGACGAGGGCACGCCCCTCGTCATCACCGACGACCGCGAAGCGGGAATCGGCCGCCGCTTCCGGGCAGCCATGGATGCCGCAGTCAACGACACACCGGAGCATCACCGGGCCCGCCGCGAATACGTCGAGGCCATGCGCGGCCACCGGAACCAGTCCGGCGGATTCTGGGTCGCCGCCGACGATCCCCGGGCGGCTGCCCAGGCGCTGACCGGGAGCATGCCCAGCCATGGAATCGCGTCCGTGGCCCTGCTGAGTGACGGAGCCAGCCGACTCGTCGACCGGTTCCGGCTCGCGGACTGGCCCGGAGCGCTCGCGCTACTCGCCACGGCCGGGCCGGCGGAAATCATCCGGCGGGTTCGCGACGCGGAGACCAGCGACCCGCACGGCGCGAGATGGCCACGCGGGAAGACCTTCGACGACGCCACCCTCGCCTACTGCGTCGGACTCGACGGAGCGGTGCGGTGACGGAATCCGGGACGGGGCCGGTGCCCCGGCTGTCCGGTGTCGGGCAGGCGGTGGGGCGGCGGATCGGCGAGGATGCTCGCGTGAACGTGTTCGGGCGGATCGAGGCCGGAGCCAACCGGCGGATCACGTCGGCGCGCCGACGGTCCCGGCTGTTCGACCACGTCTGGCGGGCCGGGGTGCGCTACAACGACGTGCTCGCCGGACGGCTCGCCGCGGCCATCGCCTACTACGGGTTCTTCGCGGCCTTCGCCCTCGCCCTGATCGGGTACGCGGTCTTCGGGGCGGTCGTCGAGGACAACGACGAGGTCAGTGAGGCGGCGGCCGACTTCCTCCGGGAGAACCTGCCCTTCCTCGACCCGGTGCAGATCGCCGACAGCAGCGGCCGGGTCGGCGTGATCGGCCTGGTCCTCCTGGCCCTCACCGGCATCGGCTGGGTCGAGGCGATCCGTTCCTCGCAGCGGCTGATCTACGGCCTCAACGAGCAGCCGGGCAACCTGGTGGTCCGCCGTCTGGTGGACCTCGGCATCCTGGTCGCGCTCTTCGTGCTGCTCGGGGTGTCGGTGGCCGCCGTCGACGCGCTGGAGTCCCTGTTGCGCTGGTTGCTGCGCAGCACCGGCTCGGTCGGGCTGACCACGGTGAGCGCGCTGCTCAGCGTCGTGGTCAACCTGGTGCTGGCCAGCGCCTTCCTGGTGCTGGTGCCCCGGCTGCGGATGAGTCGCCGTCGGCTGCGGCCGGTGGTGCTGGTGGTCGCCGTCGGCATCACCCTGCTCAACACGGTCGGCCGGTACTACGTGGTCCGGACCGAGCGGAACCCGGCGTACACGGTGGTGGCCGGCGCGGTCGGGCTGCTGCTCTACCTCTACCTGCTCAACCAGCTGGTGCTCTTCGGCGCGGCGCTCGCCGCGACCAGCCGGACCGGGCGGGTGCTCGACATGGCGGACGGCGCCCGTCCGGTCGCCCCGGTCGGCGACCCGGCACCGGATCCCCCGGAGCGTCCCGCTCCCGCGACCGGCTGACGTGCGCGGAAACCGGATCGTCCCGCCCCGCGACCGGCTGACCTGCGCGGAAATTAGCGTGAATCCGGCTCGCCATCCCACGCCGGGGGACCATGATGGGCGCGTGGGCGCACTCGTGACGTTGGACCTGCCGGACGACTCGCCGATGCTCGGCCTGCCGTGGATCATCACGTTCGGCCCGCTGGGCGACGTCGAGGAGTGGGAGCCGGTGGTCTGCGGGCCGTACGAGCGCCCGCACGCGCTGGCCCTGGCCGAGTCGGTGGTCGCCGACGAGCAGTTGATGGCGGTGGTCGAGCCGCTGCTGCCGGCGGTCTCCGCCGACGAGATCCGGGGCGAGATCACCTCGGCGCGGATCGCCGCCGAGGACGAGACCGCCGAGGTCGAGGAGGCCGACCTGTACGGCGACTTCGAGGACACCATCGACGAGGAACTGGAGGAGGCGGCGGCCCGGGAGCCGCACGGCGAGCCGCGCACCCCGCCGACCGAGGAGCAGTTGCGGGCCGGGTTCCGGCGGATCGCCGCCCGGCTGACCAGCCCCGCGGACTGAAGCGCCGCGATCAGGAGGCCCGGACGAACGCCGGCCAGCCCTGCGGACTGAAGCTCCCCGACCGGGAGGCCCGGACGAACACCGGCGCCCCGGGGAACGTGCCCCGGGGCGCCGGTGCCCTCACCCCCCACCACAAGGGGTCGTCAGCCCCAGTCGCCCGCCGGCGCGGAGCACGGCGAACGACCAGGTGAGATCAGGTCTACCCGACCAGGGGCCGTTCGAACCACACCGCGGCGTCGATCGGCAGGAGATGCCCGTCACCCTCGCCGGTCAGCGGCGCGCTGGCCACCAGCGGAGTGCCGTACCCGCTGATCCGCGCCGGGGCGCCGCTGAGGTTGACCACGCAGGTCAGCTCGACGTCGCCGGCCGAGCGGCTGAACGCCAGCACGCCGGGGGCGGTCTCCCGCCAGGTGATCCCGCCGTCGCCGAGGGCCAACGCCGGGTGGTCGCGCCGGATCCGCAGCGCGGTGCGGTACAGCTCCAGGGTCGAGTCGGGCACCCCGGTCTGGGCGGCGACCGAGAGGGCGGCCCAGGTGGCGGGGGCCGGCAGCCAGCTCAGTTCGCTGCCGGCCGGGCCGAAGCCGTACGGGGCGAGCTGGCCGCTCCACGGGATCGGCACCCGGCAGCCGTCCCGGCTCTCCCCGGTGCGCAGGAACGACGGGTCCTGTCGCAGCTCGTCCGGGAGGTCGAGCACCTCCGGCAGGCCCAGTTCCTCGCCCTGGTAGATGTACGCGCAGCCGGGCAGGGCGAGCATCAGCAGGGTGGCGGCGCGGGCCCGGCGCAGGCCGACCTCGCCGTCGCCGTAGCGGGTGACGTGCCGCTTCTTGTCGTGGTTGGAGAGCACCCAGGTGGTGGGCGCGCCGACGATGGTCGACTCGGCCAGGGCGGTGTCGACGACCTTGCGGAACGAGTCGGCCGACCAGGTCGCGTCGAGGAAGTCGAAGCTGAACGCCTGGTGCAGCTCGTCCGGGCCGATGTAGCGGGCGAGTCGCTGCGGGGTCTCCGCCCACGCCTCGGCCACCGCCATCCGGCCGCCCGGGTAGCTGTCCAGGATCGGCCGCCAGGACCGGTAGATGTCGTGCACCTCGTCCTGGTCGAAGTAGGGGAGCCGCCCCTTGCCGAGCAGCTCCACCTGCCGCTGGCCGGTGGTCATGGTGCTGAACCCGACGTCCGGCAGCCCCTCCTGCTTGATCATGCCGTGGGCCACGTCGATCCGGAATCCGTCCACGCCCCGGTCGAGCCAGAACCGCAGAATGTCCTCGAACTCGGCGCGGACCTCGGGGTGCCGCCAGTTCAGGTCGGGCTGGGCCGGGTCGAACAGGTGCAGGTACCACTGGCCGTCGGCGACCCGGGTCCAGGCCGGACCCCCGAAGATGCTCTCCCAGTCGTTGGGGGGCTCCTCGCCGGTCGCGCCCCGGCCGTCGGCGAAGAGGTACCGCTCCCGCTCCGGGGAGCCGGGGCCGGCGGCGAGGGCGGCCTGGAACCAGACGTGCGCGTCGGAGGTGTGGTTCGGCACCAGGTCCACGATGATCCGCAGGCCGAGGGCGTGCGCGTCGTTGATCATGTTGTCGAAGTCGGTCAGGTTGCCGAACATCGGGTCGACGTCGCGGTAGTCGGCCACGTCGTAGCCGCCGTCGACCATCGGGGAGGTGTAGAAGGGGGTCAGCCAGAGCGCGTCCACGCCCAGGTCCCGCAGGTAGGGCAGGCGTTCCCGGATGCCCTGGAGATCGCCCACGCCGTCGGCGTTGGAGTCGGCGAAACTGCGGACGTAGACCTGGTAGACGACCGCAGAGCGCCACCAGTCGAGGTCGGTGGCGGACGGCGTCGGGTGGGTGGCGGTCACGGTGGCGTACCCCGTTCTGTGGCGCGGGACGGCGACGCACCGCACGGAGTCGGTGCGGGCGCGGTTGTGGGTGCAGAATGCCGGCCCGGCGCTGCAAGAGTCAAGCAGGACTTGCGCAAGAAATGTCGCGGGTTGCCGTCATCCGCCGGCGCGCGCCGGCCCCGGGCGGTCCCCTCAGGCGGGTACGGCCAGCGCCGGGGGCACCGGACGCTGGCGGGCCGGGGGCGGCCCGGGTCGGGTCGCGTCGGCCGGGGCGACCGCGGTGGAGCCCCGGACCACGAGTTCCGGGCGGAAGAGGTACTCCGAGTGCGGGGCACCGTGCCCGTTGATCTCGTCGACCAGGGCCCGCACGGCGGCGACCGACATCGCCACCACCGGCTGCCGCATCGTGGTCAACGGCGGGTCGGTGAAGGCCATCAGGGGGGAGTCGTCGTACCCGACCACGGAGAGGTCCGCCGGGACGGAGAGCCCGCGCTGCCGGGCGGCCCGGATCGCGCCCAGCGCCATCAGGTCGGAGCCGCAGACGATGCCGGTCACGCCCCGGTCGAGCAGCCGGGTGGCGGCGGCCTCGCCGCCCTCCACGCCGAAGAGGGAGAGCTCGGCCAGCGGCTCCAGCTCGGTGTCGTCCAGGTCGACCAGACGCCGCATGGCGGCCTTGTAGCCGGCGACCCGGCGTTGCACGGGCACGAACCGGTCCGGGCCGGTGATCAGGCCGATCCGCCGGTGCCCGAGGGCGACCAGGTGCGCCACGGCCAGCTCGGTGGCCTCCCGGTCGTCGCAGGAGACGAAGGGCGCCGCGATGCCCGGCGCCCACCCGTTGATCATCACGATCGGCAGCGGACGGCCGATCAGGGCACGGTACCGGTCGTGGTTGGCGGCGGTGTCGGCGTGCAGGCCGGAGACGAAGACGATCCCGGAGACCTGCCGGTCCAGCAGCATCTCGACGTACTCGTCCTCGGTGACCCCGCCGGGGGTCTGGGTGCACAGCACCGGGGTGAACCCGCTCTGCGCCAGCGTCGACTCGATGGTCTGCGCGAAGGCGGGGAAGATGGGGTTGTCCAGCTCGGGCACGACCAGGCCGACGAGTCCGGCGCTGCGCTTGCGCAGCCGGGCGGGACGCTCGTAACCGAGCACGTCGAGGGCGGTCAGCACGGCCTGCCGGGTCTCGGGGGCCACGCCGGGGCGGTCGTTGAGCACCCGCGACACCGTGGCCTCGCTGACTTCGGCCTGTTGGGCGATGTCGGACAGTCGAGCGCGCATGGGCCGCACTCTAGCTCAACCGCAACTTCTTGCGAACACTTCTGCAAGCCCTTCCATTATCTGCAACCTCTTGCTAACGTCCCCGCAACACGCGAGAGCAGCGGCGCGGCACTGCGCCGGTTGGCACGAAATTCTACCGATGTTTACCCTGGCGGGCCGCCCTTCCCCCGGGCGGGCCTGCCATGACGACAGGAGTACCGATGCGCATCCGTACCGCGGGTGTGGTCGCCGCCGTCGCCCTGGCGCTCGCCGCGTCCGGCTGCGGCGGCAGCGACAACAGCGACGAGCCGGCCGCCAAGGAGTCCGCCAAGGCCTCCGGCGGCGAACTGGTGATCTGGGCCGACGACAAGCGGGCCGCCGCCCTCCAGCCCTTCGCCGAGAAGTTCGGCCAGGAGAACGGCGTCACCGTCAAGGTCGAGGCCGTCTCCAAGGACCTCCAGACCAACTTCGTGACCGCCTCCCAGCAGAGCAGCGGCCCGGACGTCGTGGTCGGCGCGCACGACTGGATCGGCAACATGGTGCAGAACGGCGCCATCGAGCCGGTACAGCTCGCCGCCGAGCAGAAGAGCGCCTTCAACGAGACCGCCGTCAAGGCGGTCACCTTCAACGGCCAGCTCTACGGCGTCCCGTACGCGATGGAGAACCTGGCGCTGATCCGCAACACCGAGCTGGCCCCCGAGGCGCCGAAGACCATCGAGGACCTCGTGGCCGCCGGCAAGAAGCTCAAGGCCGAGAAGAAGGCCACCGAGATCCTCTGCCTCCAGTCCGGTCAGAACGGCGACGCTTACCACATCTACCCGCTGTACACCTCGGCCGGCGGCTACCTCTTCGGCACCGCGGCCAACGGCGACTACGACCCCAAGGACCTGGGCGTCGGCAAGCCGGAGTCGATCGCGGCGTTCCAGAAGATCGCCAAGCTGGGCGAGAAGGGCGAGGGCGCGCTCAAGCGCTCGATCACCGGCGAGAACTCGATCGCCACCTTCACCGGCAAGAAGTGCGCCTTCCTGGTCTCCGGGCCGTGGGCCATCACCGACGCCAAGAAGGCCGGCATCAAGTACGACATCTCCCCGGTCCCCGGCTTCGCCGGTGGCAAGGAGGCCCAGCCGTTCGTGGGTGTCCAGGCGTTCTACGTCGCCGCCAAGGGCAAGAACAAGGCCCTGGCCCAGGAGTTCGTCGCGAACCACGTCACCACCTCCGACCTGGCCGTGGCGCTCTACAACGCCGAGCCGCGCCCGCCGGCGCTGACCGCCGCCCTCGACCAGGTCAAGGGCAGCGACCCGGACCTGGCCAAGTTCCAGGAGGCCGGCAAGAACGGCCAGCCGCTCCCGGCGATCCCGGCCATGGCCGCGATCTGGGACCCGTTCGGCAAGGCCGAGGCCGCCATCATCGGTGGCGCCGACCCGGCGAAGACCATCACCGCCGCCGGTAAGACGATCTCCGAGCAGATCAAGTAATGAGCACGTCGCTGTCCGGCTCGGGGTCTGGCACACAGACCCCGGGCCGGGAGCCCACCGGCTCCCGGCCCGCGCGCACGCGCCGCGCCGCGCGCACCGACACGCCGATCACCGCCACCGGCCTCGCGGTGAAGGTGGTCCTGCTCGGGCTGACCGCCGGGATCGCGGTCTGGGCGGCCTTCCCGCTCATCGAGGCCGAGAAGTGGGCCGGACTGGCCCTGCTGCTGGCGACCACCGCCGGCCTGTTCTACCTCTACCTGAGCCGCCGGCACGTCCCGGCCAAGTACCTGGTCCCCGGCACGCTCTTCCTGATCGCGTTCCAGATCTTCCCGGTGCTCTACACGGCGAGCACCGCGTTCACCAACTTCGGCGACGGCCACCGGGGCACCAAGGACGACGCGATCGTCGCCATCCAGACCGCCTCGGTCAAGCAGGTGCCCGGCTCCACCGAGTACGCCCTCTCCGTCGCCACCCAGGGCGACCCGGCCACCGGCCCGTTGGTCTTCCTGGTCAGCGACCCGCAGAGCGGCAAGGTCTCCGCCGGTGACGCCAACGGCCTGCGGGAGCTGGACGCGGCGGACGTCACCGTCGCCACCGGCGGCAAGGTCACCGCGGCCGAGGGCTACACCGTGCTCAACTTCGGTCAGGCCAGCGCGCGCAGCGCGGAGATCACCGGGCTGGTGGTGCCGACCGAGTCGGGCGCGCTGCGTTCGTCCGGCCTCTCCCGCGCCTACGAGGGCAAGGCGGTCCGGGCGTACGACGAGGGCTGCGACTGCATCCGGGACACCGAGAGCGGCAGGACCTGGACGGCCGACGCCGAGACCGGCGCGTTCGTCGCCGCCGACGGCGAGCGGCTCGCCCAGGGCTGGAAGGTGAACGTCGGGCTGCGCAACTTCAGCCGGGTGCTCACCGACCCGAACATCTCCGGCCCGTTCTTCGGCACGCTGATCTGGAACTTCGCCTTCGCGCTCGGCTCCACCGGGCTCACCTTCGTCCTCGGCATGGCCATCGCGCTGGCGCTGCACTCGCCCCGGATGCGTGGCACCAACATCTACCGGGTCCTGTTGATCCTGCCGTACGCGATGCCGTCGTTCGCGATGCTGCTGGTCTGGCGGGACATGTTCAACACCGACTTCGGCCTGATCAACAACCTGTTCGGCCTCGGCGTGGACTGGTTCGGGCAGGACTGGTCGGCGCGGGTGGCGGTGATCCTGGTGCAGCTCTGGCTCGGCTACCCGTACATGTTCCTGGTCGCCACCGGAGCGTTGCAGGCCATCCCCCGGGAACTGACCGAGGCGACCTCGGTCGACGGGGCGTCACCCTGGCAGTCGTTCCGGTCGGTCACGCTGCCGCTGCTGCTGGTCGCGCTCTCCCCGCTGCTGATCGCGTCGTTCGCGTACAACTTCAACAACTTCAACGCGATCTACCTGACCACCGAGGGTGGACCGTTCCCGGCGGACAACCCGACCAGCGGCGCCACCGACCTGCTGATCACCTACACCTACCGGCTGGCCTTCGGCGCGCAGGGCGCGGAGTACGGCCTGGCGGCGGCGGTGTCGATCTTCATCTTCACCATCGTGGCGGTGGTCTCGGCGGTCAGCTTCCGACGCACCCGGCAGCAGGAGGAGGTGTACTCGTGACGGTCGCACAGACACCGGTCACCAACCGGAACGCCGGCCGACCCCGGGGCCGCTGGTTCGCCCAGGTCGGCTGGCGGCACCTGGTCGGGGTGCTCGCGGTGGTGTTCAGTCTCTTCCCGATCCTGTTCGTGCTCTCCGCCGCGCTCAACCCGCTGGGCACCCTCAGCTCCACCGGTCTGGTGCCCACCGAGGGCGTGTCCTTCGAGAACTTCACCGGCCTGTTCGAGCGGACCGCGTTCGAGCGGTGGTTCCTCAACTCCCTGCTGGTGGCGGGGGTGGCCAGCTTCGTGTCGGTCTTCCTCTCCGCACTGGCCGCGTACGCGTTCTCCCGGATGCGGTTCGCCGGCCGGCGGCCGGGGCTGCTCGCGCTGCTGCTGATCCAGATGTTCCCGCAGTTCCTGGCGATCGTGGCGATCTTCCTGATCTTCACGACGGTCACCGACCTCTGGCCGGCGATCGGCTTCAACACCCCGTGGGGCCTGCTCCTGCTCTACCTCGGTGGAGCGCTCGGGGTGAACACCTGGCTGATGAAGGGCTTCTTCGACACGCTCCCCCGGGAGCTGGACGAGTCGGCGACCATGGACGGCGCCTCGCACGCCCAGGTCTTCTTCCGGATCATGCTGCCGCTGGTGGCGCCGATCCTGGCGGTGACCGGTCTGCTCGCCTTCATCGGCACGATCAACGAGTTCCTGATGGCGAACGTGTTCCTCACCAGCGCCGAGTCGAAGACCCTCGCGGTCGGCATGTTCGGACTGGTGGCCGGCGAGCGGAACAACAACTTCGGCATCTTCGCGGCGGGCACCCTGCTCACCGCGATCCCGACGGTGCTGGTCTTCCAGCTCGTCCAGCGTTACATCGTCTCCGGCCTCACCGCCGGAGCGGTCAAGGGCTGACCACAGCCCACCGGCAAGGGCGTCGGCGACGACGTACACCGGAGCAGTCGAGAGCTGCCCGTCGGGTCGACCGACCCGGCGGGCAGTTCGCCTCTTCCCCGTACCCGACCCGGAAAGGGCCGACCATGTCCATGTCCCATCCCGTCGCACCGCACCACGACGGATCCGCCCGCTACGTGCCCGAGCAGGCCCCGGAACTCGGCGACACCGTGCCGGTCCTCGTCCGCGTGCCGGCCGGCGCCGACGTCCGCCAGGTGCACGTACGGACCACCCCGGACGGGGAGCCGCGCTTCGCCGAGGCCACCGTCGACCACACCGACGGGGACACCGTCTGGTGGCGGGCCCAGGTGGACGTGCGCAACCCGGTCACCAACTACCGCTTCATGCTGACCGGCCGGCGCGGCTACCGGTGGCTCAACGCCGCCGGGCCGGTCGACCACGACGTGCCCGACCACGCCGACTTCCGGCTGGTCGCGTACGACCCGCCGCCGGCCTGGGCCCGGGACGCGGTGATCTACCAGATCTTCCCGGACCGGTTCGCCCGTTCGGCGGCGGCGGCGTCCCGGACGGCCCCGGACTGGGCGATCCCCTGCGACTGGGACACCCCGGTCGTCGGGCGCGGCCCGGAGACGCCGTACCAGTTCTACGGCGGTGACCTGGACGGGATCACCGAACACCTGGACCACCTGGACCGGCTCGGGGTCAACACCGTCTACCTCACCCCGGTCTTCCCGGCCCGCTCCAACCACCGGTACGACGCGGCCGGCTTCGACCGGATCGACCCGCTCCTCGGCGGGGACGCCGCGCTGGCCCGACTCGCCGACGCGGTGCACGCCCGGGGCTGGCGGCTGCTCGGCGACATCACCAGCAACCACACCGGCGACGGGCACGAGTGGTTCACCCGGGCCCGCGCCGACGCGCACGCCCCCGAGCGGGAGCTGTACTACTTCGACGCGGACGGCTGCGACAACTCCAGCTCGGCGCGTCTGACGCCGCGCCGCGACCTGGAGCCGTCGTACGAGTCCTGGAACGGGGTCCGGTCGCTGCCGAAGCTGAACTGGGGCAGCGCCGAGCTGCGCCGCCGGTTCGCCACCGACCCGGACTCGCTGCTGCGGCGCTGGCTGCGCCCGCCGTACGGGCTGGACGGCTGGCGGGTGGACGTGGCGAACATGACCGGCCGGCGGGGCACCGACGCGTACACCCACGAGGTGGCGGCGCTGCTGCGGGCGGTCGCCACCGACACCCGCCCGGACGCCCTGGTGATGGCCGAACACGGTCACGACCACACCGGCGACCTGGACCGGGACGGCTGGCACGGGACGATGAACTACGTCGGCTTCACCGACCCGGTGTGGAGCTGGCTGCGCGCCGGGGACGAGCCACTGCCGAACTTCCTCGGCACCCCCGGCGGGGTGGTCCGGCGGGACGCGGACGCGGTGCTCGCCACCATGAACACCTACCGGTCGCTGGTGTCCTGGCGGTCGTACACCCACTCGTGGCAGCTGCTCGGCTCGCACGACTCGGCCCGGATCCGCACCGTGGTCGGGGACGCGGCCCGGCAGGAGGTCGCCGCCGGACTGCTCGCCACCATGCCCGGCACTCCGATGATCTTCGCGGGGGACGAGCTGGGGCTGACCGGCACGAACGGGGAGGGGTCGCGTACCCCGATGCCCTGGCACCGGCCGGAGACCTGGGACACCCGGACGTTCGAGACGTACCGGTCGTTGATCGCGCTGCGCCGGGCGGAGCCCGCGCTGCGCCACGGTGGCCTGCGCTGGCTGTACGCCGACGCCGACACGCTGGTCTTCGCCCGGGAAACGGTCGACGACACCGCCGTGGTGCTGGCCCGTCGGGCCCCCGGCCGTCCGGTCCGTCTCGCCGGCCTGCCCGCTGCCGAGAACGTGTACGGCGGTGCGCCGGCCCTGCGTCCGGCCGCCGACGGCACCGTCACCCTCCCCGGCGACGGCCCCACGTTCCAGGTCTGGCGCCAGGGGTGAGGCCCGGCCACCGGTCTGCCGCCGGTGCTGCCCTGGCCGGGGCCGGGGTCAGGCGTCGGCGAGGAGGGCCCGGACGCCGGCGAGGTAGACGGCCCGGTCCGGGCGACCGGTGAGGATCCGCTGTAGCAGGTAACCGAGGATCATGCCGAACAGCGCGGCGGCGACTCCCTCGACGTCCGCGTCGACGGGCAGTTCGCCGCTGCGCTGGGCGCGCCGGACGAGCACCGCGAAGTGGTCGCGCATGCCGGTGTACTTCGACGCGACCAACTCGGCCAGGGCGGGTTCGCGCAGCGACTCCGCCCACACCTGGATGCCGATCCGGAGTTGGCCGTCGGGACCGGTGTGGGTGTCGACGTAGTCCAGCGCCCGGCTCAACACCTCGATCACCGGGAGTGGTGGCTCCACCTCGGCCAGCTCGGCGAAGATCCGGCCGGCGCCGCCGACGACCGACTCGGCGATCGCCGCGATCAGGTCGTTCTTGCTGCGGAAGTAACGGTAGACCGCGCCCACCGAGAGCCCCGCCTCGGTGATCACGTCCTGCATCGTGGTCTGGTGGAAGCCGTTGCGCAGGAAGCAGCGCCGGGCCGCGTCGAGGATCTGCTGGCGGCGGGCGGCGAGGTGTTCCTCCGAGACGCGGGGCACGCCACACATTGTAGAGCGAACGTTCGTTCTTGATTTTTCGTCACCGGGGGAGGAGTCTCGAACTCTAAAGAGAATGAGCGTTCGTTTTGGAAGGAGCGGGAGATGCGTGCCCGGTCACCCCTGATGCTCGCCCTGCTGGTCGCCGGCTTCGTGGTCGGCGTGCAGGCGCTGCTGGTACCCCTGTTCGCGGCTCCGGCGGCGAACCTGGCCCCGCGTGACCTGCCGGTCGTCGTCGCCGGGCCGGCCCCCGCCGTGGACGACCTCGTCGCCCGGCTGGGCACCGTACGGCCGGGTGGCTTCGCGGTCACCACCCGTCCGGACGCGGCGGCGGCCGACGAGGCCCTCCGCGACCGCGAGGCGTACGCGGCCCTGGTCGTCGGCCCGGACGGGCTGGCGCTGCACACCGCGCCCGCGGCCAGCCCCACGGTCGCCGCGCTGCTCACCGAGGCGGTCGGCGGCCTGGCCGGGGGCCGACCGGTGCCCGTGGTGGAGGTGGTGCCCGCCGACCCCGACGACCCGCGTGGCACCGGTCTCGCCGCCGGGTTCCTGCCGCTCACGCTGACCAGCCTGGTCGCCGGGGCGGCGCTCGCCCTCCTGGTCGCCGGGCGCGTCGCCCGGCTGGTCGGCCTGCTCGGCTACGCGGTGCTGGCCGGGGCGGGCGGCGTGCTCGTGCTGCACGGCTGGCTGGGCGTCCTCGACGGCAGCCTGCTCGCCGAGGCGGGTGCCATGGGGTTGTTCGCGCTGGCCGCGTCCGCCACCGTCGCGGGCCTCGCCGCGCTGCTCGGACGAGCCGGGATCGGTCTCGGCGCGCTGCTGGTGTTCCTGGTCGGCAACCCGCTCTCGGCGGTTTCCGCCGCCCCCGAACTGCTGCCGCAACCGTGGGGCACGGTCGGGCAGTGGCTGCCGGCCGGCGCCGGGGGCACCCTGCTCCGCTCGGCCGCGTTCTTCGACGGCGCCGGCGCCGGTCACGCGCTCGCCACACTGGCCGGCTACGCGGTGATCGGAGTCGGACTGACCCTGCTCGTCCGGCGCGCTCCGGCGGACTCGCCCCGCCCGCTCCCCGACCCCACCCACCGCCCTCAGCCGGCGACCGTTACCGGCTGACGCCCGCCCGGGTGGTTGCAGGGGGCCCTTGCTACCGCATTTTGCCGAGGAAGGGCCCCCTGCAACCACGAATCGCCCCAGGGGTGGCTACTACGACGTGTCGTTGATGGGGGAGGATGTGCGTCGTGGAAGCTATCCGGCTCGTACTCCTCTATGCCCACCTGATCGGGTTCGCGCTGCTGCTCGGCGGCGCCATCGCCCAGCTCGCCTCCGGACGGATCAGGATCAATCCCGCGATGCTCTGGGGATCGATCATCCAACTGGTGACCGGGCTGGGCCTCTCCGCCCCGCTGCGGGACGGTGACGAACCGGCACCGGCGAAGCTTGTTACCAAGTTGGTGCTCGCGCTGCTCATCTTCGTCATGGTTTTCTTCTCCCGGAAGCGGGAGGCGGTCAACCGGGGGCACTTCCTGGCAATCGTCGGGTTGACCCTGGTCAACGCGGCGGTGGCGGTCTTCTGGCGGTGACGGTCCGGCTGGTCGGACGCCGGGTGGAAGCCGGCGTCCGGCAACGGCCCGGCGGGTTACCGTGAACCCGGCGAGTGACCTGCCGCACGCGACGGTTACGTAGCGGTAACAGCCGTTCAACAGTCGTGCACGATTGTCGGCCGGCGGGAGGGCGTGCGGCTACGCTTCGCGTCCGTAACGTGAGACGCCGGCGGCAAGGCGCAGGCCGGCTTGATGACTGTCACCGCCGGTGAAGCGGTGGCGATGGGGAGGGAGTCGTCTTGCGCTCTGTGCGTGGGATGCGGGTCGTCTCGGCCCTCGCGGTCGGCGGGCTGGTGCTCGGTGCCGCAGCGTGCGGTGAGGCTCCGGAGGAGAACAACAACGGCGCCGGCGACGGTGGCGAGAAGTACACCGCCTGCATGGTGACCGACGTCGGCGGTATCGACGACAAGTCGTTCAACACCTCGGCCTGGAAGGGCCTGGAGGCCGCCAAGGCGGAGAACAGCAACATCGAGACCAAGTACGTGGCGTCCAAGGCCGAGGCCGACTACGAGCCGAACCTGACCCAGTACGTCAACCAGAAGTGCGACTTCATCCTGGCCGTCGGTGGCCTGATGGGCGACGCCACCTCGAAGGCCGCCAAGGCGAACCCGAACCAGCAGTTCGGCATCGTCGACGCGAAGGTGCCGGAGACCAACGTCTACCCGATGCAGTTCGACACCGCGCAGGCCGGCTTCCTCGCCGGTTACCTGGCGGCCGGCATGAGCAAGAGCAAGAAGGTCGGCACCTACGGCGGCATGAAGATCCCGCCGGTGACCATCTTCATGGACGGCTTCGCCGACGGCGTGGCCCACTACAACAAGACCAAGAGCGCCACCGTCCAGGTGCTCGGCTGGGACAAGGCCACCCAGAACGGCTCGTTCACCAACGACTTCGTCAAGCAGGACGAGGGCAAGAAGGTCGGCGACACCCTGGTCGCCCAGGGCGCCGACATCGTCATGCCGGTCGCCGGTGGCGCCGGCCTCGGCACCACCGCCGCCGCGCAGGCCAGCGGCGGCAAGTACAACACCATCTGGGTGGACGTCGACGGCTGCGAGAGCACCCCGAACTGCCCGGCGATCATCAGCACCGTCGTCAAGAACATCCCGGACGCGGTGAAGGAGGCCGTGGTCAAGGCGGCCAAGGGCGAGAAGCTGGAGGCCGCCCCGGGCTACCTGGGCACCCTGGCCAACAACGGTGTCTCGCTCGCGCCGTTCCACGACTTCGACAGCCAGGTCCCGGCCGAGCTGAAGGCCGAGCTGGACAAGCTCAAGGCCGACATCTCCGCCGGCACCGTCCAGGTCACCTCGCCGGCCCAGCCGAAGTGACCCGCCGCCGGTCACCGCTTCAGCGGTGACCGGCGGTCGTGTACCACGACGGCCGCTCCGGCCGGCACGGATACGAACCCCTGCCGCCGGAGCGGCCGATCTGCACCGACGCCCCCCACCACGCGGCCGACGGCCACCCCGCCCGACCAGGTCGCACCCACGTACGCACTCCAGGAGGTTGCGCTGAGACTCGAACTGCGCGGCATCACCAAGCGGTTCGGTGATCTGGTCGCCAACGACCACATCGACCTGACGGTGGAGCCTGGAGAGATTCACGCCCTGCTCGGCGAGAACGGCGCGGGCAAGTCGACCCTGATGAACGTCCTCTACGGGCTCTACCAGCCCGACGAGGGCGAGATCCTGGTCGACGGGAAGCCGCTCAAGCTGCGGGGGCCCTCGGACGCGATCGCGGCCGGCATCGGCATGGTGCACCAGCACTTCATGCTCGTGCCGGTCTTCACGGTGGCCGAGAACGTGATGCTCGGAGCGGAGAAGGTGCGCGGCGGACTGGCCGGCTTCCTCGACCGCCGCCGGGCCAGCCGGGAGGTCGCCGAGGTCTCCGAGAAGTACAACCTCCGGGTCGACCCGCACGCGGTGGTCGAGGACCTGCCGGTCGGCATCCAGCAGCGGGTGGAGATCGTCAAGGCGCTCACCCGCGAGGTGGACCTGCTCATCCTCGACGAGCCGACCGCGGTGCTCACCCCGCAGGAGACCGAGGAACTGCTGACCGTCATGCGGTCGCTCAAGGCGGCCGGCAAGTCGATCGTCTTCATCACCCACAAGCTCGGCGAGGTCAAGGCGATCGCCGACCGGATCACCGTGATCCGGCGCGGGAAGACCGTCGGCACCGCCTCCCCGAGCGCCAGCCGGGACGAACTGGCCGCCCTGATGGTCGGCCGCAGCGTGCACCTGACCGTGCAGAAGGAACCGGCGCAGCCGGGCGCCCCCGTGCTGGAGGTCGCCGGCCTGGTCGTCGACGACGACCGGGACGTCCGCGCGGTCGACGGCGTCGACCTGACCGTCCACGCGGGCGAGGTGCTCGGCATCGCGGGCGTGCAGGGCAACGGGCAGACCGAGCTGGTCGAGGCGGTCATGGGACTGCGGCCGGCGCTCGCCGGCGGCGTCTCGCTCAACGGGCAGCGGATCGACGGCTGGTCACCGAAGAAGGTGCTCCGCGCCGGGGTCGGCTACGTCCCCGAGGACCGTAGCGTGGATGGCATCGTCAAGGAGTTCTCCGTCGCGGAGAACCTGGTCCTGGACCTCTACGACCAGCCGCCGTTCGCCTCCGGCCTGGCGCTGAAGCCGGACGCCATCGCCAGGTCGGCCCGGGAGCGGATCGCGCAGTTCGACGTCCGGACCTCCTCGGCGGACGCGCCGGTCGGCACGCTCTCCGGCGGCAACCAGCAGAAGGTGATCGTGGCCCGGGAGTTCTCCCGGCCGCTCAAGCTCTTCATCGCCGCGCAGCCGACCCGGGGCGTGGACGTCGGCTCGATCGAGTTCATCCACAGCCAGATCATCCGGGAGCGGGACACCGGCACCGCCGTGCTGGTGGTCTCCAGCGAACTGGACGAGGTGATCGGCCTGGCCGACCGGATCGCGGTCATGTACCGGGGCCGGATCATCGGGATCGTTCCCCCGGACACCCCGCGCGAGGAGATCGGCCTGCTGATGGCCGGCATCACCCCGGACCAGGCGGCCGGCACCGACGCCCGGTCCGGCGACGCCACGACCGACGGCGCGACGGCCACCCCGGCGCCCGACGGCCCAGTGAACGAGGACGAGGCATGACCAACCCCAACCCCGACGCCGGGTCCCCGGACAAGGCGCCGGCGACCCCGGAGCAGGCCGCCCGTGACGCGGCCGGCGGCACCGGCCGGGCCGCCGACCCGACGGCCACCGCGGTGACGACCACGCCGGGCGGCGTGAAGCGGTCCGAGGACGGCCCGCGACCCTCGCTCGGCCAGCTCTTCCTGGCCAACCTCTGGGCCGCCAACACGGTCACCGTGACGGTGCTCGCGCTGGTGCTGGCGATGCTGGTCGGCGCGGTCCTGATCATCATCTCCGACCCGGAGGTGCTGGCCACCTACAGCTACATCACCGCCCGCCCGTCGGACGCGATCAACGCGAGCTGGACGGCGGTCAGCGAGGGCTACGCCAACCTCTTCAAGGGCTCGATCTTCGACCCGGAGGCCTTCTCCGGCTGGCTGAACGGCAGCAACGGCTGGGAGCCGGTCTTCGCGCCGATCTCCGAGACGCTGACCTACGCCGCTCCGCTGGTCTTCACCGGCCTGTCGGTCGCGCTCGCCTTCCGGGGCGGCCTGTTCAACATCGGTGCCCAGGGGCAGGCGACGATCGGCGTCATCCTCGCCGCCCTCGCCGGCTTCCTGCTGCCGCTGCCGCCGGTGCTCCACCTGGTCGTCGCGGTGATCGCCGGTGCGCTCGGCGGCGCCATCTGGGGGTTCATCCCGGGCATCCTGAAGGCCCGCGCCGGGGCCCACGAGGTGATCAACACGATCATGCTCAACTACGTCGGCGTCTACTTCCTCTCCTGGATCATCGTGCAGAACGGCGTCCAGGACCCGGAGCGCACCGACGCGATCAGCCGCGCGGTGGACGGCTCCGCCCAGCTGCCCCGGCTGCTCGGGGCCGACCTGCGGGTGCACACCGGCATCCTGCTCGCGGTGGCGGCCACCTGGTTCGTCGCCTGGCTGCTCAACCGCTCGACCTTCGGGTTCGAGCTGCGCGCGGTCGGGGCCAACCCGGACGCCGCCCGCACCGCCGGCATCGGCGTGGGGAAGACGTACACGCTGCTGATGGTGCTGGCGGGGGCGCTCGCCGGGCTCGGCGGCGCGCAGATGGTGCTCGGCACCACCGCCGCCGCGCTGACCCCGCTGGTGGTGGCCCAGATCGGCTTCGACGGCATCCTGGTGGCGCTGCTCGGCCGGGTGAAGCCGTGGGGTGTGCTGCTCGCCGCGCTGCTGTTCGGCGCGCTCCAGGCCGGCGGCAACCGGATGCAGTCCTACTCCGGGATCTCGCTGGAGCTGGTCACCGTGCTCCAGGCGCTGATCGTCATCTTCATCGCCG
The DNA here is from genome assembly GCF_030269285.1 of Micromonospora sp. NBRC 101691. NCBI lineage: Bacteria > Bacillati > Actinomycetota > Actinomycetes > Micromonosporales > Micromonosporaceae > Micromonospora > Micromonospora sp. NBRC 101691. Next base: position 36,060 of record NZ_BSTB01000019.1, read on the forward strand.
CTCCCGCGCTGGTGAAGGCGATCTTCCGCCTCCGGGCGGCGCGCGCCGCCCGGTTGCAGACGAGCCTCGCGAAGGGCTGGTGACCGGTGCACGCGATCAGTGAGCCACCGAGCCCCGCAGTCGTGAACGGAGACCCGAGCTGATGTCCACGATGGCTGTCGACGACGTCGCGGTCGCCCCCGTCCACGAGGGCTTCTGGACGCGGAACCGCAAGATCGGCGCGGTGCTGCTGGCGCTCGGCCTGCTCGCCGCGATCCTTTTCGGCGCGCTCGCCACCGACCAGCAGGCGCGCTTCACGCTCAGCGAGGACGCCGAGGGGGCCGCGCTGGCCGTCGACGGCACGCTCGGCGCGATCCTCTTCGGCGTGCTCGCCGTCGCCGCCGGGGCGGCCCTGCTGGCCGGCATCCCCAAGCGCTGGTTCACCGCCGTGCTCGCGGTCGGCGTGGTGGGCTTCGTCGCGTCGTTCCTCTGCTGGCAGGTCTCGGCCGCGCCGGCCGGGCAGAACTTCATGCCGATGGTGAACATCGTCCGGGGCACCTTCATCCTGGCCCTGCCGCTGATCTTCGGCGCGCTGGCCGGGGTGCTCTGCGAGCGTTCCGGCGTGGTGAACGTGGCGATCGAGGGTCAGCTCCTGATGGGGGCCTTCGCCGGTGCCCTGTTCGGCACGATGACCGGCAACGTCTGGGTCGGCCTGGTGGCCGCCGCGCTCGGCGGCGCGTTCATCTCGCTGCTGCTGGCCGTCTTCGCCATCCGCTACCTGGTCGACCAGGTGGTCATCGGCATCGTGCTGAACCTGCTCGCGCTCGGCCTGACCGGCTTCCTCTACGAGCGGCTGATGCAGACCGACACCGAGAAGTACAACCAGCCGCCGCGCTTCGACACCTGGGCGATCCCGCTGCTGGAGGACATCCCGGTGATCGGGCCGGCGCTGTTCCGGGGCAACATCTTCCTCTACCTCGGGCTCATCCTGGTCCTGGTCATCCACATCGCGCTGTTCCGGACCCGGTGGGGGCTGCGGACCCGGGCGGTGGGCGAGCACCCGACCGCCGCCGACACCCTCGGCGTCAAGGTGCTGGCGGTGCGGTACCGGAACGTGATCCTGGCCGGGCTGGTCGCCGGCATCGGCGGCGCGTCGTACACCCTGGCGCTCTACACCTTCACCAAGAACATGATCGGCGGTAAGGGCTTCATCGCCCTGGCCGCGCTGATCTTCGGCCGCTGGAGCCCGACCGGGGCGCTGCTCGCCGCGCTCTTCTTCGGCTTCGCCGACCAGCTCGGCACCTACCTCGGGGCGATCAACAGCATCATCCCCAGCCAGTTCCTGGCGATGCTGCCGTACCTCGCGACCATGCTGGCGGTGGCCGGTCTGGTCGGCAAGGTCCGCGCGCCGGCCGCCGACGGCAAGCCGTACATCAAGGGCTGACCGCCCGCGTCCGTGGGCCCGGAGGGATGCGTCCCTCCGGGCCCACGTGCGTCCGGTCGCCGATCCGACGGTACGGCCCCGGGCCCGTTTCCGTCGTCGGCGTGTCGGCAGTGGAGGCACGGAGCGTGACGTGTCCGCCTGCTTCGGCGCGGTGAGGCGCTGGCGCTGGTCGACCTGGCGGGCGAGTCGATCGGGAGCGGGACCCCGCCGCAGGTCGTCGCGGGGGTGGGGCAGAATCGCCGGCATGGACATCGACTGGGAACGGCTGCGCGCCGCCGCCACCGAGGTCATGCGGCACGCCTACGTGCCCTACTCGCGGTTCCCGGTCGGGGCCGCCGCCCTGGTCGACGACGGTCGGGTGGTGGTCGGCTGCAACGTCGAGAACGCCGCGTACGGCGTGGTGCTCTGCGCCGAGTGCGGCGTGGTCTCCGCGCTGCACTCCACCGGTGGTGGCCGGCTGGTCGCCCTCTCCTGCGTGGACGCGACCGGCGAACCGTTGATGCCGTGCGGCCGGTGCCGGCAACTGCTCTGGGAGCACGGCGGCCCGGAGTGCCTCATCGAGGCGAAGGGCGGTCCGCTGCGGATGGCCGAGCTGCTGCCGCACGCGTTCGACGTGACCGACCTGGAGGCGGTGGTCGGCGAGACCCCGGTGCCGGTGGTGCCGGAGCGGCTGGCCGCCTGGCGGGGCCGGGGCACGGTCTTCGTGCACCCCGACCTCGACGCCGGTCAGCAGGTCTGGACGGCCTACTGGGAGCGGTCGGCCGGCGACGACGTGGGCGCCGAGACCGGTGTGCTGGAGGAGGGCCCCACCTGGGGCGACCCGGCTGCGGCGATCACCTGGGGGCACGCCCGGACGCCCCGGGTGGTGGTGGTCGACGCCACCGGCACCATCTACTGGGCGGGCGAGGGCGAGCCACCGATGGAGATCCCGGTGCGGTGGCCCGGCCAGGTCGAGGGAGGAGAACGATGAGCGGGTTCGCGGCGGTCGACGTCATCCGTGCGAAGCGCGACGGCGGGGTGCTCTCCGACGCGCAGATCGACTGGGTGGTCGACGCGTACACCCGGGGGCAGGTCGCCGACGAGCAGATGTCCGCGCTGGCCATGGCGATCCTGCTGCGCGGCATGACCGCCCCGGAGATCGCCCGTTGGACGGCCGCGATGATCGCGAGCGGGGAGCGGCTGGACCTCTCCGCCGTCGACCGGCCCACCGCCGACAAGCACTCCACCGGCGGCGTCGGTGACAAGATCACTCTGCCGCTGACCCCGTTGGTCGCGGCCTGCGGCGCGGCGGTGCCGCAGCTCTCCGGGCGGGGCCTCGGTCACACCGGCGGCACCCTCGACAAGCTGGAGTCCATCCCGGGCTGGCGGGCCGCGCTGAGCAACGACGAGTTCATCGCCCAGCTCCGCGACGTGGGCGCGGTGATCTGCGCCGCCGGGGAGGGGCTCGCCCCGGCCGACCGCAAGCTCTACGCCCTGCGTGACGTCACCGGCACCGTCGAGGCGATCCCGCTGATCGCCAGCTCGATCATGAGCAAGAAGATCGCCGAGGGCACCGGCGCGCTGGTGCTCGACGTGAAGGTCGGCTCCGGCGCGTTCATGAAGTCCGTCGACCAGGCCCGGGAGCTGGCCCGCACCATGGTCGAACTGGGCGGCGCGCACGGCGTGCGGACGGTCGCCCTGCTCACCGACATGTCGACCCCGCTCGGCCGGGCCGTCGGCAACGCGGTCGAGGTGACCGAGTCGGTGGAGGTGCTCGCCGGGGGCGGTCCCGCCGACGTGGTCGAGCTGACCCTGGCCCTGGCCCGGGAGATGCTCGACGCCGCCGGGCTGCCGGACGCCGACCCGGCCGCCGCGCTCGCCGACGGGCGCGCGATGGACACCTGGCGGGCGATGGTCCGGGCCCAGGGTGGCGACCCGGACGCCCCGATGCCGAAGGCCGACGAGGTGGAGGTGGTCCACGCCGGGGCCGACGGGTTCGTCGCCACCGTGGACGCGTACGCGATCGGGATGGCCGCGTGGCGGCTGGGGGCGGGCCGGGCCCGCAAGGAGGACCCGGTCAGCGTCCCGGCCGGGGTGGTGCTGCACAAGCGCCCCGGTGACCCGGTCCGGGCCGGTGAACCCCTCTACGAGCTGCGTGCCTCCGACGCCGGCCGGCTCCCGGCCGCCCTGGCGGAGGCGGCGAGGGCGGTCCGGATCACCCCGACCGCCCCGTCGGTGGCCCCGCTGGTGATCGAGCGGATCGCCTGAGGCGGGCCGAGGTGACCGCCGTACCCGCACCCGACCCGGGAGCCGTCCGGGAGGCGAGTCTCGACGAGCTGAGCCGGCTCGGGCTGCCGCTGCCGCCGGAGAACTTCCCGCTGGTCTGGGAGCCGGGGGACGAGATCGAACTGCGGCCGGTCGTCGAGGTCGAGGCGCGGATCGCCGTACTGCACCTGATCCTGGCCCGCTGTTTCGGCATGTCGATGGAAGCGGCGATGGGCTGGCTGCTCAACTCGCGGCTGGTGGACTCGGTCACCCCGCCGGAGTGGGACTTCGTCACCGCCGGCAAGGGCGACCACCGCTCGTTCGTGCTGCACCACGACGCCCTCTTCGCGCTGACCTGGGTGCTCGGCCTGACCCGGCAGCTCGACCCGTCCCTGCCGGTCGACGAGGACCTGATCGTGAAGCTGCCGAACATCGCCGGCGGGGAGACGTTCGACGGGTGGCGGGCGCGGCTGCTCGTCGCCCCGCAGCATCCCGCCGACGCGGCGGCCCTGCTCGACCTGCACTACTGCCTGGACTGGGCGTACCTGGAGTCGGAGCGGGAGGGGCTGCCGCTGCCGGGGGTGATCGACTCACACGCCATCGGCCAGCGTCGCTGGGCGTTGGAGTGGGCCGTGGTGCTGCGCGGTCCGTACCACGACCCGCCCCCCGGCTGGGAAGAGGTCGACCTCTCCACCTGAGACCGGGCGGCTCCGACCCGGTCCCGCCTCGCACCCGCCCCGGAGCCCGGGGCGGGTCACCGGTCAGGCCGGGCGGTAGCGGGACAGCCGGACGGCGACGGTCACCGTGACCGGCTCCGCCAGGGCGTCGATCCGTGCGGCGAGCCGGGCCGGGTCGGCGTGCCAGGCACTCGGCCCCATCCCCACCAGGGTCTCGACCTCCGGGCGGGTCAGCGTCAGCCGCGCCCGGTGCTCCGTGGTGCCGGTCTCGGTGAAGTGACCGGCCAGGCTGCCGGCCACCCGCTCGGCCTTCGCCGGGTCCACCCGCAGCAGGTCGAGCGCGTCGACCAACTCGGCCAGGTGCTCGGCGACCGGCGTGACCACCAGCAGCGTGCCGGCCGGGTCGAGGATCCGGTGGAACTCCGCCCCGTTGCGGGGGGCGAAGACGTTCAGCAGCACGGCCACCGAGGCGTCGGCCAGCGGCAGCCGCTGCCAGGTGTCGGCGAGCGCCGCACCGGCCCGGGGGTGGGCGCGGGCCGCGCGGCGCAGTGCCGGCTTCGAGACGTCCAGCGCCAGGCCCACGGCGTCCGGTCGCGCCGCCAGCACCGCCGCCAGGTGCCGGGCGGTGCCCGCCCCCGGCTCCACCACCAGCGGGTACGCCCCACCGGTCGGCACCGTGCCGGTCGGCGTCGGGTCGGCCGGCACCGGTTCGGCCGGGGACGTCGGCGGCCCGACGGCCGGTCGGTGCTCCGCCAGCGCGCGTACCGCGGCGTCGGCGAGCGCCGACGAGACCACGTCGTAGTGTCCGGCGGCGAGGAAGTCGGCCCGGGCGGCGACCATCGCGGCGCTGTCCCCGGCGTGCGGGGTGCGTCCGGCCAGCAGGTTGACGTACCCCTGCCGGGCGACGTCGAAGCTGTGGCCGCGCGGGCAGCGCAGGGCGTGCGCGGTGCCGGCGGTGGCCGGCGCGAGCGTCCCGGCGCAGACCGGACAGCGCAGCCGGTTGACGATCTCCGGGTCCACGGAGGCCATCGTACGGTCCGTGCGGGGGCTGACTAATGTCTGAGCATGGTCGCGATCGGATACGAGGACATCGTCAGGGTCCCGAAGGCGTTGCTGCACGATCACCTCGACGGGGGCCTCCGGCCGGCGACAGTGGTCGAGCTGGCCGCCGAGGTGGGCCACGAACTGCCCAGCACCGACCCGGAGGCGCTGGGCCGGTGGTTCGTCGAGGCGGCGAACTCCGGTTCGCTGGAGCGTTACCTGGAGACCTTCGCCCACACGGTGGCGGTCATGCAGACCGCCCCGGCGTTGACCCGGGTGGCCCGGGAGTGCGCCCTGGACCTGGCCGCCGACGGGGTGGTCTACGCCGAGGTGCGCTTCGCCCCGGAGCAGCATCTGGAGCGGGACCTCACCCTGGACCAGGTGGTCGAGGCGGTGCTCGCCGGCTTCGCCGAGGGCAGCGAGCTGGCCGCCCGGTCCGGCAACCCGATCCGGGTCGGCACCCTGCTGACCGCGATGCGGCACGCCGCCCGGTCCCAGGAGATCGCCGAGCTGGCCGTCCGGCACCGGGACACCGGCGTGGTCGGCTTCGACATCGCCGGCGCCGAGGCCGGGTTCCCGCCCACCCGGCACCTGGACGCCTTCGAGTACCTCCAGCGGGAGAACTTCCACTTCACCATCCACGCCGGTGAGGCGTTCGGCCTGCCGTCGATCTGGCAGGCGATCCAGTGGTGCGGCGCGGACCGCCTCGGGCACGGGGTGCGGATCGTCGACGACATCGCCCTCACCGACGACCGTCCGCAGCTCGGCCGGCTGGCCGCGTACGTACGGGACAAGCGGATCCCGCTGGAGCTGTGCCCGTCGTCCAACGTGCAGACCGGGGCCGCCCCGTCGATCGCCGAGCACCCGATCGGTCTCCTGCGCGACCTGCGGTTCCGGGTGACGGTCAACACCGACAACCGGCTGATGAGCGGCACCTCGATGTCGCGGGAGATGGCGCTGCTCGTGGACGCCTTCGGCTACGGCTGGAAGGAACTCCAGTGGTTCACCATCAACGCGATGAAGAGCGCCTTCATCCCGTTCGACGAGCGGCTGCGGATCATCGACGACGTGATCAAGCCGGCGTACGCGAAGTTGCTCTCCTGACCCGGCGTGCGGGAGCGGTTCTGACCGTCACCAACCCGCCGGGTCGTACGAGCGCGGGATCAGGACCGGCGGGGGTGGCCGGCGAGCAGCGCGGCCACCCGCCGCAGCACCTCCCGGGCCCGCGCCGCCTCCGCGCCCAGTCCGGTCTGCCGGCGCAGCACCGCCGGTTCCTCGCGCAGCAACGTCAGGCCACGCCGGAGGAGCACCCTGGGTGCCTTGCGCTGTTCGGCGAGGTCCCGGGTGAGCCGGCGGAGGAACGTCGCGCCGCGCGGCCGGCGAAGGGCGTAGGCGCCGGCGAGAAGACCCAGATCACGGCATTCGGCGACGATCTCGGCGGCGAAAATCCCCTCGGCGACGAAGAATGGCGATCCGGCGAGATCGAACGTCCGGGTGCCTACTCGGCGGTCTTCGCCGATTGCATAAACCGGCACTTCGGCCTTGCCGTCACGAGCCAGTCGAGCAATGGTTTCCACGGCGAAGCCGGCATCCCACGCATGCGGCGAATCCCAGTCGATTCGGTCGTGCCGACGTGGCAACGTGGGGTCGTCGCCGTCCTTGTAGAAATCGTCGAGGCAGAGCACGGGAAGTCCGGTTCGGTGTGCGATGTAGGACTTTCCGGAGCCCGAAGGGCCGGCGAGCAGGACGACACGGTGCGGGGGTTTCATTACGGTAGGTGACTCCGGCCAGACGGGCTGCGATCAAACAGTCTCAACATCTCATCACACCCCGGGCGAGGGACAGCCTGGGCTTTCTCTTTGAGAGGCGGCGTGATGGAATCTCGGAGGTCCGACCCGCCGGGTCGGTCGCTGGGCGTTGCCCGGGGCAACACGGCGGACGCTGAGATCGCGAGGGCGGTGACGTGAGCAAACGACCAAAGACGGCGGGCTCCTTCCTGTCGCGAATGCGCCGGCCAGCTGGTCGGCTCCGCGACATGCCGATCTGGTCGAAGCTCGGCCTCATCATGATCGTGCCGACCATCGCCACGGTGGTCGTCGGCACCAACGGCCTGATCGACCACCTTGACACGCTCAACAGCGCCAACCGCGCCGACGACCTGGCGCACCTCACCGGTCACTCCGGTGAGCTGGTCGACACCCTCCAGGACGAGCGGGCCGCCGCGGTGCTGTTGCTCGGGGCGAACGCGCAGACCCGGGAGCAGTACAACAAGGCCTACACCGAGGTGCACCAGCGGGTCGACCGGGCCCGGGCGCCGTACTCCCGGCAGCGGGCCGAGCTCGACGGGCTCCCCGGCAACCTGGAGAAGGTCCTCGACCGGATCGACCAGAGTCTGCAGGATCTGCCCGGCACCCGCAGCCAGGTCTTCAACAACCGGCTGCCGCTCACCGACGCCGCCCGGTCCTACGAGGGTCTGATCAACGACCTGCTGGACATCCGGGACTCGGCCAGCCAGCTCGCCGGGGACACCGACCTGAGCGAGCGGATGCGCGCGGTGGCCGCCAGCGCCCGGGCCAAGGAGTTCCTCTCGGTCCGCCGGGTCGTGGTGCACCGGGCGCTGATCCAGGGGTCGATGAGCCCGGTGCTGCGCACCGACTACATCGCCACCGGCACCGGCCAGCAGCAGGCCCTGCAGAGCTTCCAGGCGGTCGCCAACCAGGCCGAGTCCGAGCTGTACCAGCAGACCGTCGCCGGATCGGACCAGCGCCAGGTCGAGAACTACCTCGGCTGGATCAACGGCAACACCAGCGACAGCATGGCCGGCGCGCCGTTCGGGGCGAACGAGTGGGACGCCGCGATGGTCGCCAACGCCAAACTGATCCGTACCGTGGAGGCCAAGCTCGACGGCGACGTGATCGGCCTGGCCGACCAGCTCCGCTCCGACGTGCAGCGCCGGGTATTCCTGGAGACCGGCCTGCTGCTCAGCATGCTGCTTCTGGCGATCTTCTTCGCCTACCTGGTCGCCCGGTCGATGGCCCGCTCCCTGCGCGACCTGCGGCAGGGCGCGCTCTCCATCGCCCAGTACGGCCTGCCCCAGGCGGTGGCCCGGCTGCGGGATCCGAAGGTCACCGGCCAGCTCACCCCGATGCAGCTCGCCAACCAGATCGCCGAGCCGCTCCCGGTGCGCAGCAAGGACGAGTTCGGCCAGGTGACCGAGGCGTTCAACGCCGTCCACCTGGAGGCGGTCCGGACGGCGGCCGAGCAGGCCGCGCTCCGCGCCTCCGTGGCGACCATGTTCGTCAACCTGGCCCGCCGGTCCCAGATCCTGGTCGACCGGCTGATCGGTCACCTCGACCGGCTGGAGCGCGGCGAGGAGGACCCGGACCGGCTGGCCGAGCTGTTCCAACTCGACCACCTGGCCACCCGGATGCGCCGTAACGACGAGAACCTGCTGGTCCTCGCCGGTGCGGACTCCACCCGGGTGCAGCGGCAGCCGGCCGCCCTGATCGACGTGCTCCGGGCCGCCCAGTCCGAGGTCGAGCACTACACCCGGATCGAGTTCGGTGTGATCGACCGGGACATCGAGGTCGCCGCGCACGCGGTCAACGACCTGGTCCACCTGGTCGCCGAGCTGTTCGACAACGCCACCGCGTTCTCGCCGCCGGACTCCCAGGTCATGGTCGAGGCCCGTCGGGTCGGCGACCGCGCGTCGCTCTACGTCGAGGACCGGGGCATCGGCATCAGCGCCGAGCAGATCGCCGACCTGAACGAGCGGCTCGCCACGCCGCCACAGGTGGACGTCGCGGTCTCCCGGATGATGGGCCTGGTCGTGGTGGCCCGGCTGGCCGCCCGGCACGGGGTCCGGGTCGAGCTGCGACCGGGCACCGAGCGGGGCACGGTCGCCGAGGTCGACCTGCCCACCACGGTCCTGGTGCCACGTGCGCTCTCCGGCCGGGTGCAGCAACCGCCGGCGCTTCCCGCGTCCGGTCCCGCTCCGGCCGCCCCGCTGCCCACCGTCGGCACGCTGCCGGCACTGGGCAACGTTCCGGCACCGGCTCCCCGTCCGGGAGGCTCCGGCAACCAGGTCACCCTCGGTGGGCGGCCCTTCGAGCCGGAGCCGCGCAACGGCACCCCAGGTGCCGGCCGGCCGCTGCCCGCCTGGTCCGACCTGACCGGTGCGGACGTACGGGCCAGCGGCGGCGACGCCTTCACGCCCCGTCCGGCGAACGGACAGCAGGTGGACGCGCTGCCGCAGCGGCACGCGACCGGTGACGAGGAACCGGCCGGGTTCGGCCAGTCACCCGCGGTGCCACGGCAGTTGCCGTCGAACCCGGAGGCGCGCACCACCCACCCGCAGATCCCGCCGCCGGTGTCGGCCCCGCCGGTCTCCGGGCCGCCCGTGTCGGCCCCGCCGGTCTCCGGTCCGCCGATGTCCGGTCCGCCGACCCGACCGGCTCCGGCCACGCCGGCTCCACCGGTCTGGCCGCCGGTGGCCGGGACGGAGCGGGAGGTGCCCACCCCGCCCGTGCCCGAGCGGCTCGCCGCTGCGCTCGACATGACCACCGAGCTGCCCCGCGTGCCGCGCTCGGCAGGCGAGTCACCGGCCGTTCCGGTCGGCCACCCCAACCCGGCCGGGCATCCCGCACCGGCCCCGGCGGTCCGCGACCAGCAGCGGTACGCGGACGAGACGATGGAACTGCCGATCTTCCGGGAGCTGGAATCCGCCTGGTTCCGCACTCGGCGACCGGTCAACGACGAGACGGCCGTCGGTGGTGCCCGGGTCACCCTCGGCAGCCCGGACGCTGCCCAGACGCAGCAGCTCGCCGCAGTCGAACGGGGCCGTCCGGCCGCCAAGGAACCAGCAGGGACGACAGGTAACGCACCGATGGCAACGAACACCGGAGGCGCGTCGCACGACAACGGTGCGGCGACCAACGGGAGCGACCGTTCCGCGTACGCCGAGAGCCTCGCCGGCCGGCGCACCCCGCAGCCTCCCGGCGGTTGGCAGACCGCCGCGGACGACGGCTGGCGTGCCGCCAGTGCGGCCACCGACGTGCCGGTGGTCGAGACCACCCAGACCGGCCTGCCCAAGCGGAAGCCCATGGCGCAGCTCGTGCCGGGCAGCATCGAGAAGCCGACGACGTCGGTGCAACGACGTACGCCGGAGGCGGTACGCGGACTTCTCTCGGCATACCATCGTGGCGTGCAACGCGGCCGAAGCAACCACGCTGACAGCCACTCGTCCGGCCTGGGGGCGACTCCGGGTGGGCAGCAGTCCTCGCAGTCTGGCTCAGGCCCCCTGGCCGGGAGCAGGCAGAAGGAGCAAGAAGGATGACAACTACGCAGGATCTCGGTTGGCTGCTGGCCAACTTCGCCGACCGGGTGCCCGGTGTCGCGCATGCGGTCGCCGTCTCCGCGGACGGCCTGCTCCTCGCGTCGTCACGGGACCTGCCGCGTGACCGCGCCGACCAGTTGGCCGCGATCGCGTCCGGCCTGGTCAGCCTCACCCAGGGAGCGGCTCGCTGCTTCGAGGGTGGTGCGGTGCTCCAGACAGTGGTCGAGATGGACAATGGCTTCCTGTTCCTCATGTCCATCTCGGACGGGTCGTCGTTCGCGGTGCTCGCCGCCCGGAGCTGCGACGTGGGGCAGGTCGGGTACGAAATGGCGCTGCTGGTCGACCGGGTCGGCGACGCGCTGACCCCGCAGCCGCGCGCCGCCGCAGGAATGCTGGGTTGAGACGGGCGCTGACCGTAGGGTCGGCGGACCGACAACGGAAAAGTCGACGGGTTCCACCGGAGCGAGCCGGTGGCGGGTACGCGGAAGGAGGTGAGCGGCGACGTGGTCGATCGTGACGAGCCCACCGGGGCACTGGTCCGTCCATACGCCGTCACCCGCGGTCGTACCCGTCCCCGCCTCGACATCGCGCTGGAGGCGCTCGTCGAGACGACGGTGCGCGGTCGGACCGCTGCGAACGCCAACGGTGGTCAGGGCCGGGAGCACCAGTACATCGCCGCGCTGTGTGACGGACGGTTGCAGTCGCTCGCCGAGATCGCGGCGCGGATGCAGCTGCCACTCGGGGTGGCCCGGGTGCTCATTGCCGACATGGCTACGGACGGCCTGGTCGCGGTGCACGAGCCGACCATCCTGGACGACTCCGACGACGCGGTGGGCACTGAACTGCTGGAGAGGGTGCTGAGTGGACTTCGCAGGCTCTGACATGTCGCACCGGCCGCCGACTCCGTCGAGCGGGCGCGTGACATCGGCGAAGATCGTTATCGCCGGTGGCTTCGGCGTTGGCAAGACGACGCTGGTCGGCTCGGTTTCGGAGATCACGCCACTGACCACCGAGGCGATCATGGCCTCGGCCGGTGTGGGCGTCGACGACACCCGGCAGGTGCCGGGCAAGACGACGACCACGGTGGCGATGGACTTCGGTCGTATCTCGATCGACCGTGATCTGATCCTGTACCTCTTCGGTACACCCGGTCAGACGCGGTTCTGGTTCATGTGGGACGAACTGGTCCGGGGCGCCATCGGCGCCGTGGTCCTGGTCGACACCCGCCGGTTGGCCGACTGCTTCGCGGCCATCGACTTCTTCGAGCACCGGCGGCTGCCGTACCTGATCGCCATCAACTGCTTCGACGGGATGCAGTACCACGACCCGCAGGACGTCCGGGACGCGCTGGCGATCTCCCCGGAGGTGCCGGTGGTGGCCTGTGACGCCCGACAGCGGGAGTCGACCAAGCACGTGCTGATCTCGCTGGTCGAGTACGTGCTCACCATGCGCCGTTCGCGCGCGGTCGCGCCGGCCTGAGGCGACCTGCGTACCGCCCGGTGCCGGCTCCGGCCGCGCCACCGGGCGGTACGTCGTTCCCGAGCCGGTACGTCGTCTCCGCCCGGCGGCACGACGCCCGCAGTGTCTCTGCCGGGCGGCACGACGCCGCAGCGGTCAGGAGATGCGGACCCAACTGCCCCGGTTGACGGTGTACTCGCCGAGCGAGTCGCGTTCCATGCCGCCGTGCCGGATCGGGGTGAACACGTACGACCCGGCGATGCCCTCGGTCACCTGGTTCTGGAGGCGGGCGTTCAGCCGTCCACGGTCGACGCTGCCGGCCGCCCGGGCGGCTTCGCCGACCAGCCGCAGGGCGTCCGCGGCGTACGGCGCGAAACCGCTGAACCCGCCGTGCCGCTGGATGTAGCGGAACACGAAGTCCCGGCGGGCCAGCGCTGCCGTGGTGGTGTTGGTGAGCGTGGACTGGGCCAGGCTGATCGGGTGCACCGCGAAGGCCCCCTCGACCGCCTCCGCGTTCCGGCCGGCCAGGGTGTCCTCCACCACCGCGCCCGCGTCGAAGAAGAACAGCCCGTCGTGGCCGGCCCGGCGTAACGCCCGTGCGGCCGTCCCCGAGTCGGGGGCGGTGCCCCAGACGAGCACCGCGTCGGGGGCACCCGTCACCGCCTGCTCCGCCGCGCGGGTGAGACCCGTCGTACCGACGGGCAACCGGACCGTCCGGAGCAGGTCCACCCCGGCCGCCCGCAGCGCCTCCGGAACGGCCCGTACGCCCGAGTCGCCGTGCAGCCCGGCCTCGGCCACCAACGTCACCCGTCGGGCTCCCTGCGCGCGGATCAGGCGGCCCAGCCGCCACGCCACGTCGGTGGCGTCCGGGGTGAGCTTGTAGAAGAAGGTGCGTTCGGTGGCAGCCGGGTCCACGACGGTGTCGCCCGGCGCGAGCGAGAGAAACGGCGTCCGGCGTTCCTCGGCCACCCGCATGATGGCCGTCGAGACCTCGGCGAGCACCCCGCCGACCAGGACGTGGACCCCCGCCGAACCGACCAGTTCGGCGGCCTGCCGGGCGGCCAGACGAGGGTCGCTCGCGTTGTCCCGGATGTCCAGTCGTACGGTCCGGCGCTGGTTTCCCACCGGCAGGCCGTCCGGGCTCAGCGAGTCCTGCGCGATCCGTAGCGCCCGCTCCTGGAGCACACCCAGCGCCGCGCCCCGACCGCTCAGCTCCAGGCTCGCCCCGACGACGATCTCCTGCGGCCCGTCGACCGGGGTGGCCGAGCCGTCCGCCTGTCCGTCCCGGCCACAGGCGGCCAGCAGCAGGGTGGCCGCCGCCGTGGTGAGCACACCCCGGCGGGTCAGCCGGGACGGGTCGAACGTCGGTGTCGCCATGAGCCGCCTTCCCACCTCCGGCGACATCCGCCGCCGGCACTACCGGGGGAATGTTGCCGTCCGTGACCAGCGACCGTCAACTACTGTGGCCGTGAACACGCAGGTGGGAGGCGGTCCGGTCCGCTCAGGAGCGGTAGCCGGCGGAGCGGTACTCGTACTCCCTGTCATCGTCGCGGTCGCCGTGATCGCGCGTGAAGTCCCAGCCGCCGGCCGCCTCACGACCGGGGCGGCCACCCACCGCGAACCCGCCGATCTCCTGTCCGCGGCGCCAGCCCCGGAAGTAGCCGGTGGTGTTCTCGGCGATGCGCGCCGCGTCCCGGACGATCCGCAGCGGACGCTCCTCGCGCAGCGGCGAGCCGGGCACCAGATTGGCCTGCGGAACCCGGCGGGGGAGCCCGGCCGGCGTCTCGTCGCCCTTGACCGGCTGCGCGGCCTGCTCGGCGGCCTGCCAACCGGTGTCGGCCATGCTGGACCAGTCGAGGTCGGTCTCGTCCGAGTGACCGACGAACCAGGCCGACTTCGCCTGGGCGAAGATGAGCAGGTCACCGTCGTTCTCGTCGGAGATCGGAGGCCGGCGGCGTTCGGCGGTGGGCCGCTCGGGCAGAGGCGGCGCGTCCTTCCGGTCCACCAGGCGCAACGGCGGGTTCTCCGGGCGCGGCGGGTTCTCCGAGCGGGAGCCGGCGGTGGGATGGAGGACGGTCCGGTCGTCGGTCGGGGCCTCGAACGAGGGGCGGGCGCTCCGCTCGGCGTTCGGGTCGACCCGGTCACCGCCGCGCTCCGGGCGGGGGACGGTGCGTGCGCCACGGTCGACCGGCGTGGCCGGCCGGTCGTGCAGCGGCGGCTCCACCAGGCGCAGCATCGGCGGCTCCTGGGGCAGGTCGTCCGCCAGCCAGGGCGGCGTGATCCGGCCCTCGGGGCGGCCCGGGTCGGTGTGCGCGTCGATCTGCCGGTCGTCGCGCTCCGGCGCGGACTGCGCGACCGGATTGCGCGGCGAACTGTCGGCCGGGTCCTCCGGATTGTTGACCAGCGGCCAGTTGGCCCGGGACCCGGGTGCCGGAGCCTCCTGCTCCGGACGCTGCGCCGGCACCGGAACGCTGAGGTCGGTGACCGCGAACCCGCCGGTCGGGGTGTCGCCGCCGGTGGTCTTGGGGCGCGGTGGGATGACGGTCCGCTGCCGCTCGGCCCGGGCGCTGTTGATCGCGGCCGTGGTGAGGGTGGGGCGGAACGGCTCACCCGCGTCGGCCGGCGAGTTGCCCCGCTGCGCCGGGGCGATCGGGGTGATCCCGGGCGGGGGCGGCGGCGAGGAGACCGGCCGGTTCGTCGGCCCGTCCACCTGACGGGCCGCCGGGAGAACCGGGGTATCGCCCCGGCCGGGAACTCCGTTGACCGGCGGTTTGACCGAGGCGGCCGGGGTGACCGGAGCCGGTGCGGACGGCGGCGGCGCGATCGGTGCCGGCGCCACCGGGGGCGGGCCGAGTGGACGCGGTGGGGTGGGCGGAGTGCCACCGACCGGCTCCGGTCGGCTGCGGCGTCCGGTCGGCTGCGGCGGCACCGGGTCGACCGCGCGGAGCCCGCCACCGGTCCCGAACTCGGCACGCTCGTCGGACGGCGCCGCACGCCGGCCGGGGGAAGGGGCGCTGACCCGGGCACGGAGCGCCCCGACCAAGGCGTCGCACCCGGCGTCGCAGGCGCGGACGGCGGCGACGGCCTGGCGTACCGTCTCGGCCACCGCCGACGTGAGCGCCCGGCTGACCGCCGCCCGGCGCGGGGTCTCGGCGATGGCCACCCGCAGCGCGGTCACCGCGTCGTTGATCGAGTCGGCGTCGGCCACCCCGTCGGCGGCCAGGTGGGCGACGATGGCGTCCGCGGCGACCGAGACGTCCCGGCCCCGGGCGACGGTGCCGCCCAGCATGCCGGGCTCGGGGAGGGCGTCGAGCACGGCCAACGAGACCGGCTCGGCCGGGTCGGGGTAGGCCCGCAGGGCGGCCGGGTAGAGCTCACGCAGCACCTCGCGGAGCGCCACGGCGGCGGTGTGCCGGCCGTTGGCGAGCGCGGCGTGCGCGGCGAGGACCTGCTTGTAGCCGGCGAGGTCGCGGGGCACGGGCAGGGTGACCGCCGAGAGCGCGCCGGCCTGGAGGGCCCGGGCCAGCCCGACCGCCCGACGCTCGGCCGGCGGCGACTGCATCTCCTCCAGGGAGTCGTCGTCGGCGAACCGCTCGGCGAAGTCGTCGACGGAGTCGTCGTCGGCTATCGCGAGCGGCCGGCCGGCCGCGCTGAGCAGCGAGGTGACCGTGTGGTCGTCACTGTCGGCGGCGATCGCCGCACCGCTCGGGCCGCCTGACCGTTCCACGAGCAACGCCACCAGCCGGGCGTAACCGGCCGGGTCGTCGCTGATCTCGCAGACGTGGAGCAGCCGGCCTGCGTCGTCGACCACAGCGGACGTCAGCGTCGAACTGGCCGAAGCCGGTCGGTCTGCCGAGTCGGCCGAGGCAAGACCGCAGTACACGCGCACGAGCGCCACGGCGTCGTCCTCCTCCCGGGTTTCTGTGCCAGAGACTGATGCTCCCTGTTACAGCTCAGTCGCGCCAGTCCACGACCGCAGAGATCTTCCCGACAATGGTCCGCCACCCCAGGCTGGCGGTCTGGGCACCGATTTTCTTGAGCCGACGCCGGCCCATGAAACCGCCGATCCCGCCGCCGACCGTGGCCCGCAGCGCCTCGTCCAGGTCGTCCAGGCTGGACCCGGCGGAGAGCATGTCGAGCACGGCGGGGAGCCGCAGCGCGTACGCCAGGTCGCGGGCCGCCTCGCCGGCCTCGATGAGCAGGGTCGGGTCCCAGGTGTCGTGCCCGCCGCGCAGGTTCTCCACCACGAGGTCGAGCTCGTAGGTGTCCTCGTCGAGGGGGGCGATGTCCGCCGGCTCCACCCGTTCGGACAGTTCATTCCAGCCGTCCAGTTGGGACAGGTCGTGCGGAGCGCCGGAACGGATGAAGCTGACCAGGGACTCGGGCGTCTTGAACAGCAGCAGGCGACCCCGGTGGCTGAGGAAGACGGGCACCTCCTCGTCGCCGGCGGCGTCCTCGTCCTCGCTCTCGTCCCCGGCGTCCGCCTCGGCCTTGTCGCCCTTGCGGGCCGACTGCTTCTCCTCCTCGTCGGCCTCGGCGAACTCCTCGGCGAGCTCCTCGTCGAGGATCACGACGGTCTCGTCGTCGTCCTCCTCGACGACCTCCCGGCCACGCGCCAGGAACGGGTCGTCGGCGTCCCGCTCGGCGACGTCGGTGGGGGTCAGCTCCCGCGCCGGCCGGTACGCCCGCAGCGTGAAGCCGGAACCGGCCGGCAGCGCGATCTCCACCGGATCGATCCGCAGCTCCTCCCAGAGCGACCGGTCCGCCGCGCCGGAGCTGGCGGCGGTGTCGCCGGCCTCCTCCGACTCGGTCGCTGCGGTCGCTTCGTCGAGCTGGGGCTCGTCGGCGTCGGGCCGTTGGGGCGACTGGCGGGCCACGCTGACCTCCGTGTGCTTCGGGCTGCTGACCCGGCGGTAGTCCGTGCCGTCGGGTGACTCTGCGCACATACCCTAGTGGGCGATCCGGCGGGACCGGTGCCCGCACCCCGTTGGCTACGTCCCGGAGAGTCAGTAGCGTGGTGTGGTGTGAAGGGCCAGACGCTGCACGGACACCTCGACGCCCTGCTCCTGGCGGTGCTCGAGGACGGTGCGCTGCACGGATACGCGATCATCGAGGCACTGCGGGTGCGCAGCGGCGGCAGCCTGGACCTGCCCACCGGCACGACCTATCCGGCGTTGCGCCGGCTGGAACGCGCCGGTTACGTGGCCAGCTCCTGGCACACGGTCAACGGGCGGGAACGGCGCACCTACGAGCTCACCGACGCGGGACGGCGGGCGCTGGCCGGCGAGCGGGCCGGCTGGCGTGAGTTCAGCTCGACCGTCGGGCGGTTCCTCAACCCGGACGTGCCGCCGGCGACCGCCTGACCCCGTCCGGCCGCCGGCAGCCAGGTCGGTGGCCCCGGGCCCCGGGTGGGCCACGCCGACCGGGTCAGGGGGCCAGGGCCAGGTAGCCCTGCTCGGCCGCCACCTGGATCAGCCACTGGTCGCGGTACCAGCCCGGTGTCGCCACCAGCTCGTCGTGGTGCCCCCGCTGGGTCACCCGGCCGGCGTCCAGCACCACGACCTCGTCGAAGCCGGCGAGGCCGCTGAGCCGGTGGCTGATCAGCAGCACCGAATGGTCAGCGGGCACCGCGGCCAGGGTCGAGGCGAGCACCGCGTCGGCGGCGGCGGGGTCCAGTCCCTCGGTCGGCTCGTCCAGCACCAGCAGGCCCGGTGCGGCCAGCAGCGCCCGGGCCAGCGCCAACCGCTGCCGCTGGCCGCCGGAGAGCTGCCCGCCGTCCTCGCCCACCACGGTGTCCCACTGCTCGGGTTGGGCGCGTACCCAGTCGAGCAGCCCGGCCGCCCGGGCGGCCGAGTCGAGCGCCGCGTCGTCGGCCCCGCCCCGACCGAGGAGGAGGTTCTCCCGGACGGTGGCGTGGAAGACGTGCGCCTCGGCCAGCAGACCACCGATCGCCCGGGGCAACTCCTCCACCCGGTACGCCGACAGGTCGGTCCCGTCCAGGGTCACCCGGCCCCGGTCCGGTTCCACCGCCCCGGTCAGGACGGCCGCCAGGGTGCTCTTGCCCGCCCCGCTCGGCCCGACGACGGCGATCCGCCGGCCGGCCGGGAGGTCGAGGTCCACGCCGTCCAGGGCGGGTGGGGCACCCTCCCGGTAGCGGACCCGCACCCCGTCGAGACGTACGTGGTGGCCGGCGGTGGGCACCGGCCGGTCCCCGCCCGACGGGGCATCCGTCGGGGCGGTCAGCAACGCGGCCACCCGGGTCAGCCCGGCCCGTAGCCCGCTCCACTGCCGGGCGGCGCCGACCAGCGCCGACGCCACCTCCACGGCGGCGAGCGTGCCGACCGCGAGGACGCCGACCAGCACGCCGGAGACGTCGGCCCGGAGGGCGGCGACCACCACCGCCGCGGTGGTCGCTCCGGCAACCAGCACCCCGAGGGCGTCCACCGCGAAACCGGTCGCGGCGAGGCGACGCTCCAACCGGGCGAGCCGGTCGGCCCGTCCGGTCGCCGCCCGCAGGGCCGCGCCGGCCGCCCCGAAGGCGGCCAGGTCGGCGGCCCCGTGGGTCAGGTCCACCGCGTCCGAGGCGAGCGCGCCGCGCAGCGGCGCGACCTCGGCGGCGCCGCGCCGGGTCAGCACCGTGGCCAGGACCGGCAGCGCGACGCCGGCCAGCAGCAGCCCCACCGCGAGCACACCGGCCGCCGCCGGGGACACCACCGCAGCCCCGCCGACCGCGAGCACGCTCACCAGGGCCGCCGCCGCTCCCGGCACGAGCACCCGCAGCATCAGGTCCTGGACGGTGTCCACGTCGGAGACCAGCCGGCTGAGGGTGTCCCCGGAGCGCTGGTCGGCGGTGCCCCGACGGGCCGCCAGGGTGGCGAAGACCCGGGTGCGTACGTCGGTGACGATGCGCAGCACCGCGTCGTGCCCGGCGAGCCGTTCGGTGTAGCGCAGCACGCCCCGGCCGATCGCGAGCGCCCGGACCGCGACGATCGCCACGGTCAGCCGGTCCAGGGGCGGCCGACCGGCGGCGCTCATCAGCAGCCAGGTGGCGGTGGACATCAGCGCGAGGGCGGCCAGTTCGGTGGCGGTGGCGAGCAGCCCCGCGCCGAGCAACCGGCGCAGGTACGGCCGGGCCAGCCGCAGCACGGCCCGTTCGGCTCCCAACCGCCCCGTCGCCCCCACCGGCGCGGGGCCGGTGTCCCGGCTCATCCGACCACCTCCCCGGTCCGGGTCAGCTCGACGACCCGCCCGTCGACCACCCGCAGGATCCGGTCGGCGTCGGCGAGCAACGCCGGGCGGTGTGCCACCAGCAGGGCGGTACGCCCCGCGACGAGCCGACGGGTCGCCTCCAGCACCACGGCCTCCGAGGCGGTGTCGAGCCGGGCGGTGGGTTCGTCGAGGAGGACGACCGGGGCGTCCCGCAGGAACGCCCGGGCCAGCGCCACCCGCTGCCGCTGGCCGCTGGAGAGGCCGTGGCCGCGTTCGCCGAGCCGGGTCTCCAGCCCGTCGGGCAGGGCGGCGACCACCTCGTCCAGCGCGGCGGCCCGGACCGCGGCGGTGAGCGCCTCCGGACGGGTCTCCGGTGCGCCGAGGCGGATGTTGTCGGCCAGGGTGGCCGCGAACAGGTGGGCCCGTTGGGGCACCCAGGCCAGGCGGCGACGCCACTCGTCCAGGTCGACGGTGGCGAGGTCGACGCCGTCCACGGTGACCCGCCCGCCGGTCGGGGCGACGAAGCCCAACAGGAGACCGAGCAGGGTGCTCTTGCCCGCCCCGCTCGGCCCGACGACGGCGATCCGCTCGCCGGGGCGGATGGTCAGCGTGACGTCCCGGAGCGCGGTGGTCCGCTCGTACGCCACGGTGACCGCCTCGAACCGGATCTCACCGGGCTGGGGTGGTAGCAGGGGTCCCCTGTTACCGCTTTCTGTCGAACAGGGGGCCCCTGCAGGCACCTCAGACCCGGCCGGGGCACCCGGCACCTCTGCCCGGGTGGGCGCACCGGGCTGGGGTGCGGCGTCGGCCCCCTCCAGCACGGCGAAGGCGTCGTTGAGCGCGCTCAGGCCCTCCATGCTGGCGTGGAACCGGGCGCCGGCGGCCCGCAGGGGGAGGTAGGCCTCCGGGGTGAGCAGGAGCACCAGCAGCGCGGTGGTGAGGGTGAGTCCGCCGTCGAGCAGCCGGATGCCCACCGGAACGGCGACCAGCGCCACCGACAGGGTGGCGACCAGCTCCAGCACCAACCCGGAGAGGAAGGCGATGCGCAGGGTCCGCATGGTGGCGACCCGGTGCCCGTCGGCCATCCGCCGCACCACGTCCACCTGGGCCCGGGAGCGCCCGAAGGCGCGCAGGGTGGCCAGCCCGGCCACCATGTCGAGGAAGTGCCCGCCGAGGCGGGAGAGGCGACGCCACTGCCGTTCCGTGGCGGCCTGCGCCTGCCACCCGAGCAGCGCGCCGAAGATCGGGATCAGCGGCAGCGTCACCAGGACGATCAGCGCCGAACTCCAGTCGGCGAAGACCAGCCGGGCCAGCACCGCGACCGGCACGGTGACGCTCAGCACGAGCTGGGGAAGGTAGCCGGTGAAGTAGGCGTCCAGGGCGTCCAGCCCTCGCCCGGCCAGGGTGGCGAGCTGTCCGGCCCGCTGCCCGGCCACCCAGCCCGGCCCGTGCCGTCCCACCGCGCCGAGCAGGTCGGCGCGGAGAGTGGCCTTGACCGTCGCCGCGGCCCGCGCCGAGACCGCCCCCTGGGCCCAGACCACCGCCGCGCGGGCGGCGACCGCCGCGACGAGGCCGGCGAGCGCCTCCCGGTGCAACCGCCCGTCGAAGGCGGTGGCGAGGAGGATGGCCAACGCGGTGGCCTGGGCGATGACCAGGAGCGCGGTGAGTACGCCGAGCCCGGCGAGCACGGCGAGGTGGCGCCGGATCGCGGGGACCCGGCGCAGCAGACGCGGGTCGAAGGGACGACGGTTCACCGATGCATCACCAGTACACCGGTGCCCTGCCGCCGGTCCGTCCCCGGAACACCCACCACAACATCACCTGGAAGCCTAGTAGGGCCGGCAGGAGCGGCACCGTCAGCCAGGTCAGCAGCCGCAGGGTCGGCCCGCTGGCCGCCGCGTCGGCGACGGTCAGGCTGGCCGCCGGATCGATGGTGGAGTACAGCGCGTTGGGCCAGAGGGTCGCCCCGACCAGCAGCACCGGCAGCGCCAGCGTCACGCTGGTGGCGGTGAAGGCCAGGCCGGGGCTCCGCCGGCCGAAGCCGACCCACGCCACCAGCAGGGCCACCACCAGCAGTACGGGCATGGCGATCGCGGCGAGCGGCTGCTGCACCGCGTCGCGTACCCGGTCGGAGAGCAGCGCCACGACGGTGGTCACGACGCCCGCGGCGAGGGCGACCGGCACCAGCCGGCGGCCCAGCGCGGCGACCGGCCCGGCCTCGTCGGCGGGGAGCCGCAGGGCCAGGAAGGCCGCGCCGTGCACGGCCACCAGCGCCACCATGGTCACCGATGCGGCCAGCGCGAACGGGGTGAAGATGTGGCCGATGCCCTCCACCCGTCCCTCGTCGTTGAGCGGTACGCCCTGAAGCATCCCGGCGAGCACCGCGCCCCAGCCCAGCGCGGCGAGCGCGGAGCCGACGACGATCACGCGGTCCCAGGCGGTACGCGCCCACCGGCTCGCCGGACGGCTGCGCAGCTGCACGGCGGCGGTGACCAGGATCACGCCGGTGAGCGCGCCGGCGAAGGCCGGGTAGAGCCCGGCGAGGAGTTCCCCCTCCAGGATCGGGAAGGCCCCGAAGAGGATGCCGACGGCGGCGATCAGCCAGACCTCGTTGCCGAGGAAGAACGGGCCGACCGCGTTGAGCAGGCCACGCCGGCTGGCCGGGTCACCGGACCGGGCGAGCATCAGGCCGGTCCCGTAGTCGTAGCCGCCGAGCACCAGGTAGGCGGCGAAGAAGACGCCCAGGAGGGCGTACCAGGCGAGTTCCACGGTCGGCTCCTCAGACGAAGGCGGGGTCGGGACGGTCGTCGGCGGGCTCCTGCTCCGGCGGTCGGCCGAGGGCGAGGTCGTCGTGCGCGCCCCGCGCGGCGTGCTTGGCGATCAGCACCCAGTTGGTGATCGCGAGGGTGCCGAGCAGCAGGGTGAAGCCGAGGAACGAGGTGAACATCACACCGCCGCTGACCGGCGAGACGGCGTCCTCCACCCGGAGCAGCCCGTAGACGGCCCAGGGCTGGCGGCCCACCTCGCGCGTGATCCAGCCGAGGATGGCCGCGACGAAGGGCAGTGGCAGGGCGAACAGCAGGATCCAGAGCGGGAAGCGGAGCCGGATCAGCAGGTCCTTGGGGAGCAGGACGAACTGGAGGCAGATCAGCACCAGCAGGAAGCCGATGATGAACATGAAGCTGAGGCTGCTCAGGAAGATGGTCGGCGGTTCGTAGTCGCCGGGACCGAAGGCTGCGGTCAGCTCGGCGATCTTGGCTTCCTTCTCCTCCGGGGTGCCGTACTTGGTCGGCTGGAGCGGAGCCATGTCGGCGAGCTGGATGAAGCCGAAGTGCAGCAGCGGGCCGACGGTGAGCGCGGCGGTGACCAGGCCGATCCGCAGCGACTTGCGGAACAGCTCGAAGTCGGCGGTGCGCCGGATCAGGTGCCAGGAGCTGATCGAGGCCATCAGGATGCCGCCGGTGACCAGGGCGGCGAGCATCGTGTGCACGAACGCCATCCGGAAGGCGGGGTTGGTCACCAGGGCGGAGAACTCGGTGAGGTGGGCGATGCCGTCGCGCATCTCGTACCCGACCGGGTTCTGCATCCAGGCGTTGCCGGCCATGATCCAGAAAGCCGAGATGTACGCGGTCAGCGCGACGCCCCACAGCAGCGCCAGGTGGACGCCCCGGCGCAGCCGGTGCCACCCGAAGATCCACATGCCGAGGAAGGTGGACTCCAGGAAGAACGCGGTCAGCGTCTCGATCGCCAGCGGCGCGCCGAAGACGTTGCCGACGTACTTCGACAGGCCGCTCCAGTTGAGTCCGAACTGGAACTCCATGACCACGCCGGCGGCGATGCCGAGCACGTAGTTGATCACGTAGAGCGTGCCCCAGAAGCGGGTGAGCCGCTCGTACACCGGTTTCTTGGTGATCACCCACGCCGTCTGGAGATAGACGAGTAACGTGATCAGGCCGAGTGTCACGAGGACGAAGAGGAAGTGGATCGAGGTCGTGGTGGCGAACTGCAGGCGGGCTAACAGGAGCGGATCCATGGCCGGCTCTCCAATGGGGGGAGTCGCATTTTGCCGGCAGCCTACAGGTAGTTAGCCTACTCATCCACATCTTTACTACTTGTCGTAGTACTTTAGCGTGTCGCGGGTGGTGGTTCGACCCCCGTCCATGCCGGGCGGCTCGTGCCCGGACCGGGGTCAGCTCAGGAAAAGGGTGATCGGCAGCGCGGCCAGCGTGGTGGTCAGGGCGAGCACGGTGGCCCCGAGGACCCGGGGCGGCCGTTCGGCCACCAGGAGCCGGCGTACCCGCAGATCGAGGTCGCGGTCACCGAGCCCGAGCGCGCCGGTCGGGGTGACCCGGTTGCCGGCGGCGGCGAACCGGCGGAGCGCGCCGGCCAGCGGCGCGTCGGCGTGCGCCTGGCGGGCCTTGTCGTCGGCGCGCATCTCGACCAGCAGCGCCACCCGCTCGTGCGCCGCGCGTACCCAGCCGAACCAGGGCAGCGCCCGGCTCAGCGCGGTGAACGGCATCAGCACCAGGTCGTGCCGCTCCTCGGCGTGCGCCCGCTCGTGGGCGAGCACGGCGGCCAGTTCGGCGCGGTCCAGCAGGTCGAGGGTGCCGGCGCTGACCACCACCCGGGGCCGCATCCCGGGCAGGCAGTACGCCGCCGCGCAGGGATGGTCGAGCACCAGCGCGCCGGGGGCGGCCGGATCGTCCCGGGCGACCAGGGTGAGCAACTCCCGGTGCCGGCGCTGGGCGCGTACCGTGCCGAGGATGCTGCGGAAGGTGGTGGCCAGCAGCATCGTGCCGATGCCGAACCCGATGCCGACCCCCGCCAGGTGGAGCACCCCCAGGCCGGGCGGCAGGGTGTCGTGGACCAGATCGTCGGCGAGAGCCAGCAGCGCGCTGCCGGTCGGCAGGTCGTACGGCGTCAGCCCGAGGGCGATCGGCACCCCCACCGCGGAGAGGCCGAGCGCCAGCCCGACCCCCTGCCAGCACAGGATCGCCACCCGGGGGCTGCGCCCCGGCCAGGTGGCGGCGGCGAGCACCTGGGCGGTCAGCCAGCAGGCCAGCACCGTCACGGCGAAGTGCAGGGCGTACGCCACGGCCGGCGCCCTACCGGTCCGGGCCCTCGTCGACCGGGACCGCCGCCCGCGTCGCCTGCGCGTTCAGGGCGGCCCGGAGCACGTCGGCCTCGGTGCCGGTGACGGACCGGGCGAAGCGCACCAGGGCCGCGTCCCGGCTGCCGCCGAGGTCGAGCGCGTCGAGCATGAGCTGCGCGATGTGCGCCTCGCGGGTGGCCGCCGCCCGGTAGCGCCAGGCCCGTCCCTCCCGCTCACGCTCCACCATGCCCTTGCCCGCGAGCCGGTCCAGCACGGTCATCACCGTGGTGTACGCCAGCTCGCGCCCGGCCAGCGCATCGGCCACCTCGCGGACGGTCACCCCGCCCCCGGTGTCGCCGGACGCGCCGTCCCACAGCACGTCCATCACCGCCCGCTCAAGGTCCCCCAGCCGTGTCACGCCGCCAATCCTACCCCCCGTAGTAGAACGCCCTCCGAGGGCGGCACCGGAGCCCTCTCATCCCCACGCGGACCGCAACCGGAACAGGTTCCGGCCGCCCTGGCAGCACCCTCCCCAGGGCGGCACCGGAGCCCTCTCATCCCCACGTGGACCGCAACCGGAACAGGTTCCGGCCGCCCTGGCAGCACCCTCCCCAGGGCGGCACCCCGGAGCCCCCTCACCCCCACGCGGACCCCGACCCGAACAGGTTTTCGGGGGAGCCCGCCCACGCAGGGACCAAGCCTGACCGCCCGGAGTGGGCGGGCTCCCCCGAAAACCCCCACCCGGCAAGAACCGCGTTCACACCCCCTTGGGATGCCACACGGTCTTCGTCTCCAACAGGCTGGTCATCCGGGTCAGACCGGGATCGACGGACCAGTCGTGCCCGGCCGCCACCGGCCGCAGCACACGCTTGAGGTTCTGCGCGGCGGCGACCTCCAGCTCGGCGGCCAGCTCGGCGTCGGCGACACCGGTCAGGTCCAACGCGTTGACGTCCATGTGACCGGCCAGCGGCGGTGCGGTCTCGGCGACCCGGCCGGTGAGCAGGTTGACCACGCCGCCGGGCAGGTCGGACGTGGCGAGCACCTCGGCCAGGGTGACCGCGGCCAGCGGCTCGGTCGGCGAGGCCAGCACCACCACCGTGTTGCCGGTGACGATCGCCGGGGCGATCACGCTGACCAGGCCGAGCAGCGCCGGCCGCTCCGGGGCCACCACGCCGACCACGCCGGTCGGCTCCGGCGCGGAGAGGTTGAAGTACGGCCCGGCGACCGGGTTCGCGCCGCCGTGCACCTGGGGGAGCTTGTCGGACCAGCCGGCGTACCAGACCCAGCGGTCGGTGGCCGCGTCCACCTCGTCGCCCGGCACGCCGAGCGCGACGAACTGCTCGCGCCGCC
Source organism: Micromonospora sp. NBRC 101691 (assembly GCF_030269285.1). Classification (NCBI taxonomy): domain Bacteria; kingdom Bacillati; phylum Actinomycetota; class Actinomycetes; order Micromonosporales; family Micromonosporaceae; genus Micromonospora; species Micromonospora sp. NBRC 101691. The sequence goes on from NZ_BSTB01000019.1 coordinate 61,889, forward strand.
CCTCCAGCATCTCGGCGACCCGGTAGAGGATCTGCCCCCGGTTGTATGCGGTCGCACCCGACCAGCCCTTCACCGCGGCGCGGGCGGCGACCACCGCGTCCCGGACGTCCTTGCGGGAGGAGAGGGCGACATTCGCGTTCTGCACCGGATACGACCGTCCCGACTCGCTGCGGGGGAACTTCCCGCCGATGAAGAGCTTGTACGTCTTGCGTACCGCGACCCGCTGCGGCGCTGGCGGCTTCGCCTTGGCCTTCGCACCCGACCTGTCAGACATTGAGGTACGCCTCCAGCCCGTGCCGGCCACCCTCGCGGCCGTAGCCCGACTCCTTGTAGCCGCCGAACGGCGAGGTCGGGTCGAACTTGTTGAACGTGTTGGCCCAGACCACCCCGGCGCGCAGCCGGTCGGCCATCCACAGGATCCGGGAGCCCTTCTCGGTCCAGATCCCGGCCGACAGCCCGTACGGCGTGTTGTTGGCCTTCTCGACGGCCTCGGCCGGCGTACGGAAGGTCAGCACGGAGAGCACCGGGCCGAAGATCTCCTCCCGGGCGATCCGGTGCGCCTGGGTGACTCCGGTGAAGATGGTCGGGGCGAACCAGAAACCCCGCTCGGGCAGCTCGCACGCGGGTGACCAGCGCTCGGCGCCCTCGGCCGCGCCGGCGTCGGACAGCTCGGTGATCCGGGCCAGCTGGGCGGCCGAGTTGATCGCGCCGATGTCGGTGTTCTTGTCCAGCGGGTCACCGACGCGCAGCTGGGCCATCCGCCGCTTCAGTGACTCCAGGACCGGCTCGGCGACCGACTCCTGGAGCAGCAGCCGGGATCCGGCGCAGCAGACGTGCCCCTGGTTGAAGAAGATGCCGTTGACGATCCCCTCGACCGCCTGGTCGACCGGGGCGTCGTCGAAGACGATGTTCGCCGCCTTGCCGCCCAGCTCCAGGGTGAGCTTCTTGCGGGTGCCGGCCACCGCGCGGGCGATGGCCCGGCCGACCTCGGTCGAGCCGGTGAAGGCGACCTTGTCGGCGCCGGGGTGCTCGACCAGCGCGCGGCCGGTCTCGCCGGCCCCGGTGACGATGTTGACCACGCCGGGCGGCAGGTCGGCCTGCTGGCAGACCTCGGCGAAGAACAGTGCGCTCAGCGGGGTGGTCTCGGCCGGCTTCAGCACCACCGTGTTGCCGGCGGCCAGCGCCGGGGCGATCTTCCAGGCCAGCATGAGCAGCGGGAAGTTCCACGGGATGACCTGGGCGGCCACCCCGAGCGGCTGCGGGTTCGGGCCGAAGCCGGCGTACGGCAGCTTGTCGGCCCAACCGGCGTAGTAGAAGAAGTGCGCGGCGACCAGCGGCAGGTCGACGTCCCGGGACTCCTTGATCGGCTTGCCGTTGTCCAGCGACTCCAGCACCGCCAGCTCGCGGGAGCGCTCCTGGATGATCCGGGCGATCCGGAACAGGTACTTCGCCCGGTCCCGGCCCGACATCGGACCCCAGACCTTCTCGTACGCCTTCCGCGCGGCCCGGACCGCGCGGTCCACGTCGGCCGTGCCGCCCTCGGCGACCTCGGCCAGGACCTCCTCGGAGGCCGGGTTGATCGACTTGAGGCTGCCGCCGTCGGCCGGGTCGACGAACTCACCGTCGACGAAGAGCCCGTACGAGGCCTTGATGTCCACCACCGAGCGGGACTCGGGGGCGGGTGCGTATTCGAACATCGCTCCTAGTCCAGGGTGAAGTAGTCGGGACCGGAGTAGACGCCGGTCGTCAGCTTGGTGCGCTGCATCAGCAGGTCGTTGAGGAGGCTGGACGCGCCGAACCGGAACCAGTCCGGGTCGAGCCAGTCCGCGCCGACCGTCTCGTTGACCATCACCAGGTACTTGATGGCGTCCTTGGTGGTCTTGATGCCGCCGGCCGGCTTCACGCCGACCTGCCGCCCGGTGGCGGCCCGGAAGTCGCGGACCGCCTCCAGCATCACCAGCGTCACCGGCAGGGTGGCCGCCGACGGGACCTTGCCGGTGGAGGTCTTGATGAAGTCACCGCCGGCCAGCATCGCCAGCCAGGACGCCCGCCGCACGTTGTCGTAGGTGACCAGTTCGCCGGTCTCCAGGATGACCTTGAGGTGGGCGTCGCCGCAGGCCTCCTTGACCGCCACGATCTCGTCGTAGACCGCCCGGTACCGGCCGGAGAGGAAGTCGCCCCGGCTGATCACCATGTCGATCTCGTCCGCGCCGGCCGCGACGGCGGCCCGGGTGTCGGCGAGCTTGACCTCCAGCGGGGCCTGCCCGGACGGGAACGCCGTCGCCACGCTCGCCAGGTGCACGTCGCTGCCGCGCAGCACCTCGGCCACGTACGGAACCATCGCCGGGTAGACGCAGACCGCGCCGACGTGCGGGCAGGACGGGTCCGCCGGGTCGGGACGCAGCGCCTTGGCGGCCAGCGCCCGTACCTTGCCCGGGGTGTCCGCCCCCTCCAGGGTGGTCAGGTCGACCATGCGGATGGCCAGGTCGATCGCCTGGGCCTTGGCCGTGGTCTTGATGGAGCGGGTGCCGAGCTGGGCCGCCCGCTGCTCCGCGCCGACCTGGTCCACGCCCGGCAGGCCGTGCAGGAAGGTCCGCAGAGCGGTCTCGGATCGTCCCAGCTCGGAGAGGTCCGACCGGGCCGACGTCGCTGTCGCCGTCATGCCGGGAAGTCTACGCATCCCGAGGCATCGGTGATCCTCATCACGTGCCCCGGCTGTCCGGACCCGGGGAGCAGGCCGGGCACGGCGGCGAAAGCGCTGGTCGGCTCCGCCGGGCCGGTGCCCGTCCGCAGCGGCGTTCGGTAGGTTGGACGATCGTGGACGTACACGTGATCGACCATCCGCTCGCCCAGTCGCGACTCACCGCGATGCGGGACGCCCGCACCGACTCCTCCACGTTCCGGGCGGCGCTGCACGAACTCACCACCATGCTGGTGTACGAGGCCGCGCGCTCCTTCCCGGTGGAGAAGTACCCGGTGAGCACGCCGGTCACCGACACCGAGGGCACCCGGCTGGCCAACCCGCCGCTGCTGGTGCCGGTGCTCCGGGCCGGTCTGGGGATGGCCGACGCCGCGCTCGGCCTGCTGCCGGAGTCCTCGATGGGCTTCGTCGGGCTGGCCCGCGACGAGGAGACGTACGAGCCCCGCGCGTACATGGAGTCGCTCCCGCGCGACCTGGCCGGGCTGCCGGTGCTGGTGCTGGACCCGATGCTCGCCACCGGCGGCTCGCTGGAGCACTGCTGCCGGCTGCTCGCCGACCGGGGCTGCACCGACATCACCGTGCTCTGCGTGCTGGCCGCGCCGTCGGGCATCGAGCGGCTGGAACGGTCCGGCCTGCCGCTGCGCCTGGTCACCGCCTCGATCGACGAGGGGCTGAACGACCAGATGTTCATCGTGCCCGGGCTCGGGGACGCCGGCGACCGCCAGTTCGGCGGGATGCCCCGCTTCTAGTCGGCGACCCCGTCGACCAGCGGTTCCGTCGCCCGGTGCGGGCATCCGGGCGACGGCGCGCGCCAGACGGGTGCGGGAGGCGGCGTGCACCCGCTACCGTCTCCGGCCATGACTGGTGTTGCGCTTGCCGAAGAGCTGCTGCTCCTCGCGTACGACGACGAAACCGGCAAGGCGACGATGCCGCGGATCAGCCTGGACCTCGGCATGGCCGCCGCGGTCCTGGTGGAACTCGCCCTCGCCGGCCGGATCGCCTACTCCGACGGCTCCCTGGTGGTGACCGACCCGTCCCCGACCGGTGAGCCGATCATCGACGACGTGCTGGCCCGGATCGCCGCCGACGACAGCCCCCGCAGCCCCTCCTCCTGGGTGCAGCGGCTCCGCCACGGTCTGCGCGACCGGATCCTCGGGGATCTCTGCGGGCGCGGGGTCGTGCGGGACGTCGACGAGACCGAGCTGGGCTTCATCCACGTCCACCGCTACCCGATGGTCGACCCGTCGGTGGAGCAGGACACCCGCCGCCGCCTCGCCGAGGCGCTCACCGGCGGCCCGGTGCCGGACGAGCGGACCGCCGCCCTGGCCACCCTGGTCTGCGCGGTGCGGATGGAGTCCGTCCTCGGGCTGACCGGGGACGCCGCCGCCGACGCCCACCGCCGGCTGGAGGAGATCGCCGGTGGGGCCGGTTTCTCCGGCACCGTCGGCATGGACGACTCCGTCGTCCGTCCGTCGGTGGCGCTGGTCATCGCCGCCCTCGGCCAGGCCGTCGACCAGGCGCTCGGCAAGCGCGCCTGACCCGGGACGACCGTCCGCTCGTCCGATCCGACAGCCACCCTGGGTGACGATCCGGCCGCTGGCGGAGCCGGCCGAACCGGCCGGCTCCGCGCGGACCCACCGGCCGGGGACGGCGCAGGTGAGCACGGCCCGCAGGCCGGGGAGAGCGGGCGGCCTACAGGCCGAGCGCGGCGGCGATCTCGGTGCGCAGGGCGGCCACGGCGGCGCCGGCCCGCTCCCGGGCCGCGGCGACGTCGCCCTCCGCGACCGGCTCCACGACCTCCAGGTACGCCTTCAGCTTCGGCTCGGTGCCGGAGGGACGGATCACCACCCGGGCGGTGTCGGTCCGCAGGATCACCACGTCGGCCTCGGGGAGCAGGTCCCGGGTCTCGGTGACCGGACGGCCGAGCAGCGTCGTCGGGGTGGCGGCCCGGACCCGGGCCATCGCGTCGGCGATCAGCCGCAGGTCGGTCACCCGGACGCTGTACTGGTCGGTGTGGTGCACGCCGAACTCGGCGGCCAGCTCGTCCAGCCGGTCGGTGAGGCTCCGGCCCCGGGCCTTCAGGTCGGCGGCCAGCTCGGCGACGGTCAGTGCGGCGGTGATGCCGTCCTTGTCCCGTACGTGCTCCGGCGCGACGCAGTAGCCGAGGGCCTCCTCGTAACCGAAGACCAGCGGCGTGCTGCCGTCGCCGGCCCGGACGATCCACTTGAACCCGGTCAGCGTCTCGTCGTACGGCAGGTCGCGTGCCACGCACATGGCCCGCAGCAGCGCGGACGACACGATCGTGGTGGCGTACAGGCCACGGACGCCCCGGCGCATGAGGTGGTCGGCGAGGAGCACGCCGACCTCGTCGCCGCGCAGCATCCGCCACCCGCCGGCGGCGTGGTCCGGGACGACCACGGCGCACCGGTCGGCGTCCGGGTCGTTGGCGATGGCCAGGTCCGCCCGGGTCGACTCGGCGAGCGCGACCAGCCGGTCCACCGCGCCCGGCTCCTCCGGGTTGGGGAAGGAGACGGTCGGGAAGGTTCCGTCCGGCTCGGCCTGGTCGGGCACCACCCCGGGCACGCCGAAACCGGCCCGGCTGAACGCGGCGGTGAGCACCGCCGCTCCCACCCCGTGCAGGGGCGTGTACGCGACCCTCAGGCCCCGGGGGCCGTCCGGGTCGACCACCTCCGCCGCCTGCTTGACGTACGCGACGGCCAGGTCGTCGCCGAGCACCTCGCCGGGCGGCCCGAGCGGCACGTCGGCGAGCGGGCCGACCGCGCGGATCGCCGCCTCGATGTCCCGGTCGGCGGGCGGCACGATCTGCGCGCCCGCGCCGGTCTCCCCGCCGAGCCGCGCGCCGAGGTAGACCTTGTAGCCGTTGTCCTCCGGCGGGTTGTGGCTGGCGGTGACCATCACCCCGGCCGCCGCGTCGAGGTGGCGGACGGCGTACGCGAGCACGGGGGTGGGCAGCGGCCGGGGCAGGAGCATCGCGGCGCGACCCGCTCCGGTGGCGACCTCGGCGGTGCGCTCGGCGAACTCCTTGGAGCCGCGCCGGGCGTCGTACCCGATCACCAGGGGACCGGTGGCGCCCTCGGCGGCGAGCCAGGTGACCAGCCCGGCCGCGGCCTGGGTGACCACCGCGAGGTTCATTCCGTTCGGGCCGGCGCGCAGCGGACCGCGCAGCCCGGCGGTGCCGAAGGTCAGCGGCCCGGCGAACCGGTCGGCCAGCTCCGGGCCGCTCTCCGGGAGCCGGTCGAGCACCGCCTGGAGTTCCTCCCGGCTGGCCGGGTCGGGGTCGTCGTCGAGCCAGCGCCGGGCGCGCTCGCGAAGGTCGTCGATGGTGTCAGTGAGATCCGCCGCCATGCCCCTTGATAGCACGGCGGCGGATCACCACGTCCCGTCGGCTCGACTCAGCCGGCGTCGCTCAGTTGGAACGACTTCACCATCTCGTCGAAGATCGGCTTGCTTTCGGCGAAGCGGGAGTCGTTGGCGGTCAGGTAGAAGGAGTACGCCTTCCCGTCGTGCACGACGCCACGCCACACCCCGTGCCGCATGCCGTCGCCCTCGCCGCAGGTGTACTCGAGCTGGGCGGCCGGCCTGCCGGCCAGCTCCTGCTCGTCCAGGGCGAGTTGGTTGTACGGCTTGGCACAGGAGTCCCGGGTGCGCAGGCCGTTCGCGGCGACCTCCGCCCACCGCACCGAGGTGGTGCTGAACGGCTCGACGATGATGCGGACCCGTCGGCCGCTGTCCTCCGGGTCGGTGTAGTCGGTGTAGCTGCCGCCGGTGGCCCGCTTCCACCCCTTGGGCACCATCATCGTGATCCCGCGCGCCGAGTGCTCCTGGAACTCCACGGCCGGCGCGGCCGGCTCGGAGGCGCTCGGCTGGGCCTGCGGCGTGGTCGGCGGCTCCGGGTCGTCGCCGCTGAACACGGCGACCAGGCCGATCAGCAGCACCACGGCCAGTCCACCGGCGGCGGCGAGCTGCACCTTGCGCGGCCAGCGGCGGACCTGCTCCAGCACCCGTCCGACGCCGCCGCTCCGGCCGCCGTCGCCGGCGGCGGGGCCGGCGGCCGGCCCGGTGGCGGCCGGCACGGCCCAGGGCTGGCCGGTGCCCGGCACCGACCACTGGTTGCCGGCCGGTGCGCCGTAGGTCGAGCCGTACGGGGAGCCCAGTCTCGCCGTGGACTCCGGCGGACGGCCCGCCGGCACCTGCTGGGTGGCGTCCGCCGGTCGGCCGTAGGTGACCGGGCGGGGCGTCTCCGTCTGTCGTCCGAGCGCGATGGTCGGGTCGGCGCCGAAGCCGCCCTTGGCCCCGGGCGCACGCCCGAGGTTGACCGTTGGCGCGGTGTCCTCGCGGACGGCCGGCGACGGGGAGTCGGCGGTCGTCGGACCGGCGTCGGCGCGCGTGCCGTAGGTGGTGCCCGGCCGGTCGGCGTGGGCGCTGGGCGCCGGCATCGCGCCGGTCGGGGTGTGCAGCGGCCCGGCGAGCGCGTCCGCGCTGGTGTCGTCGAGCGCGGCGGCCGGCTTCGGGGTGACCCCCTGCGGCGTCTCGCCCCGCCGCAGCGCGGCGAGCCGGTCGGTCAGGGACTCGCCGGGCGCGAGCATCGCCCGGCCGCCGATCTGGCCGGTCGGCTTCGCCTCCTCGGTCTCGACCGGGACCGGGGGCGGCGTGGCGGGCCGCTGCACCGGCACCACCGCGTACGGGTCGGTGACCGAGTTGACCGCCGCCGCGTTGCTCGCCAGCGGGCCGGCGAGCAGTTCCCGCAGCATGGCCCGGGAGGTGTGCACGTCGAAGCGGCGGGCCGGGTCCTTCTCCAGCAGCCCCATCAGCACCCGGGTCAGCGGCCCGCTGCGGACCGGCGTGGCCGGCTCGTCCTCGACGACCGAGTGCATCGTCTCGATCGGGTCGCCTTTGTCGAAGGGTGGCCGCCCCTCGACCGCCGTGTAGAGGGTCACGCCCAGCGAGAACAGGTCGCTGGGAGGACCGAAGTCCTGCCCCATGGCCCGCTCGGGGGAGATGAAGTGCGGTGAGCCGAGCACCATCCCGGGGGTGGTGAGCTGGACGTCGGTGGGCATCCGGGCGACGCCGAAGTCGGTGAGCACGCAGCGACCGTCGGTGCAGATCAGCACGTTGGCCGGCTTCACGTCCCGGTGCAGCACGCTCATCGCGTGCGCCACCTCCAGCGCGCCGAGCAGCGCGATGCCGATCTTGGCGACCGCGCGTGGGGCGACCGGACCGTCCTCGATGACCATGTCGGCCAGGCTGCGGGCGTCGAGCAGCTCCATCACGATCCACGGCCGGCCGCCCTCGGTGACCACGTCGTAGACCTGCACCACCGCAGGGTGCTGGATGGCCGCGGCGGCGCGTGCCTCGCGGAGTGTGCGTTCGTACATCGCGTCGCGGTCGCTGGGCGCGAGGCCCGGCGGGAGGACGACCTCCTTGACCGCCACGTCACGTCGGAGAAGGGTGTCTGTGGCCCGCCAGACCGTGCCCATGCCACCGTTGCCCACCGGGGAGCGCAGCTCGTAGCGACCACCTATGGTGGTGCCGGGGGCTGCGCGGCCGCTGGGAGGACTGGCCGGTCCGCCGCTCCACGTCGGGATCTGAGTCACAGAAAAGCCACCGGAGTAAATCGAGGGGGCTGGGACACAACCCCTCTATCTTGCGGGTTCCGACACCCGATGCGAAAGCCGACGCGGCGGGCGTTCTTTCACCGTCGACCATACGTGCTGCTCCCGGAGCCGCCCGTCCGGGCTCGTCCACCGGGGTGTGCGCTATCCCTCATCCGCGGGTCGAGCTGCGCGTCCTACCATCCGGGGATGAGCGAACGGCGGTCAAGCGAGTCCGGGTTCCCGATCAAGGACGTCTACACGGCGGCCGACCTTCCCGAAGACCTGGACGCCCGCCTCGGTGAACCGGGCGGGTTCCCGTACACCCGCGGGGTCTACCCGACGATGTACACCTCGCGGCCGTGGACCATGCGGCAGTACGCGGGCTTCGGCACCGCCGCCGAGTCGAACGCCCGCTACCACCAGCTCCTGCGCGCCGGCACGATGGGCCTCTCGGTCGCCTTCGACCTGCCCACCCAGATGGGCTACGACTCCGACGACCCGATCGCGCACGGTGAGGTCGGCAAGGTCGGGGTGGCGATCGACTCCATCGAGGACATGCGGACCCTCTTCGACGGCATCCCGCTGGACAAGGTCTCGACCTCGATGACGATCAACGCGCCGGGCTCGGTGCTGCTCCTGCTCTACCAGCTGGTGGCCGAGGAGACCGGGGTCGCCGGCGAGGCGCTCAACGGCACCATCCAGAACGACATCCTCAAGGAGTACATCGCCCGGGGCACGTACATCTTCCCGCCGAAGCCCTCGCTGCGGCTGGTGGCCGACACCTTCGCGTACTGCCGCGCGGAGGTGCCGAAGTGGAACACCATCTCCATCTCCGGCTACCACATGGCCGAGGCCGGCGCGACGCCCGTGCAGGAGATCGCGTTCACGCTGGCCAACGGGGTGGAGTACGTCCGTGCCGCGCTCGCCGCCGGGCTGGCCGTGGACGACTTCGCGCCCCGGCTGTCGTTCTTCTTCGTGGCCCGTACGACCCTGCTGGAGGAGGTCGCCAAGTTCCGGGCCGCCCGGCGGATCTGGGCCCGGCTGATGCGCGACGAGTTCGGCGCGAAGAACCCGAAGTCGATGATGCTGCGCTTCCACACCCAGACCGCCGGCGTGCAGCTCACCGCCCAGCAGCCCGAGGTGAACCTGGTCCGGGTGGCGATCCAGGGCCTCGGCGCGGTGCTCGGCGGCACCCAGTCGCTGCACACCAACAGCTTCGACGAGGCGATCGCGCTGCCCACCGAGAAGGCCGCCCGGCTCGCCCTGCGTACCCAGCAGGTGCTGGCGTACGAGTCGGACCTGACCGCGACCGTCGACCCGTTCGCCGGGTCGTACGTGGTGGAGGCGATGACCGCCGAGATCGAGGCGGCGGTCGACGAACTGATGACCCGCGTCGCCGACCACGGTTCGGTGGTGGACGCGATCGAGGCCGGGTTCCAGAAGCGGGAGATCGAGCAGTCCGCGTACCGGATGGCGCAGGAGATCGACTCCGGTGAACGGGTGGTGGTGGGCCTCAACCGGTTCCGGATCGACGAGGAGGAGCCGTACGAGCCGCTGCGGGTGGACCCGGCGATCGAGGCGGCCCAGGCCGAGCGGCTGGTGACCCTGCGGCGCTCGCGGGACGGCGCCGCGGTCGAACGTGCCCTCGCCGACCTGCGTGCCGCCGCCGAGGGCACGCAGAACGTGCTCCATCCGATGCGTGAGGCGCTTCGATCCCGGGCCACGGTCGGCGAGGTCTGCGGGACGCTGCGTGAGGTCTGGGGGACGTACCGGCCCAGCGACCGCTTCTGACCCCGCCCCCTCCCTCGTCCGCCGCCCCGGTCTTCCGGGGCGGCGGAGGTCGTCGCGCGTCGTCGGGTGGTAGCAGGGGTCCCCTGTTACCACTTTTTGAGTAACAGGGGACCCCTGCTACCACCTCAGCAAACCGGGCGGGACGGGTGAGTGCTACGGACGGGACGGGTAATCCCACCCGGTGACGGGAACGGACAGGATGTGTGGTGGGGCGCCGTCCGTTGGTGGGATCGTCGGGATCTGCCTCGCGTCCGGAGCTTCCCGGGTGCCGGGAAGTCCCGGTGTCGGGTCATTGTCGGAGGCATCATCCCCGGAATCGGCCAATGCGACAATTCGGGAGCAATGGTTTGTCGGTCGACGCGCTCGTCGTCGGTCGGCAGGCGGTTACGCGGTGTAGGAGGTGTGGGGCGGATGGAGGCTCCCGAGGGCGATCTACCTGCTGTCCCGCAGGTCTGCGAGCGCTCCCACCAGGCTTTTCGTGACTCTGTGCGCACTGACGATCACCGTAACGAAGTTGCGCAGCGTCACCGTCGACGGTCTAGGCTGTCCGAGTCCCATCCCATCCACAGTGATCGAGAAATCGACGTGACGAGTGCGTTGACGCTGCCCAACGGCAGCCATCTGGCGTCGTCCTGGCACGAGGCCCCGCCGGGATCCCAACCCCTGCCGTTCGAGCTCGACCATCTGCTCGCGCTCCGGACACCCGGCCTCATCGCCACCCGTCGGCACCTCCACTCGCACCCGGAACTCTCCGGCGAGGAGTTCGAGACGGCCGCGCTGATCGCCCGGGAACTCTCCCTGGCCGGGCTGCAACCCCGGATGCTGCCCAAGGGCAACGGGGTGATCTGCGACATCGACGGACGCCCGGACGGCCCGGTGGTCGCGCTGCGCGCCGACATCGACGCGCTGCCGCTGACCGACGTGAAGGACGTGCCGTACCGCTCCACCGTCGACGGGGTCTGCCACGCCTGCGGACACGACGTGCACACCACCGTGCTGCTCGGGGTCGGCATGCTCCTCGCCCAGCTCGCCGACCTCGGCGAACTGCCCGGCCGGGTCCGGCTGATCTTCCAGCCGGCCGAGGAGATCCTGCCCTGCGGTTCGCTGGAGGTCATCGAGGCCGGCGGGCTGGAGGACGTGACCCGGATCTTCGCCCTGCACTGCGACCCCAACCTGCCGGTCGGCAAGATCGGCCTGCGGGTCGGTCCGATCACCGCCGCCGCCGACAACGTCACCGTCCGGCTGAGCGGGCCGGGCGGTCACACCGCCCGGCCCCACCTCACCGTCGACATGGTCGACGCCCTCGGCCGGCTCGTCACCGAGGTCCCGGCGCTGGTCAGCCGCCGGGTGCCGGCCAACAGCGGCCTGCTGCTGGTGTTCGGGCAGGCCTCGGCCGGCACCCGCTACAACGTCATCCCGTCCGAGGCGGTCGCCGCCGGCACCCTACGCGCCATGACCCGGGAGGCCTGGGAGGAGGCGCCGAAGATCGTGGGCCAGGTGGTCCGGGACGTCCTCGCCCCCACCGGCGCCACGGTCGACCTGGAGTACCTGCGGGGACGTCCGCCGGTCAGCAACGACGCGCGGGCGATCCAGGTGCTCACCGCCGCCACGGTCACCGCGCTCGGCCCCGACGCGGTCGCCGAGACCCCGCAGAGCATGGGCGGCGAGGACTTCTCCTGGTACCTGGAGTACGTCCCCGGCGCGCTGGCCCGGCTCGGGGTCGGCCGATCCGGGCCCAGCCTCGACCTGCACCGCCCCTCGTTCGACGTGGACGAGCGGGCCATCGCGGTCGGCGTCCGGCTCATGGTGCAGACGGCGCTCCGGGCGCTGGCGGAGGCTCGCTGACCCCACCCGGCGACGGCGGCGCACCGCCCCCGGCCGTCGGCGGGGCGGGCGTCGCCGGCCGGGACGACGTGCCGCCCGCGGGCGACCGCTGGGCGGGCGGTGCCGGCCGCGGCACGGCGCCGACCCCGGCGGGCACCGGGCCGGGCATGGCAGGGTACGCCGGAGCGCCGGGGACGACCTGCGTGGCACGCCGCCGACGCCGCCGCACCAACCGCCAGACCAACACCACCGGTACGGCGAGCACGACCAGCCACGGCAGCAGCGCGCCGAGCACGGTGACCAGGACGGTCACCGAGTCCAGGAAGGTCCGCCAGCCACTGGCGAGCCCGGCCAGGAAACCGGTCTCGTCCGTGTCGCCGGTCCGGGTGTTCTCGGTGACCAGCGAGACGTTGATGGTGGAGAGCGCGGTCAGGTCGGCCAGCCGGCGCTTCTTCGCCTCCAGCGAGGCGAGGTCGGCCTCCCGCCGGCCCAGCTCGTTCTCCAACTGGACCAGGTCGCTGATCGAGGAGGCGCGGGCCAGCAGTCGGCGGGCGCTCTCCACGCGGGCCCGCTGGGTGGTGATCCGCGCGTCCAGGTCGACCGTCTGCTCGGTCACGTCCTCGGTGCGGATCTCCCGCCACTGCTGCTCGCCCAGCTTGGCGATACCGTCGACCACACCGGTGAACCGCGCCGCCGGCACCCGCAACTCCAACTGGGCGCGGGCGTTCTCGTCCACCCCGCGCCGCTCGTCCCCGCCGACGAAGCCGCCGGCTGCGGTGACCAGCGCGACGGTGTCCTGGGCGGCCCGGTCGACGTCGTCGACCTGCACCCGGACCGATCCGGTGTAGACGATGGCGCGCTGGTCCACCCGCAGGTCCACGCCGCCGGCTCCGCCCGGCGCGGCGTCCGACCCTGCGCCCTCCCGACCCGCCTCCGGTGCGGCCGGCGCCGGCGCGCCGGCCGCGTTGTCCGAGGCGGCCCGCTCGCTGTCGCTGCCCCGGTCGGCCGAGCATCCGCCGACAGCGACCAGCGCCACCAGACCGAGGGCCACCAGCGGTACGCCCCACCGCCGTCGTCCGTTATCCACCATTGCCTTCTCCGATCCTCGCGGTCCCGGCCGACCGGGTCCGCTGACCCGACCTGCCGAAGCGTTCGATCAGACGAGGAGCGGTGCCGTCCTCGTTCCGGCAAACTGCGGTCAAGAGATCACGATTTGGTTGTCGAGGAGTCACGAATGCGACTGACCAAGTACGGCCACTCCTGCGTCCGGGTCGAGCACGACGGGGGAGTGCTCGTCATCGACCCGGGAACGTTCAGCGAGACCGCCGAGGCGCTCGACGGGGTGGACGCGGTGCTGATCACCCATCAGCACCCCGACCACGTGGACGTGGCGGCGCTGACCCGCCAGCTCGACCGGCGCCCCTTCACCCTGTACGGGCCGGCGTCGCTGGCCACCACCGTGGACGGCCTGCCCGACGTGCTGACCCCGGTCGAGCCGGGGCAGTCGTTCACCGCCGCCGGTGTCCCGGTCCGCGCGTACGGCGGACGGCACGCGGTGATCCACCCGGACATCCCGGTGGTCGACAACCTCGGGTACCTGGTCGACGAGGTGGTCTACCACCCCGGTGACGCCCTGGTCGCCCCGGACGACGTCACGGTCGACACCCTCTTCCTGCCGATCCACGCGCCCTGGGCGAAGTTCTCCGAGTCCCTGGACTTCCTCCGGGCGGTCGCCCCGCGCCGGGCGTACGCCCTGCACGACGGGCTGCTCAACGCGAACGGGCTCGCCGTGCTGGAGGCCAACTTCCGGCGGCTCTCCACCGTCGACTACCAGCGGTTGACGCCGGGTACCCGGATCGACGTCTGAGTCGATGCCCGGCCCCTCCCGAGACCTGGTCGAACGGCTCTACGGCACGCCGCCGGACCGGTTCGTGGCCGCCCGGGACGCCGCCGTGGCCGAGTCCCGCCGGGCCGGCGATCCGGCGACCGCCCGGGAGATCGCGAAGCTGCGCCGGCCCACCGTCGCGGCCTGGCTGGTCAACCTGCTCGCCCTCCGGCGTCCCGAGCTGGTGGCCGGCCTGGTGGAGCTGGCCGAGGCGCTCCGGTCGGCCCAGCGTGACCTGCGCGGGCCGAAGCTGCGGGAACTCTCCGCCCAGCGGCGCGCGGTGGTGGCCGCCCTGGTGGCCGAGGCCCGGACGCTGGCCGCCGGCTCCGAGGGCGCGCCCCCGGCCGGTCGGTTGCCGCTGGCCGAGGTCGAGGCGACGCTCAACGCCGCGCTCGCCGACACGGAGGTGGCCGCCCAGGTCCGCGCCGGCCGGCTGCTCCGGGCCGCCAGCTACGCCGGGTTCGGCGAGGTGCCCCGACCACAGCTCCGGCTGCTCACCGGTGGTGCCGGGGAGCCCTCGGAGGGCGGGGAGCCCACCGGGCGTGCGGCTCCGGGCGGGCGGACGGAGCGGGGCGGCCGGACCGCTCAGGCTGGCGGAACCGACCGGACCGCTCAGGCCGGCGGAACCGACCGGACCGCTCAAGTCGGCGGAACCGACCGGGCGGCCCGGGCCGGAAAGGCCGACCGGACGGAACGGGCCAGGGAGGCCGAGCGGGCGGCCCGGGCGGCCGAACGGGCGGAACGGGCCGAACGGGCGAAACGGCGGCGGGCGCTGGAACGGGAACTGGTCAGGGCACGCGCCGACCAGGAACGGGCCGAGGCGGAGCTGGGCGGCGCGACGACGGCCGAACGCGACGCCGCCGACGCACTGGCCACGGCCGAGGCCGAGCTGGCCGAGGTGGAACGCCGGCGGGCCGTCGCCGAGCAGGAGGTGAGTCGACGCAAGCTGGCCCGGCGGGCCGCCGAGCGGGCGGTCACGGCGGCCCGCCGGCACACCGGTGAGGTCGAGGGAGCGTGGGAGGAGCTTCTCGCCGAAGAGGGGACTGCCGGGACGGACGACGACACGGCAGACTAAACCGGATGGACGTACGGCTGGAGACCCGTCGGGGACGGGCCGGATGACGCCGGAACAGGCCGCCGCGGCGAGCCGGGCGATCGTGGTGGAGCTGGGGGAGGCATACACCCGGTGCCCCACCACCCGCCGCCGGGCGCGACTGCTCGGCATCTCCGGCTGGGCCTTCTACGTCACCGCCCGGGGCGGCGCGCTCGGTGCCGTCGGGTCGGAGACCGCCGCCGCCTGCCTGGGCTTCATCGCACCGGACGCGGTCGCCGAGGGCTGGGACGCGGCGGCCCGGGTGGTCGCCCCGCGCGAGGTGGCCGCGGCCGGCCTCGCCGAGTGCTGCCGCTGGGGCCGCCAGCACCTGGCCGACGCCCCCGGCGTGACCCGCCTCGCCGACCTGCTGCACCGGGCGGTGGCCGCCGCCGAGGCGCACGGCCTGCCCCTCTTCGCGGCCTGGCGGGCGATGCCGGTGCCGGACGACGCGCCCGGCGCGCGTGCGGCCGTGGGGCTGCACCTGCTGCGGGAGTTGTACCTCGACGCGTACCTGCTCGCCGTACGGGTCAGCGGGATGACCCCGTTGGAGGCGGTGCTCGCCGGGGCGGAGGGCGAGGCCGGGGCGATGGCCGGCGGCTGGCCCCGACCGTATCCGCCGGTGGGCCCGCTGGTGCGGCGGAGAATCTGGGCGGAGGCGGCGACCGATCGCCTGGTCTCCTCCGCCTTCCGGGCCCTGGGGGCGGCGGAGCGGGTCGAACTGGCCGACCTGCTGACCGTCACCCACGGGCGGGTGCGCGCGGCCGACGGGTGTCCGCCGAGCGGCCACTGACGTCCCGGCGGGTCGGCCTGGCGGGAGCGGAAACGCGCAGCGTGACGGCTTCTCCACCCTCCGGGTGGATTACGTGTGCGCCAGCCGACCCGAGGTGGGGTCGGTCGGTCGGGCCGCTGACGACCAGCGCAGACTGAGGGGGTGTCAGACGTGCTACGCGGATGCGGTGCCGGTGGGGCGGGACCGCAGTTCCTTGACGTAGTCGTCGGGCGCGCCCGCCTTCTCGGCGGCCGTGGCGATCTCGGAGAGGTACCACGCGGTGGGGAGCCCGCCCTCGTACCCGGCGAAGACGTAGATCCAGGCGGTCACGTCGCCGTCCAGGGTCGAGACCCGGACGTGCAGCTTCCGGTACGTGCCGGCGGTCACCCCCTCGATCTCGTCGAGTTGGGCGGCGTCGTACGGGTGGATGTCGTAGAGCGCCACGAACACGCGGTCGCCGGGGGACTCGACGACGGTGCTGACCGCGCCCTCCCAGCCGATGACGCCCTCACCCGCGAAGGTGAGTCGCCAGCCTTCCAGCCAGCCGACGCCGACCATCGGCGAGTGCGGGCAGTAGGCGCGCATCCGGGCGGGGTCCAGGTTTGAGCCGTAGGCGGCGTAATGACGCACAGCGATGACGATAGCCCGGCGGACGGGCGGGGGAGAATACGAACGGTGCGTGTCGGGCAGTCTGGGGTAGAGAAAACCATCATGGGAAGTGACGGAGGGCGAGCGCTGTGAGCCGGATCGTGATCATCGGCGGTGGACCGGCCGGATACGAGGCGGCGCTGGTCGCCGCCCAGCTCGACGCCGATGTCACCGTGGTGGAGGCCGAGGGGGCCGGCGGTGCCTGCGTGCTCTGGGACTGTGTCCCCTCGAAGACCTTCATCGCCAGCTCCGAGGTGGTCACCGGTTACCGGGACACCGAGGAGTTCGGCGTGGACTCCGACGGTCTGGAGGCGGTCACCGTCGACGCGCGGGCCGTCCACGAGCGGGTCAAGCGGCTGGCCCTGGCCCAGTCCGCCGACATCCACGCCAAGCTGGTCAAGGCGGGCGTCAACGTCGTCACCGGCCGGGCCCGGCTCGGCGAGGACACGCTCGGGCACACCCACCGGGTCGTGGTCACCCCGTCCGACGGCGAGCCGGAACACTCGATCGCCGCGTCGACCGTGCTGATCGCCACCGGGGCCACCCCGCGCCAGCTCCCCACCGCCGTGCCCGACGGCGAGCGCATCCTCACCTGGCGGCAGGTCTACGACCTCCCCGACCTGCCCGAACACCTGATCGTGGTCGGTTCCGGCGTGACCGGTGCCGAGTTCGCCAGCGCGTACCTGGCGATGGGGGTCGAGGTCACGCTGGTCTCCAGCCGGGACCGGGTCATGCCGCACGAGGACGCCGACGCGGCCATGGCCATCGAGCGGGTGTTCCGCTCGCGGGGCATGAGCATCCTCAACAACTCCCGCGCCGAGGCGGTCCGCCGCACCGGCGACGGGGTCGAGGTCCAGCTCTCCGACGGACGCCTCGTGGCGGGTTCGCACGCGCTGATCGCGGTCGGCTCGGTGCCGAACACCGCCGGCCTCGGGCTCGCCGAGTACGGCGTCCAGCTCGCCCAGGGCGGCTACGTCACCGTGGACCGGGTCTCCCGCACCACCGTGCCCGGCATCTACGCCGCCGGTGACTGCACCGGGCTGCTCCCGCTGGCCAGTGTCGCCGCCATGCAGGGCCGGATCGCGATGTGGCACGCGCTCGGCGAGGCGGTCCGGCCGCTGCGGCTGCGGACCGTCTCGGCGAACGTCTTCACCGACCCGGAACTCGCCACCGTCGGGGTGTCGCAGAACGAGGTGGACGCCGGGAAGGTGCCGGCCCGACAGGTGATGCTGCCGCTGGCCGGCAACCCACGGGCCAAGATGGCCGGGCTGAACGACGGCTTCGTCAAGCTGTTCTGCCGGCCCGCCAGCGGTCAGGTGGTCGGCGGGGTGGTCGTCGCGCCGAAGGCCAGCGAGCTGATCCTGCCGATCACCATGGCGGTGGAGAACAACCTCACCGTCAACGAACTGGCCCAGACGTTCACCATCTACCCGTCGCTGTCCGGCTCGATCGCCGAGGCGGCCCGGCAGTTGATGCTGCACGAGCTGGAGTGACGGCCGGGCGGGGCGTCGTCAGCGGGCGGAGGTGCCCACTGTCGTCGTCTCCGCCTCCGGAGCGGCCCCGGCCACGCGCGCCTGGCGGGCGGCGACCTGGTTCAACGCCCACCCGGCCGCGGCGAACCCGGCCGCCGCGCCGGCCGCGATCAGCACCAGCAGCCAGGCCGACCGGGTCAGCGCCGCGCCGCCGAGGTGGCCGACGAGTCCGCCGTACGCCGCCCAGCCGAGTGCGGCGACCGCCTCGTAACAGAGGAAGAGGCGGTACGGGTAGCGGCTGCGGCCGGCGGAGAAGCACGCCGCCATCCGCCCACCCGGCACGAAGCGGCAGAGCAGGATCACCAGGGGCCCGGGGCGGCGCAGCCCCTGGGTGAACCGGTCGGCGGCGCGGCGGGCCCGGCCGGGTCGCCGCTGGCGGGGCACCCGCTCCGGGGTCCGTCGGCCCAGCAGGTAGCAGGCGAGGTCGCCGGCGAACACCCCGGTCGCGCCGATCCCGATGGTCAACGGCAGGTTCAGTTCGCCGTACACGGTCAATGCGCCGCCGGTGATCATGATGGCCTGCGTCGGGATCACCGGGACGAAGGCGTCCACCGCCAGGAGACCGAGCAGGATCAGGTAGGCCCACGCGGGTGACGCCACGTCGGTGAGTAGGTCGGGCACCACTGCCACCTCGCGGTTCGGCCGATCGGGGTGTACCGAGCCTGACGGCGTGTGCCGCGTCACCACGGACAGCCCCGGCCGGTGGTGACCCCCACCACGGGTGGAGCCACCTGGGTACAACGTCGAGCTACCGCAGAGGTTACGGAAAACGACGCCGTCGCGGGGGGCCGGCACGGTCGGGCGGATCCGTCGCCGCGCGCGTACCGTTGACAGTGCGGCCCGATCGCGTCGGGTCCCCCGTTTCCGACGAGCGGGTCGCTCGCGGACCGCCGGCAGGTCCCGTGCCGGCGGTCCGCCCGCCTACCCCCCACCCCGCCCCCTGCCTCCCCCGCCCCACCCCCCACCCCGTCGATCATGGACTTCGGGCACCGCTCAAACCCCGCAATCGTCACCAACCGGGCGCCACAACTCCATGATCGACGGAAGGGGAAAACGGGTGCGGGGGTGCGTGGGGCGGCGTAGCGTCGCGGTGTGCGCAGTGCGGTGGTGACGACGACGCCGGGAGACCCCGGCACGCCGCGCTGACCTGATCCGTCGACGAGGCCCCGGGCGATCCGCCCGGGGCCTTCGCCGTGCTCCGACCGGTCGCTTCCGGGGTCGTACCCGAACCAGGAGACCCGATGAACGACCACCGCAGGCTCGGCCGCGACCTGGACCTCTTCGCCTCCGACCCGCTCAGCGGCGCCGGGCTGCCGCTCTGGCTGCCGGCCGGCGCCGCCGCCCGGCACGCGGTCGAGGAGTACCTCCGGGAGTTGGAGCGCCGGGCCGGCTACCAGCACGTCCACACCCCGCCGCTGGGCCGGCGGGACCTCTTCGACCGCTCCGGTCACCTCGGCTACTTCGCCGACGACATGTTCCCGCCGATGCGACTGGGCGCGGACGAGTTCGTCCTCCGGCCGGCGCTCTGCCCGCACCACGCGCTGGTCTACCGGGCCCGGGGCCGCTCCTACCGGGAGCTGCCGCTGCGCGTCGCCGAACTGGGCGGCATGTACCGGGCGGAACGGTCGGGGGTGCTCGGCGGGCTCTCCCGGGTACGCGCCATCTCGCTCAACGACGCGCACAACTTCTGCGCCCCGGAACAGGTCGGCGCGGAGGTCGCGGAGATCCTCGGGCTGATCCGGGCGGCGCACGCCGCGCTCGGCGTACGGGCCGCCGGGTTCCGGCTGTCGCTGCGCGGGCTGGGGGAGAAGTACGTCGGCGACGAGGAGCAGTGGCGTCGGGCCGAGGACCTGCTGCGGGGCGCGCTGGCCGGGATCGAGCACACCGAGGCGCCCGGCGAGGCCGCCTTCTACGGACCGAAGATCGACATCCAGGTCCGGGACGTGGCGGGGCGGGAGTTCACCCTCTCCACCGTCCAGCTCGACTTCGACAAACCGGAGCGGTTCGACCTGTCGTACGTCGACGCGGGCGGGAAGCGACGCCGACCGGTGATGGTGCACCGGAGCCTGGTGGGCAGCATGGAACGCCTCTTCGCGTACCTGATCGAGGAGCACGCGGGCGCGTTCCCGCCCTGGTACGCCCCGGTGCAGGTGGTGGTGCTCCCGCTCGACGACCGGCAGGCCGGGCCGGCGGCGGGGTTCGCCCGCGACTGCGTCCACGCCGGGTTGCGGGCCGAGGTGGACGCCGCCGGCTCCCTCGGCGCGCGGATCCGGGACGCCGCCCGCCGCCGGATTCCGTACGTGGCCGTGGTCGGCCCCCGGGAGGCCGCCGAGGGGCGGGTGAGCCTGCGCCAGCGCGACGGCGGACGGCTCGACCCGCTGCCCGGGTCCGCCGCTGTCGACCTGGTCGCCGCTGCCGCCCGGCCACCGCTGGGGTGACGGTCACCGGTGGTGCCGCCCGGCCACCGCTGGGGTGACGGTCACCGGTGGTGCCGCCCGCCGACGACGGCCGGCGGCACCACCGGTGGGCGTCACGGCACCGGCGACGGGTCGTCCTGGATCGGGGCGGAGAACTGGGCGTGGTGCAGCCGGTGGTAGGCGCCCCGCGCGGCGAGCAGCTCCTCGTGGGTGCCCTGCTCGACGATCCGGCCCTGCTCCATCATCAGGATCAGGTCGGCGTCCCGGATGGTGGAGAGCCGGTGGGCGATGACGAAGCTGGTCCGGTCCGACCGGAGCGCCGCCATCGCGTGCTGCACCAGCACCTCGGTACGGGTGTCCACCGAGCTGGTCGCCTCGTCCAGGATGAGCAGCGACGGCTCGGCGAGGAAGGCCCGCGCGATGGTGATCAGCTGCTTCTCGCCGGCGCTGACGTTGCCGCCCTCGGAGTCGACGACCGTGTCGTACCCGTCCGGGAGGCTGCGGACGAACCGGTCCACGAAGGTCGCCCGGGCCGCCGCCAGGATCTCCTCCTCGCCGGAGTCCGGCCGGCCGTAGGCGATGTTCTCCCGGATGGTCCCACCGAAGAGCCAGGTGTCCTGGAGCACCATGCCGATCCGGCCGCGCAGCTCGTCCCGGCGCAGCTCGGTGACGTCCACCCCGTCCAGGGTGATCCGCCCGGAGTCCAGCTCGTAGAAGCGCAGGATCAGGTTGACCAGGGTGGTCTTGCCCGCGCCGGTCGGCCCGACGATCGCCACCGTGTGCCCGGGTTCGGCGACCAGGGACAGGTCCTCGATCAGCGGCCGGTCCGGGTCGTACCGGAAGGAGACCTTCTCGAACTCGACCCGGCCGGTGGCGACGTGCCCGGCCACCCGGCCGGTCCGCTGGGCCACCACCGCCCCGACCCGTGGGCCGACGGCCGGCAGCTCCGGGGTCCGGGCCACCGGGTCCGGGGTCTGCTCGGGCGCGTCGAGGACGGCGAAGACCCGCTCGGCCGAGGCCACCCCGGACTGGAGCAGGTTGATCATCGAGGCGAACTGGGTCAGCGGCTGGGTGAACTGCCGCGAGTAGTGGATGAACGCCTGCACCTCGCCCAGGCTCATCGCCCCCGTCGCCACCCGCAGGCCGCCGACCACCGCGACCAGCACGTAACCGAGGTTCCCGATGAACATCAGCGACGGCATGATGATCCCGGAGACGAAGTGGGCGCCGAAGCCGGCCCGGTACAACTCCTCGTTCTTCGCGGCGAAGGCCGCCTCGACCTCCCGCTGCCGACCGAAGACCCGGACCAGCTCGTGCCCGGTGTACGCCTCCTCGACCAGGGCGTTGAGCTGCCCGGTGTGCGTCCACTGGGCGACGAACTGCCGCTGCGAGCGCTTCGCCACCTGCCGGGTGACCAGCACCGACGCCGGTATCGCCAGCAGGGTGAGCGCGGTCAGCAGCGGCGAGACCACGACCATCATCACCACCACCCCGAGCACGGTCAGCACCGAGGTGAGCAACTGGCTCAGCGTCTGTTGCAGGCTCTGCGCGACGTTGTCGATGTCGTTGGTGACCCGGCTGAGCAGCTCGCCCCGGGGCTGCCGGTCGAAGTAGGGCAGCGGCAGGCGGTGCAGCTTCGCCGCCACGTCGGCGCGCAACTGCTGCACCGTCCGCTGCACCACGCCGGTCAGCATGTGCCCCTGCACCCAGGTCAGCAGGCTGGCCAGCAGGAAGAGTCCGAGGGCCAGCAGCAGCACCCGCCCGAGGCGGTCGAGGTCGACGCCCGCGCCGGGCACCACGTCCATCCGGTCGATCAGGCGGGCGAGGGTGTCGTCGCCGGCCGCCCGGGCCCGTTCCACGGCCTCCTCGGTGGTCAGCCCGGCCGGGAACTGCCGACCGAGCACCCCGCCGAAGATCAGGTCGGTGGCGTACCCGAGGATCAACGGCCCGACCACGGTGAGCCCCACGCCGGCCACGGCGAGGGCGACCACCGCGACGAGCCGGCCCCGGTGCGGCCGGAGCAGGCCGAGCAACCGGCGGGCCGACGGCCCGAAGTCCAGCGGCTTCTCCGCCGGCACGCCCACCCCGGTCGCCGGCCCGCCGCGCCGCGCACCCGGTGGCAGCCGCCGGGGCGTCCGTTCGTCCCCGCTCATCTGTCCCTTCCGCTTTTCCTCGGGTACGGCCTGCGCGCTCACGCCGCCGCTCCCGCGGTCTGCTGGGAGGAGACGATCTCCGCGTACGTCGGGCAGGTGTCCAGGAGGTCGGCGTGGCGACCGATCCCGACCACGGCCCCGTCCTCGAGCACCACGATCTGGTCGGCGTCCACGACCGTGGAGACCCGCTGCGCCACGACCAGCACGGCGGCGTCCCGGGTGGCCGGGCGCAGCGCGGCGCGCAGCCGCGCGTCGGTGCCCAGGTCCAGGGCGGAGAACGAGTCGTCGAAGAGGTAGATCCCGGGCCGGCGGACCAGCGCGCGGGCGATGGCGAGCCGCTGCCGCTGGCCGCCGGAGACGTTCGTGCCGCCCTGCGCGATCTCGGCGTCCAGCCCGCCCGGCATCGCCGCGACGAACTCCCGGGCCTGGGCGATCTCCAGCGCGGCCCACAGCTCCTCGTCGCTGGCGTCCGGGTTGCCGTACCGCAGGTTGCTCGCCACCGTGCCGGTGAACAGGTACGGCCGCTGCGGCACCAGCCCGATCCGCCCCCACAGGGTCTCCGGGTCGAGGTCGCGGACGTCGACCCCGTCGACCAGCACCGAGCCGGCGGTCACGTCGACCAGCCGGGGGATCAGCGACAGCAGGGTGGTCTTGCCAGCGCCGGTGCTGCCGACGATCGCCGTGGTGGTGCCGGCGGTGGCGCGGAACGAGACGTCACGCAGCACCGGAGCCGCCGCGCCCGGGTACTGGAACCGCACGGCACGCAGTTCCACGCCGGCCGGCCCGGTGGGGGCCACCGGTGCCCGGGGCGGGGCCACCGACGGCTCGGTGTCGAGGACCTCGGTGATCCGCTCTGCGCAGGCCGCGGCGCGGGGCACCATCATCAGGATGAGCGTGGCCATCATGACCGCCATCAGCATCTGGGTGAGGTAGGCGACGAACGCGGTGAGCGCGCCGACCTGGATCTGGCCGGCCTCGACCCGCAGCGCCCCGAACCAGAGCACCGCGACGCTGGAGACGTTGAGCACCAGCAGGATCACCGGGTAGATCGTCGCGAGCAGCCGGCCGGCGCGCAGCGCGGTGTCGGTCAGGTCGGCGTTCGCGGCGGCGAAGCGCTCCGTCTCGTACGGTTCGCGGACGAAGGCCCGGACCACCCGGATGCCGCTGATCTGCTCGCGCAGCACCCGGTTGACCACGTCGATCCGGGTCTGCTGGCGCCGGAAGAGCGGGACCAGCCGCCGGGTGATCAGACTGACCGCCACGGCCACCGCCGGGATGCTGACCACCACCAGCCAGGAGAGCCCGACGTCCTCGCGCAGCGCCATGACCAGCCCGCCGACGCTCATGATCGGCGCGGTGACCAGCATCGAGCCGGCCACCAGCACCAGCATCTGCACCTGCTGCACGTCGTTGGTGTTCCGGGTGATCAGGGACGGTGCCCCGAACCGGGCCACCTCGCGGGCGGAGAAGCGGGTGACGTGCCGGAAGACGGCGGCCCGGACGTCCCGGCCGAAGCCCATCGCGGCGAGCGCGCTGTACCGGACGGCCACGATCGCGCAGGCCACCTGGACCGCGCTGACCAGGAGCATCCACCCGCCGAGCCGGACGATGAGGTCGGTGTCGCCCTCGGCGATGCCCCGGTCGATGATGTCGGCGTTGAGGCGCGGCAGGTAGAGCGAGGCCATCGTGCCGACGAACTGGAGCACCACCACCGCCAGCAGCGGCCGGGCGTACGGGTGCAGGTGCCGCCGCAGGAGCCGGATCAGCACGAGGCGTCCCCCGACCGTACGTCGCCCTGCGGGCCGTCCCCGCGCGTTCCGGACCGGTCGTTGCCGCAGTCCTCCGGCTCGCCGCTGCCGATCACCTCCAGCAGGAAGTTCCGGATCACGGCGGCCCGCTCCGGCTCGGCGTCGACCGAGGTCAACGGTGGGTTGGCGGCCACCAGGGCGGCGGGCCCGGCGATCTTCTCCCGGCCGGCGGGGGTGATGGTCAGGCGTACCGCCCGCCGGTCGGTCTCGTCCCGCTGCCGGCTGACCAGTCCGTCCCGTTCCAGGGTGTCGACGATGCCGGTCAGAGTGGCCGGACGGACGAAGCACCGTTCCGCGACCGCGCGGTGGGTCAGCGTGCCGTACCGGTTGAGGGTCATCAGGGTGGCCAGGCCGGCCTGGGTGAGGCCGTACTCCTCGGTGAGCCTGCGGTTCCACCGCTGGGCCACCAGATGCCCGGCCACCACGAGCAGGCGGCCGAGGGGTGCGTCCCGCAGGTCGTGGGGGTCCATGGGGGCATGTTAGCCCCCATACAGTACGGGGCCGAACGAATTTTGGCCCACGTGGTGGGCCGTCGACTCCTCGACGGGTGCCGCCCCCGGTGGCCCGCGTGGTCGATCAGGCCTCGGACGCACCGGTGGGCGGCCCTCCGTTCACCAGCTTGTCGGCAGCGGCATCCCCTCGGTGTAGCCGGCGGTGCTCTGCACCCCGACCACCGCCCGCTCGTGGAACTCGGCGAGGTTACGCGCCCCCGCGTACGTGAACGCGCTGCGCACCCCGGCGACGATCTCGTCGATCAGGTCCTCCACCCCGGGGCGGTTCGGGTCCAGGTACATCCGGGCCGAGGAGATCCCCTCCTCGAAGACCGCCTTGCGGGCCCGGTCGAACGGACTGTCGTCGGCCGTGCGCGCGCTGACCGCCCGCGCCGAGGCCATCCCGAAGCTCTCCTTGTACCGTCGGCCGTCGGCGTCGGTGTAGAGGTCGCCGGGGGACTCGTAGGTGCCGGCGAACCAGGAACCGACCATCACGTTGGACGCCCCGGCGGCAAGCGCCAGCGCCACGTCCCGGGGGTGCCGCACCCCGCCGTCGGCCCACACGTGCCGCCCCAGTTCCCGGGCCGCCGCCGCGCAGTCCAGCACCGCCGAGAACTGCGGACGCCCCACCCCGGTCATCATCCGGGTGGTGCACATCGCGCCCGGACCGACCCCGACCTTGACGATGTCCGCGCCGGCCTCGACCAGGTCGCGTACCCCCTCGGCGGTGACCACGTTGCCGGCCGCCACCGGCACCGCCGGATCCAGCCCGCGTACCGCCCGGAGCGCGCTGATCATCCGTTCCTGGTGCCCGTGGGCGGTGTCCACCACCAGCGTGTCCACCCCCGCCGCCAACAGCGCGGCGGCCTTGCCCCGGACGTCGCCGTTGATGCCGATCGCGGCGGCGATCCGCAGCCGTCCCCGGTCGTCCGTCGCCGGGCGGTAGAGGGTGGCGCGCAGTGCCCCCTGCCGGGTCAGCACCCCGACCAGGCGGCCCTCGGCGTCCACCACCGGGGCGAGCCGGCGGCGCCCCGCCGACAGCCGGTCGAACCCGGTACGCGGGTCCGCGTCCGCCGGCACGGTGTGCAGTTCGGTCGACATGACGTGCCGGAGCTGGGCGAACCGGTCCACGCTCACGGTGTCCGCCTCGGTCACCACCCCGACCGGCCGCCCGTCGTCGTCGACCACGACCACCGCCCCGTGCGACCGCTTCGGCAGCAGGTGGATCGCGTCACCGACGGTGTCGGTGGGCCCGAGCGTGATCGCCGTGTCGTGCACCAGGTGCCGCTGCTTCACCCAGGCGACGACGTTCGCCACCACGTCGATCGGAATGTCCTGTGGGATCACCGCGATGGCGCCCCGCCGGGCCACCGTCTCGGCCATCCGCCGGCCCGCCACCGCCGTCATGTTCGACACCACCAGCGGGACGGTGGTGCCGGTGCCGTCGGCCGAGGACAGGTCGACGTCGAGCCGGGAGCCCAGGTCGGAACGGACCGGCGCCATGAAGACGTCGTTGTAGGTCAGGTCGTGCGCGGGAGCCGCGCCATGAAGGAACCGCACCCGGCCATCATTCCTGTTCGCGGCCGGTCCCGCCGGGTCGGCTCGGTAGGCGACCCGTGCGGTGGCGACTCGTGGGCCGGGCGGTGACGGACCCGGTGGCGCGTGCGGCGGTGCGTCACCCCAGCAGCAGTGCCACCGCCAGCGCGACCATCACCACCGCGACCACACCGTCGAGCACCCGCCAGGCGGCGGGACGGGCGAGCATCGGTGCGAGCCGGTGCGCCCCCACGCCGAGCGCGGTGAACCAGACCACGCTGGCGGACGTCGCACCGACCCCGAACAGCCACCGGTGCTCGTGCTGCTGGGCGATCCCGCCCACCAGCAGCACGGTGTCCAGATAGACGTGCGGGTTCAGCCAGGTGAAGGCCAGGCAGGCCAGCACGGTCGCCCGGAGGGTGGCGGGCGGCTGCTCGGTGGGCACCAGGCGGCCCGGACGTAGCGCCCGGCGGGCGGCCAGGGCGGCGTAGCAGAGCAGGAACGCCGCCCCGCCCCAGCGGATCGCGGTGAGCAGCCCCGGCCGGCCGGCCACCGCCGTGCCCAGGCCGGCGATCCCGGCGACGATCAGCAACGCGTCGGATGCGGCGCAGGTGACCACCACCGGTACGACGTGCTCCCGGCGCAACCCCTGACGGAGGACGAACGCGTTCTGCGCGCCGATGGCGACGATCAGCGCGATGGCGACCGAGAACCCGGCGACGGTCGAGGTGAGTACGGCGGACACGAAGCGAGGCTAGGAGCCGAGCTGCTCTTAAGTCCAATTAATGTTTCTGAGCATTGTTAAGATTTGATGATGAGTGGTCTCGACCCGGCCCAGCTCCGGACGTTCGCCGCCGTGATCGGGGAGGGCAGTTTCGAGGCCGCCGCCGCCCTGCTGCACGTCACCCCGTCGGCGGTGAGCCAGCGGATCAAGGCCCTGGAGGAGACGGTCGGGCAGGTCCTGGTCCGACGGGCCAAGCCGTGCCGGGCCACCACTGCCGGGCAGCCGCTGCTGCGCCTCGCCGGGCAGGTCGCGCTGCTCGAACAGGAGGCACTGGCCGAGGCACGCGCACCGTTGGCCGGTGGTCGCGACCGGGTCCGGGTCGCCGTGGTGGTCAACGCCGACTCGCTCGCCACCTGGTTCCCGGCCGCCCTGGCCCGACTGCCCACGGACCTGGCCTGTTCGTTCGACCTGCGCCAGGACGACCAGGAACACACCGCGCGGCTGCTCCGCGACGGCACGGTGACGGCGGCGGTGACGGCCGAGCGCGAACCGGTGCAGGGCTGCCGCTCCCAACCACTCGGCGCGATGCGCTACCTCGCCCTGGCCGCCCCCGGCTTCGCCACCCGACACCTCGCCGACGGGCTCACTCCGGCAGCCCTGGCCGCAGCCCCGGTGGTCGTCTTCGACCGCAAGGACCGGATCCAGCACCGCTTCGTCGAGACCGTCACCGGGCAGCGGCTCGACCCACCGGTGCACTACGTCCCGTCGGTGCCGGCCTTCGGGGCGGCGATCCGGTTCGGGCTCGGCTGGGGCCTGGTGCCCGAGCAACTCGCCCGGGACGACCTGGCCGCCGGCCACTGCGTCGACCTCGCTCCCGGCCGGCACCTGGACGTGCCGCTGTACTGGCAGCACTGGCGGCTGGAGGCGACCGTGCTGGGCGCGCTCACCACCGCCGTGCACGCCGTGGCCGCCGAATCCCTCCGCTGACCGCCACCACCACTCCCGCCCCAGCTTGCTTTGGTGGTAGCAGGGGTCCCCTGTTCACGCTTTTTGATGAGGAGGGGACCCCTGCTACCACCTCGGACCGGGCAGCGTCGCGAAGGGCTGCTACGGGGACAGGGCTGCGGGCGGTCAGGCGATCGTGCAGATGGCCGAGCCGGCCGTGATCACCACGCCGACGTCTGCGGAGAGCCCGCTGACCGTACCGGCCCTGTGGGCGTGGATCGGCTGCTCCATCTTCATCGCCTCCAGCACCACCACCAGATCGCCCTCGTCGACGGTGTCCCCGTCCGCGACGGCGATCTTGACGATGGTGCCCTGCATGGGGGAGGCCAGCGTGTCCCCGCTGACCGCCGCGCCGGGCTTCGCCGCACCGCCCCGGCGGGCGGGCTTCCGCGTACCCGGCGACGCGGTGGTCGTACCCGCGCCGAGGCCGGCGGGGAGGGTGACCTCCAGCCGCTTGCCGCCCACCTCGACCACGACGGTCTCGCGCTCGGCCGGAGCCTCGGCGGGGCCGGCGGCGGCGGTGAACGGCGGCACGGTGTTGTCGAACTCGGTCTCGATCCACCGGGTGTGCACGGTGAACGGCTCGGCGGTGAACGCCGGATCCCGGACGACGAGACGGTGGAACGGCAGCGCGGTGGCCATCCCGTCGACGACCATCTCGTCCAGCGCCCGCCGGGCCCGCTCCAGCGCCTCGGCGCGGGTCTCGCCGGTGATGATCACCTTGGCCAGCAGCGAGTCGAAGTTGCCGCCGATCACGTCCCCGGCCGAGATGCCGGTGTCCACGCGCACGCCGGGGCCACTCGGCAGGCGCAGCGCGGTCACCGTGCCCGGGGCGGGCAGGAAACTGCGACCCGGGTCCTCGCCGTTGATCCGGAACTCGATGGAGTGCCCGCGCGGGGTCGGGTCTCCGGCGAACCGCAGCTTCTCGCCGTCGGCGATCCGGAACTGCTCGCGGACCAGGTCGATGCCGGCGGTCTCCTCGGTCACCGGGTGCTCCACCTGGAGCCGGGTGTTGACCTCCAGGAAGGAGATGGTGCCGTCCGCGCCGACCAGGTACTCCACCGTGCCCGCGCCGTGGTAGCCGGCCTCCCGGCAGATCGCCTTGGCCGAGTCGTGGATCTGGGCGCGCTGCGCGTCGGTGAGGAACGGCGCCGGCGCCTCCTCGACCAGCTTCTGGTGCCGGCGCTGGAGGGAACAGTCCCGGGTGCCGACCACGATCACGTTGCCGTGCCGGTCGGCGAGGACCTGCGCCTCGACGTGGCGCGGCTGGTCCAGGTACCGCTCGACGAAGCACTCGCCCCGGCCGAACGCGGCGACTGCCTCCCGGGTCGCCGACTCGAAGAGCTGCGGGATCTCCTCCATGGTCCGGGCCACCTTCAGGCCCCGTCCGCCGCCACCGAAGGCGGCCTTGATCGCCACGGGCAGGCCGTGGTCGACCGCGAAGGCCATCACCTCGTCCGGGCTGCCCACCGGATCCGGGGTGCCCGGCACGAGCGGCGCGCCGGCCCGCTGGGCGATGTGCCGGGCGGTCACCTTGTCGCCGAGGTCCCGGATCGCCTGCGGGGTCGGACCGATCCAGGTCAGGCCCGCGTCGATGACCGCCTGGGCGAAGTCGGCGTTCTCCGAGAGGAAGCCGTACCCGGGGTGGACCGCGTCGGCCCCGGCCCGTGCGGCGACGTCGATCAGCTTGTCGACACGCAGGTACGTCTCGGCAGCGGTGTCGCCGCCCAGGGCGTACGCCTCGTCGGCGAGCGTGGCGTGCAGGGCGTCCCGGTCGGAGTCGGCGTAGACGGCGACACTGCCCAGGCCGGCGTCGCGGCAGGCACGGATGACGCGGACGGCGATCTCGCCTCGGTTGGCGATGAGTACCTTGCGCACCTTCGGTGGCTCCTCCCGGGAGGCTACTGCCCGGGAGTGTATCCGCCGCCGGAAGAGCACCCTAACGATCGCTCAGTGTGATACGCCGCAACCGGCCCGGTCCGTACGCTCCGGATCCCCGTCACCCCGCCGGAGCCGGTCTGCTGAACTGGACCGAACCGGTTTCACCGACCACCAAACCGACGAACGGGTGGGAGCAGGCATGATCAGGACCAGAGGACTGCGCAAGTCGTACCGATCCCGGGCGGGTCGCAAGGCCGGGACGGTCGACGCGGTCCGAGGGGTGGACCTCGACGTCGCCGAGGGCGAGATCTTCGGGTTCCTCGGTCCGAACGGGGCCGGCAAGACCACCACGCTGCGGATGCTCGCCACCCTCATCGAACCGGACGGCGGCGAGGCCACCATCGCCGGCGCGGACCTGCGCGCCGACCCCGCCGGGGTGCGGCGTCGCATCGGGTACGTCCCGCAGGGCGGCAGCAGCTGGGACGAGTCGACCGCCCGCGAGGAACTCGTCCTCCAGGCCCGGATGTACGGCCTCGGCAAGGCCGAGGCGCAGCGTCGCACCGACCGCGCCCTGGCCGCGTTCCAGCTCTCCGAGTACGCCGACCGCAAGTGCAAGACCTACTCCGGAGGCCAGCGGCGACGCGTCGAGATCGCCCTCGGTATCATCCACGAGCCGAAGATCGTCTTCCTCGACGAGCCCACCACCGGCCTCGACCCGCAGAGCCGGGCCCACATGTGGGACGAGATCCGGCGGCTACGGGGCGACGGCATGACCGTCTTCATCACCACCCACTACCTCGACGAGGCCGACGCCCTCTGCGACCGGATCGCGATCATGGACCACGGCGAGATCGTCGCCGAGGGCACCCCGGGCGAACTCAAGCGGGAGATCTCCGGGGACGTGGTGGTCGTCGGCCTCGACCCGGCCGGCACGCCGGCCGCGTACCGCCTCTTCGAGGGTGAGGTCTACGTCAACCGGCTGGAGCGCCTCGACGAGGGCGGCCTGCGGCTCTGGGTCGACGAGGGCGCGACCACCATCCCGCAGATCCTCCGCCGGATCGACGGCGCCGGGCTCGACCTGCGCTCCATCGAGCTGCACCGCCCCAGCCTGGACGACGTCTTCCTCACCAAGACCGGCCGCTCGCTGCGCGAGTCCTGACCACCTAGGAGACCGCACATGAAACTCGCCCGCGACACCTGGCTGATCTTCCAACGTCAGCTGCAACTGCTGCTCCGCAACCCGGTCTGGGTCTTCGTCGGCGTCTTCCAGCCGGTGATGTACCTGCTCCTCTTCGCTCCGCTGCTCAAGCCGGCCCTGAATGCGCCCACCCAGGCGGACGCGTACAAGATCTTCGTACCCGGCCTGCTCGTGCTGCTCGCCATCTTCGGCGGGCTGTTCCAGGGCTTCGGCCTCCTCGCCGAATTACGCGCCGGGCTCATCGAACGCTCCCGGGTCACCCCGGTCAGTCGCCTCGCCCTGCTGCTCGGCCGCTCCCTGCGGGACGTGGTCTCGCTGCTCGTGCAGGCCGTCATCATCACCCTGCTGGCCCTGTTCTTCGGGCTCAGCGTGATCCTCGGCGACCTGCTCCTGGCGTACCTGATGCTCGCCCTGATCGCGCTGATGACCTCGGCCGTCTCCTACGGCGTCGCGCTGAAGGTACGCAGCGAGGAGGCGCTCGCCCCGCTGATGAACACGGTCGCCCAGCCGGTGCTGCTGCTCTCCGGCATCCTGCTGCCGCTCACCTTCGCCCCCGGCTGGTTGCAGGGCATCGCCAAGTGGAACCCGTTCTCCTGGGCGGTCGAGGGCACCCGCGCGCTCTTCGCCGGTGACCTCGGCAACGACCGGGTCTGGCAGGGGCTCGGCATCATCAGCGTGCTGACCCTGCTCGCCGTCACCTGGGCGGCCCGCGCCTTCGCCCGCAGCGTCCGCTGACGCTGGGTTCTGGTGGGTTCTGGTGGGTTCTGGTGGGTTCTGGTGGGGTCGGGGTGGTCGGGGTGGTCGGGGTGGTAGCAGGGGTCCCCTGCAGTCGTTTTCTGCCGAGCAGGGGGCCCCTGCAAACACCCACGGAAGTCGGCGCCCAGCCGAAGTTCAGCGCACCCGGGCGAGGGTGAGACCGTCGGCGACCGGCAGCATCACCAGGTCCACCCGGACGTCCGCCAGCACCTCGTCGTTGAACGCGGCAATCGCCCGGTCCGACTCGTCCTGCGGGGCGAGCACCCGGCCGCCACGCAGCACGTTGTCCACCGCGATCAACCCGCCGGGACGCATCCGGGGCACCAGCTCCGACCAGTACACCGGATAGCCGACCTTGTCCGCGTCGATGAACGCGAAGTCCAGGTAACGCTCGTGCTGCAGGTCGTGCAGCCCGTCGGCGGCCGGACCGATCCGCAGCTCGATCCGGTCGTCCACTCCGGCCCGCGCCCAGTACCGCCGGGCCACCGACGTGTACTCCTCCGAGATGTCGAAGCAGGTCAACCGCCCGCCGTCGGCCAGACCCCGGGCGATGGCCAGCGAGGAGAGGCCGGTAAAGGTGCCCACCTCCACCGCCTGACGCGCGCCCAGCAGCCGGGTCAGGAACGTCAGCAGGGCCGCCTGCTCCGGGGCGACCTGCATCTGCGCCTCGGCCGGCAACGCGGCCCGGGTCTCGTCGACCAACTCGCGGACGACCTCGTCCGGCGGGGCACCATGGGCGACCAGGTATTCGTGCAACTCGTCGGTCAGCGGCAGCGACTTCACACTCATGACCGGACGCTAGCCGAACCGCGCGCCCCGGCCCGCCCCGACCCGCTGCTGGTCAGGGCAGCGACTTCACCGTCTGACCGCCCGGCGCCGGCTGCGTCCACAGGTCGGTGACACTCAGCTCCAGCTCGATCAACAGGTTGCGCAGCAACGGCATGGAGAGCCCCACCACCGTCCCCGGATCGCCCTCGATCCGCTCGACGAACGCCCCACCCAGGCCGTCGATGGTGAACGAACCCGCCACCGCCAGCGGCTCACCCGTCGCCACGTACGCGGCGATCTCCTCGTCGCTGATCTCGGCGAAGTACACGGTCGTCGCCGCGACCGCCTCCACCCGACTCTCCATCGTCAGGTCCATCAGGCAGTGTCCGGTGTACAGCACACCGCTGTTACCGCGCATCCGCTCCAGCCGGCGGGTGGCGTCCGCCGCGTCGTCCGGCTTGCCGAGGATCTCGCCGTCGAAGGCGAGCACCGAGTCACACCCCAGCACCAACGGCCGGTCGCCGACGGCCGGACGCAGCCGCTCGGCCACCGCCGCGGCCTTGAGCCGGGCCAGCTCCAGGCACAACTCCTCCGGCTGGTCGGTCTTGACCTGGGACTCGTCGACTCCACTGACCAGTACTTCCGGTTCGATACCGGCGGCCTGGAGAAGCTTGCGGCGGGCGGGGCTCGCCGAGGCGAGCACGAGGCGAAGTGTCTGGTTCGGCACGCCCGGGAGGGTACCCACCAACCGCCAACGGCAGTTCGCCGGCACGCCGAAAAGCCGTGCTGACCTCCGTTGCCGCCCGCTTACCCATTGGTGCTGCCGGCCGGCACCGTCGTACTGACAGTTCATTGGGTGATGCGATCCCGTCCAAGTGCCGCCGGTCAGCCACCCGCCGGTGGGGGCGCCGCGTCGCTCCGCCGACGCCGTCGGGCAGCCAGCGCCCACGCCGCACCCCCGCCGAGAGCCGCCAGGCCACCCGTGGCGAGCAGCCACCCGACCGGACCGCCGCCACCAGCCTCCGGCCCGGCCGTCGTCGTGGTCAACGAGGCGTCGGCCGGAGCGCTCACCGTCGGCGATTGCGCCGCCAGCGGCGGTACGTCTGCCGTCAGCGCCGCCACCAGGTCGATGACGCCGTACCCGTACTGGTCGTCCCGGCCGGGCGGGCCCTTGTCGATGGCGGTGGCGGTGAGCCGGTGTACGACTTCCGTGGCCGGCAGTTCCGGGTACCGAGACCGAATCAACGCCACCGCTCCAGCCACGATCGCGGTGGAGTTGGAGGTGCCGGTGCCCTTGCGGTACTTGCCGTCCATGCTGGTGCTGTAGATGTCGGTGGCCGGCGCGACCACGTCGATCTCGCGGCCGGTCACCGAGACGGCGGCATGGTTCCCTTCCCGGTCGACCCCACCCACCGCAACCACCCCCGGATGCCGCGCCGGATACCCCACAACGAAGTCCTGGGGGTGGTTCCCCACTCCGGCAACCACGACGATGTCTGCCGCGAGCGCCATATCAACCGCTTCGCGAAGAAGTGTGCTGGACCCACCGCCGGCAGAAATGCTGATGACGTTGGCATTGTGTCGGACGGCGTACTCGACACTTCTGGCTAGTGCCTCTGCTTCGCCGTGTTCATTGGGTGACGAGTAGTAGATGGGCAAAATCTTTGCCCTCGGGGCGATCCCGAACGCGCCGTTATCGCCGCCTCTGCCATGGGCGGCAATTAGGCCAGCCATGCCAGTCCCATGACCGTCCCGGTCTTCTCGACCGTCGCCCGAGCCGCCAGCGATGGCGTCAGTACCCGGCAGCAAGTTGTCACGTAGGTCGGGATGCGGATCGACGCCGGTGTCCGGCACGGCCACGATTACATTCTCACCCTGGGTGATTCGGTGTGCTTCGGCCGCCTTGAGAAACCGCAGGTGCCACTGGTCGCCTCGGATGCGATCTGCGTGCGCAGGGAGAGTTGGCAGAACGACGGCTGCGGCCACGGCGAGCGTCGCTAGTGCGGTGCGTGATTTCAACGGTCAAGGCCGATCGCCGGACCCGGATCGATTGGACCTTCCTCGTCCGGCGGTCGAACGATCGGGTCCACACCTCTAGCGGTCTCCCACGGGTTGTCGGGATCCCAGCGGCGCGGATTGCCTTCGTCTTGCTCGCGTCGACCTGACTGACTGGCGAGCCCGGGCGATCCGCCGTAGGGACCCATGCCATGCATACCGCTGATGGAGGGTCCACGCCCAGAACCTGGCCGCGATCCTGCGCCACCTGTGGGAGCGGTACCTGCGCCACCGCCACCGATTACACCACCGATTGGGTTCACCCTGCGTGCTGTGGGTGCCCCCGGCGCGGGTTGACCGAGTCCCATCCCTGGCGGTCCACCGATTAGACCACCTGGCGGCATCGGCCGAGGAGCGGTCGGAGTGCCGCCGCCGTGAGGCTTGCTCACCGGACCGGCCGTACTGCTCTTACCCGGTGCGCTTATTGCACCCGATGGCGGCCCGGAAACTGACGGAAAAGGCGGTATCGCACCAGGGCCGACGCCCGGATGGGGCGGTGGTGTCGAGGGTGCGATCGGAGGCGTCGTCGGGCTTCCCTGAGGTGGCAACACGCCGGGGCTGGCACCACCGAGGATGGGGCCTACATTACGAGCGGCTGGTGTCGGAGCCGGTCCAGCCGCCCTTGCGGGTTGGCTTGTTGGACCGGACTTCCCAGAAGTCCCCAGCGGTACCGGCACGATGGGCGGGATGGCTGGTGGGGGATTGCCTCCATAAACGTCGGGGTTCGATGGGTCGAATCGGACCACCTTTGGTGCTGGCGGGGGTGGTTTGAGCATGGCTTGGGCCTGTTGAAGTTCGCCGCTGAGGCCATACATCAGGGAACGGGCCTGGCCGTTCAACTGCTCCAGTTCGGCATCGGTGACCGGTGGTCGGGCGGGGATGGCCCGTCCGACCCGGTGCAGCGGACGCTGGTCGAGCGTCGCCTCGTACGCCTGCTTGAGCCGTACCTTCTCGGCGTACCGGTCGTGGAGCTTCTTCAGTTCGGTGCGGGTGCTGCCGATGGCGGTGGTGGCGGCGGAGAGAGCGGTGTAGTTGGCGACCGCGGCGTCGTGCGTCTGCTGGACGGTGTCGATGAGCTGGTCCAGTTCGGCGAGATACGTCCGTGAGGCGGCGCTCTTCTCCGGCGGCCACGCCTGGGCGAGCCCTCGTCGGTACTCCCGGAGCCGGCTCAGGTGGGTCTGTGCCAGCTCGCTGGTCTTGCGCCAGCCGGCGACCTGCCGCCAGTGGTTGTCGGTCTGGTGGTCCTGGATGGTGGCCCACATGGTTGCCACGTCCATGTTGTGCCAGTTGGTCAGGCCGGTCGTCGGGCCACCGCCAGGGTCGATCATGGCAGTACCTCCGGCGAGGTGGGCGCACCGGCCGGATCCGGCACGGTGCGTGGGGGCGGAGGCGGGTCACCGGGGGCCGGCATCTGCCCTCCGCGCAGCGCCCGCTCGACGTCCTGGACCTGTGCCCGGGCGAACGCGTCGCTGCCTTCGTACCGCTGACTGATCGTGCCGGCGGCGTGGGCGAGGCCGCCGGTGTAGCTGGCGACGTCGTAGACCCGGTTCGTCGAGTCCTGCTGGACCTGCTGGTGTGCGGTGAGAAAGTGAACCAGCTCGATGAAGGCGTCACACGGGTCGGGCAGCTTCACTGACATGTCGTCCGCGATGTACGCCAGGTGGGGCGCGTAGTTGCGGCGTACCTCGGCTTCCAGTCGGGTGGCGAACTCCCGCATCTGGCGGATGTCGGCCTCGATGTCGCCGTAGTCGCGTAGCCACTTCGGTCCGAGGTCTTCCTCAGGGATCATCGGCCCTCCCGCCCGTCACAGCCCGGTGCCCCTGAGTGAGGCTAATCGTTCGGTGCGACGGCGGGCAGTCCCACGCGCGGTGGATCTGGTCACTCTATGTCAATGCATCGATACGCTTCGTCAGTGCGGTAGGCCGGAGGTGCGCCAGGCTCCGGGGCCGGCGGCGGGGGTGGCGGTGCCCGGTCGGCCGCTGCGTGCCCAGGTGGACGGGGTGGTGGGGGCGAGTGCGGGGGCCGGACGGTACCGGACGAGGATCGCGCCCACCAGGGCGGCCAACTCCTCGGCGGTGGGAACTCCCCGGACCACCCGGAACTGAGGCTCGTCGGCAGACATGTTGTCAAGGGTACGCGTCGTCGAGTTGACCTATCCCGCATAGTGGCGTGCCGGCGGTGTGAGGGTCGGCCGCTCCGGGTACCGTCTCGGCAATGTCGAACGCGCTTCCCCAACTCGTCGCCAACCGATACCGGCTCATTTCGCCGCTCGGTCAGGGCGGCATGGGTCGGGTCTGGAAGGCGCGCGACGAGGTGCTGCACCGGGACGTGGCGATCAAGGAACTGGTCCCGCCGCCCAGCCTCACCGACGAGGAACGTCGGGAGATGCGCGAACGTTCGCTGCGGGAGGCGCGGGCCATCGCCCGACTGAACCACATCAACGTCGTGCGCATCTTCGACGTGCTGCGTACCGACGGCGACCCGTGGATCGTCATGGAGTACGTCCCGTCGAAGTCGCTTCAGGACACCCTCGCCGAGGACGGGCCGGTGTCGGCGTCGCGTGCCGTCGAGATCGGTCTCGGGGTGCTCGGCGCGCTCAAGGCTGCGCACAAGGCCGGCGTGATGCACCGGGACGTGAAGCCCGGCAACGTCCTGCTCGGCGACGACGGCCGGGTGGTGCTGACGGACTTCGGGTTGGCCACCATCCCCGGCGACCCGAACGTGACCCGGACGGGCATGGTGCTCGGCTCGCCCGCGTACATCGCACCGGAGCGCGCCCGGGACGGCACGGCCGGCCCGGAGGCCGACCTTTGGTCGCTGGGCGCGACGCTCTACGCGGCCGTGGAGGGCAAGTCCCCGTACGCCCGGCCGTCGGCGATCGCCACCCTGGCGGCGCTGGCCACCGAGCCGATGCCGCCGCCGAAGAACGCCGGTCCACTGAAGCCGGTCCTCAACGGGCTGCTCCGCAAGGACCCGGCCGAGCGGATCGACGCCGAGGTGGCGGAGCGCATGCTGCGCCGCGCGGGCGGCAAGCGCAGCCGGGGCATCTCACTGCTCGACGGGGTACGCCGTCCCGGCCCGAACGGTCCCCGTGAGCCACGTCCTCCGGTGGTGCCCGGCCCACGCCCCGCCGAGCAGGGCGGCGACCGCTCGGCTTCCTCGTCCGCTGCGGCCGTCGCGGGGGCTGCCGCCGTCGGTGCCGCCGGCAGCGACGCCACGGTGAAGGCCACCACGTCCGACGTGACCGGCTCCGGTGACGACGCGACGGCGAAGGTCGCCGCCCCGGGGAACGCCTCGTCCACCTCGGACGCCGCGCCCACCGCTGTGGTGCCGGCCGACCAGGGTACGCGCGAGGAGCCGCCGACCCGGCTGACCCCGTCCGCGCAGAACCCGACCGCCGTGATGTCGGCCCCGGTGAGTCCGCCGCCGACGTCCGGGCGGGCCGCCGTGCCGCCGTCCACCGGGGCGAAGCCGGACAACCGTCGCCGCAACCTGCTGATCGGCGCGCTGGTGGCGGTGCTGCTGCTCGCGGTGGTGCTCGTCGTGCCACTGCTCAACGGCGACTCCGACGACCCTGGACCGGGCCCGCAGACCGGCGGTACGACGGATGCCACCGGCCAGCCTTCCACCGCGCCGACGAGCGCGTCGGCCCCGGTGTCGCCGACCACGCCTCCGCCCAGCCCGACCCCCAGCCCGAGCGCCTCCGGAGGCGTCACCTTGCCGGCCGGCTGGAAGATGCACAAGGACCAGGCCGGCTTCGAGCTGCCGTTGCCGCCGGGCTGGGTGCGCCGGAGCTCCGGAAGTGACACGGTCATCTTCGACCAGACAAACGGCGTGGGCGAACTGCTCATCCAGTGGACGCCCAGCCCGAAGTCCGACGCGTACGCGGACTGGAAGCGCCTTGAGCCGGCCCGCAAGAACTACGTCCGGGACTACGAGTATCTCAGCATCGAGCGGTGTGACTTCTGGAAGACCTGCGCGGACTGGGAGTGGCTGGAGACCCGGGACGGCACCCGGATCCACGTCCGTAACCGGGGTTTCGTGACGGCCAGCAACCGGGGGTACGCCATCCGCTGGGAGGTCGCCGCCAGCGAGTGGGAGCAGAACCTCGACGAGTTCGACCTGATCGCGAAGGGTTTCAAGCCCGACCGGCAGGACTGATCCGGCTGCCCCAGCCCTGGGAATCGTGCCGGTGCGACATTCGTTCGCATGACTTTCCGTCGAACGGGGTACCTCATCCGTGACGACGGAAGGAGGTACGACCGATGGGTTACCGACGGAAGGCCACGAAGTCCTCGGTGGCACTGTGGATGCTCGTCGCCCTCGGCGACGCCGTCCTGCTCCTCGCGAGTGTCGGCATCTCGGCGCTGGTCGCCCTGGTCAGCGTCGTGGCCATCGCCGCTACCGTGGTGGGCGGCCGGATGGTGCTGCGGCGCGGCACGTCCGTACCGGACAGCGTGTCCGCCGCCGAGGGTGTCTCGGTCCCGGTCACCGTGCCGGTCACCCGGCACCGGGAAGCCTGAGGCGCGGAGTCGGGACCACCGGGTCGGCCGGTGTCGGCGTACCGCCTCGGAACGTGGCGCGGCCGGGCGGGCCGCGAGGCGCGGTGCCACCCGGCCGGGCGCGGTACGGCTCAGGGGGTGTTGTTGGCCAGCGCGATCAGGCGGTCGCGGGTGCCGTTCCAGTGGTTCCGGTCGACGCCACCGCTGATGCCGGAGACGCTGCCCGAGTCGGTGTACTGCCAGAAGCTCCAGACCGAGGCGCCGGCCGGCAGCGCGCCCGGGGTGCTCGACCAGCGGGCGAGCCACAGCGGGTGGTTGGCCCAGGGGCCGGTCCAGTTGCCGGTGCACTGGTTCCACCAGCTCGTGGTGGTGTAGATGACCGCGTAGCGGCCGGTGCGCGAGCGGTAGGTGTTCAGGAAGTCCTGGATCCAGTTGCGCATGCCGGTGGTGCTCAGGCCGTAGCAGTAGCCGCCGCTGTACGGGTTGGCCTCGACGTCCAGGGCGGCCGGCAGGGTACGGCTGTCCGCCGACCAGGCGCCGCCGTTGCTGGCGAGGTAGTTGGCCTGGACCGCGCCGGAGGAGATGTTCGGCCGGGCGAAGTGGTACGCCCCACGGATCACGCCGGCGTAGTAGGCGTTGGTGTAGTTAGCGTTGAACTGCGGGTCCTTGTAGCTCGTACCCTCGGTGGCCTTGATGTAGGCGAACTGGATGCCGGCGTTGCGGACGCTGGTCCAGTTGATCGAGCCTTGCCAGTGTGAGACGTCGATGCCAGGTGTGGTGGCCGCAGCGGCCGGGCTCGCGGTGGCGACCAGGCCGGCGGCGGCGGTGGCGAGAGCGGCCAGGCCGGTGGCGAGCATCCGGCGCAGGGTGAGGCGGCTACGCGACATGAGGCTTCCCTCCCGAGGTGTCCGTTATTGACAGACATCATTGAAGGAATCCGCCCGGGATTGCAATACCTGTTAAAAGATTTGCCGGAGGGTGCTCGGTGCTCGGCACCTGACGGCGAGCGAACCGAGCTCAGCGCAGGGACGCCGGGTCGAGCGAGAGCGGGAAGGGCGTGGCGAGGGTCAGGCGCTCACCAGCCTTGGCCACGGCATGCTCGACGTAGTGCGTGCCGTCCAGACGGAACAGCCGCAGGGTGTGGCTGTCGCCCTCCGGGTCGACCAGCAGGTACCAGGGGATGCGGGCGATTGCGTAGAGCTGCATCTTGAGCACCCGGTCAGCGGCGGCGTTGCCGGGCGACACGATCTCTCCGACCAGAGTGACCTCGGCCGCCTCCACCACCGAGCCCTCGTCGTCGGTGTCCGCGACGACCAGGTCGGGGATCGCGATCCGATCCGTGCCGAGCCGGACGTTGACCGCCTCGAACACCATGAGTCCCTGCTGCTCCGCGGCAGTTTCCAGGATGTTCGCCAGGCGCCGGGACACCAACTGGTGCCGCTTACTCGGGGCAGGGCTCACGATCAGGCTCCCGTCGAGCAGCTCGATCCGGTCAGGGGTCTCGGCCATGGCGAGGTACTCCGCCTCGGTCCACGGGCCGACGTGCGGCTCAAGCGGTGCTGCGGTCATCCCGGTCACCTCCAACTCGGGTCGTCACCGGGCCAGTTTCCCATGGTCAGCCGGCCGGGACCGGGAAGCGGCGGGGTGGCGGGGGTGCGCCGGGGCGGTAGGCTGCCGGCCCATGACGCCGATCGACGGACTGGGCAGCCTGTGGGACCGGCTCCTCGGCGCGCAACCCGACCCGCCACCGTGGCTCGTCCTCGCCACCGCCGCCGTCGCGCTGGTCGTGGTGTCGACCCGGCTGCCCTGGCGGGTCGCCCGCAACGCGATCACCATCGCCCACGAGGGCGGCCACGCGCTGGCCGCGCTGCTGACCGGCCGCCGGCTGCACGGCATCCGGCTGCACTCGGACACCTCCGGGCTCACCCTCTCAGCCGGACGGCCCACCGGCCCCGGCATGATCCTCACGCTGCTCGCCGGGTACGTCGCCCCGCCGCTGATCGGGCTCGCCGGGGCGTGGCTGCTCGGCGGCAACCGGATCACCCTGCTGCTCTGGGTCGCGGTGGCGCTGCTGCTGGCCATGCTGGTGATGGTGCGCAACGCGTTCGGCGTGGTGTCGCTGGTCGTCACCGGCGGGCTGGTGCTCGCCGTCTCCTGGTACGCGTCGCCGCAGGTGCAGGCGGCGTTCGCGTACACCGGGGTCTGGTTCCTGCTGCTCGGCGGGGTGCGCCCGGTGGTGGAGCTGCAACGGTTGCGCGGCCGAGGGCGGATGCCCGCGTCCGACGCCGACCAGCTCGCCGGACTGACCCCGTTCCCGGCGTTCCTCTGGGTGACGTTCTTCGCCCTGGCCAACCTGGTCACCCTGCTGGTCGGGGCGGCGCTGCTCGCCGGTCCGGTGCTCGCCGACGTCAACCTCACGCCGTGACGGTCGCGGACGTCGGAACAGAGGTCAGGACCGGCCCGGCCGCACCATGATGTGCCCGGTGGCGGGGAACGCCTCGTTGCCCGCCAACCGGCCGGTCTTCGTCTGCTCGATCCGGAAGCCCTCGGCGAGGTAGAGCGCCAGGGCGCCGTCGTTGCCGACCAGGACGGTCAGCTCGACCGGCCGGTCCTGCGCCGAGGCCAGGGCGTGACGCAGCAACGCACGGCCGTGCCCCTGCCGGTAGCGGGCCGGGTCCACGTACAGCCAGGTGATCTCGTCGTCGGCGAACGCCACGAAACCGACGACCTCGCCGGACTCTTCGGCCACCCAGACGTCGCCGTCGAAGAACCCCTCGCCCTCGGCGATGTCGGCCAGGGGAAGGAAGGCGGCCACGTTGGCGCCGTCGCGGAGCTCGTCCAGCCGGGCGGCATCGTGGATCCGGGTGACCGCCGGCCAGTCGTCCGGACGGTACGGGCGGATGACGCGCTCGGTCGGCATGCCCTGCATCGTGCCGCCACCCCGGTGTCGCGTGCAGGTCATTTTCCGCCGCGACCGGCAACCGGGCCGGTGCCCGGGAGCGTGTCACCTGGGAGTGGCCACGGGAGGTGACAGGTGCCCGACGTCGACGGGTTCGACGAGTTCTACCGGGGGAGCCGGCAACGGCTGCTCGGGTTCGTCTACGCGCTCACCGGCGACCTCGCCGAGGCCCAGGACGCGGTCCAGGAGGCGTACGTGCGCGCGTGGCAGCGCTGGTCGACCGTCGGCCGGTACGACGACCCGGAGGCCTGGGTGCGGGTGGTCGCCAGCCGGATCGCGGTGAGCCGCTGGCGCAGCCTGCGCAGCCGCGCCCGGGCGTACCTGCGGCACGGGGCCACCGAGGCCGTTCCCGCCCCGAACACCGACACCGTCGAGGTGGTGGCCGCGCTGCGCCGGCTCCCCGAGGAACAGCGCACCGCACTCGCCCTGTACTACCTGCTCGGCATGCCGGTCGCCGAGGTCGCCCGGGAGACCAACGCCCCGGTCGGCACGGTCAAGGCCCGGCTCTCCCGGGGGCGTACCGCGCTCGCCGGACTGCTCGCCGTCACGGATCTGGAGGAGGCCGCCGATGCGTGAGCACGAGCCCACCCTGGCCGACCGGCTCGCGGTCGACCTGGCAGCCGTCCGCTGGCCGGAGCCGGCGGAGATCCGGGCGCGTGCCCGACGGCGGACCCGCCGGCAGGTGGCCGGGGCAGCCGCCGCCCTGGTGCTGGTGGTGGGGAGCGTCGCCGTGCTCCGTCCGACCGGTGGGGCCGAACCACCGCCGGTTGCCGTACCGGTGGTGGATCCGGGAGCGCGCGGCGAGATCCCGCCGGAGGCGCTGCTGCAACCGGCCGACCTGCGGGAGCGGTCCGAGCCGCCGCTGACCGCGTCGGATCTCGGCGAGTCGATCCGCCTCGATGATCACCTCGGCGCCTGTCGGACGGACCAGGGCCAGTCGACGCGGTGGGAGACGTCGCTCTGGTCCCGCTCGCAGGCGATCCTTCGGGACCGCCCGGGCGGTGACCACCCCCCCAGCGGCCTGTTGGTCGGCCAGGACATCTACCGGGTCACACCCGAGGTGGCCGGACGCTTCTTCCAGGGTCTGGAACAGCTCATTGCCCCGTGCGCCGCGTGGCGCTCGGTCGGCCCGATCGAATGGCAGGGCCGGACGATCGACGCGGAGGCGGTGCACAACTGGGCGCTGGCGGACCGCGACTTCGTCGGCGACGAGGCGGCCCTGCTGCGCCACTCGGTGTCCCAACCCCGTGACCGGACCACCGGGAAGCCGCTCGGCGAGATGTCCCCGTCGACGACCAGTCTGGCGATCGTCCGGGTAGGGGACCTGGTGACCGTGATCGTGCCGGGACGCTCCATGTCGGATGACGAGTTGCGGCGGCTCGCCCGGGTCGCCGCCACCCGGATGTGTCCCTCCGCGAACCCGTCCTGCTGACCACTGGCTGCTCCGGACAGCTCGGGGAGAGGCGGAGCGCCCGGCTCGGGTGGTAGCAGGGGACCCCTGCTACCGCTTTTTGAGTAACAGGGGACCCCTGCTACCACCCGACAGCTACCCCAGCGAGCAGAACCGCCGCTAGAGCGGGATGTTGCCGTGCTTCTTCGGTGGGAGCGTCTCCCGCTTGGTGCGCAGCATCCGCAGCCCCCGGACGATCTGGGTGCGCGTCTCGCGCGGCGGGATGACCGCGTCGACGTAGCCCCGCTCGGCGGCGATGTACGGGTTGGCCAGGGTGTCCTCGTACTCGGCGATCTTCTCGGCGCGGACGGCGGCCGG
Organism: Micromonospora sp. NBRC 101691; assembly: GCF_030269285.1. Classification (NCBI taxonomy): domain Bacteria; kingdom Bacillati; phylum Actinomycetota; class Actinomycetes; order Micromonosporales; family Micromonosporaceae; genus Micromonospora; species Micromonospora sp. NBRC 101691. Next base: position 105,768 of record NZ_BSTB01000019.1, read on the forward strand.
GTCCTCGGCGGCGGCCAGCTCGGCGCGGTACAGGATGTTCACCGCGCCCTGTGCCCCCATCACCGCGATCTGCGCGGTCGGCCAGGCGAAGTTCAGGTCCGCGCCGAGGTGCTTGGAGCCCATCACGTCGTACGCCCCGCCGTACGCCTTGCGGGTGATCACGGTGACCTTCGGGACGGTGGCCTCGGCGTACGCGTAGAGCAGCTTGGCGCCCCGGCGGATGATGCCGTCCCACTCCTGGTCGGTGCCGGGCAGGAAGCCGGGCACGTCCACGAAGGTCAGCACCGGGATGTTGAACGCGTCGCAGGTGCGCACGAACCGGGCCGCCTTCTCGGAGGCGGCGATGTCCAGGCAGCCGGCGAAGTGCATCGGCTGGTTGGCGACCACGCCGACCGGCCGCCCTTCGACCCGACCGAAGCCGACCACGATGTTCTGCGCGTAGAGGGGCTGGACCTCCAGGAACTCCCCGTCGTCGAGGACGTGCTCGACCACCCGGCGGATGTCGTACGGCTGGTTCGCCGAGTCGGGGATCAGCGTGTCGAGTTCCCGGTCCTCCTCGGTGACGGTCAGGTCCGCCTCGACGGGGAAGGCCGGCGGCTCGTCCAGGTTGTTCGCCGGCAGGTACGACAGCAGCGCCTTGACGTAGTCGATCGCGTCGTCCTCGTCGCTGGCCAGGTAGTGGGCGTTGCCGCTGCGGGTGTTGTGGGTACGTGCCCCGCCCAGCTCCTCCATCGCCACGTCCTCGCCGGTCACCGTCTTGATCACGTCGGGGCCGGTGATGAACATGTGCGAGGTCTGGTCGACCATCACGGTGAAGTCGGTGAGCGCCGGGGAGTAGACCGCACCACCCGCGCACGGCCCCATCACCAGCGAGATCTGCGGGATCACCCCGGACGCGCGGGCGTTGCGGAAGAAGATGTCGGCGTACAGGCCGAGGCTGACCACACCCTCCTGGATCCGCGCGCCACCGGAGTCGTTCATGCCGATGATCGGGCAGCCGATCTTCATGGCCAGCTCCATCACCTTGACGATCTTCTGGCCGAAGACCTCGCCGAGGGAGCCGCCGAAGACCGTGAAGTCCTGCGCGAAGACGCAGACCTGCCGGCCGTCGACGGTGCCGTACCCGGTGATCACGCCGTCCCCGTACGGGCGGGTGCGGTCGAGGCCGAAGTTGGTCGAGCGGTGCCGGGCCAACTCGTCCAACTCGACGAAGGAACCCTCGTCGAGCAGCAGTTCGATCCGCTCCCGGGCGGTCTTCTTGCCCCGCGCGTGCTGCTTCTCCACGGCGCGCGCCGAGCCCGCGTGCACCGCCTCGTCGACCCGTCGCTCCAGGTCCGCCAGCTTGCCGGCGGTGGTGTGGATGTTGGTCCCGGTCTCGGTAGTCACCCTGGGAATATAACGATGGTTCAGGTGGCGTGCCGGTGTGCACTTCGCCTCACGTCCGGTCGTCCGCGTCCGCTCCCCGGCGCGTCGAGGACGGGGCCGTAGGCTGGCGGGATGCCGGGCTCCCCGTACACCGACCTGGACCGACCGCCGCTGAGCGCGGCCCGGCTGCGGCGCGCGCTGGTCGCGCCGTACGGGCCGTGGCGGCGGTTGGAGCTGCGCGCCGAGACCGGTTCCACCAACGCCGACGTCGCCGAGGCCGCGCGGACCGGTGAGCCGGAGGGCCTGGTCGTGGTCGCCGAGCGGCAGACCACCGGGCGGGGCCGGCGCGGCCGGGTCTGGCAGTCGCCGCCCCGGGCGGGCATCGCGACCAGTGTCCTGCTCCGGCCCGGCGAGGCCGCCCCGGAGCGCGGCTGGTCACCGGTTCCCACCACCGGGTACGGCTGGCTGCCGCTGCTCGCCGGGGTCGCCCTGGTCGAGGCGGTGACCCGGTTGGCCGAGCTGGACGCCCGGCTGAAGTGGCCCAACGACCTGCTTCTCGACGACGCCAAGTGCGCCGGGGTGCTGGCCGAGGCGGTGCCCGGTGGCACGCTCGCCCAGCCGTCCGCGGTCGTGCTCGGTGTCGGCCTCAACGTGACGCTCCGCGCCGACGAGTTGCCGGAGAACCCGACCGGCCTGCCCGCCACCTCGCTGCAACTCGCCGGTGCCGCCGCCACCGACCGGGACCCGCTGCTGCGGGCGCTGCTCCGGGCGGTCGCCGACTGGTACGACCGCTGGCGGTCCGCCGGGGGGGACGCGGTCACCAGCGGACTGCGCGACGCGTACCTGGCCGCCTGCGGCACGATCGGGCGCCCGGTCCGGGTGATCCTGCCCGGTGGCGAGGAGCTGACCGGTACGGCCACCGGCGTCGACGCCGACGGGCAGCTCCTGGTCGACACCGTGCGGGGGGAGCGCAGCCTCGCCGCCGGGGACGTCCTGCACCTGCGCTGAGGCGGCGGTTTCCACCGTCCGTACGAACGTCCGACCCGTGCCGTCCGGCCGGTTGCCGCGCGTACGGGCGGCGGCAGGCTACCGTCAGCGCGTCGGTGTACCTGCGAGGAGGTTCGTGTGGCGTTCCCCGATGACGTCCTCACCGAGGACGAGGAGATCGTGCTCCACCTGCACCCGCACGGGAAGGCCCTGGTCCGACCCGTTCTGGTGCTGGTGCTGAGCGTGGCGGCGGTGGTGGCCGCCTGGATTCTCCTGCCGGACGGCGAGGCCGGCCGGATCGGTCTCTACCTGGTCGCCGGGCTGGCCGTGGCGCTGGCCGTGGTGTTCGCGCTCGTGCCGTACCTGACCTGGCGCAGCACGCACTACCTCTTCACCACCGAACGGGTGCTGCTCCAGCAGGGCATCCTCTCCCGGGAGCGACGGGACATCCCGCTGGGCCGGATCAACGACCACTCGATGAACCAGCGGTTCGTCGAGCGGCTCTTCGGCTGCGGCACGCTCACCATCGAGTCGGCCGGGGAGCGCGGTCAGTCGGTGCTGGTCGACGTGCCCGGGGTGGAGCAGGTGCAGACCCGGCTGTACGAGTTGGTCGAGGCGCACCACGACCGGCACTCGGTGGGCGACGGAGAGTTGCGGGAGATCATGGCCGACATGCAGGACGGCCGCCCGCTGCGCGACCCCACCGCCTGACCGCGACCCGGTGGGCGTGCGTCGTGCCCGGCTCGGCTAGCGTTCGACGCCGGGCACGACGGTCGGCTCCGCCGTCTCGGCGTCCTCCGGCCGCATGGTGGTGCCCAGCGCGGTGAGGAGGAGGAACATACCCGCCCCGACGACGATCGCGATGTCGGCCACGTTCCCGATGAACCAGTCGAAGTACGCGATGAAGTCGACCACGTGGCCCTGGCCGAACGACGGCTCGCGCAGGAGCCGGTCGCCGAGGTGGGTCGTCGCCCCGCCGAGGATCAGCCCGAGGGCCAGGGCCCAGGCGAGGGACCGCACCCGCCACGAGTACCAGAGGCCCGCGACCACGCCGATGGCCGTGGCGATCGTGAAGATCCACGTCGAGCCCGCGCCGATCGACAGGGCCGCGCCGGGGTTGTAGATGAGCTGGATGCCCAGCGCGTCACCGAGCACCGGGGTCCGTTCGCCCCGGGTGAGAGTGCTCTCGGCCCACAGCTTGGTGAGCTGGTCGGTGACGACCACGACGAGTGCCGTGCCGCCGGCCAGCCAGGGAGCACGGCGCGTCCACCGCTGCGTCCGGGGCGCGGGGGCCGGTGCGTCACCGGCGACCGGTGGCGACTCGTCGGTCGCGGATTGCTCGCTCATCCCGGCAAGTCTCTCACGCGATCGTGACTCCGCCGACCGACGTCAGCCGGCCCGGACATGAGGGGCACCCGCCGGCTGGTGGCCGGCGTCACGCGCCGTCAGACGGCCTCCGGCGGCACGGACCCCCGGGCGCCCTCCGGCGGATGGTGCCGGTGGGACGGGTCGGGGTGGTCGTGCGGGTCCCGGGCGGCCGGGATGACGGCGGTGGGGGCGTCCAGACCGTACTGCCCCGTCGGCCCTGTCGGTGGTGCCGGCGGGGCGGAGACCACCGGACCGGGCAGGACGGCGGTGGGGGCGTCGACCGAGCTGGCCGACGCCACCATCCGGCCGGGCAGGCCGGTCAACCCGTTCGGCAGTGGTGGCCCGGAGACAGGTGCGCCGACCTGCGGGGCAGCCCCGCCGGGCAGGGGCGGCGCGGAGACGGGTCCGGGCGCTCCGCCGGGCAGGGGGGGCGCGGAGACGGGTGCGCCGACCGGGGCCGGAGGGCCGGAGACGGGTGGACCGGACGGTCGGGCGTCGGCCACCAGCACCGGCAACGGGCCGGTTCGGCTGTCCGCGACCACGGCCGGGTGGGCCCCCGGGGCCGGAACGGCATCGGGGGCGGCGGCCGGAGCGGTCCCGGCCATCGGCGCGGGACCGGTGGCGACCGCGACCGGATTCGGGCGGTCCGGCGGTGGCTCGTCCCCGTCGGCCGCGCTGTCCGGATCGGTGACGTCGTCGGGCGCGTCCTGGTCGCGGAGGGTGAACCAGCCACGGAACCGGGTGCGGAGCACCTCGCACTCCGGGCGTCCCTCTGCGTCGAGGCGGAGCATCGTGCCGCTCAGGGTGACCGTGCCGAGCCCCGGACGGGCGGTGGAGGGCTTGCTGCCCATGACGTCGAGGCGTACCGCCAGGCGGTCGCCGGCGCGCACCGGCGCCAGCCAGCGCAGCTCCTCCAGGCCGGGGGAGGCGTCGGCCGCCGCGCGGGAGAGCACGTGGTCGACGTACGCCCGCATGAAGAGGCTGACCGTGTAGAAGCCGCTGGCGATCAGGCCGCCGTGGTGGCTCTGCCGGGCCAGTTCCTCGTCGACGTGGTACCACTGCGGGTCGAACCGTCGGGCGAAGGCGACCATCTCGTCCCCGTCGACGGTGAGCATGCCGAGGTCGAACCAACGACCCGGGGTGAGGTCCTCGAAGAACAGCTCGGCCGAGGCTCCGGTCCCCGAGCGGACCGGTTCGGCGCTCACCGGCGCGGGGCACGCCGGGACACGGCGTGCAGTTCGGCGGCGAGTTCGGCTTCCAGTTCGCTGTCGATCGCGACGAGCCCCGGGTCGAGCGGCTTCAGCTGCTCCAGCGGGGACGGGCCGGGTCGGGCCTCCGCGCTGTTCGTGCGGGGCGGGAACGTGTCGCCGACACCGGCCGGGCGCGGCTTGGCCGCCCGACCGGGGCCCGCGATCGGGCTCGGCGTGACCCGCGAGCGGGGCCGGAGTGTCGGTCGTGGCCGGACCTCGGGTGGTGCGGTCGGCTCCGGTTGGGCCTGCTCGAGCTCGGTGACCGACTCGGCGAGTTCGGCCACCGGGTCCATTTCGGCGACCGCCTCGTGCTCGTCCCGCTGGGCGGCGGAGTCGGTGGCCGGAACGGGCTGGAAGACGAAGGTCCGGTACGACCAGAAGCGGAACAGCGTGGCGAGCACGACACCGCCGGTCTTCGCCACGTTCAGCGCGAGCAGACCGGTCATGCCGAGGCCGTATTTCGCCGCGGCCAGGACGCCCAGTTCGATGAGCAGCCCGGTCGCGTTGAAAAGGAAGAAAAGGGCATACTCCCGACGCATCGCCGATCTCGGTCGGTCCCGGTATGTCCAGTGCCGATTCATCAGATACGACGTGATGGTGGCGACGACCGTCGCGGCGACTGCGGCCTTGAGTTGACCGTCGGAGAACACGGTGAGTGCCAGTGCGTTGAACACCGCGTAATTGATGACGGTGTTGATGCCACCGACGATGCCGAATTTGAGCGCCTCGTGGACGAACTTCTGCCAGCGCTCGGGCAGGAGGCGGACAAGACGCATGCGGAACACCTTAAGGTCGGTCGTGGCTTCCGGCCTGTTGGCCGGACGGGATGGGCCCCAGGTCACGCCTGGGATTCTGGGTCGGGTCCTCGCGGAACCCGTCGGGTTCCCGCTTCGACGAAGACGAACCGTCGGTACGACCAGAACCGGAACAGCGTGCCGAGGCCCGTGCCGACGATGAAGCTGGCGATGTTGTCGGCCAGCGTGGTCTGGAAGACCTCCGGCCAGATGCTGCCCAGCCCGTAACGGCTGATGGCGAGGCAGGCTACCGCGATGCCCAGCCCCACCCCGTTGAAGAAGAAGAACAGGGCGTACTCGCGGAGCGGGTTGGAGCGCTCCCGGTGCCGCCAGGTCCAGAACCGGTTGCCGAGGAAGGCGACCGTGGCCGCGATGACAGTGGAGATCGTCTTCGCGGTGACCGGCTCGATGCCACGGCCCGTGGTGAAGAAGTTGAACAGGGCGAAGTCGATGAGGAAGGCGATCCCGCCCACCGTGGCGAACTTGCTCAACTCGCGCAGGAGGTGACCGAACCGGTCGAGCAGCGACCGGAGGAGGCCCGGTCGCGCATGCGGGGCACCCGGTTGGTCCCCGGTCACGGTCGCAGCCACGGGGGAAGCGTACCGGCTGACCGCTTCCCGGACGGGTAGCAACGTCGACAGCGGGTAAACGCCTCCCGACGATGACAGAGGGTGATGTCGGCGGTGCCGTGGGGAGCGGTGGCCGGCGGAGGTGGTGTGGTGCCGTGTCCGTGCGGCCGCCGCCCGGCCGGGTTCCACTTCCTGTGGCGCATTGAAGGTCAACAGGGGAATGTGCGTGAAACTGAGCGGGAAAGCGGGTATCAGCTCGTGAAGCCGCAGGTTAGCCGTACTTTGTGCAGTTCTTCACAACCAGTCCCACTGACGCCTGGGGCCGCCCGGTTTACGCTGAGCGGAATCCCAGGTTTCCACGAAGGCGACGCGGTTCCCGCCCGCCACGACTCGTGCATCCCATAGATCGGTCAGCGTCGACCACAAGGAGATGTGTCATGGTTGCTCCGGCTGCTGTTCGGGGTATCGATCAGGCCCCGACGTCCCACGCCAAGCTGCTCGCCTGGGTCCGAGAAGTCGCGGAACTGACCACTCCCGACTGGGTGGTCTGGGTGGACGGATCCGACGAGGAGTGGCGTCGCCTCACCGACGAGCTGGTCGAGGCGGGCACGTTGATCCGCCTCAACCCGGAGAAGAAACCGAACTCCTTCTACGCCCGTACCGACCCCGGTGACGTCGCCCGGGTCGAGGAGCGCACCTTCATCTGCTCCGTCGACGAGGCGGACGCCGGCCCCACCAACAACTGGATGGCGCCGGCCGAGATGAAGCGGGTGATGACCGACCTCTACCGCGGGTGCATGCGCGGCCGGACGATGTACGTCATCCCGTTCTGCATGGGCCCGGTCGAGGCCGAGAACCCCATGTTCGGCGTGGAGATCACGGACAGCCCCTACGTGGTCGCCTCGATGCGCATCATGACCCGGATGGGCGCGAAGATCCTCGAGGCGATGGGGGACGACGCCGACTTCGTGCACGCGCTGCACTCGATCGGCGCGCCGCTCGAACCGGGCCAGCAGGACGTCGCCTGGCCGTGCAACGAGACCAAGTACATCTCGCACTTCCCGGAGACCCGGGAGATCTGGTCCTTCGGCTCCGGCTACGGCGGCAACTCGCTGCTCGGCAAGAAGTGCTACTCGCTGCGGATCGCCAGCGTCATGGGGCGGGACGAGGGCTGGCTCGCCGAGCACATGCTGATCCTCAAGATCACCTCCCCGGAGGGGAAGGTCTACCACATCGCCGGCGCGTTCCCGTCCGCCTGCGGCAAGACCAACCTGGCCATGTTGGAGCCGACCATCCCGGGCTGGAAGGTCGAGACCATCGGTGACGACATCGCCTGGATGCGGTTCGGCCCGGACGGCCGCCTCTACGCGGTCAACCCCGAGTACGGCCTGTTCGGCGTCGCGCCCGGCACCGACTGGAAGACCAACGCCAACGCGATGCGCACGCTGGACCGGGGCAACTCCGTCTTCACCAACGTCGCGCTCACCGACGACGGGGACATCTGGTGGGAGGGGATGGGCGAGCCGCCGGCCCACCTCACCGACTGGAAGGGCAACGACTGGACGCCGCAGAGCGACACCCCCTCCTCCCACCCGAACAGCCGGTTCTGCACCCCGATCACGCAGTGCCCGATCCTCGCCGAGGACTACTACGACCCGAACGGCGTGCCGATCGACGCGATCCTGTTCGGTGGCCGGCGCAAGGACACCATCCCGCTGGTCACCGAGGCCCGCGACTGGGTGCACGGCGTCTACCTGGGTGCCACGCTCTCCTCGGAGACCACCGCCGCCGCGTCCGGCGCGGTCGGCGTGGTGCGCCGCGACCCGATGGCCATGCTGCCCTTCATCGGGTACCACGCCGGTGACTACTTCCGGCACTGGATCGAGATGGGCAAGGGCGCCGACGGCGACGCCTCCAAGCTGCCGCAGGTCTACTACGTCAACTGGTTCCGCAAGGACGCCGACGGCAACTTCCTCTGGCCCGGCTTCGGCGAGAACGCCCGGGTGCTCAAGTGGATCGTCGAGCGGATCGAGGGACGGGCCGACGCGGTCGAGACCCCGATCGGCATGGTCCCGGCCCAGGACGCGCTGGACGTCGACGGCCTCGACATGACCCCGGAGGACGTCCGGATCGCGCTGAAGGTCGACCCGGAGGAGTGGCGGGCCGAGCTGCCGCTGATCAACGAGTGGTTCGAGAAGTTCGGTGACAAGCTGCCCGGCGTGCTCTGGTCCGAACTGGACGCCCTCCGGGCCCGCTTGGACGCCACCTCCGGACGGTAGATCCGTGCGCCCGGGGTGGTAGCAGGGGACCCCTGTTACCGCCTCGGGCCGAGCAGGGGTCCCCGGCAACCAAAGAACGAGACACCCGCCCGTCCGGGACAGGTGTGCGGGTGGACCGCCGGGGGCATCATCAGCAGTCATGAGGACGGCCGCCGCGACCGAGGTCCGGCGGCCGTCCGCCGTCCGCGCGCTCACCACCCTGCTCGCCGTGACCGCGGCGGCCACCGTCGCGGTCGACCTGCTCAACTGGTGGTACGCCCCGGAGCAGGGCTTCGGCCTGGCCGTCCGGACCGGTTGGGCGCTGCTGCGGGCGTTCGGTTTCGTGCTGCTGATCGGGCACGTGCGCCGGGGCCGGACGCTGGCCCGGCCGCTCGGGCTGATCCTCGTCGTCACCACCGTCTTCGCGGTCGGACGGCTGATCGTGCCCCGGCAGGGAGTGCCCCCGCTGCCCGGAATCCTCGGCTTCGTCCTGCTCCTGGTGCTCTGCCTGGCCGTGCTCTGGCTGCTGTACCGCTCCCCGGCGGTCGCCGGGCACCTGACCCGGCACCGGGGGCGACTGGTCATCGACCGGCAGGGCATCTCCTGGCGGGAGACGCCGCCGCGTCGTCCGGCGGTCGCCGGCTGGCTGCTCACCACCCGGGTCGCCGCGTTCACGTACGCCCCGCTGATGCTCGTCCCCGCGCTGGTCGCCGCCGGCACGATCCTGGACGGCCGGCTCGCCGCCGGGCCGGCCGTGCTGTTCTGGTTCGGCTTCGCGCTCGCCACCAGTTACGCGGTGCTGTTCTGCACCTTCTTCCTGTTGCGGGGCAGACGCTGGGCGCGCGGACTGCTGGTGGCGGTCACCCTCGTGGTGCTCGCCGTCGACCTGCCGCTGTGCTGGTGGCTGCTCGGGGTCGACGGTCTGGTCCGGGACGGCGCGCCGCTGGTGACCGCCGGTGGCCTGGCCATCTACGGTCTGTGGCGGAGTGGTCGGGCCGGAGCTGGAGGTGGCGCCGCGTGAGCGAGGCGTACGACGTCGCCGTGGTGGGGGCGGGACCGGCGGGAGCCGCCGCCGCGCTGGCCGCCCGTCGGGCCGGGGCCCGGGTGCTGCTGCTGGACCGGGCCGACTTCCCCCGGGACAAGGCGTGCGGGGACGGCATCGCCGCGCACGCGCTGGACGTGCTCGCCCGGCTCGGGGTCACCGACGCGGTGGCCGGATACCCGCCGCTGCCCGCGTTGCGGCTGGTCGCCCCGGGCGGCGACACGGTGGCCCGGGCGCTGCCCCGGCCGGCGTACACGGTGCCCCGGACGGTGTTCGACGCCCGGCTGGTCGCGGCGGCCGTGGCGGCCGGCGCGGAGCTGCGCCGGCACACCGTGCGCCGGGTCGTCGAGCGGGACGACCGGGTGCTGCTGGACGACGTGTTCGCGGCCCGGGCGGTGGTCGGGGCGGACGGGGCCGGTTCGGTGGTGCGCCGGCTCCTCGGTCACCCGATCAATCCGGAACGCCATCTCGCGCTCGCCATCCGGGGGTACGCCACGGCCCGCTCCGGCCCGCCGGAGCAGCTCATCGTGACCTCGGCCGCGCGCTGGCCGGCGTACGCCTGGTCGTTCCCGATCGGTGACGGCCGGGCGAACGTCGGGTACGGGGAGGTGCTGCGCGGCGAGCCGCTGAGCCGGACGCACCTGCTCGACCGTCTCGCCGCGCTGCTGCCCGGCACCGACCCGGCGACGGTGGCCGACCTGCGCGCCCACCACCTGCCGCTCTCCACCTACCGACCGGCACCCGGGCGGGGCCGGGTCACGCTGGCCGGCGACGCGCTCTCGCTGATCAACCCGTTCACCGGGGAGGGGATCTTCTACGCGTTGCTCTCCGGCGCGCTGGCCGGCGCGACGGCGGCCCGTAGTCCGGACCGGGCCGCCGACCGGTACGCCGCCGACCTGCGCCGTCGTCTCGGCACCCACCTGCGGCACAGTTCCGCGGCGGCCTGGCTGGCCCGGCGGCGGCGGGTGGTGGACGGGGCCGTCCGCGCGGCCCGCCGCGACGACCGGGTCTTCCGTACCGTGGCGGAGTTGGGGCTCGGTGACGGTCGGCTGGACGCCCGGACGCTGGCGATGATCGGCTGGGGACTGTCCGGGCGGGTTTGAGGTGGGACGTACCCCTTCCCGGCCCGGGTCGCTACGCTGCATGGTGATGACTCTGCGGAACCTGCTCTATTCGGTGTACGAGCGTCGACTGACGGCGAAGCTCGCGGGCAAGCCGGTGCCCCGGCACGTCGGCGTGATGTGCGACGGTAACCGCAGGTGGGCCAAGGAGATGGGCTTCGTCGATCCCAACGACGGGCACCGGGTCGGCGCAGCCAAGATCAAGGATGTGCTCGGCTGGTGCGACCAGGCCGGGATCGGGCACGTCACCCTCTACCTGCTCGCCACCGACAACCTGCGCCGCCCGGCCCGGGAACTCGACCCGCTGTTGCAGATCATCGAGGATCTGGTGGTCGAGTTGGCCGAGGAGGGCAACCCGTGGCGGTTGCGCATGGTCGGCGCGCTCGACCTGCTCCCCGCGCAGACCGCCGCCGCGCTGAAGGCCGCCGAGGAGCGCACCCGGGAGCGCAGCGGCGGCGCCCAGGTCAACATCGCGGTCGGGTACGGTGGCCGGCGCGAGATCACCGACGCGGTCCGCTCGCTGCTGCTGGAGCACGCCGCCACCGGTGGCACCCTGGAGGAACTCGCCGAGGTGCTGGACGTCGAGCACATCGCCGAGCACCTCTACACCCGGGGGCAGCCCGATCCGGACCTGGTCATCCGGACCAGCGGTGAGCAGCGCCTCTCCGGTTTCATGCTCTGGCAGTCGGCGCACTCGGAGTTCTACTTCTGCGAGTTGAACTGGCCCGACTTCCGCCGCGTGGACTTCCTCCGGGCGCTGCGCTCGTACGCCAGCCGGCAACGCCGTTACGGCGTCTGACCGTCCGATCCGGTTCTTGCCGCAGGACAACTGTCAACAAACCGCACCGGGGAACTGTCGGCGTTCCGACCTGCCCGGCTGCCCGGGACACCTGTCCCTTCCGGCTGGGACGATCCTCCGGCGAACCTCCCCGTGCCGTCCGACCGTGGGCGGCACCGGGAGGAGAGGTAATGATCCGAAGGGGATCGACAACGAGACGGCGACGCGGGTTCGCCGGTCGGTGGGGGCGGCTCTGCGCCGTGGCGGCGGTCGCGTTGGTCGCCGCCGTGGGCAACGTCGTGGTGTCGCCGTCGGCGTACGCGTCGGGCGGGGTCGTCGTCGTCGACCAGGACACGCAGCGCCGGGGCCTGTTCGCGGCGTACATGCGGTCCCGGGCCACCGGGAACGAGGGACTGCGGCAACTGTTCCTCAGCGCGGCGATGGTCGGCCACCGGCAGCGTAATCCGCAGGTCACGTCGCAGCAGCTGGTGCAGTACACCGCGTCGATGAACCAGTGGTACACCAGCCAGCTCGGGGCCGAGGACCTGGCCCGGCCGACGTACCAGTTCATGGTGAAGCTGCTGGAGCTCTCCGCGCTGCACCCGTCCGGCGCGGTGGCCGCGCCGATCTTCAAGGAACTGGCCGAGTCGACGCTCGGCAAGGAGATCAAGGCGCTCGGCGAGACGCTCGACGACATCCATGCCGCGCAGCGGCACAACTCCGTGATCAGTCAGGTCTTCGAGCACCAGAACAGGATCTGGGGTGAGGTGGCCGGCCGGGGCGCGATCGACCCGACCTTCACCGAGGCCTGGAACGGCTACTTCGGCGCGAAGTACAACATCGTCGCGAACGCCACCCAGGACGACCTGATGGCGGACCCGTTGATCGCGACGTACGTCAACGTACAGGGGCTGCTCGAGCACGCCGTGAACCTCGAGGGCTACGTCAACGAGGGCAACCGGCAGATCGCCGCGCTGATCAACGAGATCAACGAGCAGACCGAGGCCGCCAACCGGGACGTCGAGGCGGTGAACGCGGCCCTGCCGGTGGACGGGCGACCGGCCACCCAGGCCGAGATCGACCAGGCCAAGGCGAAGGCCGAGGAGCGCCGGAGGTGGCTGGAGGGTGCCGCCGGTGCGGTCGACCTGCTGGGCAAGCTGATCGGCGTCGCCGACAAGAAGGTCGGCGACATCGTGACCGGCACCGGCCGGGCCGCCATCCAGATCGCCACCGCGGTCAGCGACTGGCTCCCGACGCTGGCCGCGAACGGTCTGAAGGCCGCGCTCTTCTCGGCGAGCGGAATCGGCATGGCCGGCGCGGTGCTCGGTGCGATCCAGTCGCTGGTGCCGCTCTTCGGCGGCACCGGTCCGACCGTCGACGAACAGATCCTCACCGAACTCAAGGAGCTCCGGGCGGAGCTGAACGAGTTCCGCGCGGAGATGAACACCCGGTTCGACCGGATCGAGCTGGCCCTGGTGCAGATGTTCGAGCAGATGGACCAGCAGTTCAACCGGCTGCTCACCGAGGTGTGGCTGACCCAGGAGCAGCTGGTGCAGGTGATCAGGCAACTCGCCCTGGTGACCGAGCGGGTCGACTTCTGGGGCAGTTCGATCATGCGGTCCCTCCAGGAGAGCCAGGTCACCCAGCTCAAGGGGCTGATCAATCAGCGGGTCAGCCACGCCGCCCGCTACCCGGAGACCCCGCTGACCTGGGAGGAGTACAAGGCGACGGTGGAGGCGCTGAACACGGCGGCGAGCCTGCAGAGCAAGGCCGCACCGTTCACCGCCGGCCTCGGCGACCCGAACCCGGAGAACAACCTCGGCGCGTTCGGCTACCAGGGTTCGGTCCGCTACCTGACCGACTACGCGGAGCGGTACCTGAACCTGCCGGCGGTCACCAGCGACGGCGTGCCGGTGCAGGCGCCGGCCGTGCCGGCGGTGGAGCACTGGATGCTGGCCGCCGAGGGCTACAAGCACATGGTGGCGCAGAACCCCCAGTTCGCGGCACAGGTGAACCTGACCACCGGCGAGATCCTCGCCGCCGGTCAGGCGATCCAGACCGCGGTCCGGCGGTTCAGCCAGCCGCAGGGCTGGGACAAGCCGGAGCAGTTGGGCCCGGTCTACGTCAAGCTGCTCGACAGCTACCGCGCCACCGGCTTCGAGCTGGTCGGCGAGCTGCAGAAGAAGCGGAACGCCGTCCAGCAGGACCGGCTCAACTACACCATGTTCGGCCTGCCCACCCAGGACGTCGAGGGGGCCAGCACGGCCGAGCCGACGACCGTCTCGCCGTGCGCCGGGACGGCCACCTTCAAGCCGAGCCGGCCGACCAACGTGGTCAGCAAGAACCTCAAGGAGATGTGGCTCGCCGACTACGGCCGCCCGAACACCCCGGCGCAGACCTGCTACCAGGCCTCCTGGGTGAACATGTCCGAGCCTCCGGACCCGGGTGGGGACCGGCCGTACTCGGTCTCCGCCGACCTCCAGATCACCTTCCAGGTGCGGCAGAACTGGGACGGCCAGTGGCTCACCGCCCGCGAGTGGACCAAGGTCTACCCGTACGGCAAGATCGAGCAGTACTACCCGCCGCACGACCCCCGGCAGGGCTGGCTGCGCAGTCCCACCCAGGGCATGTCGGAGAAGTGGGGCACGGTCAAGCCGGACTTCGAGACCGTGCAGGGCACCGCGCCGGGTGAGGCGACGCTCAAGAGCCGGGTGCGGGACTGGCTCTACGGCCAGGCCGGGCAGTACTACCACGAGATCGTCCGGGACCTGGACAAGCCGGGCACCGACCTCCACCGGTTGAACACCAACCTGACCCGGACGGCGCTGCTGCTCCAGTCGTACACCAAGCTCGGTTTCGCCCGATCGCTGGAGCACGACCAGACCATCGGCATCCACCTGCTCGGCCAGTCCCGGATCCCGTTCGACCAGGGGCAGTTGGAGGCCAACGTGGTCAGCGGCCGGGAGGGGCTCTCCGGTGGCATCACGCCGGCGAAGCGGGTCAGCGACGGCTTCCGGCAGGCGCTCGCCAACTACTGCGCGAGGATCGTCAACGACCGGTGCGAGGTGAAGCCGTCGGGCGGGACGGAGCCGAACCCGCGCACCGGCCAGAACGAGCACGTGCTGCCCTGTACGTCGGCGGAGCGGTGGGACCCGGTCGAGCGGTGCCTGAACTGGGCGCTCGACCACCGGTCGACGCAGCTCCGGCAGCGGCTGGAGGTGGCCAGTGAGCGGCTGCTCGAAGAGCCGCCCGTGCCCGAGGGCATCCCGGCGGTGGACGAGCTGATGCAGAGCATCCGGATCGCCGAGGCGGTGGCCAAGAACGGGCCGACCGGCGACACCGCCCGGATCGGCGCGGTCACCGCCCAGAGCGGGAAGTGCCTGGACATCCGGTCGCCGTTCAACGACGGCGCGCAGATCGAGGTCTCGACCTGCGACGCGTCCGACCCGCAGGGCTGGGCGCTGATGCCCAACCGCAGCGTCATGTCCATGGGCAAGTGCCTGGACGTGCACAGCGGCGGATCAGCGGACGGCAACCAGATCATCCTCTGGCGCTGCCACGGCCTCGGCTCCCAGCAGTGGGTGGCCCACGGTGACGGCACCCTGCGCAACCCGCAGTCCGGCAAGTGTCTGACGGTCGCCCCCGACGGCGCCATCGTGCACCTGTGGACCTGCAACGGTGGCGCGAACCAGAAGTGGACCCTGCCGGCCTGACCGCCACCGGGATCTGCTGACCGGGATCCTCCGCCCACCCGGGGCGGGGGATCCCCTCGCGTCCGGTCGGGCCGAGGAGGAACCGGGGACGACCGGGTGGCTCAGCCGGGCCGTCCGGCGAGCCGGACTGGTCAGCGCAGCCGGGCGGCGGCGTCGCTGAGGAAGTCGCCGAGGGCGGACGGGGAGTCGATGGTCAGGTCGGCGGCCCGGGCGACCTCCTGCCCGGTCTCCGGGTTGGCCACCGCGACGCAGACCCCGACGAAGTCGGGATCGGCGGCGGCCCGGGCGCGCAGCGCGGTGAACGCCTTGATGTCGGAGACGTCGTCGCCGAAGTACCAGGCCCCGGCGGCGGAGCGGACCACTTCGTCGATCACCATGCCCTTGTCCCGGTCGACCGGGGGCTTGAGTTCCAGCACCATCCGACCGGCCTGCACCCGCAGCCCCAGCCGGTCGGCCTGGGCCCGGCCCCAACTCTCCACCGCCTCGGCCAGGTGCGGCGCGGTGCGGTAGTGCAGGGCGACGGAGAGTCGCTTGAACTCGACCAGGGTGCCCGGGGGCAGTTCGGCGCGGGCCAGGTCGGCCAGCTCGGCCATGGTGGGCACCCAGGGCAGGGCGGCCGGCTCGGTGACTGTCTCACCGCCGGAGTGGCTGTGCTCCAGCCCGTAGAGGCCGTAGAGGTCGATGCCGACGAGCCCGCCGAAGTGGTCCCGCAGGAACTCGACCGGGCGGGCGGAGACGATCGCGACCCGCCGTACGACGGGGGCGAGCGCCTCGAGCGCGGCGAGGACCTTCGGGGCGGGCTCGACCGCGTTGGGGTCGTCGTCGACCGGGGCGAGTGTGCCGTCGAAGTCGAAGAAGAGGACGTAGTCTCCCGCCCGCTCGGCGGTCGCGGCCCACGCGTGGGCGGCGTCGAGCGGGCTCTTCGGCTCCTGGTTGCCCAGATTCAACGGCGGCACGCGCGTCAGCGTACCCCTCGAAGGGCCGGACATTCGTGGTCGCGAGAAGCTCTCCCGGAACGCCGACCCGCGTTCCTCAGCGTTCGGCGGCCCCGCGTCCGCGCCGCCCGAACGGCACCACCGTGGCCTCCCGGTCGTGGCTGAGCAGGTAGCCCTCGACGAAACCGGCGTTCCGGTCCCCGGTGTGCGCCTCGATGTCGTTGAGCCGGGCCACCAGGAACTCGGTGAGCGCGGTGAGCCGGTCGTTGAGCCGGTCGTAGAGCTCGGCGAGGACCGCCAGCACGACCGCCGTGCCGGCCGTGGTCAGCGCGAAGAGGTTGACGACCAGGGGAAGCTGCCCGCCGTCGATCGCGCCGACCACCACGTTTCCGGTCACGGACAGTGTCACGGACACCGTCGCGACCAGGACTGCCAACCACTTCAGGGTCATGGACAGACCCCTCCTTCTGTCCCGCAGGGCTGGGTTCGGCCTTGTCCCGTCCCCCGCCGACGACGAGCCCAAGCAGTTAGGGGGACGCTAGCGCGCGAACCCGCCGTCCGGTGCGGAACGGGGATTTCCCGGTCGGCGTTCTTTTCGCCATCTGAGGAACTAGCCCACCTTTTTGTCCGGATTGGGGATGGCGGGGAGCGGAGGGCGGTAAGCGAGGTATCGGACGGTTTCTCGGATGTGGAACTTCTCAAGGTCCGAGACGCCGGGGTCGACCAGGCGACGCAACAGCGCCTCGACGTCCGGGTCCATCGGCGGGGTCTCCGGCCGGCGACGGGACGGGTCCGTCCGGTCCCAGCCGAGGGCGGCGAAGGCCGCCGTCGGGTCCAGCCCGAGCCCCTCGCAGAAGGAGACCACCCGGGCGGCCTCGGGGTCGCTGCTCCAGTCGCCCCGGACCCACCGGTTGATGGTCTGCCGGGAGACGCCCGTCCGGCGGGACACCTCGGTGCCGCTCCAGGCCCGGGCCGTCCGCGCGTCGTCGAGCGCCCGGCGCACGAAGGCGGCGAATTCGATCTTGCGCGCGTGGGCGTGGGTCACCCGACGACGGTACGACCGGCCGTCTGCCGGGTCGTCGTGAGACGCGCTCTTGTCACGTGTATGTGACATCCTCTTCGCATTCGACAGCCGCCGAGCGGGGTGTCGCCAGCCGCCCTGACGTGGGCAGACGATCGATCACCGAGTGTGGTCCCAAAAGCACCGGGAGCTGCTACTGTCACGCCCATGGGACAATTTGCGGTGTGCGGCGTGCCCGGGGTGGTCTGCCCCGGAGGCCACACACCAGGTACGAGGGAGGTGTGGTGACTGAACTCGCAACCCGCGCCCAGGCGTTCGGCCTGGTGGCGGAGGGAGTGGCCGCGGGTCTGAGTGCCCCGTGGCGCCTCTACCTCGCCCGAGGGAGCCGGCACGTCTCGCTGAACGTGGCCGACCGCGTCGAGTGGGACGCCTGGCGTGCGCACCTCGGCTGCCCGGAGCTGAGCGTCCGGGTCTACGACGCCGGGGGCGAGATCCGGCGCACCTCGGTGGCGGAGGTCCTCCTGGACGGCTGCCGGATCAGCGTCGAGCTGGTCGAGGAGGTCGGCACCGACGACCTGGACCGGCTGCTCGTCGCCGATCCCACCCTGCCCGGGCCGGAGGAGCGATGACGTCCCGCCCCGGCCCGAGGGACACCGGAGCCGCCGGATGAGCCCCTTCTTCGCGGTCTTCCTGGTCCTGCTGCTCGGTTCGACGAGCTACGCCGCCGGACGGCTGCACGGCCAGCTCAGTTACCGGATCGGGTACCGGTTCGGCTACCGCCAGGGTTACTTCGACGGGGACCGGGGCGCGTGGAACCGCAGACGCCGGGAGGCGCAGGTGGCCCTCGCCTCGGCGCTGGCCGTCCCCTCGGGGCCCGCCGTCCGGGCCGGCGTGCCGGTCACCCGGACGGGCACCACGTACACCGGCTCGGCGTTCGCGGCGGGCGGAACCACCCGGGGGGTCGCGGTCGAGCCGTACCCCCGAGGACGTCAGCCGGGCGTGGCGGTCGGCGTCGGCCGATCCGCTGTGACCGTCGGCGCGGGCCAGTCGACCGTGACCGTCGGCGGACGGTACCCGACCGGGACGCTGGCCGGCCGGCACGGCTGAGCCGACGACGACCGCCGCCCGGCGGACCCGGCGCGTCGCCCGCGACGCGTCGTGGACCCGCGTCCCGTCCCGGGGACGCGGGACCGGGGCCGGCCGGGGTGCGCGCAGGGGGCACACATCCCGGCCGGCGTCCCCGGACGTGCCCACGTCCGCCCCGGGTCGACGACCATCTCCGGTTCCCGCCGGAACCGCGGGCGTGGCCGTCAGCGCCTACCGACATGCCGGTCGAACAGGATGTTCGTGCACTGCTCGATTGAGATCCATCTTCGCCTCTAGCCGGAACGGGCACGGCGACGCTAGCGTCTAGTCATGGCGCGGGGTTCTCCCGGGCCAGCCGGCCAGCCCGGATCTGCGACCTCGCGCACGGGGCCCGCATCCGACCCCGTGTCCCCGGGCACCGGAGGAGGCGGAACGCGGGTGGCGGGTGCCCATCCGTCGGAGCAGGCCTGTGACGACTCGTCGTACCCCCGCCGGTGGCGATCAGACCCCGGCCGCGACCACGACCACCCGCCGGACGTCCCGGAGCCGCCGTGCGGCGACGGCGCCCGCCGAGCCCGGGGAGCCCCGACCAGAGGTCTTCGTCCTGGACACCTCGGTTCTGCTCTCCGACCCTGCCGCGTTCCACCGGTTCGCCGAGCACGAGGTGGTCCTCCCCCTCGTGGTGATCTCCGAGTTGGAGGGCAAGCGGCAGCATCCGGAGCTCGGCTGGTTCGCCCGGCAGTCGCTCCGCATGCTCGACGAACTGCGGATCACCCACGGCCGGCTGGACCACCCGGTGACCGCCAACGACGAGGGCGGCACGCTGCGGGTGGAGTTGAACCACACCGACGACCGGGTGCTCCCGCCCGGGTTCCGCACCGAGTCCAACGACGCCCGGATCCTCGCCGTGGCGCTCAACCTGGCCGCTGAGGGACGGCGGGTGACGCTGGTCAGCAAGGACATGCCGCTGCGGGTCAAGGCCGCCGCCGTCGGGCTGCGCGCCGACGAGTACCGGCACGGTCAGGCGAGCGATCCGACCTGGACGGGCATGGCCGAGCTGGAGGTCGCCGAGGAACAGATCGGCCAGCTGTACGGCGGCGAGACGCTCGACCTGGACGGCGCGGCCGGGCTGCCCTGCCACACCGGCCTGGTGCTGCACTCGGGCAACGGCTCGGCCCTGGCGCGGGTCCAGCCGGACAAGACCGTCCGGCTGGTCCGGGGCGACCGGGAGGCGTTCGGCCTGCGCGGGCGTTCGGCGGAGCAGCGGATCGCCCTGGACCTGCTGCTCGACGAGTCGGTGGGGATCGTCTCGCTCGGTGGTCGGGCGGGCACCGGAAAGTCCGCCCTGGCGCTCTGCGCCGGCCTGGAGGCGGTGATGGAACGCCGCCGGCACCGGAAGGTGGTCGTCTTCCGTCCGCTCTACGCCGTGGGCGGCCAGGAGTTGGGCTACCTGCCCGGCTCGGAGGCGGAGAAGATGTCGCCCTGGGCCCAGGCGGTCTTCGACACCCTGGGCGCCGTGGTGCACGAGAACGTGCTGGAGGAGGTCACCTCCCGGGGCTTGTTGGAGGTGCTGCCGTTGACCCACATCCGGGGTCGGAGCCTGCACGACGCGTTCGTCATCGTGGACGAGGCGCAGTCGCTGGAGCGGGGCGTGCTGCTCACCGTCCTGTCCCGGATCGGCCAGGGCTCCCGGGTGGTGCTCACCCACGACGTCGCCCAGCGGGACAACCTCCGGGTGGGGCGGCACGACGGGGTGACCGCCGTCATCGAGGCGCTGAAGGGCCACCCTCTCTTCGCGCACGTCACGCTCAGCCGTTCGGAGCGGTCGCCGATCGCGGCGATGGTGACCGACCTCCTGGAGGACATCCCGCTCTGACTGTCGCTTAGGCCCGTTTTTACCACTATTTGCATAGTGGCGCAGGTCACATTTGCGGCGTGTGGTTTCCCAATGGCCCCATGGTGCGCGATCGTGTCCCACGAGCGCCCACGCACCAGAAAGATCGTTGGTGATCATTCGTCACAGGGGTCGGGAGTCACCGGCCCACGGTGCCGGCGGTGACCGGCACGGTCGGGGCGCTCACGGCGCGGGTCCGCCCGGTGCTGACCGGCATCGGCCGCGCCGTGTCCTTGCCCCCGATGAAGGGACCTCTTCGTGAGTCGGCTGTGGAGCCGGTTGGGTGCCCGAACCGCCGCCGTCGCGTTGCTCTCCGTGGGCGTCGCCGGCGGCTTCTACTTGGGCGAAGACCGCCAGACCCGGCCATCGGACGCGACCGCGCAGGTCGGCCAGGTCGAGATTGAGCAGTCGCGGTACGTGCAGACCGAGCAGGTCGTCGAGTCCGCCAGGTACCAGACCGAACTGCGGAACACGCAGCGGGCCGAGGCCGCCGCCGAGCTGGCCGCCCGTAAGGCCGCCGCCGAGCGCGCGGCCCGCAAGAAGCGCGAGGCCGAGGCGAAGGCCAAGGCGGAGGCCGAGGAGGCCGCCAAGGAGGCGGCGGAGAAGGCCTCCAAGCCGTACGACGGCCCGATCCCCGCCTCGTGCAACGAGTACAGCGGGAACCGGAAGACCGGCTGCGCCATGCTGCTCAACTCCGGTTTCGGCATCGACCAGATGCCCTGCCTGGACCGGCTCTGGAAGAAGGAGAGCGGCTGGAACCACAAGGCCGAGAACCCCTCCTCCGGCGCGTACGGGATCCCGCAGGCGCTGCCGGGCAGCAAGATGGGCTCGGCCGGCGACGACTGGCGGACCAACCCGGCCACCCAGATCGAGTGGGGCCTCGGCTACATCAAGGGCCGGTACGGCACCCCGTGCAAGGCCTGGGCGCACTCCCAGGACACCGGCTGGTACTGATCGTCCGGATCCGACCGGCGGGGATGGGTGGCGGTGTCACCCATCCCCGCCGTCGTCTTCACCGAGGGTGAATCCGCAGCCCGACGGGCAGGTGTGGGTGGCGGTCCGCCGTCAGAGCTGATAGCTACTTGTGGGTGACTTTCGACGGCGGCCCGGCGGGCGACCCCAACCGGTTCGGCAGCGAGGCGTTCTACGCCTCGCTGGGCCGGGCCTTCGTCGCCATGTGCGCGGTGGTACCGGTGCTCTTCCTCGTCGAGGCGCTGGACGTCTGGCTGGGCGCCGGCTTCGACCCGGCCGCCGGAATCATCCCCAAGCGCATCGACGGGCTGGACGGCGTCTTCTTCTCGCCCTTCCTCCACCACGGCTTCGACCACCTCTACAGCAACAGCATTCCGCTGATCCTGCTCGGCACCTTCGTGCTCGCCGCCGGGGTCCGCCGCTTCCTCTGGTCGACGCTGGTGATCATCCTGGTCAGCGGTCTGGGCGTCTGGTTCACCGGATCGCCCAACTCGATCGTGGTCGGCGCCAGCGGGGTGATCTTCGGCTACCTCGGCCTGTTGCTCACCCGGGGTGTGGTGGAGCGCACATGGTGGAACTTCGCCGTCGTGCTCCTGGTCGGTCTCCTCTACGGCTGGCAGTTGGTCGGCATCCTCCCCACCGACGAGCGAATCTCCTGGCAGGGGCACCTGTTCGGGTTGGTCGGCGGGGTGCTCGCCGCAGTGCTCTTCCGCCGTCGGCCCGGTGTCGACGCGGGGTACCCGCTCACCACCTCCTGAACGTTCCGTGTGTGAGGTGCTTGCTCAGCGCAACCGCCGCCCCTACCGTCTGAATCGGCATGTGTTGATCCCCGGGCGGAGAGTGACGGTACGCGGATGCGAGAGGTCGATGTCGCCATAATCGGGGCCGGTCCGTCCGGCCTCTTCGCCGCCTACTACGCCGGGTTCCGAGGGCTGTCGGTGGCCGTCGTCGACGCCCTGCCGGAGCCGGGCGGGCAGATCGCGGCGATGTACCCGGAGAAGATGATCTACGACATCGCCGGGTTTCCCGCGATCAAGGGACGGGACCTGGTCGCGAACCTGGTCGCCCAGGCGGCCACCGCCAACCCCGAGTACCTGCTCGGCGTCCGCGCCGAGCGCCTGGAACACCAGGACGGCAAACCGGTGCTCACCCTCGCCGGTGGCGAACGGCTGCACTGCGGCGCGGTGATCATCACCGGTGGGCTGGGCAGCTTCACCCCCCGTCCGCTCCCGGCCGCCGTGGGCTACGTCGGCACCGGGCTGGTCTACTTCGTTCCGCAGCCGGCCGACCTGGCCGGCCGGGACGTGCTCATCGTCGGTGGCGGTGACTCCGCCTTCGACTGGGCGGCGGCGCTGGCCCCGCTGGCCCGTTCGGTGACCCTGGTGCACCGGCGGGAGCGGTTCCGCGCGCACGCCGCCACCGTGGCCCGGGTCCGTGAGCTGCCGGTCCGGATCGTGGTCAACGCCGAGGTCACCAAGCTGCACGGGGACACCGTGGTGACCGGCGTCGACGTCGCCGTGAGCGGCGGGGTCGCCGAGACCCTGCCGGCGGACGCGGTGATCGCCGCGCTCGGGTTCACCGCCGACCTGGGGCCGCTCGTCGACTGGGGGCTGCGGCTGGACCGCCGGCACATCGTGGTCGACAGCGCGATGGCCACCAACCTGCCCCGGGTCTACGCCGCCGGGGACATCACCGAGTACCCGGGCAAGGTCCGACTGATCGCCACCGGCTTCGGCGAGGCGGCCACCGCGGTGAACAACGCGGCGGTGGCGATCGACCCGGCGGCGCACCTCTTCCCGGGGCACTCCTCCGACGGCACCTGACCGCTGCACCCCGCCCGGGTTGCAGGGGACCCCTGCTCGGCAAAAAGCGGTAACAGGGGTCCCCTGCTACCACCGCAGCAGCGGCGTGCGGCGTGCCGGGGAGCAGTTCGGGGCGTGGGCGTACCCGCCACCGGATCAGCGGCGTACCGGTGGGCCGAGCGCGGCGACCAGCACGGCCACCAGGGTGAGGGCGGCCCCGAGCAGGGTGGCCGGTCCGGGGTGCGAGGCCGCCGTGGGCAGCACCACGTCCAACAGCACCGCCCCGACGATCTGACCGGCGATGGTCGCCAGCCCGAGCAGGAGCACCCCGGTGAACCGGACGACCGCCGCCGCGAGCGCGATGAACAGGATGCCGATCGGACCGCCGAGGTAGAACCAGGGTTCGGACGGGAAACCGCCGGTCGGCAGACCGCGCACCAGCAGGTCGACGGCGAGCGTGACGAGCAGCGCCAGCGTCCCGACCGCGAAGTTGACCAGCGTGGCGGTCAGCGCGCTGCCCGACGCCGCGCGTACCTGGCCGTTGACCGCCTGCTGCCAGGCGATGGCGATCCCGCCGAGCAGGGGCAGCAGGGCCAGGGCCAGCGTGCCCGGGTCGCCCAGCCGGTCGCCGACGGCGATGAGCACCGCCACCACGGTCAGCGCCGCCCCGGCCAGCCGGTTGGCCGTCACCGGCTGGCGACCGGTCGGGCCGAGCCCGGCCCGGTCCACGGCGAGGCTGCTGCCGGTCTGCCCGGCCACCACCGCGACGGTGAAGACCGCCACGCCGAGCGTGCCGATGGTGAGCCCCTGCGTGGCGACCAGCAGGGCGCCGCAGATCCCGCCGAGGCACTGCCACGGGCGCAGGGTTCCGGCGGTGAGCGCGCTCCGCAACCGGCGAAGTCCCCGACGCCCGGCCGGGACGAGGGGGACCAGCACCAGCAGGACGAGCAGCCCCAGACCGAACGAGACCACCGCGGCGGCGATGCCGTCGCCGAGGCGTACGCCCAGCTCGCCGTTGATCCGTGACTGGAGTGCCACGGCGAGGCCGGAGATGACGGCGAGCCCGACTCCGGTGACCCGCAGCGCCGCCGACGGCACCACGTCGGCCCGGGGCGGCGCGGTCACTCCTGTTCGGCCAGGGGACGGCCGTCGAAGTCGATCGCCGAGTAGAGCGCCAGCTTCTCCAGACGGTGGTACGAGTCGATCACCCGGATCGTGCCGCTCTTGGAGCGCATCACGATCGACTGGGTGTACGCCCCACCGGCCCGGTAGCTGACCCCGCGCAGCAGGTCCCCGGAGGTGACGCCGGTGGCCACGAAGAAGCAGTTGTCCCCGGTCACCAGGTCGTCGGTGGTGAGCACCCGGTCGAGGTCGTGGCCGGCGTCGAGGGCCTTGGCCCGCTCGGCGTCGTCCCGGGGCCAGAGCTTGGCCTGCATCATCCCGCCCATGCACTTCAGCGCGCAGGCGGCGGTGATCCCCTCCGGGGTGCCGCCGATGCCCATCAGCACGTCGACGTCGGATTCGCCCCGGGCGGCGGCGATGGCCCCGGCGATGTCACCGTCGGAGATGAACCGGATGCCGGCCCCGGTCCGGCGGATCTGGCCGACCAGGTCGTCGTGGCGCGGGCGGTCGAGCACGCAGACCGTCACGCCGGAGACGTCGGTGCCCTTGACCTTGGCGATCCGGCGCAGGTTCTCGGTGACCCCGGCGTTGATGTCGACCACGTCCGCGTACGCCGGCCCGACGGCGAGCTTCTCCATGTAGAAGACGGCGCTCGGGTCGAACATCGCCCCGCGTTCGGCCACCGCCAGCACCGCCAGGGCGTTCGGCATGCCCTTGCTCATCAGCGTGGTGCCGTCGATCGGGTCGACCGCCACGTCCACCTCGGGCCCGCTGCCGTCACCGACCTCCTCACCGTTGAAGAGCATCGGGGCGTTGTCCTTCTCGCCCTCGCCGATCACCACGACGCCCCGCATCGGGATCGAGTTGATCAGTTTGCGCATGGCGTCGACGGCTGCCCCGTCCCCGCCCTCCTTGTCGCCCCGTCCGACCCACCGCCCGGCGGCCATCGCCGCCGCCTCGGTGACGCGGACCAGATCGAGGGCGAGATTGCGGTCGAGATCCTGGGGGATCCGCGTCCTGGTGTTCGTCATGACGGCTTCCTCCTCGCGACGGTGCGGGGTGGACCGGCGGGATGTCGCCGCCGCCGGCTTTGTCACTGATCCTCACACGATGGCCAGCGAAACGCCCTCACACGGTGGTCAACCTAACGCCGTCGTGGAGCCGTGGTGGCCCGGATCCGGCCGACCCGGGGGCTGCGAAGATAGGGGGGTGGAGACCGCAGACCGCGTACCCGCCGACTCGACCCCGCCGGACGGCCAGCCGCCGCTGACCCCGCCCGGGCCGGCGACGACCCCACCGCAGGGGCAACCGCCGGTGCCCGCCGGCGGACAGGCGGGACGTTCCGAACGTTCCCCGAAGGACATGGCGATCTCGCTGCTGGTGCTGCTCGTGCCGATCGCCCTGCTGCTCGCCTTCTACCGGGGTTTCCTCGGCGGCGAGGAGCCGACCACCGTCGACCCGGCCCCGGCCGTCGAGCAGGCCCGGGCGGCGAACGTCTTCCCGGTGGCCGAACCGTCCGGTCTCGGCTCCGACTGGCAGACCATCACGGCCCGGTTCCAGCAGACCGAGCAGGGGGCGAGCCTGCGCCTGGGCTATCTGACGCCGGAGGGACGCGGCGTCCAGCTCGTGCAGAGCAACGTGCCGGTGGAACGGCTCCTGCCCCAGGAACTCACCGACCAGAGCCAGCCGCAGGGCGCGCTCGACCTGGAGGGCCGGAGCTGGCAGCGCTACACCGCCCGGGGCAACGAGCGTGCCCTGGTGCTCCTGGAACCCGCGCGGACGGTGATCGTGGTGGGGGACGCGACCGAGAACGAACTACGCGAGTTGGCCGACTCCGTACGGTAGGGTCCGCGCCGGACCGGGTAAGTAGTTTCCGGACGGGCACCCCCGTTTCCCGGTATCCCCCTTTCCGGCGCCGGTGTCGCGCCGGACGACAACTGGAGACGTCCACGTGAAGATCCGACGGTGGAGTGCCGGCGTTCTCGCCGCCTCCCTGCTCGTACCCGGCCTCACCGCCTGCAAGTCCGACGGCACCGAGTCGACGGCCGAGCCGGCCGCCAGCGGCTCCGCGGCCTCCTCGGCGGTCCCCTCGGACGCGAAGGAGGCGCTGCTCGCCTCGACCAAGGAGATCAGCAAGGGCAACTTCAGCTTCACCATCAACGGCGGCGAGCTGAACGGCGCCGGCAAGGTGCACGCGCCGACCAAGAGCGCCGAGATGTCGATGACCGGCGGCGACGCCGCCTCGGCCGACCTCACCATGGAGATGCACCTGATCTTCATCGACACCGACAGCTGGGTGATGGTGCAGTTCGGCGGCGCGATGGCCACCGCCATGCCGAAGCAGGCCACCGCCGGCAAGTACCAGCACCTCGACCGGTCCCGGATCAAGGGCATCGACCAGTTGGAGTTCAGCTTCGACGACGTCGACCCGGCCGGCAGCGAGGCGCTGACCAAGGCGATCACCGAGGTCCGCAAGACCGGCGACGGGCTGTACGCGGGCACCATCGACGCCACCAAGGCCACCGACTCGGACATGCTCGACGCCGACGTGGTGAAGGCCCTCGCCGGCCAGGCCTCGGCGGTGCCGTTCACCGCCAAGCTCGACGCCCAGGGCCGCCTGGTCGAGCTGGGCCTGGAGGTGCCGGCCGCCGGGGACAGCGCAGCGCAGAACCTGGTCGTCACGTACGCCGACTACGGCACGACCACCCCGGTGCAGAAGCCGCCGGCGGACCAGGTGGTCGAGGCCTCCGACGACGTGTACGAGATGTTCAAGTAGGCACACCACCAACGGGTGCGGGGCGGACGCGGTCCGCCCCGCACCCGGTTCAGGCGTCGGCCTCCTGGCGGGCGGCGTCGATCCGCGCGCGTGCCCCGTCCAGCCAGTGCTGGCAGATCTCGGCGAGCCGCTCGCCCCGTTCCCAGAGCGCCAGCGACTCCTCCAGCGACGTACCGCCGGCCTCCAGCCGTTCCACCACCGAGGCCAGCTCGGCGCGGGCCTGTTCGTAGCTGAGGTTCTCGGGGTTCTTCTCCGCAGTCATCGCCTGTCATCCCACCACACGCGGCTCAGCCGTCCACCGTCGCGGCGAGTTCGCCGGTGGCGAGGCGTACCCGCAGCGGGTCGCCGGGGGCCACCTCGGTCGCCGCCCGGACGACGTGCCCGTCGGCGCGCTGCACGATGGCGTAGCCCCGGTCCAGGGTGGCGGCGGGGGAGAGGGCCCGCAGGCGGGCCAGGGTGTGCCGCAGGTCGTTCTCGGCGGCGCCGAGCCGGTGGCCCAGGCAGCGGTCGGTCCGGGCGCGCAGCGCGGCCAGGTCGGCGGCCCGCTGTTCGACCATGACCTGCGGGCGGGCCAGCACCGGACGGGACCGGAGCAGGTCGAGCCGGTGCGACTCCCGGTCGACGAGGTTGCGGACCGCCCGTTCCACCCGGTGCCGGGCCTGCCGGATGAGGCGCACCTCCTCGGCCAGGTCGGGTACGACCCGCTTGGCGGCGTCGGTCGGGGTGGAGGCGCGCAGGTCGGCGACGTAGTCCAGCAGCGGGGTGTCGGTCTCGTGGCCGATCGCGCTGACCACCGGCGTACGGCAGGCGAAGACCGCCCGGCAGAGCGCTTCGTCGGAGAAGGGCAGCAGGTCCTCGATGCCACCGCCGCCCCGGGCGATGACGATCACGTCGACCGACGGGTCGGCGTCGAGCACCTTCAGCGCGTCCACGATCTGCGGCACCGCCCCGGCTCCCTGCACCGCCACGTTGACCGTGCGGAACTCCACCGCCGGCCAGCGGCGGCGGGCGTTGGTCAGCACGTCCCGCTCGGCGGCCGAGGCCCGGCCGGTGATCAGCCCGATCCGGCCGGGCAGGAACGGCAGCCGGCGCTTGCGGGCCCGGTCGAAGAGCCCTTCGGCGGCGAGGAGCTTCTTGAGCTTCTCCAGCCGGGCCAGCAGCTCACCGAGGCCGACCTGACGGATCTCGTCGGCGCGGAGGCTGAGCGTGCCCCGGGCGGCGTAGAACTCCGGCTTGGCGTGCAGCACCACCCGGGCGCCCTCGCGCAGTTCCGGCGCGCCTGCGTCGAGCACGTCCCGGTTGGTGGTGACGGTGAGGCTCAGGTCGGCGGACGGGTCACGCAGGGTGAGGAAGACCGTGGAGGCACCCGGCCGCCGGCTGATCTGCGCCACCTGCCCGTCGACCCAGACCCAGCCGAGCCGGGCGATCCAGGCCCCGACCTTCTGGCTGACCACCCGGACCGGCCACGGCTCCTCGGCCGTGCTCCGGGGCGCTCCGCCACTCTCGCCGCCCGTGTTTCCGGCACTCTGACCACTCACCCGCCCACCCTAAGCCCCGCCCGGACCAGCCCCGTCCGGTGCCGCCCCGGCAGCCCCACGTGCTCGTTCCGCCGCAGGCGTCCGCCGTCGGGGAGACGGACGCCACACGACATGCGCCCCTGCCGGCGGCACGTACGATGGGCGGGTGACCGAGGCTCAGGCGACCCCCCAGACCGGCAAGCGCGTGCTCCTGGCGAAGCCCCGTGGCTACTGCGCCGGCGTCGACCGCGCGGTGCAGACCGTCGAGGAGGCGCTCACGCTCTACGGTGCCCCGATCTACGTGCGCAAGCAGATCGTGCACAACAAGCACGTGGTGCGGACGCTGGAGGCCAAGGGCGCGATCTTCGTGGAGGAGAACGACGAGGTCCCCGAGGGCGCGACCGTCATCTTCTCCGCGCACGGCGTGGCCCCCGAGGTGCACGAGCAGGCCCGGGCGCGGTCGCTGCGGGCCATCGACGCGACCTGCCCGCTGGTCACCAAGGTCCACCACGAGGCGAAGCGGTTCGCCGCCGAGGACTACGACATCCTGCTGATCGGGCACGAGGGGCACGAGGAGGTCGTCGGCACCACCGGCGAGGCCCCCGCCCACATCCAGCTCGTGGACGGCCCCGAGGACGCCGACCGGGTGACCGTGCGTGACCCCAACAAGGTCGTCTGGCTCTCCCAGACCACGCTGTCGGTGGACGAGACGCTGGAGACGGTGGCCCGGCTGAAGAAGCGGCTGCCGATGCTCCAGTCCCCGCCGAGCGACGACATCTGCTACGCCACCTCCAACCGGCAGCAGGTGGTCAAGGAGATCGCGCCGGAGTGCGACGTGGTGATCGTCGTCGGCTCACGCAACTCCTCGAACTCGGTCCGCCTGGTCGAGGTCGCGTTGGACGCGGGGGCCCGCGCCGGCTACCTGGTCGACTTCGCCTCCGAGATCGACGACGCCTGGCTGGCCGAGGCCCGTACGGTCGGCCTGACCTCCGGCGCGAGCGTCCCGGACGAGCTGGTGCAGGAGGTGCTGGCCCACCTCGCCGTCCGGGGCTTCGCCGACGTGGAGGAGATCGTCACCGCCAACGAGCGGCTGACCTTCTCCCTCCCGCAGGAGCTGAAGCGGGACATGCGGGCCGCCGCCACCGGTGCCCGGAGCTGACCGTCCCGATGGTCCGGGGGCGGAACGATTCCGCCGCCCGGTGCGTCTGAGGCGGTATGAAGACGTATCGGATCGCGCTGCCGCTCCTGGTCGCCTGCCTGGCGCTGGGCGCCTGTGCCGGCCAGGACGGCAGCGGTAACCAGGATGGCGGCACGGCCGCCAGCCCGAGTCAGACGGGAGCGCCGGTGACCACCCCAACCGACGGGACTGCCGATCCGGCCGCCCCCGGCGTACCGCCGACCGAGGGCAAGCCCACCGAGTGGCCGCCGGGCGGGCCGGGCGCGTCCTCCGCTCCGGGCGGCGCGACCATCACCGGAACCGTCACCTCCGGCGTCGAGCCGGGCTGTCTGCTGCTCGGCGAGTACCTGCTCGTCGGCGGCCCCCGTGACGTGATCAAGTCGGGTGCCAAGCTCACCGTCACCGGCCGGGTCCAGCCCGACCTGATGACCACCTGCCAGCAGGGCACTCCTTTCCTGGTGGACCGGGCCACACCCGCCTGACCGATCGTGCCGGGCACCGGGTCCACGGTCGCCTGAGCGCGCCGGACACCGGACCACCGAAAAAGGGTGGAGCCCGCCCCCGCGACGAGCGGGGACGGGCTCCGGTGGTGCTCAGGAACGGGTCAGTTGACCGCGCCGATGGAGACCGAGCCACGGCCGACGACCGCGCCCTCGCTGGTCACCACGGCCAGCTCGCCGAAGAGCGACCGGCCCGCCTGCGGCGTCGACGACGCCGTCACCGTGCCGGTGAGGCTGGCGGTGGCGCCGTGCGGCATCGGGGTCGCCGTGGTCGGGGCGGACAGGGTGCCCAGCGCCGGCGCCGAGAACGAGTCCCGGTAGTCGTAGGCGGTGGTGGAACCCGGGCCGTTGACCGCGTAGCCCTCGACGACCACCCGGTAGGTGCCCGCCGGCGGGTTGTTGATGGTCACCGCCTCCTCGGAGTCACCGTCGGCCTGCCGGCCGACCTCGGTGGTGCCGCGGAAGACGAACAGGTCGAGGTCGGCGCCGACCTCGGCCGGGTTGCCGATCCGGGCGGTGAAGGTGGTCGCACCGGCCGGCACCTCGACGACGTACTCCTGCGAGGCGCCCTCACCGATCGTCGGACGCGCGGCGACGACGCTGGAGAGCGGGCCGCCCCGGCCGGAGACCGAGACCGGGCCGAAGGTGTTCTTCAGCGACCAGGTCACCTGGGTCGGCTGACCGGCGGGGACCGACGGCAGCTCGACGACGGCCGGCTCCACCTTGACGCCCTGGACCCGCACGTCGAGCTTGAACGGGTTGTTCAGGGCCGGCGAGGTCCGCCGCGACTCCACCTCGATCTCCCAGACCCCGGCGATCGGGTTCTGGTAGTCCCGCTCCTGCGGCTTGCAGGCGGCGGCGTCGGAGAAGTTGGTGTAGCAGCCCAGGCTGGAGGTGCTGTCGACCGGCACGCCGTACGGGTTGAAGGCGATGAACCGGGTCTGCGAGCCGGTGGCGATGCCGGAGAGGTTCACCTGGAGCGCGCCCGTGCCCGGGGGAACGGTCACGAAGTACGAGGTGAAGCCGTTCCGGTCCACCGAGCCCGAGGCCGAGTACGCGAAGTCCGGGGCCTTCACGTCGTTCGAGGCGACCACCACGGTGGAGACCTCGAAGTCGACGACGTTGGTCGCCGGGTCGTCGATCGTCATGATCGCGCCGTGCGCCCCGGCGGTGGTCGCCTTGGCGGTGACGTTGACCGTGACGGTCTTGTTCAGCGGCAGCGAGACGGACTTCGGCGCCTTGAAGGTGCCGTCGTTGCCGCGCAGCTCGATGTCGTGCTTGATCGTGCCGGCCGGGCCGCTGGTACGGGTGATCTTGACCGGGTAGGTCTTGCTCTGCCCGACCTTGTGGCCACCCTCGTTCGCGGCGCAGCGGTTGTGGACGCCCACGCCCCGGTGCGGGTTCGGCACGAACTGGCCGAGCGAGGAGTCGTACCGGGTCAGGTTGCCCGACAGCTCGGTGCAGACCGCCGCCTCGGAGGTGTAGGTGCGGGTCTCCACGCCCTTGCGGAGCAGGTTCCACGCGCCCGGCACGTTGACCATGCCGTAGCCCTGCCCGTAGGTCGGGACGTCGGCGATCGGCTTGGCCGAGGTGTACAGCGCGCGGCGCAGCGCGGCCGGGCTGACACCCTTGCCGGTCGCCTTGGCGGCCGAGAGCAGCAGCGCGGTGGCGCCGGCGGCCTGCGGGGCCGCCATCGAGGTGCCGTTCAGCATCGCGTAGCCCGGGGGCAGCGGGTAGCCGGCCTCGGCGACCGGGCTGCCGGCCTGCCAGGTCGGTGCGGTGGAGATGGCCGAGCCCGGCGCGGCGAGCTGCGGCTTGAGGCCGCCGTCCTCACGCGGGCCACGGGACGAGAAGTTGAAGAGGGCGTTCTTCGTCTTCACCACCGAGCCGTAGTTGGCCAGCCAGGTGTCCTTGCTGATGCTGGCCGCGGTGCTGATCACGTTGGTGGCCACCGACGGGTCGCCGACCGTGTTCAGGCCCGGGCCGGAGTTGCCGGCCGAGAGGACGAGCTGGACGCCGTAGACCTCGACCAGCTCGTTGTAGAGCACCGCGCGGGCGTTCGAGCCGTCGTTCAGGGTCGGCAGGCCACCGATCGACATGTTGACCACGTCGACCTTGCGGTTGATCACCAGGTCGGCCATGCCGGTGGTGAGGGCGGCGAAGGTGCAGCCGCCACCCCACGAGCAGGCGCGGGCGGAGACCAGCTTGGCACCGGGGGCGGCGCCGTCGAAGGCGCTGTTGCCGAGCATGTCGTTGGCGGCGGTGATGCCGGCGACGTGCGTGCCGTGGGTGCTCTCGACGATGCCGATGTTGACGTAGTCGACCAGGCCGGGGCCGCCGACCGGACGGGTGTCCACGTCCTCGCGGTACTCGACCACGAACGGGATCTGCTCCCGCACGGCGGTGGCCGGGTTGTCGGTGCCGAAGCGGCCGACGTCGAACTTCTCCTTGTACGGCCGCATCACGGCCTCGTCGGTGAAGTCGTTGTCCTGGTCGACGTCCACCCAGATGTTGTGAGTCACCGGGTCGTAGATGATGCCCCAGGTGTCGGTGGTGTCGCCGTCGCGGTTGACGTCGCCGGCCGGGTCGCTGGCCCGCGTGATCGACTCGCTGAACCGGTTGAACCGGTAGGTGCCGGCGGGGGCCTTGAAGGTGGTGGTGCCGACGGTGAAGGTCGGCCCGGTCACCTCAGTGATCATGGCCCGCCAGGTGGCGTCCTCCAGCGGGTCGGTGGCGGTCACCCAGTCGACGATCTTGCGCTCGCCGGTGGTGGTCTTCTGGAGCGCCGGGTTGTCGAGGTCCACACCGGAGTCCATGATGCCGATGGTGACGCCACGGCCGTCCCACTGCGGGTTGCTGGCCTTGAACTTCTCGGCGCCGGTCTCGTGGGTCGGCATGTACGGGTTGACCGCTCCGGTGTCCGCGCCGGGGCCGCTGAGGGTCGTCCCCTGCTTCGCGGACCTGCTGCCGGCCGGGGCCGCCTCGGGCGTCGGGTCGGGCAGCTGGATGACCTCGTCCAGGTCCACCGCGGCGACACCGGGCAGCCGGGCCGCCTTGAGCGCCTTGTCGGTGGGCACCTTGGCCAGGACGTAGCCGATGCTGTCGAAGCGCTGGCTGACCGCGCCACCCAGCTTCTCCACGCCGTCGGCGACCTTCTTCGCCTCACCCTTGTCGGTGGCGACGATCATCGTGACCGTGGGGGCCTTCTTGGCCTCGGCCTCGGCGAGGAGCTTGGCGTCGTGCGCGCCCAGCGTCTCGGCGGCGGTGGCCGGAGCGGCATCGGACGGAGCGGCGCTCGCGGTGGCGGCACCACCCGCGCCGGTCATGGCGCCAGCCGCCACGACGGACGCGAAGAGCGCGGCGGAGGTACGCCGGCTCAGATTGCGGGGTTTACTCACGTTCTCTTTCCTCCAGAGAACCAGGGCTCTGCGATGCAGAGCACTCGTGAGCGTGATCCTTCGTGGTGTCGGGAGTCGATGTCACTACTCCGAAGTAGGTTGTGACCACCTCGTGACGTGAATAGGTCCACCCCGTCACGGAAAAAGTGCTAGTCGTCGATGCTGGTGGGCCGAACGGACGAAGTGGACGTCTGACCGGTCGGCTCGACCAGTTCCGGGGCCTGCGGCTGCCGGGGCGCCAGCTCCACCTGGGAGGGCACCGGCAGCTCCCGGTCGGAGACCCCCAGCTCGGCCAACTTGCGGGCACTGACCAGGACCCGTGCCTCCAGCGAGCCGACCGCCCGGTTGTACGCGGTCACCGCCGCGCCGAGCGAGCCCCCGAGCCGGCCGACGTGCTCGCCCAGCGTGGACAGCCGGCCGTACAGCTCCCGGGCCAGCGAGTGCACCGCCACCGCGTTGCGGGCCAGGGCCTCCTGCCGCCAGGAGTACGCCACCGTCCGTAGCAGCGCCACCAGGGTCGCCGGGGTGGCCAGCACGACGTTGCGCCCGAACGCGTGCTCCAGCAGCGTCGGGTCGTGCTGCAACGCCACGTCCAGGAACGGGTCGGCCGGCACGAAGAGCACCACGAACTCCGGGGTGTCGTCGAACGCGGCCCAGTAGGACTTCGCGGCCAGCGCGTCCACATGGGCCCGGAGGTGTTTCGCGTGTGCCCGCAGGCGGGTGTCCCGCTCCCGGTCGTCACGTGCCTCCATCGCGGTCAGGTACGCGT
Organism: Micromonospora sp. NBRC 101691; assembly: GCF_030269285.1. NCBI lineage: Bacteria > Bacillati > Actinomycetota > Actinomycetes > Micromonosporales > Micromonosporaceae > Micromonospora > Micromonospora sp. NBRC 101691. The sequence goes on from NZ_BSTB01000019.1 coordinate 139,982, forward strand.
CGAAGGGCGCCTTGGCGTCCACCACCACCGAACGCCCGCCGTGCAGCCGGACCACCAGGTCGGGGCGGACCTGCCGGTCGTCGACGGTGGCGGTGACCTGCTCGGCGAAGTCGCAGTGCTCCAGCATGCCGGCCGCCTCGACGATCCGGCGGAGCTGGTGCTCCCCCCACCGTCCGCGTACCTGGGGGGCGCGCAACGCCGCCACCAGCTGTTTGGTCTCGGTGCGCAGCTCGCCGGAGACCGCGCCCATGGCCCGCACCTGCTCGCGCAGTTCGGCGTACGCGTCGACCCGGTCCCGTTCCAGTTCGGTCACCCGGGACTCGTAGCGGCGCAGCGTGTCGTGCAGCGGCGCGACCGCCCGGGCCACCGCCTCCTGCGACTGGGCGGTAGCCTCGTAGTTCAACGCCCGCATCGACTGCTCCAGCCGGCCCTCGCCCTCGCGGGCGGCGTGCAGCGTGGCGTCCAGCCGGGCGATCTCCGCCGCCGCGCGGGCCCGCGCCGCGAACCAGCCGACCGCGCCGCCGGCACCGAGGCAGACCACCACCACGGCCAGCGTCGAGAAGTCCATCCCCCGAGCTTGCCAAAACCGGTACGACGTGCGGACCAGGGGTACCGTCGGGCCATGGACACGCTGATCTTCCTCGGCGTTCTCGCGCTGCTCCACGTGGCCGGCTTCGTCTGGTGGCAGTGGCACAGCGCCCGGCAGCGGGCCCGGGAGACCGCCGACGCCCGGGCCGAGGCGCTGCGCTGGTACGAACGCCTCGGTGGCCAGGTGATGAACCTGCACGGCGACACCCCGGCGGTCCGCCAGGCGCTGGTCGACGCGGGTGAGCGGTACAACGCGGCCGGCAGCCAGCTGGAGCGGGCCCGGACGGTCCGGCAGTACGAGATCGCCCGGGAGACCGCCCTGGAAGGACTCGACCACATCCGGGCGGCGCGGACGGCGCTCGGCCTCGACGCCCACCCGCGTGCCCAGCCGGCTCACCCGCCTGCGCCCGAGTGGTAGCAGGGGACCCTTCCTCATCAAAAAACGGTAGGAAGGGTCCCCTGCTACCAACCCGACGGTGCTGGTCGCACCAACCCGTCAGCCGGTGTTACGCATTCCGGCGGCGATGCCGTTCACCGTGGTGAGCAGGGCGCGCTCCAGGGCCGTGCCGTCGCTGGGGGCCCGACGACCGCCCGGCGCGGTGGCCACCGCGCGTCCGGCCGCCCCGGACTCGCGGTACTGCCGCAGCAGCGCCACCTGGAGGTGGTGCAGCGGTTCGAGGTAGGTGTCCCGTACGGCCAGGGTGCGCTGGAGCACCGGGGAGTTCTCCAGCAGAGCGGGGGAACCGGTCACCGCCAGCACCTCCCGCTTGGTCAGCTCGTACTCCTGCTCGATCTTGGCGAAGATCGGTTGCAGCGGCTCCGGGACCAGGGTCTCGACGTACCGGCGGGCGATGGTCAGGTCGGTCTTGGTCAGCATCATCTCGACGTTCGACAGGAACGTCCGGAAGAAGTGCCAGTTCCGGTGCATCTCGGCGAGCACGTCGGAGAGCCCCGCCTCGCGGGCGGCGGCCAGCCCGGAGCCCACCCCGAACCAGCCGGGGACGATCTGCCGGGTCTGCGTCCAGCCGAACACCCACGGGATCGCCCGCAGTCCGGACAGGCCCGCGCCGGTGTTCGGCCGCTTCGCCGGCCGGGAACCGATGTTCAGCGCGCCGAGCAGCTCGGTCGGCGTGGACGCCCAGAAGTACGCCGGCAGGTCCGGGTCCTCCACCAGCGAGCGGTAGCGCCGGAACGCCGACTCGGAGACGACGTCCATCGTGGCGTCCCAGCGTTCCAGCATCTCGGCCGGCTGCCGGGGCGCGGTGTGCAGCAGCGTCGCCTGGAGCACGGCGGCCAGGGTCAGTTCCAGGTTCTCCCGGGCCAGCGACGGCAGGGTGTACTTGTCGGAGATGACCTCGCCCTGCTCGGTGACCTTGATCGCGCCGTCGAGCGTGCCGTACGGCTGGGCCAGGATCGCCTCGTGGGTGGGGCCGCCGCCCCGGCCGACCGTGCCACCCCGGCCGTGGAACAGCCGCAGGTGCACGCCGTGCCGGGCGGCCACGTCCCGCAGCGCCCGCTGTGCCCGGTGGATCGACCACTGGCTGGTGGTGATGCCGGCCTCCTTGTTGGAGTCGGAGTAGCCCAGCATCACCTCCTGCACGTCGTCCCGGGCCGCCACCAGCTGCCGGTACGCCGGCAGCGACAGCAGCTCGTCGAGCAGCTCGCCGCCCGCGTTCAGTTCGGCCGGGGTCTCCAGCAGTGGCACGAACCCGATCCGCGCCCGGCCGCTGTGCACGTCGACCAGACCCGCCTCGCGGGCCAGCACCACGGCGGCCAGCACGTCGTCCACGCCGAGCGTCATCGAGACGATGTACGACTCGATGACCTCGGTGCCGAACCGGTCCTGCGCCTCGCGGACCGCGCCGAAGACGTCGAAGGTCTTCCGGGCCCCCTCGGTCAGCGGGGTGTCCGCGGTGGAGAGCGGCCGGCGTCCGGTCAGCTCGTCGGCGAGGAGCTTCGTCCGCTCCAGGCGGGTCAGCGACGGGTAGTCGTCCACCTCGCCGACGGCCTTGTAGAGCTGGGCGAGCACCGCGTGGTGCGCCTCGGCGTGCTCGCGGATGTCCATCGTCGCCAGGTGCAGGCCGAACGCCGACACCGTCCGGATCGTCGAGGCGAGCCGCCCCACGGCGGTGAGCTGACCGGAGTTGCGGGCCAGCGAGGCGCGCAGCAGCTCCAGGTCGGCGACCAGCTCGGCGGAGCCCCGGTAGTCCCGTCCCGGCACGTGCGGGGTGCCCTGGCGCAGCCGCTGCCGGGTGTTGGCCAGCTTCGCCTTCACGCAGCGGGCCTTGAGCCGGTACGGCTCCTCGGCGTTGACCCGGCGGAACCGGGGGGCCACCTCGGGCAGCGCGTCCAGGTCGGTGGCGAGACTGGCCGACAGGTCGAGCGAGACGCCGCGCAGCCGACGGGAGACCGACACCTCGTTGATCAGGTGGTCCATCGCCCGCTCGGTGGCGGCGATGCCGTGCTCGTGCTGGATGACCAGCACCTCACGGGTCACCGCCGGGGTGACGAACGGGTTGCCGTCCCGGTCGCCGCCGATCCACGTGCCGAAGGTCAACGGCCGGGCGGTCGGCGAGGTCTCCACCCCCAGGGTGCGCAGCGTGTCGGCCAGGTCGTCGAGGACCTGCGGCGCGGCCTCGGCGTAGAGGTCGCGCAGGTAGTAGATGGCGTTACGGGCCTCGTCGGTCGGGTCCGGCCGGTCCAGCCGCAGCTCGTCGGTCTGCCACATCAGGTCGAGCAGTTCGGCGAGGCGACGGTTCGCCGGCCCTTCGTCGCTCGCGCCGTAGAGGATCGCGTTGGCCGTCTCGGTGTCCAGCTCGTCGGCGATGGCGCGGAGCTTGGACAGGATCGAACGGCGGGCCGCCTCGGTCGGGTGGGCGGTGAAGACCGGCCGGACCGCGAGCCGGCGGGCCGCCCCGGCGATCTCCTCCGCCGGTACCCCACGCTCGGAGATCATGGTGGCGGCCTGGTCCAGCCAGCCGCCCTGCACGGCGCGGCGACGGCGCAGGTCCCGCGCCCGGTGCACCTGCTCGGTGATGTTCGCCAGGTGGAAGTAGGTGGAGAAGGCCCGCGCCAGCTTGGTGCCGGTGGTGACGTCGAGGCCGCCGAGGCGGTGCGCGGCAGCCGGGGCGTCGGTGCGGACCAGGGCGCGGATCTCCTCGACCAGGTCGAGCAGGGGGCGCCCCTCCTGGCGGGCCAGGGTCTGTCCGAGCAGGGTGCCCAGTCGGCGGATGTCGGCCCGCAGCGCGGCGTCCGGGCCGTCGTGGTCGTGCTGGTCGGTCACGGGGTGCGCTCCTTACGTGAGGACGAAGGACTGCGCTGTCCGACTCCCTGGATCGTATCCGCGCCACCTCCCCGTGGGGGGAGGGGCCCTGAGATGTCGCTCATTGCGTGGGAATCCCCAGGTGTGCTGCGGCGAGGAGGAAAACCGGTTGGGGCGGCCGATAGCGTCGGACCATGGTCGACCGCACGTACCCGCCCAAACCGCGCCCCGGCGACCGGGTCGCGGTGGTCTCCCCGTCCGCCGGACTGCCGGCGGTCTTCCCACACGTCTACGAGCTGGGTCTGCGCCGGCTCCGGGAGGAGTTCGGGCTGGAGCCGGTCGAGTACCCGACCACCCGGGTGATGGACGCCGACCCCCGGGACCGGGCCCGGGACGTCAGCGCCGCGTTCGCCGACCCGACCGTCACGGCGGTGCTCGCCACCATCGGCGGCGACGACCAGATCACCGTGACCCCGCACCTGGACGACGCGGTGCTGCGCGCCAACCCCAAGCCGTACTTCGGCTACTCGGACAACACCAGCCTGCTCAACCACCTGCACCGGCTTGGCGTCGTGGGCTACCACGGCGGGTCCGTGCTGGTGCACCTCGGCCGCCTCGGCAGCCCGCACCCGCTGACCATGGCCTCATTGCGCGCCGCCCTGTTCACCTCGGACTGGTACGAGCTGCGCCCGGCCCGGGAGTGGGGCGACGAGCCCCTCGACTGGGGCGACCCGTCGACCCTGGACACCGAGCCACCGATGTTCCCGGGCACCGGCTGGACGTGGGCCGGGCCGCAGCGCGCCGTCGAGGGACCGGCCTGGGGCGGCAACCTGGAGATCCTGCACTGGCTGGCCGCCGCCGACCGGATCGCCCCGGCCGCCGAGCTGGCCGGCTCGGTGCTGCTGGTCGAGACGTCCGAGGAGCTGCCGTCGGCCGTCGAGGTGTACCGGATGCTGCGCAACCTGGGGGAGCGAGGGCTGCTTGCCGGCTTCCCCGCCGTCCTGGTCGGGCGGGCCAAGGCCTGGGACTTCGCCCGCCCGCACACCGTCGAGCAGCGCTACGCGTACGCCGAGGCGCAGCGGGTGGCGGTCACCCGCGCGTTGCGCGAGTACGCCCCGGACGCCGTGGTCGTCTTCGACGTCGACCTCGGCCACACCGACCCGCAGCTGATCGTCCCGTACGGCGGGCAGGTACGCGTCGACGCCGTGACCCGCCGCATCACCGTCCGCTACTGACGGCTCCCAGGACCGGGTCGGATCCTCGCCCACCCCGCCGTGCTTGATCCACTCCAGTTCGCCGATGTCGGGGTGTCCACCCGACCGGACCCCCCGACATCGGCGAACTGGTCGGGGTCGTGCGGTCGGCTACGGGCTGGCCCGCTCCCGGACGAACACGCCGGCACCGGGCGCGCCGTCGACGAGTCCCCGCGCCTTGAGCCAGTCGACGGCGGAGCGTACGACCTGGCGGGACACCGTGAACTCGGCGCAGAGTTCGGTGCCCGAGGGCAGCTTGCTGCCCGGCGGGTACTCGCCTGACTCGATCCGCTCGGTCAGGGCGTCGATGAGCTTTTGCTTCTTCGTATAGGCAGTCATGGGTGAACTTCCGTGGCAGGTACTGCCCATGTGATCACGGGTGCCGGCAAAGCGTCAATGAAATGCGAGATCAAGGCTTGACCTGACATGACAGGTCGTCATAGGTTTTGGTGGGTGGCCGTGGCAGGTTGCTCGTACAGAGAGGAACGGCCCGGGGCGGAGGTGGAGCTCCGATCCCCGGGCCTTGACCGGGAAGGAGCCCCGGCCCGTGACCAACCTATCCAGTTCCGACCATCCGCCCTGGTGCCTGCGCGGCCCTGACTGTGCTGCGTCGGGTGACCTGCACCTGTCCCGTCTGGTCGGGACGGCGGTTCGCGGCGACGAGGTGATCCAGGCGCGGCTCGGTCTGTGGCGAATGGATGTCGGTCCGACCCCGCCCACCGGCCTGCTGCTCGAACTCTCCGCCGGCGAGCACGTGGAACGGTGGCCGCTCGACCTGGTTCAGTCCCGGGCGCTGGCCCACCTCGCCGGCCGGCTGGTCCGCAAACTGCGGCCTTGTCCGGCGATCATCGCCGCATGAACCCCGCCGACCGACCCTGATCCGGCCGGTCTTGATCCACTCCCTGATTGCGGCAAGTCGGGGTGTCCGGTGTCGAGGTTGCCCCGACTTGCCGCAATCCGTGGCGGCTTCTCCGGCCCAGGGCGGACCGGACCGCGTCGGCGGGTCGGGACGGTCAGGAGGCGATGGGGCAGCGGCCGGCGCTGTAGTGGGTCACCGCCGCCACGATCTCCTGCTCCGAGCGGTCCGCGAAGTTCAGCGTCGCCACCAGACCGGAGCCGTAGAAGGCGTTCAACATGCTGCTGTCCAGCGCGGTGTACGCCCCGAGGTTCTGCAACATGCGCGGATCCCGAAGCTGGACGACAAGCATCTTCTCCAGGCTCCACCGGCGGCGACGGATCTGCGCGACCGCCTCCCAGGGCACCCAGACCGCCTGGCCACGGGTCGGTCGGGTCCGGATCCACAGCCCCGCCGGGCTCAGCGCCAGCACCGGACCGCCCGAGGCGATCAGCCACAGTTGGATCCCGAGCGGCAGGCCGATCGCGGCGAGCAGGCAGACGAAGATGCCGACGATGCCGAGGGCGGCGTTGGCGCGCATGTCCGGGTCGGTGGAGCCCGCCAGACCGAGGCCGGCGAGGCAGACGATCGGGCTGAGCAGGACCAGCGCGACCGCGCCCATGACCAGGCCCCGCTTGGCGACGCTGGGGCGGACCACGAAGGGTTGGTCCTCCGGGATGCGCTTGGCCGTCGGGGCCGGCGGGGGCGGATAACCCGGATGACCCGTCGGGTACCCGGGCGCGGGGTGTCCGGGCTGCGGGTATCCCGGCGACGGGGTGCCGTACGGCGGCTGCGGCGAGTTGCCGTACGGGGGCTGGCCGTACGAGGGCTGGCCGTACGGGGGCTGCGGCGGGTGGCCGGGCGGAGGAGGGGTGGTCACCGGGTTGCTCCAGCTCTCGGGCGGGACAGGGGCGCCCAGCGTACGACGGGTCCGCCTGGTCGGGGTCGCGCGACCGACCGCGGATGCCCCGCACCCCCTCGTGGGGTCCGGCCGGCGTCGACTCGATCCGCGTCGACTCGATCCGCGTCGACTCGATCCGCGCCGACTCGATCCGCGCCAGCGGCCTGCGTCGGCTGCCTGGACGTCCGTCGGCGTGGGGCGTCGTGGCGCGTCCGTGGCGCCGGATCCGCCCCGGAACGGTGGTGCCGGCACCGGCCAAATCGTTCGTACCGCGAGATAGGCTGGCGTTCGTACACCCCCGTCCGGCCGGACTCGGGGTACCTGTTCGTGTGCCAGCAGCCCACCGGGCGTGCTCTCTCGGCGACACTCACTGGAAGTGATGCAGATGCTCACCGGCCTCTTCTCCGCCGCCCTGACCGACCCGGGGCTGGCCCGGGCGCGTGACCTGGCGCGCTCCGGTGCCGCGCAGGTCGACGGACTCGACCTGACCGCCCCGCCGGCCCTGCGCCCGTTCGCCGTGGCCGCCGTGGCCGCCGACGTGGCCGGGGCGCAGGGTGGGGCCGGACGGCCGGTGCTCGCGGTCACCGCGACCACCCGGGAGGCCGACGACCTGGCCGCCGCGCTGGGCAGTCTGCTCCCGTCCGAGCAGGTCGCGGTCTTTCCCTCCTGGGAGACGCTGCCGCACGAGCGGCTCTCGCCCCGGTCCGACACCGTCGGCCGGCGGCTGGCCGTGCTGCGCCGGCTCGCCCACCCGGACGCGGTCGACGCGCACGGCCGGAGCGGGCCGCTGCGGGTGGTCGTCGCGCCCGTCCGGTCGCTGCTGCAACCGCAGCTCAAGGGCCTCGGCGACCTGGAACCGGTGCAGCTCGCCCCGGGCGGGGAGGCCGACCTGGAAGGGGTCGCCCGCCGGCTGACCGACATGGCGTACGCCCGGGTGGACCTGGTCACCAAGCGGGGCGAGTTCGCCGTCCGGGGCGGCATCCTCGACGTCTTCCCGCCCACCGACGAGCACCCGTCCCGGGTCGAGTTCTGGGGCGACGAGGTGGAGGAGATCCGCACCTTCGCCGTCGCCGACCAGCGCACCATCGAGGCGTCCCCCCGCCTCTGGGCCCCGCCCTGCCGGGAGCTGCTGCTCACCCCGGCGGTGCGGAAGCGGGCCGCCGTCCTGGCGCAGGAGCATCCCGAGCTGGCCGAGATCCTCGACAAGCTGGCCGAGGGCATCCCGGTCGAGGGGATGGAGTCGCTCGCGCCGGAGCTGGTCGGCCCCGACTCGATGGAACTGCTGCTGCACAACATGCCGGCCGGCACCCACGTCCTGCTCTGCGACCCGGAGCGGATCCGCACCCGGGCGCACGACCTGGTCCGTACCTCGGACGAGTTCCTCCAGGCCAGCTGGGCCGCGGCGGCCGTCGGGGGCCGGGCCCCGGTCGACCTCGGCGCCGCCGCCTTCAAGACCCTGGCCGAGGTACGCTCGGCCGCCGCCGCCCTGGGCCAGCCCTGGTGGACGCTGTCGCCGTTCGGCCTGGTCGAGACCGACGGCGTGCCGGCACGCCAGCCCTGGGAGGACGACCCGGCCGAGGTCGACGTCACCCCCGACGACGCCATCGCGGTGACCCTGGCCGCGCAGCCGGCCCCGCTCTACCACGGCGAGACGCCCCGGCTGGTCGACGACCTGAAGCGCTGGGCCGGCGAGGGCTGGTCGATCGCGCTGGTCTTCGAGGGGCACGGTCCCGCCCAGCGGGCCGTCGAGGTGCTCCGCGACGCCGGCCTGGGCGCCCGGCTGACCGAGGAGGTGCCGACCGCCCCGGAACCGGGCGAACTGCTGGTCACCTGCGGCTCGCTCAGCCAGGGCTTCGTCGACGAGGCGTCCCGGTTCGTCCTGCTCACCGGCAACGACGTCACCGGCGGTCGGGGCACCTCGACCCGGGACATGCGCAAGCTGCCGAGCCGGCGGCGCAACACCATCGACCCGCTGGAGCTGAAGGCCGGCGACCACGTCGTGCACGAGCAGCACGGCATCGGCCGGTACGTCGAACTCGTGCAGCGGACCGTCAACGGCGCGTCCCGGGAATACCTGGTCATCGAGTACGCCCCGAGCAAGCGCGGCCAGCCCGGCGACCGGCTCTTCGTCCCCACCGACCAGCTCGACCAGCTCTCCCGGTACGTCGGCGGCGAGCAGCCGGCCCTGCACAAGATGGGCGGCGCGGACTGGCAGAAGTCCAAGGCCCGGGCCCGCAAGGCGGTCAAGGAGATCGCCGCCCAGCTCATCCAGCTCTACGCCGCCCGGAAGGCGTCCAAGGGGCACGCCTTCGGGCCGGACACCCCGTGGCAGCGGGAGCTGGAGGACGCCTTCCCCTGGCAGGAGACCCCGGACCAGCTCGCCGCCATCGAGGAGGTCAAGCGGGACATGGAGCAGACCGTCCCGATGGACCGGCTGATCTGCGGCGACGTCGGCTACGGCAAGACCGAGATCGCGGTACGGGCGGCGTTCAAGGCGGTGCAGGACGGCAAGCAGGTGGCCGTGCTCGTGCCGACCACCCTCCTGGCCCAGCAGCACTACAACACGTTCGCCGAGCGGATGAGCCAGTTCCCGATCGAGATCCGGCAGCTCTCCCGCTTCCAGACGCCGAAGGAGGCCGAGCGGACCATGGAGATGGTCGCCGAGGGGAGCGCCGACATCGTGATCGGCACCCACCGGCTGCTCTCCGCGGCCACCCGGTTCAAGCAGCTCGGCCTGGTGATCGTCGACGAGGAGCAACGCTTCGGCGTCGAGCACAAGGAGCACCTGAAGACGCTGCGCGCGTCGGTCGACGTGCTCAGCATGTCGGCCACCCCGATCCCGCGGACCCTGGAGATGGCGATCACCGGCATCCGGGAGATGTCCACCATCGCCACCCCGCCGGAGGAGCGGCACCCGGTGCTGACCTTCGTCGGGGCGTTCGACGAGCGGCAGGTGGCCGCCTCCATCCACCGCGAGCTGCTCCGCGACGGCCAGGTGTTCTACCTGCACAACCGGGTCGAGTCGATCGACAAGGCGGCCCGCCGGATCCGGGAGATGGTGCCCGAGGCCCGGGTCGCGGTGGCGCACGGCCAGATGGGCGAGGACGCCCTGGAGAAGGTGATGGTCGGCTTCTGGGAGAAGGAGTTCGACGTCCTGGTCTGCACCACGATCGTGGAGTCCGGCATCGACATCCCGAACGCGAACACGCTGATCGTGGAGCGGGCCGACCTGCTCGGCCTGGCCCAGCTGCACCAGATCCGGGGCCGGGTCGGCCGGGGCCGGGAGCGGGCGTACGCGTACTTCCTCTACCCGTCGGAGAAGCCGCTCACCGAGCACGCGCACGAGCGGCTGGCCACCATCGCCCAGCACACCGAACTCGGCGCGGGCATGTACGTGGCGATGAAGGACCTGGAGATCCGGGGCGCCGGCAACCTGCTCGGCGGCGAGCAGTCCGGCCACATCGAGGGCGTCGGCTTCGACCTGTACGTCCGGATGGTCGGCGAGGCGGTGCAGGCGTTCAAGGGCGAACGTCCCGAGGAGGAGACCGACGTCAAGATCGACCTGCCGGTCGACGCGCACCTGCCGCACGACTACGTCGGCGTGGAGCGGCTGCGCCTGGAGATGTACCGCAAGCTCGCCGAGGCCCGCGACGAGGAGCGGCTGCGCGAGGTGGCCGCCGAGATGACCGACCGGTACGGCGAGCCGCCCGCCCCGGTGCAGAACCTGATTGCGGTGGCGAGGTTCCGGCTGCTGGCCCGCCGGTACGGCCTGACCGACGTGAGCATGCAGGGCAAGCACATCCGGTTCGGCCCGCTGCCGCTGCCCGACTCCAAGCAGCTGCGACTCAAGCGGTACCACCCGGACTCGGTCTACAAGTCCGCGCTCGACCAGGTCAGCGTGCCGCGACCCAGCACCAGGAGGGTCGGCGGCGAACCGCTGCGCGACCAGGCGCTCCTGGAGTGGTGCGCCCAGCTCCTCGCGGACGTCCTCGGCGCCCCGACCCCCGTACCGGCGCGTTGAGGGGCAGGCCGGGGCGGGGGTGGGGGCACCGACGTGAGAGAGTGACGGTCATGCGTGCTCGCCGTCTTGTCGCCGTCGCCAGCGTGGCGGTCGGCCTCGTCGCCCTCTCCGGTTGCCGTTCCGAGCCCGGGGTCGCCGCCTACGTCGGCGACCAGCGGATCACCGAGGAAGCGGTGACCCGCATCCTGGACGAGCTGCGGGACGACGCCGCCGCGTCGACCCCGGAGCAGCCGGCCCCGGACCAGCCCGCCGGCCAGCCGGGCGCGCCCGGCGAGCAGCGGCTGCCGAGCCGTGGCGAGGTGGTCAGCACCCTGGTCCTCGGTGACGTGTGCAAGCGGCTCTCCGCCGACAAGGGCTACCGCCCGCAGACCCAGGTGCCGGTCGAGCAGGTCAGCCAGCAGCTCGGCTACCCGACCGACACGACGTACCCGCAGCGGGTGGCGGAGTTGTACACCTGCCTCTCCGGGGTGCCCTCCGGCCAGCCGGTCGCGCCGAGCGAGCAGGAGATGACCGACCTGGTCGAGGCCGGCAAGGCAGCCGGCGCCATCCCGGCGGAGGTGACCGTCGAGCAGGCGGCGACCCAGCTCGACGGGGAGCAACTGCGCACCGCGCTGGCCACCCGCAACGCGCTCGCCGAGGCGGTCGAGGGATACGACGTCACGGTCAACCCGCGCTACCGTCCGCTGTCCTTCCCGGTGCTCAGCTTTGCCGGCAACGTGGCGGCGGTCAGCGTGCCGCTGGGTGAGGCCGGCTCCGACGCGGTGACCGACGCCGCCTGAGCATGACCGCTGTGACGCCCACGACCACCCGGCCCCCGAGGACCGCCGGGCGGGTCGGCGGGGCGGCGACCACCCGGGAGGACCGATGACCGGGCGGATCGTGCTGCTGGTCACCTCGCCCCGGCTACCGGCCGGGCTGCTGACCGCCGCGGCCTGGGACGTCGTACGCGCGCATCCGGTGCTGACCGGCGCGGAGAGCGCGGTGACCACGGCGCTGCGGACGACGGGCGCCGAGGTCACCGTGGTCGACGGAGCGGCCACCCAGGCGCTGCTCGACGCGGCGGCCCGGCACGGCACCGTGGTCTGGTTGGCCGGCCCGACTGGCGACGAGACGCTCGCCCGTGAGCTGGGCCTGCGTCTGGCCCGGGAACCCGGCCTGGCCGAGCTGGAGCTGATGTACGGCTCCTGGGACCCACCGGGCGCGCGACTGCTGGACGCGGTCGAGGTGATGGACCGGCTCGCCTCGCCCGGCGGTGACCCGTGGAAGCGGGCGCAGACCCACCGCAGCCTCTCCGGCTTCCTGCTGGAGGAGTGCTACGAGGCGTACGACGCGATCAGCGCGGGGGACACCGACGCGCTCCGGGAGGAGCTGGGTGACGTGCTGCTCCAGGTGGTGCTGCACGCCCGGCTCGCCGAGGAACTGCCCGAGGACGAGCGGTGGGGCATCGACGACGTGGCCGGTGGCCTGGTCGACAAGATGGTCCGGCGCAACCCGCACGTCTTCGCCGGTGCCGAGGCGGGCACCCTGGAGGAGATCACCGCGAACTGGGAGCGGATCAAGCGGGCCGAGAAGGCCCGGGACTCGGTGCTGGACGGCATCGCCATGAGCCAGCCCGCCCTCGCCCTGGCCGCCAAGATCCTGGAACGCGCCGGGCGGATCGGCCTGGCCGTGCCGCCTCCCGTGCCCGCCGGGGACACCGACCCGGAGACCCGACTCGGCGCGGAACTGCTGCGGATCGTGGCCGAGGCCCGCGCCGCCGGCCTGGACCCGGAGGCCGCCCTCCGCCGGGCCACCCTCGCCCACGCCGCCACCATCCGCGCCGCCGAGCCGCCGACGCACTGACCCCGGTGGGCGGCCGGGCGGCTAGGGTCGGGGGATGTTCACCGAGCGGGCCGAACGGATCGTCGACGCGTTGTTGGAGAGTCGCCCGGAGCTGGCCTCCGGCGCGGGGGACCACCGGTACGACGACCGGCTGCCGGACTGGTCCGCCGACACCGTCGCCGCCGACCGCCGCATGCTGACCGAGGCCGCGCACGCGCTCGCCGAGGTGGACGGCGACTCCCTCCCAATGGAGGAGTCGGTCGACCACGCCCTGCTCACCGCTCTGGTCGACCGGGAACTCTTCGAGTCGACCGAGATCCGGGCGCACGAGTGGGACCCGTTGCGCCACAACCCCGGCCTGCTGCTGCACGCCCTGCTGTCCCGTCCGTACGCCCCGGTCGAGGTGCGGCTGACCCACCTGGCCGGGCGGTTGTCGGCCGTACCCGACGCGTTGGCGACCGCACGCGCGACGCTGCGGGACATGCCACGTATCCACGCCGAGACGGCGGTCGGGCAGTTCACCGGCACGGCGGCGCTGGTGCGTCAGGAGGTGCCGGCGCTGCTGGCGCAGGCCCCCGCGCTCGGCGACCGGGTGGAACCGGCGGCGCGGGCGGCGGTGGCCGCGCTGGAGGAGTTCGCGGACTGGCTGCGGGCCGGGCTGGTCGCCGACGACGGGCCGGGCCCGGACCCCCGGCTCGGCCGCCGCCGCTGGGAGGCCCGGCTCTGGCACACCCTGGACACCGAGCTGACCGCCGCCGAGGTGCTGCGCCGGGCCTGGGCCAACCTGGAGCGGGTGACCGAGGAGATCCGCGTGGCGGCCGTCGAGCTGGTCGGCGGCCCGGCCGACGACGAGACGGTACGCCGGGCGCTGGACCTGCTCGCCGCCGAGCACCCGGACGACCACACCATCGTCGACCTGGCCTCGATCACCCTCGACGAGGCCACCGACTTCGTCCGGGCACACGACCTGGTCTCGCTGGTCGACGACCCGTGCGTGATCCAGGAGATGCCCGAGTTCGCCCGGGGCGTGGCGGTGGCGTACTGCGACTCGCCCGGCGGGCTGGAGACGGCGGACCTGCCCACGTTCTACTGCATCGCGCCGACCCCGGCGGACTGGCCGGCGCAGCGGGTGGAGTCGTTCTACCGCGAGTACAACGATCACATGATCCGCAACCTGACCGTGCACGAGGCGATGCCGGGACACTTCCTCCAGCTCGCCCACGCCCGGCGGTACGCCGGCGGCACCCGGGTTCGCGCCCTGGCCCGCTCCGGTCCGTTCGTCGAGGGCTGGGCGGTCTACGCCGAGGAGCTGATGGCCGCCGCCGGCTTCGGTGGCCTGCCGGTGCGGTTGCAGCAGCTCAAGATGCAGTTGCGGATGACCATCAACGCGTTGGTCGACCAGTTGACGCACTGCGAGGACCTGCCCGAGGCCGAGGCGATGGCGTTGATGACCGGCCGGGGCTTCCAGGAGGAGGGGGAGGCGGCCGGCAAGTGGCGGCGGGCGCTGCTCACCTCGACGCAGCTCTCCACGTACTTCGTCGGCTACGCCGAGATCGCGGAGATCGCTGCGGCCCGCCCGGCGGAGATGCCGGCGCGGCGCTGGCACGACGCGATGCTCGCCCACGACTGCCCGCCCCCGCGCCATCTGCGCACGCTGCTCGGGGTCTGAGCCCGCCCACTGCCCCGCAGGCGGCGGTGGCCGGGTTCCGACGGTGGTTGCAGGGGACCCTTCCTACCGCATTTTGACGAGGAAGGGCCCCCGGCAACCACCCGGGCAGCGGGTCAGCTCCGGCTGGGACGGCGGTCGACCACGCCCGCGCCGGGCGGCAGGTCGAAGGCGGCGTCGTCGACGGAGTCGCGGATGCTGCTCAGCGCCAGCTCGGTCGGCTTGCCCTCGACCGTGCCGGTGAAGCTGCCCAGCACGCCGTCGCTGGTGACGCAGGCGGTGAACGGGGACACCTCGGCGGAGCGGACGTCGACGCAGGTGGCCGGATGCCCGGCCAGCGTGGTGTCGCTCTGCTCGATGACCGCGTTCGGGTCGAGGGCGGCGGTGGTCAGCAGGCCCATGACCGCCGGTGGGGTGACCATGCCCCGCCGCTCGGCCTCGGTGAAGACGGCCACCGAGGGGCGGTTGGCCGGGGTCGGCGGCACGGTGAGCGTGCACACCGGCTTGCCGGTGGTCTGACAGGTGGCGAGGGATTCGGCGCTGACGCTGATCTTGCCGTCGGGGTACGTGTACGCGGTGCGGACCGGGTCCCGGGACTGGGCGATGGACACGGTGCGACCACCGGGTAGCTGGTACTCGGCGGAGTAGGTCAACTCGTGCGCGCTGTCCAGTCGGGCGGCCAGTTCGTTGACGAGGTCACCCCGGCCGATCACGCGTCCGGTGTCCTCCAGGGCCTGGCAACCCGTGACGGTGAGCGACGCGACGACCGAGACGGCGAGCACGCGAAGAACAGTCGAGGCGGCGGGCATGATGCTCAGCCTTGCCGATCGGGTCCACCGATCGCAAACCGGTTGCCGGTTGAGCGGTGAGAATCCGGGAATGTCCGCCGGAACCACCACCGGTGGTACACCGGGCGACGCGGTGCCCACGAGCGTCGCCCGATACGCTGCGTTCAACGTCTGCCTCAGCCGCACCGTCGCGGCCCTACCGGACCGGACACTCTCACACGAACAACGAGGAGCGACTCAGTGGCAACCATCGAGGGAATCGTCGCCCGGGAGATCCTGGACTCGCGGGGCAACCCGACGGTCGAGGTCGAGGTCGGCCTGGACGACGGCACGGTGGCCCGCGCCGCGGTGCCCTCCGGCGCCTCCACCGGCGCCTTCGAGGCGATCGAGCTGCGCGACGGTGACTCCGACCGCTACCTGGGCAAGGGTGTCGAGAACGCGGTCGCGAACATCGAGGACAAGATCGTCGACCAGCTCGTCGGCTACGAGGCCAGCGAGCAGCGGCTGATCGACCAGAAGATGCTCGACATCGACGGCACGGACAACAAGTCCGAGCTGGGCGCGAACGCCATCCTCGGTGTCTCGCTGGCGGTGGCGAAGGCGGCGGCCGGCAGCGCCGAGCTGAGCCTCTTCCGCTACCTGGGCGGACCGAACGCGCACCTGCTGCCGGTGCCGATGATGAACATCCTCAACGGTGGCGCGCACGCCGACTCGAACGTCGACGTCCAGGAGTTCATGATCGCGCCGATCGGCGCGCCGAGCTTCCGCGAGGCACTGCGCTCCGGCGCGGAGGTCTACCACGCGCTCAAGTCGGTGCTGAAGAAGCAGGGCCTCTCCACCGGCCTCGGCGACGAGGGCGGCTTCGCCCCGAACCTGCCCACCAACGCCGCCGCGCTGGACCTGATCGCCGAGGCGGTCGAGAAGGCCGGCTACCGGGTGGGCAGCGACATCGTCTTCGCCCTGGACGTGGCGGCGACGGAGTTCTTCGACAACGGCACCTACACCTTCGAGGGCTCGCCGAAGAGCGCCGAGGAGATGAGCAACTACTACACCAAGCTCGCCGGCGACTACCCGATCGTGTCGATCGAGGACCCGCTGGCCGAGGACGACTGGAGCGGCTGGGCCACCCTGACCGCCGCGGTCGGCGACCGGATCCAGATCGTCGGCGACGACCTGTTCGTCACCAACCCGCAGCGGATCGCCCGCGGCATCGCCGAGAAGGCCGCGAACGCGGTGCTCGTCAAGGTCAACCAGATCGGCTCGCTCACCGAGACCCTCGACGCGGTCGACCTGGCCCACCGGGCCGGCTTCAAGTGCATGATGAGCCACCGGTCCGGCGAGACCGAGGACACCACGATCGCCGACCTGGCGGTGGCCACCGGCTGCGGCCAGATCAAGACCGGCGCCCCCGCCCGTTCCGACCGGGTCGCCAAGTACAACCAGCTCCTGCGGATCGAGGAGGAGCTGGCGGACGCGGCCCGGTACGCCGGTGCGGGTGCCTTCCCGCGCTACCGTTCCGCCTGACGGCGCGTGACGCGTCGGGGAGGGGTGTGACGACGATGCAGCCGCGCCGCACACCGGGCGGGCAGCGTCCCACCCGCCGGCCGGGTCACCCCGGCCGGCCGGGTGGGGCCCGCGTGCGGACCACCGGCCGGGAGGGCGTCCGCGCCGAGTCGCGGGGCACCACCGGTCGCGCTCCGGGCACCGCCCGGGGCGCCGAGGGCGTACGCTCGGCGAGCCGTCCGGCGGCCCGCCGGACCGCCGCCGGTGGCACCGTCAAGCGGCTCTCCGCACCCCGTCCCCGGCGCTTCACCGGGCGGGCCACCGTGCTCTTCGCGGTGCTGATCGCGCTCGCCCTCGGCTACACCTACCCGGTCCGGGTCTACCTCGACCAGCAGGCCGACATCGAGCGGATGGAGGCGGCCCAGGCCGCCCAGCGGGAACTGATCGAGGATCTCTCCGTCGAGGCGGCCAAGTGGCAGGATGCCGCGTACATCGAGAGCCAGGCCCGGCAGCGGTTCTTCATGGTCTACCCGGGCGAGGTGCCGGTGCTGGTGCTGAAGGGCCGGTCGGCGACCGACCCGGGGACCGGCGGCCCCCTGCCGCCCCGGTCCGAGCGCCCGCGCAGCGACGACCCGTGGTACGACACGCTCTGGTCGAGCATCGAAGCGGCCAACGCCGAGCGCCCCGACCGGTGAGACCGGCGACGCCACGACTGGTGAGACCGGCGACGCCCCGACGGGTGCCCGCGACGCCGGACACCCGACCCGACCCCGACCCGGCAATCCGGACGACCGAACAGCACCGACGAGAGATGACGACCGTGACGCTCGTACCCCCGCCGGAGCCGGCTGCGGACTCCGTGCCCCCGCCGCAGCGCGAGCCGGCGACCGAGGCCGACCTGGCGGCGGTGGCCGCCCAGCTCGGACGCCCGCCCCGGGGCACCCGCGCGGTGGCCCACCGCTGTCCGTGCGGCCTGCCCGACGTGGTGGAGACGACCCCCCGCCTGGCGGACGGCACCCCGTTCCCGACGCTGTTCTACCTCACCTGCCCCCGGGCCACGGCGGCGTGCAGCCGGCTGGAGTCGGCCGGGCTGATGAAGGAGATGGCCGAGCGGCTCGCCACCGACCCGGAACTGGCCGCCCGCTACCGGGCGGCGCACGAGGACTACCTCGCCCGGCGGGAGGCGATCGGCCAGGTGCCGGAGATCGCCGGCATCTCCGCCGGGGGCATGCCGGGGCGGGTGAAGTGTCTGCACGTGCACCTCGGGCACGCCCTCGGCGCGGGACCGGGGGTGAACCCGTTCGGCGACGAGACGCTGGCGCTGGTGGAGAAGTGGTGGGCCGCCGGGCCGTGCGTGGACGTGCCGGCGGACGAATGAGCGCCGAGGGGTACGTCGTCCGACGGGCGCGCACCGGGGACGTCCGGGGCATCCGCCGGCTGGTGGACACGTACACCGACGACCGACGGCTGTTGAGCAAGGCCACCGTCACCCTCTACGAGGACGTGCAGGAGTTCCGGGTCGCCGAGCGGGTCGCCGACGGCGCGCTGGTGGGCTGCGGCGCGCTGCACGTGATGTGGGAGGACCTCGCCGAGATCCGGACGGTCGCGGTGGACCCGGCGTGCCGGGGACAGCGGCTCGGCCACCGGATCGTCGCCGAACTGATCGACGGTGCCCGCGAGCTGGGGGTGGCGCGGATCTTCGTGCTGACCTTCGAGACCCGGTTCTTCGGCTCGTTCGGGTTCGAGGCGATCGACGGCGCGCCGGTCCCGCAGCCGGTCTACGAGCAGCTGCTGCGCTCGTACGACGAGGGTGTGGCGGAGTTCCTCGACCTGGAACGGGTCAAGCCGAACACCCTCGGCAACACCCGGATGCTGCTGCGCCTGTGACGCCCGGCCGCCGGCTGGGGTGGTAGCAGGGGTCCCCTGTTACCGCTTTCTGCCGAGCAGGGGCCCCCTGCAACCACCCCGGCTGCAACCACCCCGGCCGCGACCACCCCCGCCCCCGACCACTCACCGCCGCCCTCCGTAGCCGCTTGACGCGTCCCGGCATCCTGGTCCCCGTGATCGTTCTCCGTCGGATGGTCGGGGTCGCCGCCGCGTTGTTGAGCCTGGCCGCCCTGGTCGGGGTGGTCCGCCTGGTCGCGCCGGCCACCGCCGCCGGCGGCGAGCCACCCGGAGTGGCCCGCCAGTTGGCCTTCCTACGGGCTGCCCTCGACGACGGCACCGGCGAGGACGCCCAAGCCCTCTTCCCCGAGGGGTACTTCTTCGCGCACGTCCTCTACGGGCTCGCCCGGGTGGAGTTGGGCATGCGCGAGCCCGCCCGTCGGGAGGAGTCGGCGCGGGAGGCCCGCTGGGCGTTGGCCCGACTGGAGTCACCGGCCGGGGTGGCTCCGTTCAGCCCGGAGCTCACCCCGCCGTACGGGGTGTTCCACCAGGGCTGGACGAACTGGCTGCGTGGTGGGGTGCTCGCCCTGGCACCGGCGGAGCGCCGCGACCCGGCCGAGGTTCGTCGGTTCGCCGAGGCCTCCGCCGCGCTCGGCGCGGCCTTCGACGCGTCGGTCACCCCGTACCTGGCCGCCTACCCGCAGCAGGCGTGGCCGGTGGACTCCACCGTGGCGGTCGCCTCGCTGCGGCTGCACGACACGCTGCTGCCGCCCCGCTTCCGGGGCACCGTCGACCGGTGGCTCGACGGCGTCCGGCAGCGGCTGGACCCGCGTACCGGGCTGCTGCCGCACCGGGTCGACCCGGTCACCGGCGCGCCGGTCGAGGTGGCCCGGGGCACCTCGCAGAGCGTCATCCACCGGTTCCTGCCCGAGATCGACCCGATCTTCGCCCGGCAGCAGTACCTCGCGTTCCGGGACCGCTACCTGGTCACGCCGCTCGGGCTGGGCCCTGCGGTGCGGGAGTACCCGGCGGGGCTGGACGGCCCGGGGGACGTCGACTCGGGTCCGCTGCTGCTCGGAGTGAGCCTCTCGGCCACCGTGGTCACCCTCGGCGCGGCCCAGCGGCACGGCGACCACCGGCTCGCCGGGGCCCTCGCCAACTACGGCGAGTTCGCCGGGCTGCCGGTGCAGACCCCGTGGACGAAGCGGTACGCCCTCGGGGCGATGCCGATCGGGGACGCCTTCCTGGCCTGGGCCAAGACCAGCTACCCGTGGATGCCGGACACCACGTCCCAGCCGACGCTGTCGGCCGGTGTCCCGTTCTGGTGGCGGCTGCCGCTGCTGTCCCTGCTGGTGGCGGTGGGTGTCGCGCCGTGGCTGCCGGTGCTGGTCCGGCGGCACCGTCGGCGGCCCGGTTCGTCGCCCGCCGGTGGGGGCGTGCCCGCCGGTGAAGGTGTGCCGGCCGTCGTCGGTGGCGGCTCGCCGTAGGCCGGTGGCGGCTGAGGGCTCGTCGTCCGCCGGTGGCGGCCGGTCGGCTGTCGTCGGTGGAGACCTGCCGGCGACCGCCGCCGGTCCGCCGGCAGCGGTCCGACCGCTGCCGTAGGGTTGCTGCCGTGACGACGCGCGTGGCGGCCATCGACTGCGGCACCAACTCGATCCGACTCCTGATCGCCGACCTGCCGGACCCGTCGGCCGGGCCGACGGCACCGCTGACCGACATCACCCGACGACTCGAGATCGTCCGGCTCGGTCAGGGGGTGGACCAGACCGGCCGACTCGCCCCCGAGGCGATCGAGCGGACCCGTGTCGCGTTGGCCGGGTACGCGGCGGAGATCGAGAAGCAGGGCGTGGACCGGGTGCGGATGTGCGCCACCTCCGCCTCCCGGGACGCCTCGAACGCCGCCGACTTCCGGACGATGGTGGAACGGACCCTCGGCGTCGCGCCGGAGGTGGTCACCGGCGACGAGGAGGCCCGGCTCTCCTTCACCGGCGCGGTGCGCGGGCTGCCGACCGACGCCGAGCCGCCGTACCTGGTGGTCGACATCGGCGGTGGATCCACCGAGTTCGTCCTCGGCACCCGCGAGGACGGCGTCGAGGCGGCGATCTCGGTGGACATCGGCTGTGTCCGGATGACCGAGCGGCACCTGCACGGGGACCCACCCACCCCGGCAGAGGTGGCCGCGGCCGAGGCGGACGTCGCGGCGGCGGTGGACCGGGCGCTCACGGTCGTGCCGGGGCGGCGGGCCGCCACCCTGGTCGGGCTCGCGGGTTCGGTCACCACCGTGGTCGCCATCGCCCAGGGCCTGCACGAGTACGCCCCGGAGCGGATCCACCACGCCCGGGTGTCGTACGAGACCGTGGCCGGGGTGACCGCCGACCTGCTCAGCCGGACGCGCGCGGAACGGCTGGCGATCCCGGTGATGCATCCGGGCCGGGCGGACGTGATCGGGGCAGGCGCCCTGGTGCTCCGCGTGATCATGGAGCGCGCCGGGATGTCCGCGTTGGTGGCCAGCGAGCACGACATCCTCGACGGCATCGCCTGGAGCATGCAGCCCGGTCGTTAGGCCTGCTCCGACCTGCCCGGATGCCTCCGGGTATCGACGCCGGACGGTGCCGGTGCGGATCCCGAGGTGGTCCTACCAGGTGCTGCGGCTCCCGGACGGCTGTGGTCACCGGCCGACGCGTGACGCCGGTCGAGTACCCTGGCGCTGGCCCGAGCCCCTCACTCGGAAAGCGCCATGGCTGACGACAGAGACCGCACGCTGATCATTCCGCGTGTGCGGATGGTGGAGACCCCCACCGAGTTCCGACCGACCGACGGGTGGGTCGAGGGGGCAGCGCCGGAGCCGGACGACCCCGGTGACCGGGGCGGGCGTTCCCTCGCCCGGCTGGCGTGGATCGTCCCGACCCTGCTGATGGCCGTCCTCGGGTTGGCCCGGGTCACCTGGCCGGCGCTGTGGGGCGACGAACTCGCCACTTGGGGCATGGCGCGGGCTTCGTGGGGCGACCTGTGGGCCGTCCTGCACAACTTCGACGCGGCCAACGGTCCCTACTACGCGCTCATGCACCTGGTGACCGGCCTGCTCGGCGACTCGGAACTGGTCCTGCGGCTGCCGTCGATGCTCGCCATGGCCGGGGCGGCCGGTCTGGTCGGGGCACTGGGCACCCGGCTGGCCAGCCCCCGGGTCGGGTTGACCGCCGGCCTGATCTTCGCGGTGCTGCCGAGCACCTCCCGGTACGCGCAGGAAGCCCGTCCGTACGGGCTCGCGATCTTCGCCGCCGTGCTCGCCACCTGGCTGCTGGTCCGGGCGATCGACCGGCCCGGCGCCCGGCGGTGGGTGCCGTACGTCGGTGCGGTGGCCCTGCTCGGACTCACCCAGTTCGTCGGGTTGCTGCTGCTCGCCGGGCATGCGCTGGTGGTCCTGCTGATGCGGCCCCGGTCGGGCTGGGCCTGGCTGGTCGCCGCGTTGGTCGGGACGCTGCCCGCGCTGCCGGTGCTCCACCTGGCCCGGTCCCAGCGGGCCCAGGTGGCCTGGATCCCGGAGGCGACCCTCGACCGGGTCGCGGACCTGCCCGGCGGGCTGACCGGCGACGCCCTGATCGGCGGGGTCGTCCTGGCCCTGGCGCTGGTCGGGACGTCGTTGCGCCGACCGGCGGTGGTCTACACCGCGTGGGCGTTCGTGCCGGTGCTAGCGCTCTACGCGATCAGTCAGGTGACCCCGCTCTGGCTGCCCCGGTACCTGCTCTTCGTGCTGCCCGCCCTCGCCCTGCTGGCGGCGACCGCGCTCAGCCGCGCGCCGGTGCTGCGCGGGCTGGCGGTGGTGGTCGTGGTGGCTCTGGTCGGCCTGCCGACCCAGGTCGACCTGCGCGAGACCGACGGGCACGGCCAGGCGAGCCGGGATCTGGGCACCCTCCTGCTGGAGCAGGGCCGCCCGGAGGACACCGTGCTCTACGGCGGCAACGTCGGCGGCGACCAGTGGGTGGCCCGGGACGCGGTCGCCCGGTACACCCGGGCCGGGAGCCCGCCCCGGGACGCGCTGCTGGCCCAGCCGCCCCGCACCGGGGGCTCGTTCACCGGCCGGGAGTGCGCCGACGTCGCCCGCTGCTTCGGCAAGCCCGAGCGGGTGTGGGTGGTCCGCACCGGCCGGCAGGACGACCCGCTGCGCGGCCTCGGTGACCTGAAGGAACCGGTGCTGCGCAGCCAGTACGACGTCGACCGGGTGTTCCGGCCCACCGGCTACACCGTGGCGCTGCTGCTGCGGCGCCAGGTGGGCAGCGAGCAGCAGCCGGTCCGGTGACCACCGGTCGAGCCGTCGTCGAGTTCGGGGAGAGCTGACATGCTGGCGTTCCTGCTCCAGGTGAACTCCTGGCTGAGCAAGGGACAGCTGTACCTCTTCGCCCTGTTCATGATGATGATCTGGGCGTTGTGGCTGGTACGCGTGGTGCTGTCCGCCTCGTACCGGCCCTGGAAGGCGCCGTACCGGACGACGACCTCCGTGATCATTCCGGTGGTGGACGAGACCGAGGAGCTGTTCCGGTCCGTGCTGGACCGCATCCTGGAGCAGCGTCCCACCGAGGTCATCGTGGTCATCAACGGTCCCCGGAACACCACGCTGGAGAAGGTCTGCGCCGAGGTCGGGGTGCGCTGGGCGTGGACGGAGATCGCCGGTAAGCGCAACGCGCTCCAGGTGGGGGTCGGCATGGCGACCGGTGACATCGCCGTGCTGGTCGACTCGGACACCATCTGGACCCGGAACACCCTGTCCGAGCTGATCAAACCGTTCCGCGACCCCCGGGTCGGCGGGGTCACCACCCGGCAACGGATCCTCAACCCGGAGCGCACCGTGCTGACCCGGTGGGCGGACTGGCTGGAGAACGTCCGCAACGAGTACTCGATGCCGGCGATGAGCGTGCTCGGCACGGTGGGCTGCCTGCCGGGACGGACCATCGCCTTCCGCCGGTTCATCCTGGTCCGCACCATGGACCGGTTCCTCAGCGAGAAGTTCCTCGGGGTGTTCCTCGAGGTCAGCGACGACCGGACGTTGACCAACTACACGTTGCAGGCCGGCTTCCGGACGGTGTACCAGTCGACCTCGCTGGTCTACACCGACGCGCCGCTGCAACTGCGGAAACTGGTCAAGCAGCAGTACCGCTGGGCCCGGGGGTCGCAGTACAACACCCTGCGGATGCTCGGCTGGATGGTCCGCCGGACCCCGGTGCTCGCCACCTTCTACGTCGCTGACATCGTGGTGCCGTTCGTGCTGGTCGGCTCGTACTTCTCCTGGGCGTTCTCGGTGCTGGTCGGGGAGACGGTCACCATCTACGACGAGCTGCGGCTGCCGGGCAACCTGGCCGGATGGCGGCTCATCGGGGCGATCCTGGCGCTCAGCGCGGCGATGACCATCCTCTCGTTGATGATCCGCTTCGCCCGGCACTTCGCCTTCCGGCCCCGGGACCTGCTCTACCTGCCGGCGTTCATGATGATCAACACGTTCGTGCTGATGCCGGTCCGGGTCGTCGGCTTCTTCCGGATGGCCCACAACGCCGGGTGGGGCACCCGGGCCGGCGGCTTCCAGGGCGAGAAGCGGCGCAACCCGCTCGTCCTGGTGCCGTACCTGTTGGGAGGGGCGATGCTCGTGGCGTCGGTGCTGCTCGGTGTCTGAACACACCCGGCGACGGCCTCGTCAGTTCCAGCTCTGGATGGCCGCCAACACCGCGGTGCTGCTCCTGCTCAGCGGCTGGGTGGTGCACAGCGCCTCCGGTGCTCCGCCCACCGTCGCGCCGTCGGCCGGCCCGCCCCCGTCGGCGGTGCCCGGCGAGGGCGCGTCCGGTGGCCGTACCCGGATCCCGGCGAAGAAGGACATCATGTCCGCGCCGGGCCACCGGTTCGGGCTGAGCGCACCACACGTGCCGTGGTCACAGCCGGAGATCGACGCCATCGCCGCGAAGGCCGGCGCGCGACCCACCCTGCTCCAGTACTTCGTGAAGTGGACCGAGGAGTTCCGCCCGGAGAGCGTCGACGCGGCGTACGGCAACGGCGGCGTCCCGGTGATCTCCTGGGAACCGTGGAGCGGCAGCGAACCGGGCCTCGACCAGCCGGCGTACGCGCTCCGGCGGATCGCCGCCGGGGAGCACGACGAGTACCTGACGCGCTTCGCCACCGCCGTGCGCGACCACCGGTGGCCGATCGGGCTGCGCTTCGCGCACGAGATGAACGGCTCGTGGTACCCGTGGTCGGAACAGCGCTCCGGCAACCGGCCGGGGGAGTACGTGCGGGCGTGGCGGCACGTACACGACGTCTTCACCCGGGTCGGCGCGACCAACGTCATCTGGATCTGGAGTCCGAACATCATCCGGCCGGTGCCGAAGGTCAGCCTGAAGGCGCTCTATCCGGGCGACCGGTACGTCGACTGGATCGGGCTGGTCGGCTACTCGACGGGCGAGCGGACCGCCACCGCACTGTTCGGACCGACCCTGCGCAAGCTCCGCGCGTTCACCGACCGGCCACTGCTGATCACCGAGACGGGCAGCCGGCCGGAGGAGTACCGGCTGCCCTTCATCCGCGACCTGTTCGGCTGGTTGAACCGCCGCACCGACGTCGTCGGGTTCATCTGGTTCGAGTACGACCGGGTCGACGGTGGCAGCGGTGACTGGCGCTTCACCACCCAACCCGACGCGGTCGAGGCGTTCCGGACCGGCCTCGCCCGGCTGACGCTCGCACCGCCACCGGCCTGAGTCGTCAGTCGGGAGACCGAGAGGAGGTGCCGGGTGCGAACACCGATCCGGCTCGGCCTGCTGGCCGGTTTCATGATCGTGGTGAGCCTGCTGACCGCGGCGGTGGCACTGCGCGAGCAGACCGACACCCCGGACGAAGCCGGCGGCCAGGGCGCCGACGCGGCCCCGGCGACGGGGACGACGGCACTGGTCACGGTGGACGCCGGGGCGTCCCGGGGGCAGCTCAACAACCCGGCCTCCTACCACAACCAGGCCGGTCCGACCACGCTGCTGGGACCGGGGGATCTCCAGCTCGTGCGGGACCTGCGGCCGACCCTCACCCGGGTCTGGTCGGCGCCCGCCGCCTACCACGACCCGAACACCGACCGGTACGACTACGACCCCGCCGGCCAGGGCAGCGGCAGCATGTACGGCTACCTGGACCAGGTGAGCGGCTACTCGGGCGTGCTGATGATGAACGTCGACCAGTGCCGGCGGGAGCTGATGACCCGCGCCACGCCGCAACGCTGCCGGGAGGTGCTGCGGAACGGCATCCGCCACTACAAGCAGCGCTACCCGGGCCTGCGCTACGTCGAGATCTTCAACGAACCGGACCGGCCCTGGAAGACCCGACCGGACGAGCCCCGGGCCATGTCGGCGGCCGAGTACTACGACTGGTACCGGATCGGATACCAGATCGTCAACGAGGTGAACGCCGAACTGCGGCCGGCGCAGCCGCTGCGGGTCGGCGGGCCGGTCACGCACACCTTCAACGAGAGCTACATCGAGGAGTTCCTCGACCGCTACCGGGACGACGCCGATCCGGCCAAGCGGCTCGACTTCATCTCGTACCACCAGTACCAGCGGCGTGACGACGTGGCCGCCGTCGCCGCCGAGAAGAGCACCGTCCAGCGTTGGCTGCGCGAGCGGGGCCTGGACGACCGCATCCCGACGTTCGTCACCGAGTACGGCGTCTTCCCGGGCGGCAACGGCGCTTCGTCGTTCACCGAGGACCTGCTCACCCACGCGGCGGCGATGGCCACCCTCGGCTACTTCTACCTCGAGGGCGGCACGGACATGCCGATGCACTGGGTCTTCAACCACAGCAGCAACGACCGGAAGTCGATGTTCGTCGACGGCGCGGACGGCGCGGTGT
This sequence comes from Micromonospora sp. NBRC 101691, assembly GCF_030269285.1. NCBI lineage: Bacteria > Bacillati > Actinomycetota > Actinomycetes > Micromonosporales > Micromonosporaceae > Micromonospora > Micromonospora sp. NBRC 101691. The sequence goes on from NZ_BSTB01000019.1 coordinate 166,433, forward strand.
ACCCGTACTACAACCTGGTGCGGATGCAGCGGATGCTGAAGAAGGTCCGGGTTCCCGCCGGTTCGGACGCGATCACGCCGGCCGGTCTCGGCGTCAACGCCCTGGCGACGCGGGACGCGTCCGGGATCGCCGTGCTCGCCACCAACTACCAGTGGACGAACCGGGTCACGCACGGCGTCACCGTCAACGTCGGCAACCTCCCGGCGGAGTTCGCCGGCCGGCGCATCCGGGTCGAGCGTTACCTGGTGGACGCGGTGACCAGCAACTACACGCACGATCCGGCGACGTCGTCGCTCCAGCGGGTGCAGCGCTACACCCTGGACCCCGCCGGCACGGTCAGCGCCACCTTCGACCTGACGCCGAACGCGATGTCCCTGCTCGTACTCACCCCGGTGGACTGAGCCGGGCGGACCGCCTACCGGCCCGCCGCGCGGTTGCTCCGCCGGAGCACCAGCAGCACCACGACCAGCACCACCAGGGCGGCCACCACCAGCAGCCCGATCACCACCGGGACGAGCGGGCCGAGAGCGAGGCCAGCGCGTCCGCCGGTCTCCTCCGTCGCCTCGGCCGCCGGAACCGCGCCCAGCGGGTTCGCGTCCACCGGGGGCACGTCGGCGGTCAGCGCCCGGACCAGGTCGAGCCGGCCGAAGCCGTACCGGTCGTCCCGGCCGGACGGACCGGCGTCCCGGGCGGTGGATACCAGCCGGTTGACCACCTCCGCCGCGCTCGCCTCGGGGTAACGGGCCCGGACCAGCGCCGCCGCCCCGGCCACCAGCGGCGCCGCCGCGCTCGTACCGTCCACCGTGACGTAGCCGCCCTCGGTCAGGTCCGACCAGCGGCCGGCGGTGGTGGAGACATCCACGCCGGGCGCGGTGATGGCGATCTCGCCCCGGGTGCCACCCGACCACGGCTCCCCGTCCCGGTCGGTCGCGCCCACCGCGATCACCCCGGGCAGTCGCGCCGGATAGAGCACCCCGGTGTCGCCCTGCTCGGCGTTGCCCGCCGCGGCGACCACCACGACGTCCTTCGACTGCGCGTACCGCACCGCCTCGTCCAGGGCGGAACTGGTCGTGGGGCCGCCGTTGGAGATGTTCACGACCGTCGCGCCGTGGTCGACCGCGTACCGGATGCCCTCCGGCAGGTTGCTGCCGCCGAAGGTGTTGGTCGCGACGGTTACCGGCAGGATCCGTGCATCCGGAGCGATGCCCAGGGCCCGACCGTTGCCGCCGCCCCGGGCCGCGATCAGCCCGGCCACCCCGGTCCCGTGGTTGCGTTCGTCGACCTGGCCCTTGTCGTCCCGGCCGATCAGCCGCCGGCCGTCGAGGATCCGGCCGGCCAGGTCGGGGTGCGCCGCGTACACCCCGGTGTCGACCACCGCGACGATGACGCCCGCACCGGTGGAGATCCGGTGTGCCTCGCCGACCCGCAGCGCGTCGAGGTGCCACTGCCGCTGAAGCGGCGGCGCGGCCACGGCGGGCACCGGCGTCCCGACGACGGTCAGCGCGAGCCCGGCCACGCCGGCCAGCACGCTCCGGCGCAGGGCCGACAGCCGCGCACTCATTCGTCTCTCCTCGTCGATCGCCACGCCTGGTCGCCGGTGACCCTATCGGACGGTGACCGGAGCGTTCCGCCCCGACGCGCACCCCGACCGCCCGACCGCCCGGCCCGGTCACCACCTCGGTAACCTGGGGCCCGTGCACGGACGCTCCGGGAACCGCCGCCCGCTCCGGGCGCATGCCGCGCGAGGACCGGCCCGGTGGCGGGCGATGTTCTGCGGTGCCGTGGTCGCGCTGCTGGCGACGCTCGTCGTACCCCCGACCCCGGCTCGTGCCGCGCCCAAGTGCGGCCCGGCCGGCGAGAACGCCCCCACGGCGACGCCGTGGCCGCTACGGCGGTTGGAGCCGTCGGCGGCCTGGCGACTGACCCGTGGTGGTGGCGTCGTCGTCGCCGTCATCGACTCCGGAGTGTCCGCCACCCATCCCGCCCTGCGTGGGCAGGTCCGTGCCGGGCGGGACTTCAGCGGCCTGCCACAGCGTGACGGGCAGTGCGACCTGGCCGGGCACGGGACCATGGTGGCGGGCATCATCGCCGGCCGGACGGAGGCCGGGACGCCTTTCACCGGTATAGCGCCGGCCGCCCGGATCCTGCCGATCCGCGTGCTGCCGGACACCCGGCGCACCAACGACGAGAGCCTGCCCGGCCAGATCGCCCAGGCCATCCGGTACGCGGTGGACAACGACGCCGAGGTCATCAACCTCTCGCTGGAAACCCTGCCCACCCCGCAACTGGCCGCCGCCGTCGAGTACGCCCTGGACAACCGGGTCGTGGTGGTCGCCGCCGCCGGCAACCAGCAGCAGCAACGGGACCAGCCCGCCTACCCGGCCGGCTACCCCGGGGTGATCGCCGTGGCCGGCGTCGACGAGCAGGGAGGTCACGTCGGCACCTCGATCAGCGGCGACTACGTCGACATCGCCGCGCCCGGACACAACATCGTCGCCCCGGCACCCGGTGGTGACGGCTGGCTCACCGAACCCGAGGGGGGCACCAGCTTCGCGGCGGCGTACGTCTCCGGGGCGGCCGCGCTGGTCCGCGCGATGTACCCCGAACTCAGCCCGGCGCAGGTCGCCAGCCGGCTGACCCGTACCGCGGACGCCCCGCCGGAGGGGCGCAACGACCAGGTCGGGCACGGCGTGGTCAATCCGTACCGGGCGGTCGGCAGTCTGCTCGGCACGCGCGACGATCCGCCGCTCGGGGCGATGGCCGAGCCGGTGCCCGTGCCGGACCCGTGGAGCCAGGACCGGATCGTGGCGATCTGGGCCGCTGCCGTCGGCGCGCTCCTCGCGGTCGTCCTGCTGGTGTCCCGGCCGGTCATCCGCCGGGGCCGGCGGCGGGGCTGGCGGCCGGGCCGGAGACGACTCGACGCCCCGGACGACCCCGGCCCCGCAGCAACGAGGGCCTGACCCCGGCACCCTTCCCGCGCGCCACGGCCTGCTCACCCCGTCGCCTCCGGGCAGCCGCCGCGCCACACCGGCTGGTTGCGTCGCTCCACCGCCCGCGTGGTTGCAGGGGTCCCCTGCTCCGCAAAAAGCTTGGGTTCTAGTGGTGGTTGCAACACCTGACGTGTGCAGGGGTTGTGGTGTTCGGGTTGCGTGGGGTGCGGGCTCCTCAGGGTCGGGTGAAGTTGTCTGCCGAGCGGCAGGCTTATCTTGATCTTG
>NZ_BSTB01000020.1:0-164153 GCF_030269285.1 Micromonospora sp. NBRC 101691
ATGGCGGAGGGGAAACGCCCGGTTACATTCCGAACCCGGAAGCTAAGCCCTCCAGCGCCGATGGTACTGCACTCGGGAGGGTGTGGGAGAGTAGGACACCGCCGGACTTCTTTCACGAGGGTCACCCTGTTATCGGGGTGACCCTCGTTGTATTTCCCGGGGGAGTCAGCCCGATCCTTCGGGGTACCTCCTTCCTGTCCCGACCCGGACCGCCGTACCGGCGGAGGCAGGAGAGAGTGCTCATGAGGATCGGCATCATCGGCTCGGGTCACATCGGTGGCACCCTGACCCGACGACTGCGCGACCTGGGCCACGACGTGACGGTGGCCAACTCGAGGGGCCCCGAGTCGCTACGCGACCTGGCTTCGGAGACGGGAGCGACCCCGGGCACCGTGGACCAGGCGGCACGCGGCGGGGATCTCGTGGTGGTCGCCGTACCCCTGAAGGTCGTACCGCAACTGCCCGCAGCGGCCTTCGAAGGCCGCGTGGTGGTCGACGCCAACAACTACTACCCCCAACGGGACGGGGACGTCCCGGAGATCGCGGATCGGAGCGTCAGCTCCAGCCGGTGGACCGCCGACCATCTCAAGGGCGCCCGGCTGGTCAAGGCGTTCAACAACATCCAGGCGCAGCACCTGCTGGAGAAGGGCCGTCCGGCCGGCACCCCGGACCGGATCGCCCTCCCCGTGGCCGGGGACGACGAGGAGGCCAAGCGGCTCGTGATGGAGATCGTCGACGCGCTCGGGTTTGACCCGGTCGACGCCGGGACCCTGGACGAGAGCTGGCGGCAGCAGCCGGACACCCCGGTCTACGGCACCGACCGGGACGCCGAGGGCGTGCGGCAGGGGCTGGCCGAGGTGCGGCCCTGAGGCGTACCCGGTAGGGCGCGCCCGACCCCCGGGAGCGCGCTGCGGGGGACGCGCGGAAAGGCAGACGCCCCGCCGGTCACCGGACCGGCGGGGCGTCGTCGTGCCTGGGGCGTCCGCGTTGCTACGGCCCGCAGACGAAGCGCGGTTCGGCCTGGTAGGTCCAGGTGAACTTCTCCCGCTTCACCACGTTGCCGTCCTTGCGGATGATCCGGTAGGCGTCCTGGGTGAAGCCGTTGATGCCGTTGGTGGCGATGCAGGACGGTCCGGGCTCCAGGTGCACGACCTTCGGCCTGGTGATGTTCCGGCGCGGGCTGTACTCGGTCTTCACGCTGTCGTAGATCTTGGTGCCCCAGATCGCCACGGTCACCGAACTCGACGTGTACGAGGTGTCGATCATGACCCCGTACGGGGTGTTGTTGCGGAACTTGAAGTCGAGGTTCGGGTAGAAGATCGTCGACTCGATCACCGCGGGGTACCGGCTGAACCAGTACGAGTGCGGCTTGTGCTCGACGTCCTCCAGCCCGGCGTAGTAGATGGCGTTGAACAGGGTGGTGGTGAACTGGGACGTCCCGCCGCCGACCCCGGGCACGAGCTTGCCGTCGAGGATGACCGGCGCGTCGTGGTAGCCCTGCTTGTAGCTGCGCTCACCGGTGTGGCCGTTGAGGGAGAACGTCTCGCCGGGCTGGACCACCGTGCCGTCGACGTCCTTGGCGATCTGGACGATGTTCTTGCTGCGCGCCGAGGAGAGGCCACCGGTGAAGTGGGTGGTGAAGCTGGACACCTTCTCCTTGATGCCGAGCTGCGTGACCTTCTCGGTGGTCAGTTCGGCCTCGACCGGCTTGAGCACCCCGTCGACCGTACGGCCGTCGGCCTTCGGTAGCACGGCGAGCAGGTCGCGGCCCAGGGCGTCGTCGTCGAGGCGCTGTCCGGGGCGGCTCGGCACGGCCTTCGGCGTTCCGCCGGCCAGGGTCATCGCGGCGTCCCGCGGTTCCACCTCAATGGCGGCCAGCTTGTCGCCCAGGGCGGTCCGGAGCTTCTTCACGTCGAGCTTGGGGGTGAGCTTGCCGGTCTTGTCGGCCGGGAAGCTCAGGCTCCGCGCGATCGCGCTCGCCGGGATGGTCACCGATCCCTTCTCGGTGGTCAGCTTGACCGGTGCGGCGACCGCCGGCGCGGCCAGTTCGGCCACCAGACGGTCGACCTCCTCGGCGGAGGTCGCCGGGTGCTTCTCGACCAGCGACACGGTGACCGGCTCCGCGCCGAGCCAGCTCCTGCGGAACGCCTCGGCGGAGGCCTGTGCGTCGACGGTCAGGGCCGGCTTCGGGTGGACCTTCTTCGGGGTGGTGCCGCTGTAGGTGATCTTCGGCATGGTCATCTTGCGCCCCTGCGGGCCGACCGCCGCCTCCAGCACGGTCTCCAACCGGGCCGGGTCGACCGTCACCACCGGCTCGACCGTACGGGAGCCGAAGAGGCGGCTGAGCGGGGCGGCCTGGGCCTCGACAGCCGCCGCCACGGTCGCGTCCACGTCCACCGTCAGCCCGACGTCGGCCGGCATGATCTCGGTGGTCCGGTCGCCGATGCGTACCGGGACGGGGGCGGTGAGCGTGACGGCCCGGCGGTCGAGTTCGGCCCGGAGCGCCCGGGCCGCGTCCGCCCGGCTCTTGCCGCCCACCTCGGTGCCGAGCACCGTGGTGCCACGCGGGACCTCGCCGGCGTACGCGTAACCGCCCGCGCCGGCGCCGGCGGCCAGCAGTACCGTCGCCATCCCGGCGGCGAGCACCACCCGTCGCCGTCGTCCTCCGCGCGGGGCGGCCGGATCCGGTGCGGGACCGGTGGGCTCCCCACCGGTGGCCGGTGGGGGCGGCCCGGCCTCGGCGGCGGGCCAGGTGACCGCGGTGACCTGGACGGTCGGCCGGTCGTCGGCGGGAGGCAGCTTGTCGCCGTACAGAGTCACAGGCAGAACCTCGATCGGACGTACCACGGGGGGAGCGGGGGACTCCCCGGTGAACGACTACGGTAACCAACGCGGAGGGGTAGCCGGCAGTGTGCACCGCCACGCAGGTCGGTACGCGTGTCGACTCCGGATCGCGCCGGTGCCCTCGATCATGGCACGGTGACGGGATGCGGAGCGACGGTTACGGGCTGACCTACGGCGGCGGCTGGTTGGACCGGGCCGGGGCGCGGCGGGACGACCCGGCGTGGCTGGCGGCCCTGCTGACCTTGCCGGACACCGGGGTACTGGCGCTCTGGCGGGACCGTTGTCTGGTGACGGGTGCCGGGACCCGGCCGGTACGTGTTCCGGCCACCGACGCCGCAGCGCTGCTCGCCGAAGCCGGTGAGGTGGTCTTCCTCGGCCTCGACGACCGGGCGGCCCGCACCGGGCCCGTCGGCGGTCCGGCCGTCGACGTGGTGCCCGGCGTCGGTGCTGCCGGCGGGGGACGGGCCGATGGCCGGGGCGGCGCACTCTTCGCGGTGGACCTTTCCGAGCTGACCGAGGCGCGGGCGTTGGCCGTGACGGGCGCGGACGCGGCGGTGGACGTACGGGCGATCGTGGGAGCGCTGAGCGGGGCGGAGGCGGCTCTCCAGGCGTACGCGCGGGGTCTGCTGCACTGGCACCGGCAGCAGCGGTTCTGCGGCGGCTGCGGGGCGGTGACCGTGCCGGTGACGGGTGGGCACGCGCGGCGCTGTGCCGGTCCGGACTGCGGTCGGCTGCTCTTTCCCCGGATCGAACCGGCGGTCATCGTGCTGGTCGAGGCGTCCGGTCCGCCGGCCCGTTGCCTGCTGGCCCGGCACGCCGGCGCCGGGCCGGAGGGCTGGTCGACGCTGGCCGGGTTCGTCGAGGTGGGCGAGAGCCTGGAGGACGCGGTGCGCCGGGAGTTGGCCGAGGAGGCCGGGGTGTCGGTACGGCAGGTGTCGTACCAGGGTTCGCAGGCCTGGCCCTTTCCGGCGGGACTGATGGTGGGGTTCCGGGCGGTCGCGGTGTCGGACCGGGTTCGGGTCGACGGGGTGGAGTTGGTGGAGGCGCGCTGGTTCTCCCGGGCCGAGCTGCGCGCACGGCTGGCCGCCGGGCTGCCGATGGGGCGACCGGACTCGATCGGCCACCGGTTGCTGCACGACTGGTTGACGGCGGACGACTGATCACTACCGGACGGGCCCGGTGTCCATCCACCGGACGGTTGATCGCCGATCATCCTCAGCGGTTTGTCAGGTGGCCGTTTCCAAAATGTGACCTTTCGATGAGGCGGCTACCGCTGGTGAGGTGCGCGAAGGCGCCATGCGGCAATCGGGGTGCTTTGCCCGACCCGCGCCCCGAGGCGTTCTCACGGCCGGTGAGGAACTGGCGATCTTCGATGCGGCCATGGAGTTACCGGCGGGTAGCAAGGGTCTTGTGACGTACGTCGCCGCGCGCGACCATCCAATCCGCACGCTGCGCACCGTCAGCAGCACCGTGGGTCCGCAGCGCCGCGAAGTGCTCCCCCCGTAGTCCCGGGTGCCGTTGCCCCGGTGACCCCTTCCGAGGAGGACCCGTGCAGGATTCCACCGACTCCCCGACCCAGGGCGGTGTGCGCTGGCGTCGGTTCGCCGCCATGCTGGTGCCCACCACCGTCGTCGCCGGTGCCATCGTCGTCGGCATGGCCAACGGTGCCATCGCGGCGTCCTTCGCCGTTTCCGGGCAGACGTTCAAGGTCAGCGCCTCCAAGCTGGAGGGCGACGGCTTCAAGCAGTACGGCGGCATGGTCGAGGAGAAGGACGGCACCACCCATCCGGTCGCCGTCTCGGAGATCACCAGCGCCGACCTCCACAACCTCTGCCAGTCGGTGAAGATCCCGAACATGCCGATCGTGCTCACCATCAACGCCGGTGGTGGCGGCAAGCCGGCCACCGCCAGCGGCCTGCTGATCGACATGGAGTCGCTGGAGGGCGACGCCACCTTCTCGAATATCAAGATCGGACGGGACGCCACCGACCTGAACGCGAAGGCCACGCCGAAGTCGTTCGGGCAGAGCGCGGACAGCGTCGTCATCACCGACCTGAAGCAGGTGGCCCGCTCCACGAGCGCCGGCACCTTCACCCTGACCGGGCTCAAGTTGAAGGTGAACGTCGGCGCCGAGGCCAAGGAGTGCTTCTGAGGTGACCCCGGGGCCCACGCGGACACCGCCGTGGGCCCCGCCGGCCCGTCCCTTTCCGCCCCACCACCCGAGCCGCCAGGAGGCGTACGTGACAAGCGCGGACCCGCAGCATGCCCGTTCGGGCGGGTTCAGCCAGACGAGGCGGAGATTCCACCGGTGGCGGCGGAGCCGGCCGTTCTGGGGCGGACTGCTGACCGCCCTGGCCGGTGTACAGATCTTCGGCACCACCCAGATGAGCCTCGGCGGCCTGACGTTCCAGATGGGGCCGACCGGGTTCCTCTCCTGGGTGATCCCCACCATCCTGGTGGCCTGCGGGATGTTCATGTGGTTCACCCCGCAGCACCGGATGTTCTACGCCGTCGTCGCGGCGGTCACCGCGCTGTTCTCGCTGATCGGCGTGAACCTCGGCGGCTTCTTCGTCGGCCTGCTGCTGGGCATGGTCGGCAGCGCTCTCGGCTTCGCCTGGGCACCCGCCCGTGCGCCGACAGCGTCCACGACCGGGGAAGCGGTGGCCGTCGGTGAGCCGCCCGCCGTCGCGCAGTCCACCGCCGTGCCGCCCGCCGGCGCCCCGCCGGCCGGACCGGGCCCGGCGGACGACCCGGACCGGACCCTGGTCGACGAGATCATGCCCGTCGACCGGGAGGCCGGACCGTCCCCCCGCGATCCCCGGTTCCTCGCCGGGGCGGTGGCCCTGCTCGCCCTCGGCGCGGCCGGTCTGCTGGCCCTGAACGGCCCGATGCCGGTGCGGGCCGCCCCGCTCGGCTCCGGCTGCCCCACGCCGACCGCCCCGGCCCCGTCCGGCCCGCCCACCACCCCGGGTCCGTCGACCACCCCGGATCCCGGGGACGGCACCCCGACCCCCGATCCCGGCACGGCGCGCCCGACCACGCCCCCTGGACCGGTCACCTCCGCCCCGCCGGACGCCAGACCGGTCACCGACATCCTCGGGGGGAACGGGGACCTCCGTACCGGGGACGACGCCCGGGAAGAGCCGGACCCGACCCCGGTCGGGACCACGCCGGCGGCCACCCCGGGCCGACCGCCCGCAGCGCGTCCCGCCCCGGCCGCGACGTCCGCCGCCCCGCCGGCCTGCGCGACCCCCACCCCCGGCGAGCCGGCCGAGCCTGACGAGTCCGAGCAGCCCGAGCCGGTCCGGCCGGGCAAGCCGCTGCCCCGGATCGACGCCGACCCGGGAACGCCCACGGTGGGCACGCCGTCGAAGCTCACCGGCTCGAAGGTGGTGATGACCGGGATCCGCTTCGAGGGGGTCGTCGACCTGAGGACGATCGACGGCACCCTGCGGGCGTTGAAGTTCAGCATGCGTCGGGCGGTGACCGACGACTTCGCGCTCCAGTCGTCCGGCACCGCCGGGACCCCGCTGCGGTACGTCACCGACCAACTCACCGTCGACGGCGACGTGGCGTTCTACGCCACCCGGTTCACCGGTCGGCTGGCCCTGCTCGGCGGTCCCGGTCTGGTCACCGTCACGCTCACCCCGGACCTGCCGTTCCCGGACGGCATTCCGATCACCGCGCCGCAGCTCGTCTTCCAGGACCCGGTGATCGACCTCGCCTTCGTCGACTGTGACGTCCTCACCACAGGGGACGAACCGCTCCGGCTGACCCTGCCCTGAGCCGGCCGACGGGACGGACCGGACGTCACCGTCCGGCCCGGTCGTCGCTGACGCCTCAGAGCCGGCCGAGTGCCCGGCGCAGCGGGTCGAGCCCGAGCGCGCCCAGGTCGAGGGCCTGCCGGTGGAACTCCTTCAGGTCGAACTCGGCGCCCTTGCGGATCTTCGCCTCGTCCCGGGCCTGGAGCCAGATCCGCTCGCCGACCTTGTACGACGGGGCCTGCCCCGGCCAGCCCAGGTAGCGGTTCAGCTCGAAGCGCAGGTTCTCGTCCGGCACCCGGCAGTGGGCACGCATGAACTCCCAGCCCAGCTCCGGCGTCCAACGCTCACCCGGGTGGAAGCCGAACGGGTTGTCCCGGGGGATCTCCAACTCCAGGTGCATGCCGATGTCGACGATGACCCGGGCCGCCCGGAACGCCTGCGCGTCGAGCATGCCGAGCCGGTCACCCGGGTCCTCCAGGTAACCCAGTTCATCCATCAGGCGTTCGGCGTAGAGCGCCCAGCCCTCGCCGTGCCCGGAGACCCAGCAGAGCAACCGCTGCCAGCGGTTGAGCAGTTCGGCCCGGACGGCGGTCTGCCCGACCTGGAGGTGGTGACCCGGCACGCCCTCGTGGTAGACGGTGGTCACCTCGCGCCAGGTGGAGAAGTCGGTGACGCCCTGCGGCACGGCCCACCACATCCGGCCCGGCCGGGAGAAGTCCTCGCTGGGACCGGTGTAGTAGATGCCGCCGCCGCTGGTCGGGGCGAGACGGCACTCGATCCGGCGTACCTGCTCGGGAATGTCGAAGTGGGTGCCGTGCAGCTCGCCGACGGCCTTGTCGGCGAGCGCCTGCATCCAGTCCCGGAACGCCTCCTTGCCCTGGATCGTGCGGGCCGGGTCGGCGTCCAGCGCGGCCACCGCCTCGTCGATGGTCGCCCCGGGCCCGACGATCCCGGCGGCCACCGTCCGCATGTCGGCCTCCAGGCGGGCCAACTCCTCGAAGCCCCAGGCGTACGTCTCGTCCAGGTCGATCTTCGCGCCGAGGAAGTACTGGGAGGCCAGCGCGTAGCGCTCCCGGCCGGCGGCCTGCTTCTCCCGCCCCCGGGGCGCCAGCTCGGTGCGGAGGAACTGGCCGAACTCGGCGGTCGCCGCGGTGGCCGCCGCCGCACCCCGGCGCAGGTCCGCGCCGAGCGTGCCGTCTGCGCCGAGCTGCTCGACGAGGCCGTGGAAGAAGTTGTCGCCGTCCGGATCGGTCCAGACGTCGCACTGCTTGGCGACCTCGATGATCTGCGTCCGGGAGGAGACGTGGCCGGAGTCGGCCGCCTCGCGCAGGGTGGTCTTGTAGCCCTCCAGCGCGCCGGCGAACTGGTGGAGCCGGGCGGCGACGTTCGACATCGCCTGCTCGCCCTCGGTCGGCATGAGGTCGAAGACCGAGCGGATGTCGTGCAGGCCACCGGTGATCACGTTGATCGCGCTGGTCTCCTCGCCCGCCTCGTAGCGGGCCAGGGTCAGGCCCAGTCGCTCCTGCATGGCCTCCCTGGCGGTCCGCTCCGCCAGCGTCTCCGGCTCGATGACGTCCAGTTCGGCCAGGGTGCGCCGGTCCAGCTCGGCGCGGGCGGCGTAGCCGTCCGGCGAGAGGTCGTCGAGCCGGTCGTCCTGGCCGGTGATGCCGGCGTAGGCGGCACCGGCCGGATTGAGTGCGGCCCACTCCACCACGTACCGGTTCGCGAGGTCGTCGATTCGTCCCACGGGGGAACCCTACGTGACCGGCTCCCCGGGCTGTCGACCTTCTTTCCGGCGTGCCCGGCCAGCGGTTCGGTCGGCTCTCCGCCCGCTCAGGGCAGCAGCTCGGTCGGGTCCAGGTCGATCGGGAACGGCGCGTCGACCGTCAGCCGCTCGCCGCCGACCGCCTTGGCGACCGGGGTGTAGCCGCCGGCCGCGTCGAGGGCGAAGAACTCGACCGCCGCGCTGCGCAGCCGTCGGACGATCTCCACCCGCATGAAGTACGGCACGCCGCCCTCGGCGCACCGGCGCGGCTTGTCGACGAAGTCCTGCCGGCGGCTGCCCGGGGAGACGAACTCCACCGCCATGGTGCAGAGCCGGGCCGGGACCCAGCGGTCCTCCTCGTCGGTGGCCGGCAGGGTGTGCAGGACGGTGACGTCCGGCTGGATCCACCGCTGCGGGCCGAAGGTGAGGTTCACCTGCCCGTACACGTAGAAGCCGGCGGCCTCGGCCCCGGGCGCCAGTAGCCGGGCGAGCCTGATCTCGCCGAAACTGTTGCTGCCTACTTCCGCGGAAGTCATGACCAGCCTTCCGTCGATGCACTCGTAGCGCGCCTGGGGCAGCTCCGGGAGCGGGAGGTAACGGTCGGCGAGCGCGGTCGTCCACATCCCGTCGAGATCGACGAGCGGGTCGAACTGCATCGGCATGGCCATCGGTCGCCACCTCCTCGGCTGGTCAACGCCACCACTGTAGGCAGGTTGCGGTGACCCGCGACACGGCCGTCGAATATCGCCGGACAATGTCGGGGGGCTACGGCAGAGTGTCAGGAGTGACACCGGACTCCACCCCTGACCGGGCGCCCCTGCGTAGTTGGCTGCCCGGTTTTGTCCTGCTCGCGGCGATCTGGGGCTCCAGCTTCCTGTTCATCAAGATCGGGATCCGGGAGCTGCACCCGCTCTACGTCACCCTGGGGCGGGTCGCCACCGGGGCGCTGACCCTCCTCGTGGTGCTCGCCGTGCTCCGCGACCGGCTCCCCCGGGACCGTCGGCTCTGGCTGCACCTCGCGGTGGTGGCCGCCTTCGGCGTGGCGCTGCCGTTCACCCTCTTCGGCTACGGCGAGCAGCGGATCCCGTCGATGCTGGCCGGCATCTGGAACGCCACCACGCCACTTGTCGTCCTGCCGTTGGCGGTGCTGGTGTTCCGCACCGAGCGGTTGACCGCGCGGCGGGCCGTCGGGCTCGGGCTGGGCTTTGTCGGGGTGCTGGTGGTGCTCGGCGTCTGGCAGGGCGTCGGTGGCGCCACCTTCACCGGGCAGTTGATGTGCTTCGGCGCGGCGGCCTGCTACGGCCTGGCCATCCCGTACCAGAAGCGGTTCGTCGCGGGCCGCACGGAGTCCGGGCTGGCCCTCTCTGCCGCGCAGCTGCTGATCGCCACCGTCCAGCTGGCGGTGGTGGCACCGCTGGTGGCGGGGGCACCGCCCGCGCCGACCGCGCTCTCCTGGGACGTGCTGGGCAGTGTGCTGGCGCTCGGTGCGCTCGGCACCGGGCTGGCCTTCGTGATCAACATGCACAACATCCGGTCGATCGGCGCGAGCGCGGCGTCCACGGTGACCTACCTGATCCCGGTCTTCGCGGTGCTCATCGGCGCGGTGGCCCTCGACGAGACGCCCACCTGGCACCAGCCGGTCGGGGCGCTGGTCGTGCTGCTCGGGGTGGCGGTGTCGCAGGGCCTCGTCCGCTGGCCGCGCCGTGCGGCGACCAACGCTCCCGCGCCCGCCGTGCCCACCGTGGCCTCCCGGAACTGACCCCCGGCCGGGCCGGTCCGTCCGCCGCCCGGTCGTCCGCCGGTGCGGGCCCGCCGGCTCCTCAGGTGGTGTCGTGGCTCCGCGCCCAGGCGACCAGTTCGTCGGCCGAGCGGGTGTTCACCACCCGGTCGACGGGCACCCCGCACCGGGCGGCGCGTTCACAGCCGAACCGCTGCCAGTCGAGCTGCCCCGGGGCGTGCGCGTCGGTGTTCACCGCGAAGACGCAGCCGGCCTCCAGGGCACGCCGGATCAGCCGCTTCGGCGGATCCTGCCGCTCCGGCCGCGAGTTGATCTCCACGGCCTTGCCGTGTTCGGCGCAGGCGGCGAAGACGGCGTCGGCGTCGAAGTCGCTCTCCGGCCGGGTACGCGGCCGGTGCGCCCGGTCGCCCGGCCCGCGCACCCCGGCCGGACGGGACGACACCATCCGCCCCGTGCAGTGCCCGAGGACGTCCAGGTGCGGGTTGGCGACGGCGGTGAGCATCCGCCGGGTCATCTTCGCCCGGTCGTCGTTCAGGCCACTGTGCACCGAGCCGACCACCACGTCCAGCCGGGCGAGCAACTCGTCGTCCTGGTCGAGCGAGCCGTCGGCGAGGATGTCCACCTCGATCCCGGTGAGGACGCGGAATCCCTCCGGCAGCGCGTCGTTGAGCTGCGCCACGTGGTCGAGCTGACGGCGCAGCCGGTCGGCGGTCAGCCCCCGCGCCACCTTCAGCCGGGGCGAGTGGTCGGTCAGGACCAGGTACTCGTGGCCCAGCTCCACCGCGGCGAGGGCCATCTCCTCGATCGGTGACCCGCCGTCGGACCAGTCGGAGTGGGAGTGGCAGTCGCCGCGCAGCGCCGTACGCAGGTCGGTGGCGGCCGCGTCCAGGTCGGTGCCCTCGGTGGCGGCCAGCCGACGAAGGTAGACCGGCTCCTCGCCGGCCAGCGACTCGACCACGCAGCGGGCGGTGACGTCACCGACCCCGGTCAGCTCGGTGAGCTTCCCGGTGCGGGCCCGTTCGGCCAACTCCCCGGCGGGCAGGGCGGCGAGGGTCGTGGCCGCCGAGCGGAACGCGCGGACCCGGTAGGTGGCCTCGTTCGCGCGTTCCAGTAGGAACGCGATGCGGCGCAGGTCGGCGACGGGATCCCGGCTCACCCTGCGAACCTACGCCTCCGGTTCCGGTTCCGCCCGTCCTTCCGTCCCCGCGTTCCGGCCGCGTCGCGCTCGTCGGGCCGGCGGCGCGGGGTCCGGTACGGCCGACCCGACGGGCGCGCAGACGGGGGCCGTCGTGGCGTGCCACGACGGCCCCCGGGTCGGTGGATGCGGGATCAGGCGTGGGGAAGCCGGAGAACCGACTGGTTGCCCACGCCGAGAGTGGTCGGGTTGTTGCCGATGGCCGACCAGACCTCCAGCTTCACGGTGCCGTTGCGCAGGTTGCCGTGGCTGCCGGTGGCCGTCTGGAGGCCCTGGTTCTGGGTGTAGTGCTCGTAGCCCCGGACCGGGTCGGTGGCGAAGTAGCGGTACGTCTCCACCCGCTCGAAGGTGCCGTCACCGGTCAGGTCGTACGAGGCACGCAGCTGCACGCCGTTGCCGACCGCCGTGCCGGCGTCGAGGAAGAGGTCGAAGCTGCCGTTGCCTCCCTGGTAGGTGAGGTCGAGGCCGGTCGCGGTGAAGACCAGCGCGTTGGTCGGCTGTCCGTCGTGGTTGCCGTTGGCGGCGGCGACCGTGGCGGTGCCCGCCGTGCCGGCGCCCGCGAGACCGCCGCCGGCGAGCAGGTAGCGGGTCGGGGAGTCCGGCGTGCCGGTCGGGGTGGGCGTCGGGGTCGGGCTGGAGGTGGGCGGGGGCGTGGTGGTCGGCGGGTTGCTCGGGTTCACGCCGCCGTTCGCGTTGCCGCCGCTCCAGGTGTACGCCCCGGTGGTGGCGGTCTTGCCCGCCGCCACGTTCAGCGTGGTGCCGTTGGAGAACCGGACGGTGATCGGGGACGCGCTGATGTTGCTCGCCACGTAGGTACGGGCCCCGTTGCGGACGAACACCGCCGCCAGCGGGTGGTTCGCCGTCACCGACCGGTCGACGTTGCCCAGCGCGGCGAGGTTGCGTACCCAGTGGAAGGTGTGTGCCCGGCTCTCGCCCTCCTCGGGGGTGTAACCGGGGTTGGCGCGGAGCTTGGCCAGGGCCGAGTCCGGGTCGCCGAGGGCGAGGAACTGCCAGTGGATGTCCTGCCACACGGTGGGCTCGCCGCCGTTGTTGCGGACCAGTTCGGCGTAGTTCGTCGAGTTGTACGCCGGCCGGTAGCCCATGTACAGGTGGCCGCCGGTGACCGGGAGCATGTTGATGCCCTGGATCATCTCCGGCTCGGCGCTGAACCAGGTCGCGTACGCGCCGCCGTCGCCCCAGACCATGCCGACCGTGGAGTGGCCGAACGCGGACGGGAAGTTCTCGTTGTCGACGTCGAACCAGTACTCGTTGATCGCCGCCGCCTGGGTGGTGTACATCCAGATGCCGGCGTCCCGGACGGCGGCGTCGCCGGTGGCCTGACCCCACTGGATCAGCGCGTTGGCGAAGTTCATCCCCTCCGACGAGGACTCCTGGTTGTTGCCGGAGGCGAACGAGCCGTGTCCGGAGGCCCAGTCGTGGCCGGCGTAGATGTCGAAGTCCCGCAGGTACGGGAAGCGGGTGTCGCTGCGCACGTAGTTGTTCGCGTCCCGGATCAGCAGGTCGACCATGCCGCCGTACTGGTCGGCGCGGGCCCAGGTCGGGTCGAACTTGGCAAGCGTCGCGGCGGCGGCGATGTAGTAGCCGTAGTGGAAGTGGTGGTCGTTCAGCTCCTGGTCGGAGCCGTACGACGCGGGGTAGCCGATCAGGGTGCCCCAGTTGCGGTCGTAGTAGAACAGCCGTTGGGTCTTGCCCGGCGAGGCGGTGAACCAGTCGTTGAGGGTGCTGCGGATGGCGTTCAGGGCGGCGTTGCGGGTGTCGGTGTCACCGACCTGGTCGGCGATCTCGGCGATCCGGGCGGCCCGGCCGAGGCCCTTGCCGGTCCAGTAGGTGTCGTTGCCACGCTGGTCCATCGGGTTGCCGCGGACGGCGGCGAGGTGGTTGCGCAGGGTGGTCAGGTCGCTGCCGGCGCCGGTGGCGACGGCGGGCACCTCGGGCACCACGCCGTGGAACTTCATCGACGTCTGGAACTGGCTGACGCCGGTGAGCACCTTCATCCGGCCCCGGGCCGACGGGTAGGTCTGCGCGATCGGGGTGGATCCGGCCAGCGACTTCCAGTGGTGCGGGTAGAGGCTGACCACGGTCCGGTTGGCACTGCCCTCACGGGCGGTGGTGGTGAACGCGTACGTCGTCTGGACCGTGCTGCTGGCCTGGTCGTAGCTGTAGGAGACGCGGGTGCCGGTGACGTGCGCGTGCGCGTACTGGCCGTAGGTGGTGGCGAGCGAGGCGCGGGTCGCCGTGTCGCTGGTCTGCGGCAGCAGGGCCACCGAGAAGTAACCCCGACCGGCCAGGTTGGACGAGATCCGGGTGCCGCTGACCGTCCAGGTCGCCCCGGTCGGGGCGTACGCGACGTAGTTGTTGCCACGGACGGTGAAGCCGATGGTGCCGCCGCTGTTCGACCAGACGGTGGGGCTGCCGCCGGTCACGTTGACCACCGCGTCGCCGCCGCCGGTCTGGAGGTAGGCGTACGGCAGGCCGTGGCCGATGGTGGCCCGCATCGTCCGTGCGCCGTCGCTCCAGTGCGGGCTGACCGTCCAGTCGGTCCAGCCGTCGACCTTGACGTTCGGCGCGGCGAGTCCGGCCACCCCGACCCGGATGTCCTCCTGGTACGGGTACTTGAACTCGCCGACGCCGGTCGCCGTGCCGGTGATGACGGGGGTGGAGGTGGCCGAGAAGCCGAGACCGTCGGTGAGCGTGTTGAACGAGATCGGGTGCGCGTGCAGCGGCTCGCTGAACGCGCAGTTGGTCTTCTTCCACAGCAGGGACGACCACCAGTCGTTGGTGGGCACCGGGCCGGTGGGGGCGTTGGCGGTGACGAACTGGCGGGGGTTGGTGGACATCTGCCCGCAGCCGGCGGGAAGGGGACCGACCGGGTCGGTGGTGTAGCTGCCCCGGCCGACGGTGGCGGCCTCGGCGGGGGTGGTGACGCTGACGGCCAGGCCGCCGACGAGGACGGCCAGGGCGGTCGCGGCGGCCAGCGCCAGCGGGCGGTGGGGGACGGGAGGTTTCATCGGGCCTCCATCGCGCGTCCGACGCCGCTTTGGTCGGCTTCGGGGCGCTTGTCAGAAATGGGGGGAAAGGGTGCTGTGAGAGCGCTCTCTCGCTCGGACGGTAGCCGACAAGGCAACACTCGTCAATGTGTCCTACCCGTTAAACGCTGAGTGGAGGATCAGTTGGCCGAGGTGGGGGCGGGTGGGCAGCCGTGCTTGCGGTGCCAGGCCCGCACCTCGGCGGCCGGGTCCCGGTCGACCCCGCGCCGCCAGGCGTCCAGATAGCGCGCCGGCCAGACCACGCCCCGGCGGATCCACCAGCCGTCCTTCCCCGGGCAGGGCGGCGAGATGCCGAAGTGCAGGTGGCAGACGTTGTTCGCGTTGCCCGTCCGGCCCACCAGACCGAGCTGCTGACCGGACCGGACGCGGACCCCCGCGTCCACCCCGTCGGCCACGACGCTGAGGTGGGAGCCGTAGTACCGGACACCGTCGTCCCCGAGCAGCGACACCGAGAGGCCGCCGTTGTTCGGCCCCCTCGGCCCGTCCGGATCGAAGCGGTCCACCCGGCTCACCTCGAGGATCTCGCCGTCGGTCACCGCGACCACCGGCTCGCCGCAGTCGGCGAAGATGTCCGTGCCCGGGTACGCCGAGTGGGTCGGGTGGTAGCCGACCTTGCGTGACCGCACCGGGAAGGCGTACCGCAGTCCGGTGGCCGACGGCGCGGGACGGGCCGTCGGCGTCCCGGTCGCCGCCGGCGGTGACGCCGAGGCGGACCGGGTCGGTGACCACGACCCGACGGGTGCCGACGCCGACGGAGCGCTCACCGGCCGGGTGGTCGCGCAGCCGGCCAGCAGCACCGGTACGAGCAGCAGCAGAACCGGCCGCGTGGGCCCACACCCGATCAGTCGCGGCAACACCCGACCATCCTGGCAGACCACTACGGTGGGAGGGGGCCCGCCGGGCCCGGGGAGGAACGACGGCGATGACCTGGCAACCCGGCCCGCCGCCCCCGCCGGGCGTGGGACACCACCCGATGGGACGCACCCCGTCGGGTCTCTTCCCTTCCGGGCGGCCCGTCCGCCCGACCTACCGCGAGCCGCATCCCGTCACCGGCAGCGGCGTCGCCGTCGGTGGCGCGGTCGGTGCCGCCTGGCTGCTCTTCTTCGGCCTGCTCGGCGAGGGCCTGCGCGGCTACGTCTGGTGGACGGTGGGCGCCGGCCTGGTCGCCTGGGTCGTCGCCCTGGTGCTCGTCCGCTTCGGTGACCGGGGGGTGGGCACCGGCGTGGCGATCGTCACCGCCGGTGGCTGGAGCATCGCCGTGGCCGTGGTGGTGGCGAGCTGGGCGGGCAGCGGGAACTGGCCGCTCTGGTGACCGTCGCACCGGGGTCCCACGGGCCGCTCCGGTGAGCGCTGCGTGGTCGTCCCGCTGCACGCCGAAGCACGTCTTGACGTACGCGGCAGGACTGGGTCACCCTCGGCGGTATGGCCTGGACCACCCCGCGGCTCGACCCCGACCGCAGCCGCCGACGCCTGCAGCTCCTCGCGGAACTGGCCGGGGCCAGAGCGGTCCGCCAACGCGAGCGACCGCAGCGGGTACGCAGCGAGCGGCTACGCCAGCTCATCGCCACCCGTCGCCGGGTCGCCGGCTGAACCAGCCACCCGCCGTCGGATGGCCGGCGGGGACCGGAGGCTTCCTGTGGTGTCCCCCGGCGGCCGGCCCGACTTTCCCGGGGATTGACCGCCTCATCGGGGCGTTGACCGGTCGCCCGCCGATGCGACCGGCTACCGTGCACGCGTAACAGGTCGGCACGCGGTGCCGGGTAGTCACAGGGGGGACAGTGTCGTACTTCGCTGCGGCCGCGTTACGGGACGCGGGCGGCTGGACCGCCGCCGAGGTGAACCTGCGGGGCGTCACGGATCTCGACGAGGTGGCCGAGCGCCTGCGGGACGTCGAGCCCGACGCCGACCTGTCCCTGCTCTTCGTCGAGGCCGACGACGCGTACCTGGTGGTGCTGCGCCTGGACGAGGGGGAGGACCTGCGGGTCTTCGGCTCCGACTCGGCGTACGCCGAGGAGTCCCGGCTCGGGTCGGTGCTGGTCGGCGACCTGAAGGCCCCCGACCTGGACGACGTCGGCGACGTGCGGCGGACGACCGGCGGCGGGGAGAGCGACCAGCCGGCGGTCGACCCCGAGGCCGACCCGGTCGGGGACGCCGACCTCCTCGACGACCTGGGCATCCCGGCACAGCGGCTGGTCACCCTCTGCACCCGGGAGGGCATGCTTCCCGCCGACGTCACCGCCGAGGTGTGTCAGGTGCTCGGCTGCGCCGACGAGGTCGAGGAGCTGCGCGAGGTGTGAACGGACCTCCTCCCGCCGGTGGGCTCCCCTCCGCCGCCGACTTCCCGCGTCCCGCTGGTGAGCCGGCGGACGTCACGGACCCCGCCCTGGAGACCGTCCGGCCGGGCCAACCCACCCCCGGGTACGTCGGCCGGACCGGACCGGGACCACAGGAGGGGCTGGCCGATCCGGGCGGCGTCGGCCGCCGGCAGCGGCACGAGCTGTGGATGCGTCGCGCGTTGGCGGTCGCCGTCACCGGCCCGGACAGCCCGGCAGTGGCTCCGGTCGGCGCGGACGACATCCCGGTCGGCGCGGTGCTCTACGCCCCGGACGGCGTCGAACTGGCGGTCGGGCGCAACGAGCGGGAACTGACCGGTGATCCGACCGCGCACGCCGAGGTGCTGGCCCTGCGCCGGGGCGCGCAGCGGCTCGGACGCTGGCGGCTGGACGGCTGCACCCTGGTGGTGACCCTGGAACCGTGCACCATGTGCGCGGGCGCGTTGGTGCTGGCCCGGGTGTCGACGGTGGTCTTCGGGGCCTGGGAGCCGAAGACCGGGGCGGCCGGTTCGCTCTGGGACGTGCTGCGTGACCGCCGGCTCAACCACCGGCCCGAGGTGTACGGCGGCATCCTGGAGACCGAGTCCGCCACCCTGCTGCGCGCCTTCTTCCGCTGAGGCCGCACCACCTCAACACGATGTGCTGTGGCGTGGCGTGGCGTGGTAGCAGGGGACCCTTGTTACCGGTTTTTGCGTAGGAAGGGTCCCCTGCTACCACCACTGGACGCGCGGTCAGGCGACGATGGTGTCGAGAGCGATCTCGACCATCTGGGAGAAGGTCTGCTCCCGCTCGGCGGAGCTGGTCTTCTCGCCGGTCTTGATGTGGTCGCTGACGGTCAGCACGGTCAGGGCACGGGCCCGGAACCGGGCGGCGATGGTGTAGAGCGCCGCCGACTCCATCTCCACCGCCAGCACGCCGTAGTCGGCGAGCCGGTCGTAGAGGTCCGGCCGGTCGGTGTAGAAGGCGTCCGCCGCCAGCACCGGTCCCACCCGCATCGGTACGCCACGCCGCTCGGCGATCTCGACCGAGGTGCGCAGCAGCCCGAAGTCGGCGACCGGGGCGTAGTCGATGAGCCCGTCGAAACGTACCCGGTTCATGTTCGAGTCGGTGGCCGAGCCGTTCGCCGCGATCACGTCCCGCAGCTTCAGGTCCTCGGCGAGAGCACCGCAGGAGCCCACCCGGATCAACGACCGTACGCCGTACTCGTTGATCAGCTCGTGGGCGTAGATCGAGGCCGACGGCATGCCCATGCCGGAGCCCTGGACGGACACCTCGACGCCGTTCCAGCGGCCGGTGAAGCCCAGCATGCCCCGGACCGTCGAGTAGCACGTGGCGTCCTCGAGGTAGGTCTCCGCGATCCACTTGGCCCGCAGGGGGTCGCCCGGCATCAGGACCCGTTCGGCGATCTCTCCCGGCTTCGCGCCGATGTGCACACTCATGGGAAGGATCCTGCCAGGCCGTCCGGTGGCATACCGGTTCGGCGTCCGGGCCGGTGGTCCTGTAACCTCTTCGGCGGTGGCGTGTCCGAGTGGCCTAAGGAGCACGCCTCGAAAGCGTGTGAGGGTTTACGCCCTCCGCGGGTTCAAATCCCGCCGCCACCGCTCGTGAACAGCGCGAACGCCCGGAAGATCCGCGAGGATCGACCGGGCGTTCTGCTTGTGGTCTCAGTTCCTGTCGGCTGCTGCCGCTACTGCCCGGCTGTCGGGTCGACGCGGGCGATGAGCTGCTTCAGTCGGGTGATCTCTTCGGCGAGCGCGGCGTTACCGGCGGGGGTGAGGGTGATCCAGGTCCGGCCGCGCCGGCCGGCGTAGCCCTTCTCGATCTGGACCAGGCCGGCGGTCTCCAGCACGCTGAGGTGCTTGGACAGGTTGCCGGCGGTCAGCTCCAGGTGGGTGCGCAGGTAGCCGAACTCCACCCGACGGGCCTCGTGCGCGATGGTGAGGATGCCGAGCCGGATCCGCTGGTGCACCACGTCGTCGAGTGCGGTGGCCGGATGCGGGGACTCGGTCTCCTCCGGTGCCGGGGTGTCGACGGGGCCGGTCACCGGGACCGTCGCAGTCGTTGCGCCAGCGCGAAGCCGGCGCTGCCCAGCATCAGCACGCCGCCGCTGATGACCAGCATCGGCACGTTCTCCCACTGGCCACCCCAGTGGGCTCCCCAACCGAAGTCGATCGGCACCAGCACCACTGCAAGGTACCCGAGGGCGAACAGCAGCAACGCGACGTGCCGTTCCAGCCAGGCCAGCACCAGCAGGGCCAGCCCGATCCCACCGGTCGGGGTGAGCAGCCGGAACAGGGCCTGGACGAAGGCGGACGGGTCGAGGAGCGCCTGCGGGTCGCGGACGATCCACGCCCCGGCGCCGGCGGCGATGGCAGCGAACAGCACGACCGAGAGCGCCACACCGGTGAGCACGTACGGCAGCACCCGGGCGTCCACTCCCCGGGCCCGGGCCACCCGCAGGTAGCCGCCGGCGATCACCACGTACGCCAGGACCACCGCCGCCAGCCAGTAGAACTGCGCGGGCGGCTCCCAGACCCGGCACACCTGGCCGCCGTCCACCGTCCGGCAGTCGCTGACGAGCGTGTGGCCGTACCGGTAGGCGGGGATCGCCCCGAACGTCACCAGGCCCAGCACCAGCAGTGGCAACCAGGTCACCCGCTGGGCGAGACGAACCCGGCGTGCGAGGTCGCGCGCCTCAGCCAACAGTCGGCGGGGGTCACCGCCGGCATGAACCGCTTCGGAAGTCATGCCAATAGGTTTCCATAACAAACCGATTGGCGCTAGTGGCGTACGAGAGCGCCCGGCGGCTCCACGCGGAGCCGCCGGGCGCGTCCTCGTCCGGGTTCCGGTTTCAGCCCGTGCCGGAGTCGGGGTCTCCGCGACGGACCGTTCGCGTCATCGGGTGGACTCGCGGTTGAACAGCTTCTTCGACCAGAGGTAGCCGCCGAGGGTGATGACGACGCACCAGCCGACGGCGACGACGGCACTGTTCCCGATCGGAGTGCCCATCAGGAGACCGCGGATGGTCTCGATGAGCGGGGTGAACGGCTGGTACTCGGCGAACCAGCGCAGCGCGGTGGGCATCGAGTCGGTCGGGACGAACCCGCTGCCGAGGAAGGGAAGCAGCACCAGGGGCAGGCCGACATTGCTCGACGACTCGACGGTCTTGCTGGCCAGCCCGAACGCCACCGACAGCCAGATGAAGGCGAAGGCCATCATCACCAGGACGCCGGTGAGGGCGAGCCACTCGCCGGGACCTGCCGACGGTCGGAACCCGACGAGCAGTGCGACGCCGACCACCACCGCGATGCTGAGCATCGTCTGGACGAGGCTGCCGACGACGTGTCCGGTCAGGACGGAGACGCGGGCGATGGCCATGGTGCGGAACCGGTCGACGATGCCCTCGGTCATGTCCATGGTGACCGAGATGGAGGTGCCCTGGACCGCGGCGGTGATCGTCATCAGGATGATCGCGGGGGTGACGTAGTTGACGTACTCCGCCCGCCCGCCGGAGGGACCGCCGAGTCCGGCACCGAGCGTGCCACCGAAGACGTAGACGAACAGCAGCAGGAAGACGACCGGCATGCCGACGAGCGTCACCGTCATCGACGGGTAGCGCGCCATACGCCGGAGGTTGCGGCGCAGCATCGTCGCCGAGTCGGTCAGTGCGTACGACATGGTGCTCATCGGGTGGTCACCTTCTCGTTCTCGGGTTTGCCGGTGAGGGCGAGGAAGACGTCGTCGAGGTCGGGGGTGTGCACGCTCAGCGAGTCGACCTCGACCGCGTTCTCGTCGAGTCGGTCGATCAGGGCCTTCAACGCACGGAGGCTGCCGTCGTGCGGAACCCGCAGGGCGAGCGCGTCGCTGTCGCGGGACGCCTGGCCCACGGCACGTGCGGCGGATTCGAGATCACGGAGGCCGGCGAACCGCAGCAGGATGTGGCCGCCGGAGATGCGGCGCTTGAGTTCGTCCGCAGTGCCTTCGGCGACGATCCGGCCGTGGTCCAGTACCGCGATCCGGTCGGCGAGTTCGTCGGCCTCCTCCAGGTACTGGGTGGTGAGGAAGATGGTGACGCCGTCCGCGACCAACTTCCGCACGATCTGCCACATGCCACGGCGGCTACGCGGGTCCAACCCGGTGGTCGGCTCGTCGAGGAAGATCACCTGGGGGGTCCCGACCAGGGTCATCGCGAGGTCGAGCCGCCTGCGCATGCCGCCGGAGTACGTCACGGCCGGTTTCCTGGCCGCGTCGACCAGGTCGAACTGGTCGAGCAGTTCGGCGACCCTGCGCCGGCCCGCCGCCCGGCCCAGGTGGTGCAGATCGGCCATCAGGGTCAGGTTCTCCTGGCCGGTCAGCAGGTTGTCGACCGCGGAGAACTGGCCGGTGACCCCGATCGCGGCGCGGACCGCGTCGGGCTCGGTGGCCAGGTCGTGACCCGCGATCAGCGCGCTGCCCCCGTCGGCGCGGATCAGCGTGGACAAGATCTTGACCGTGGTGGTCTTGCCCGCTCCGTTCGCGCCGAGCAGCGAGAAGACGGTGCCCCGGGGGACGTTCAGGTCGATTCCGTCGAGCACGACGTGGTCGCCGAACGACCTGCGCAGTCCGGTCGCCGTGATCGCCGGCTGGGATGGAGTGGTCATGGGAGGCCCCTTCGAGAGGTCTGGTCAGGAACGGCGGACGGTGATGTCGCCGAAGGTGGTGTGCGCACGGACCTCGACGGTGTCCTCGGACCCCTCCGGTCCCTGGCCGAGGTCGTCCAGGGCGTTGTGCACCCGCCCGTATCCGGTCTTCAGGTCGAGCCAGGCGGCGGTGCCGGCGGCGACGCCGATCTCCAGGTCGCCGGCCGCGGTGGTCAGCGTCACCGAGTCGCGCGCGACCCGGCCGACGCGGATGGCTCCGTTGGAGGTCCTGGCCTCCACTCCGGCGTCGGCCCGTCCGACGGAGATGTCGCCGTTCGCCGCACGCGCCCGCAGTTCGCCGGCGACGGTGCCGACGTCGGTGTTGCCGTTGGAGTTCTTGATGACCGCAGCTCCGCCGATCTCGCCGATGCGGACATGTCCGCTGCCGGTGGCGACCTCGGCGTCACCGTCGATCGTGTCGACCGTGACGTGACCGGCGGAGGTGTCCACGCGGAGCCGGCCGGTCCGGTCGAGCCGGAGGTGTCCGAGGGACGTCTTGATCCGGCATTCCCCCAGCACGCCGGTGCTGTGGAAGTCTCCGGCCGACACGTCACCGTGCACCGCCGAGCCAGCGGGAAGTTCGACGAGTACGGCGACGGACCTGGTTCTCTTGGAGAAGTCGAACACCCGGTTCTTCGGCCCGCGCACGGTCAACACGCCGTCGACGTACTCGACGCGGGTCTGCTGCGCGGCCTTCACGTCGGAGTCGTCGGACTCGTCGCTCGGCCGTACCTCGACGACGGTGTCGGTGCGGTCGCTGGCGACGAGCCGTACGTCGCCGACGGAGAGTTCGATCGTGACGGAAATCGGGTCGGGGGTGGCGAAAACAGGCATGGCGGTCCCCTCGGAATGAGTCGGAAGAACATCCCCGCTGGTGGGGGACGTGACGGTGAAGTGGGGCCGGACTCGGCTAACGCGCCCAGCCGGTGTAGCGCTGTGCGCTGGGCTTGCTGCGCCGGTCGGAGCCGTGGTCGCGCTCCGGGGCCCGCAGCGCGGCCGAGGCGGCACGCACCAGCCACGCGTTGACCGACCGGCCCTCCTTGCCCGCCGCTTCCTCGACCGCGGCCTTGAGCTGTTCGGGGAGGCGGACGTTGATGCGCGCCGTGGCGCCGTCCTCGAAGCCCGCCACGGCGTCGTCGGCCGGCACCGCACCCCGGTCGGTGGTGTGCTCCGTCGGCTGCTCCACGTGGTGGGGAGCCACGACGAACTCCGGGTCACGGCCCCGAAGGCGAACCTGGACCGAACCGGGAGCCAGTTCCCTGGTGATCTCGTCGGCGGCGGCCGACAGCGCTTCGAGCAGGGCGAGCCGGATCGCCGACTCCATCGACACGGTCAACCGCTCGATCAACGCGGTGCCGTCGTCACCGCCGGTCTCCACAGCCGTCAGCAGCTCGCGACCGAGAGATGCCACGTACGGGTTCAGGTCCATGGCATCACTATGGCACACAGTGGTGCCATGGACAACTCGACTTGGCTCACCTTGGCTCAGAGTGGCACCAGTTTGGCGGCGCGCTGCTGTTCCGCGTCCCGTGCCGCGACAGGAGTGCCGGGGCCACCGGCGTCTCAGCAGGGGCCGTGGCCCTCGTCGAAGAGGCGCTCGGCGTAGTCGGCGTAACCGGCGATCGTCTTGCGGACCGTCCGTCCGTCGTGGAGGAAGAGGTACGCGCGGTCGCCCCGCTGGGCGAGCAGGCCGTCGAAGCGGTACGTCCCCTCTGGAGCGTCGAGCCGGGTCAGTGACGGAAAACGGGACCGTAGCTCGCCGAGCGGCGTGCCGACGGTGACCCCCTCCGGAGTCCGGACGGGGGCGCTGACCCAGAGCAGCACCAGCCGGTCGTCGTAGAAGACCGGGCTGGCCGTCTCGTGGCCGACCAGGGTCGGTCCGCAGGACTCGGCCGTCTCCTGGAGCATCCCCCGCTCGGCCAGCTCCCGCTGGCTGTCGCCGAACTCGACCCCGGCCAGCCCGTGCAGGTCGATCACCTCGTCGACGACCGGACCGATCGGTTCCGCCGGGCCGACCGGCGCATGTGGACGGCTGCCGCTTCCGGCGATCGAGGCCGCCGTCAGTAATGCCGCGATGAACAAGAACTGCCGCAAAGTCATGAAATCCCCCAGTCCCCAACGGCGCCGGGCCGCCAAGGTTGCTGGTCTGTGGCGTTTTGCCGGTATTCCCACTCTTCGGCCAGATCATCCCAGTAGTCGGCGGAGAGGCGTCGCCGCCCGTGTGCCAACCAGCCGTCGGTGCTCCCCTCCAGGTGCAGGCCCAGCTCGGCGAAGGGATCGATCCAGCGACCGGGCTCCACTCCGATCCGGACCAGCGCGGTGTTGATCGGCCACTCGGCGCGGGGCCGGTCGAGGAGGGCGTCGAAACCCGGCCCCCAGGCGACCGTTCCGTCCAGCCACACCACCGCCGCCTGGTGTCCGGTCCCGCCGGAGAACTCCGCCTCCAGGTACGCCACCGGACCCCGCCGCGACCAGCGGGCGAACACCTCGGTGAGCGCGGCCGAGAGCACGAGTCGGAACGGCTGCTGCGGACCCGGTTCCTCGACGGCGAAGTCGGGCAGCGACCCGGTCAGCTCCTCCACCAACTGCGGGGTGACCGGCAGCAGGGCGAAGTCCTGCCGGAGCGCGGCGAGGACGGCGTGGTCGAGTTCGCCGGTCTGCTCCGCGAGCAACTCGACGTCGGCGACGACCGCACTGAGCTGGTAGCTCATGCGGTATGGCGGACGGCCGGCCCGGAGGCGTCGATGATCACGTCGTCAGTAAACCGCATCCGGGCGCACCCGGTGACCCAGCGTGATGGCGGCGGCGCGGAAGGGTCGCTCCGGCGGCGCTCTGGAGCTGCCCCGTTCGTGCTACCGACGGAGCCGGCGGGAAGCGACCACCTGCGGAGCCAGGTGGTGACCGGTCGGAGGGTCGAGTCAGCCGGCGAGCGCGCGGTCGTCGGCGGTGAAGTCGGCCGGCGCGTCCGGCGGCGGATGGTCCAGGTGCCAGCGCACCGAACGGGCCACCGCCGTCGCCGGATCCGTCGGTCGCCAGCCCAGCAGGCGGCCGGCCTTGCCGCTGTCGACGAGCACGTGCTGGGCCAGCCGCCGGGTCAACCACAGGTCGTCCGGCACCCGCTCGTCGGGCACCCGGACCAGCTCGGCATCGTGCCCGGCCGCGTCGAGGATCAGCCGTAGCCAGCCCCGCACCGGATAGGTGACCGACTCGCCCAGGTTGAACAGCTCGCCCCGGGCCGACTCTGGCCGGTCGAGAGCGGCGAGCACCGCCCCGGCCGCGTCGTCGACGTGCAGACGGGTGATCAGGGCATCGCCCGCGCCGACCGGGATCCGGGCACGCCCCGCCCGGACCCGTCGCAGCACGAACTCCTCCCGTCGCTGCTGGTCGTGCCGGCCGTAGACCATGCCGAGGCGGAGCACGGTGCCGCCCCGGGCGAGGTAGGCCGGCTCGACGTCGAGCTTGTCGTAGTCGTCCAGCCCGGTGCCCTGTCCCCGGTACGGGAAGCGCCCCCGCCGCAGCGGCGCGTCCTCGGTGACCGGCGCCGGCAGCGGGGTGTCGTCGTCGGCGAGGAGCAACTCCCAGACCCGGTAGACGTCGACGCTGGAGAGCAGCACCAGGGGCACGTCGGGCAGGTGCGGCAGGACCGAGTCGGCGTCCGCCCGGGTGAGGGCGTACGAGTCGACCACGGCGTCCGGCGCGAATCCGCGTACCCGGTCGGCGACCTCGGCGAAGTCGCGCCGGTCGACGTGCAGGTGCCCGCAGTCGGGGAGGTCCTCGGGCTCCGTGCGGCCCCGGTGGACCACCACGACCTCGTCGTGCCGCCCGACCAGCCGCTCGACCACCCGCCGCCCGATGAACTCCGTACCACCCAGCACCACGACCCGCATGTGACCAGCCGAGCACGCGGGTGGGGGCCGTGTCCGCCGATCGGCCCAGGGCAGAACGCCGGCCGCCTCGGCGAATCGGGGCGGGCGGAACGGCGGCACTGCCGGCGTCCGATTGATCCATCGGCGCAGGTACGGATTCGGGGAGATCTGGCCGGATTGGCGGCGCATGTAATTTGTTGGAATCCCGGTCAAACCTATAGGCTGAGGTTGATATATTGGCGGCGGCGGATTTCGTCGTCCCAGAATCTGGGCATTGCAAGAAAACGCACTTCGCGCATCCTTTCACCTTCCGGCACCGCAGCACCGGGCACATACCGTGTACCAGCGAGCGAAAGGTCAGACACGTGCGGGAGTACTACGACGTTGTGATCATGGGTGGTGGTCCGGCCGGGTCCACCCTCGGCGCCCTGCTTGCCCAACGTACCGATCTGCGAATTGCGATCTTCGACAAAGAGGTGTTTCCGCGCGAGCACATCGGTGAGTCCTTCGCCCACCCCGTCGTTCCCGCGCTTCAGGAGAGCGGTGCGCTGGCCAAGGTCCTTGCCAGCCCTTGCTGGGTGAAGAAGTTCGGCGGCATCTTCTCCTGGGATCCGGAGCGGCCCAGCATCGCCCGCTTCGACGACGTGCTGTTCGAGCGGGACGGTGTGCACCGGTGGACGATGCACGTCAACCGAGCGGAGTTCGATCACATTCTGTTGGATCATGCGGCGGATGTGGGTGTGGACGTGTTCCAGGGTGTGTCGGTGACGGCGTACGAGCCGGACGGGCGCGGGGGCCTGGTGCGGTTGGGCGACGACGCGGTGGTGCGTGCCGGCTACTTCGTCGACGCGTCGGGGCGGCAGAGCAGTGTCTCCGCGGCCCGCAACAAACGCGGCTGGCTCTCCAACTTCAAGAACATCGCGATCTGGCAGCACTTCACCAACTGCGGCCAGACTCAGAATCTTGTCGCGGAGTGGAACATCTTCACGGCGGACAACCTCTCCCCGATCGGTTGTTTCGCCTTCCGGGACGGCTGGTGCTGGTACATTCCGGTGCCGAAGATCATCGACGGCCGACGGGTTCTGACCCATTCGATCGGCATCGTGACCAACCCGGCTGTGCTCCGGGAGCCGGGCCGTGACTTCACCGACCAGAAGACCTTCCTGGAAACGGTACGCCAGGTCCCGTACCTGAAGGAGTTGATCGCTGACGCCGTGCCGGTCGCTGATCACATGTTGACCGCCACCAACTACTCCCGGGTCAGTGAGGAGTTCGCCGACTACGACGAACGACACCTGCTCGTCGGCGACGCGGCGTTCTTCGTGGATCCCTTGTTCTCCTCGGGCGTCGCGGTGGCCCTGACCCAGGCAGCGACCGCCGCCCTGCTGTTGCAGAAGACGACCGATGGCAGTCTTGACGAGACCGACCAGCGCCAACTGTGGCTGGACTACAACGCGAAGTGGCACGGCACCGCCGAGACGTTCGCGTTGATGATCGACCAGTGGTATCACGCGATCGCGAAGAACAACCCGGGCAGTATCTACTGGAACACCCGTGGCACGGGTGCTGACCTCGGCATCCGTGAGCAGACCTTCGACGCGTTGCTCAACACGGCGTTCCAGCCGGCGCTGCTGGAGGTCATGACCCACGGCAGCCGGAAGGTCGAGGACCTGGACGCGGCCGGCCCGTACCTGGCGGCGAGCGCCCTCGCCGAGCCGGCCAACCTCACCGACGACGCAGTCGTCGCGCTGGCACCGAACGCAGCGATCCGCGACAGTGTCACGTTCGTGGTGCCGGGCTTCAAGGCCACCAACCCACCCGCGAACGTCCAGCTTCCGCCCGCGATCCTCGACGGAATGGCGGACTACTGGCGTAACCCGATCACCAACGCCGCCTCGTCGCCGTCACCGCTACGGGACACCGTCCCGTGCCGGCGGATCTACTCCACCGACGACCCGCACGGCCTCACCATCGACGCCGACCCCCGCCGGGACGGCGTGGACGACCTGTGGACCCTGCTGAGCAGCGGCCCGGTCAAGTACGGCGAGATCGCCCCCCGCCTCACCCCACCGCAGACACGACTGGTGAAGCGGATGTGCGTCACCGGCTTCCTCCAGATCAACCCGACGACCTGACCCCCTACCCGAACGAACCAGGGCGAGCACCATCCTGATCCCCTCCAGTTGCGGCATGTCGGGGTATCGCAGGTCGCGGACACCCCGGCATGCGGCAACCCTGGGGTCCAGGACCAACGGCTCATCTGTTCCCGCGGGCGATGAGTGCCTGGATGCCGTCGAGGAGCAGATCGAGCCCGAAGGTGAAGTCGGCGTCGTCGACCCACTCCTCGGAGACACCGAACGCGTTCGCGCGTACGGCGGCGGTCAGCTCCGGGTAGCCGTCCGGGTCGAGGACCTGCCCGAGGACGTCGGCGTACTCGGCCAGCCCCACCATCGAGTCGGTGGCGTCGGTCGTGCGGTTCAGAGCGTGGGCCAGGGTTGCCTGCTGGATGGCGTAGCCCGAGAGGGTGGCCGCGATGTTGAGCCGCTCGCCGTAGCTGAGGTCGGTGTCGGCGAGTGCGGCGATCGCGCGGTCGAGCCAGCGCAGCGACCGAGGCCCGGCGGGCGGAGTGCGGTGGCCGAGTGCCAGCAGCCAGGGCCGGCTGAGCAGGAAGTCCCGGTTGGCCCGGGTCCAGTCGGCCAGGTAGGTGCGCCAGCCCCGGTCGTGGAGCGCTGGTGGTTCGGGCGAGGCGGCGTCCGCCATCACGATCAGCAGTTGGTCCTTGCTGCCGACATAGCGGTACAGGGACATTGTCGCCATCCCGACTTCGGCGGCGACGCTGCTCATCTTCACCCCCTCCAGACCGTCGCGGTCGGCGATCCGAAGCGCGGCGTCGACGATTGTTCCCAGGTCAAGGCTGGGCCGGGGGCCGTACCTCGGGCTGGTCTCGCGGCCCCACATCCGGGCCACCACGGGGGGAAGGCTGTGTTCCGTCACGTTCCGACTCCTCGCCTCCACCCCCAGGGCCTTGTGCTCACCCTAGATCCTGACGACTCTGTACTGCGTACACTGTGTTGCATACAGAGATCACCCGGAGGGTGGATTGTGACCACACCGAATCCAGTCAGGCGTCTTCTCGACGTCGATGCGGTCCGAGGCTTCGCACTGCTCGGGATCTTCGTCGTCAACGTCACGTTCATGGCCTCCGGCTATCCGGGCAACCTGGTGACCGACCCCGACTTCGACTCGGGACTGGACGATGCCGTCCGCACGTTCTCCTCCGTCTTCGTCGACATGAAGTTCTACGTACTCTTCTCGTTCCTCTTCGGATACAGCTTCACCCTGCAGATGGCAGCGGCGAGTCGGGCCGGTGCAGCCTTCCCGGCACGGATGCTCCGCCGGATCGGTGGCCTCTTCGTCCTCGGTGCCCTGCACGCCGTCTTCCTCTACGGCGGCGACATCCTCACCACGTACGCCGTGGCGTGTCTCGCGCTGCTCCTGCTGCGCAACGTGCAGGACCGTACGGCGATCCGGATCGCGGTTGGCCTCTACGTTTTCGTGCTGGTCAGCCTGGTCGCGAGTGCGCTCTTCGTGGACCGCTCGGCGTTCCTGCCCGGCGAGGCCGAGGCGCTCGCCAACGGCGAGGAGGCGACGCGGGCGCTGCTCGGCGGCTGGGAGTCGAACATCGAGGAGCGCATCGCGGGTCTGCCGCTGCTGCTCATCCAGGCGGTGGCCCTGCAGGGCCCGACCGCGCTGGGCCTGTTCCTGCTCGGTATGGTCGCCGGTCGCCGGCAGTGGCTGAGCCGGGTCTCCGGCAGCGGGCCGGTGCTGCGCCGGATCCAGTGGATCGGCTTCCCGGTCGGGCTGCTCGGGGCGATCGTCTACGCCGCCAGCGGCGGTAACGGCAACAGCCTCGGGGTGGCGGCGAGCGTCGCGACAGCGCCACTGCTGGCCGCCGCGTACGTGGCGACGCTGCTGCGGGTCATGCACAGTGCGCGTACGGCGGCGGTCCGGTCCGCGCTCGCCCCGGCCGGACGGATGGCCCTCACCAACTACCTGGGCCAGTCGGTGGTCGGCCTGCTCACCTTCACCGGCATCGGGTTCGGGCTCGCCGGCACGTTCTCCCCGTTGGCGCTCTTCGCCTTCGCCCTGGCCGTGTTCGGGGCCCAACTCGTGGTGAGCGCGCTCTGGCTGCGCTGGTTCCGCTACGGCCCGGTCGAGTGGGCGCTGCGCTGGCTCACCAACGCCCGCCGCCCGGCCTTCGTCGTTCCGCCCGTCGATCCGGGAGGGACGACCGTGCCGCCGCACGTCGATCCGGTCCACGCCGGTGCCGTGCCCCCGGTGGACCGGTCCGGCGTCGGGCTCCGCCAGCCCGAACCGCGCTGACGGGGAGTCTGTGTCGCGGGGCAGGTCTGCGGCTGAGACCGTCGCCGGCACGCCCGGTCGTACCGGTTGGCGAGGCAGTTATCGCTGTCGGAACCCCGATTGATCAATTGGAAAGGGGTGGACTCGGGGAGATCTGGCCGGATTGGCGGAGCATGTAACTAGTTGACATTCAGTTCAGAACCTCAGAGGGCGTTGTTACATTGGCGACGGCGAAACTCATGAGGCGAGGTGATCCTTCCCTGGTCGTTTCCCGACTCCGGCATCTCAAAATCTGGGCAGAGTAAGAATATGCAACTCGTGCACTCTTCCACCTTCCGGCACCGCAGAACTCGGCTCATACCGTGTACCAGCGAGCGAAAGGTCAGACACGTGCGGGAGTACTACGACGTTGTGATCATGGGTGGTGGTCCGGCCGGGTCCACCCTCGGCGCCCTGCTTGCCCAACGTACCGATCTGCGAATTGCGATCTTCGACCAGGAGGTGTTTCCCCGGGAGCACATCGGTGAGTCCTTCGCCCACCCGGTTGTTCCCGCGCTTCAGGAGAGCGGTGCGCTGGCCAAGGTCCTCGCCAGCCCCTGCTGGGTGAAGAAGTTCGGTGGTGTCTATGCCTGGGATCCGGAGCGGCCGAGCATCGCCCAGTTCGACGAGGTGTTGTTCGAGCGGGATGGCGTGCACCGGTGGACGATGCATGTCAATCGGGCGGAGTTCGATCACATCCTGTTGGATCATGCGGCGGATGTGGGTGTGGACGTGTTCCAGGGTGTGGCGGTGACGTCGTACGAGCCGGACGGGCGCGGGGGCCTGGTGCGGTTGGGTGGCGGCCGAGCCGTTCGTGCGGGTTACTTCGTGGACGCGTCGGGGCGGCAGAGCAGCGTCTCGGCGGCGCGTAACAAGCGTGGCTGGTTGTCCAACTTCAAGAACATCGCGATCTGGCAGCACTTCACCAACTGTGGCCAGACTCAGAATCTTGTGGCGGACTGGAACATCTTCACGGCGGACAACCTCTCCCCGATCGGCTGTTTCGCCTTCCGCGACGGCTGGTGCTGGTACATTCCGGTGCCGAAAATCATCGACGGCCGGCGGGTCCTGACGCACTCGATCGGCATCGTGACGAATCCGGCTGTGCTCCGGGAGCCGGGCCGTGACTTCACCGACCAGGAGACCTTCCTGGAAACGGTACGGCAGGTCCCGTACCTCAAGGATCTGATCGGCGCGGCGGTGCCGGTCGCCGATCACATGTTGACCGCCACGAACTACTCGCGGGTGAGTGAGGAGTTCGCGGACTACGACGAGCGGCATCTGCTCGTGGGTGACGCGGCGTTCTTCGTGGACCCGCTCTTCTCGTCCGGTGTGGCAGTCGCGCTGACCCAGGCGACGGCCGCCGCGTTGTTGCTGCAGAAGACGACCGACGGCCTCCTGGACGAGGCCGACCAGCGCCAGTTGTGGCTGGATTACAACGCGAAGTGGCACGGTACTGCGGAGACGTTCGCGTTGATGATCGATCAGTGGTATCACGCGATCGCGAAGAACAATCCGGGCAGTATCTACTGGAACACTCGTGGCACGGGTGCTGACCTGGGTATTCGTGAGCAGACCTTCGACGCGTTGCTGAACACGGCGTTCCAGCCGGCCTTGCTGGAGGTCATGACCCACGGCAGCCGGAGGATGGAAGATCTGGATGCCGCCGGTCCGTACCTGGCGGCGAGCGCCCTGGCCGAGCCAGCGGACCTGACCGACGACGCGGTCGTCGCGTTGGCTCCCACCACGGCGATCCGGGACAGTGTCACGTTCGTGGTGCCGGGCTTCAAGGCCACCAACCCGCCGGCGAACGTCAAGCTTCCGCCCGTGATTCTCGACGGGATGGCGGACTACTGGCGCAACCCGATCATGAACGCCGCCTCGTCACCGTCGCCGCTGCGGGACACGATCCCGTGCCGGCGGATCTACTCCACCGCCGACCCCCACGGCGCCACCATCGACGCCGACCCGCAGCGCGACGGCGTCGACGACCTGTGGGACCTGCTCAGTGCCGGCCCGGTCAAGTACGGCGAGATCGCCGGACGCCTCAGCCCACCGCAGACCCGCCTGGTCAAGCGGATGTGCGTCACCGGCTTCCTCCAGATCAACCCCATGACCTGACAGCCCTGGACGCCACGGGCGCTGCCCCGATCGTGATCCACGGGCACCGCATCGGCGCGGTGACTGACTCAGGTTGCGGCATGTCGGCGTATCGCCTGCTGCGGAAACCCCGGTATGCCGCAACTTGAGTCAGTCACCGCACCAATCAGCGTTAGCGGTCCGGGGCAGCGCGACCGGCATGCCGGGGCGAGCGTGTGGACGGCGGAGGGCCGCACCCCCTGAACGAGCGGTGTGACGTGTAGGCGTAGACCCGCTGGCGGCTGAGTCCGCCCAGGCTTGCGTCCGAATTCGGGCCGCCGGAGGCGTGTAGTCAACTCGCTGCCTGGCTATGCGGACTCGTCGGGATCTGATCGAGGGCGGTGCTCGGCCGCCCACTGCTCGATGTCTTCGCTTCGCCAGATGCGGCCAGCCTTCAGCACTGCTGCCGGCTCGGGGAAGTCGCGGCGCTTGCTCAGGACCTCTACCCACTGCCGGGAGACGCCGAGGTACTCCGCGATCTCGGCGGTTCCCATCACCCGCAGCGGCTGACGCGGCGTGTGGTCAACCCTCTTCGTCAGCATGGTCGTCCAGCTTCCAGGGCTGGTGTTCCGCGATCCAGCGTTCCACGTCCTCTGCCAGCCAGATCGCCCCGCCGGCCAACCGTTCGTAGGGCTCTGGGAAGTCAGGCCGCGCGACGAGCTGAAGCACGCGTGTACGCGACACGCCCAAGCGGTCTCGAAGCTCCTGCGCGCCGTACAGCCTCTTCTTCCTGACCCCCATAGACCGGACGCTAGGCGGTCTGGGCAGAGCTGATGCGTCACTTCCCTTATCGGCCAGTGCACAGACTTGCCACTTAGCAGATGTGTCAGGCAGGATGGCGGGGCGGGTTTCCGCAAGCAGGACTCTCCGCTGCCGGACCGCCACGTCCCCCTGCGCGGTTCGGCGTCGCGGGTCCGTCCTCGGGAGCCCGACCCGGGGACGGACCCGCCCCCCTCTTGGTACATGTCGAAAGGCAGGTTCCCGTGAGACATCTCGTTGAGCGGCTGCTCGGTCGTCGTCCCGCCCGGCATCGGCGGTCCGATGGAGCGCCGTACCGCTCTCGGTACTGCGTGCCGCTGCTCCCGGCCCAGGTGCGCAGTCGTCGGTTCCGGCGTACCCGGCTCGGTCGGCGGGGCCTGGACCCGGACGACGTGCAGCGTTTCCTCGACCGGGTCGCCCTCGAACTGGCCGACGCCCAGGAGGCGGCCGAACGGGCTCGCCGCGAGACCGCCCGGATCAAGGACGCCCTGCGGCGCTGGCAGTCCGAGCAGACCCGGACCCGCGACCGCTACGCCCTGCACCGATGAGCGACGACGGCCGGGCGGGACGCGGTCCGTCCAACGGGTTCGTCGTGGCCTCAGCGATCCTGCTCGCCGACCGGCATCGGCCGGTGTGGTCGTGGCGCAGGTGGCGGCGGGTGTGTCGGTGTGGTGCCGACCTGCCGTGCCGGGTTTGGTACCGCCTGCCGGTCAACCGTGGCCACTGGCTCGACGAACATGCCCGGACGACGGGACGGTGGTGGCATCGTGAACGTGGATGAGCTGCCGATCGGGCGTCGGGTCGCGCAGTGGCGGATCCGGCGGCGGATGACGCAGCAGATGCTCGCCGACCGGCTCGGCAAGTCCAAGAGCTGGGTGGACAAGGTCGAACGGGGCGTGCGTACCCTCGACCGGTTCTCCGTTATCCAGGACCTTGCCGAGGTGCTCCGCGTCGACCCGGTCGTGCTGCTCGGCCGCACCACACCGCCCTCAACCGCCGCCGACACTGACAGCGTCGACCTGGTACGGGCCGCCCTCGCCCGCTACGACTTCACCCCACACGACCTTGACCGCCGGCCGGCACCGCCGGTCGCAGAGTTGAGCCGGCGGGTGGGGCATGCCTGGTTGACCTACCAGCACGCCCACTACTTCCGTCTGCTGCGGATGCTGCCGGGCCTGCTCGTCGATGCCCAACGCACTCACGCCGAGCAGCCGGAGTGCGCGGTGGGCCTGCTGGTGCAGGTGTACCGGGTCACCTCGTCGGTACTGGTGA
This sequence comes from Micromonospora sp. NBRC 101691, assembly GCF_030269285.1. NCBI lineage: Bacteria > Bacillati > Actinomycetota > Actinomycetes > Micromonosporales > Micromonosporaceae > Micromonospora > Micromonospora sp. NBRC 101691. Next base: position 33,824 of record NZ_BSTB01000020.1, read on the forward strand.
AACTCGGGGAGGCTGATCTTGCCTGGTTGGCCGCCGACCGAGCGGTGACGGCTGCTGGAGGTGACCGGCTGCTCTTTGCCGTCGCGGCGATTCCCCTTGCCCAGGCGCTACGAGCCCTCGGCCGGAATCAGCTCGCGATGGCAGCGGCACTCGCCGCCGCATCCCAGATCACACCCATTCCGTACGACGAGGGCACGCTGGGCGAGTTGTCGGTGCTCGGGACGCTACTGCTCCAGGCGGCGTTAGCCGCCGCCGGCTGCGGCGACAGACGCACCGTCCACGAACTGACCGACCGGGCTGGTGAGATCGCCAACCTGGTCGGTGAAGGTCACGACCACCAGTGGACGTGTTTCGGGCCCACCACCGTCGAGTTGGCTCGGGTGGTGGCGGCGGTCGACCTGGGCGACTCGGAGGACGCGATCATCCGGCACGGGCACGCCACCCGCCGGGACCAGTGGCGACGACTCCCGGCCGGACACCGTGCCGCGTACCTGATCGACGCCGCCCGCGCGTACCTCCAGGTCGGTGACCTGGCCGCCGCCGGCCGCGCCCTGGTCGAGGCCGACCGCACCGCACCGGCCGAGACCCGATCACGACCGGCAGCCCGTACGGTCATCGCGGCCGTCGCACGCGGCAAACCCGCCATGGCCGGCGTCGCGCACCTGGCCACCACCCTCGGAGTGGTCTGATGGGCCGCCGTTTCCTGATCCAGTTGCCGGTGGCGGCCGACGACCTGACCACCGCCGCGCGCGTCGCCCGGGTCATCGCCCGTTCGCTGAGCTTCCACCATCTGGTCGAGTGCGACGAGGCCACCGTCGCCACGGTCGACCATCCGGCCGTACGGCATCCGGCGTTCTGCCTGCGACAGCTTCCCAGCGGCCTGCGCTGCCTGCTCCGCCCCGACCACGACGGGAAGTGCACCCGCCAACTGCCGCGCTGAGGCGACTCGGCGTTGCTACATGGAGGTGGTGGGCTGTCCGGATCCTTCGCACATCCGCCGGCTGCCCTCCGCTTGGTGGGGCGGGCAGGGGCGGCCGGGGGGCGGTCCTACGCGTGCCCCGCAGACACTGCACTTGCTTTGAGGTGCCATTCGCGGACTCCTTCTGGGATGTGGTAGTCCGGGTACGGTTCCTGTTCTGGCTCAGCGCCCTGGCCACACGCCGACGTGCCCCGCAGGTAAATCATGGTCCCGTCGCGGGCGGTGATCCGGAGGGCGGCGGCGACGGGGACCTCGCAGCCCGGTTGGCGGCACAGCTCCCAGCTGGTGAACTGCTCCGGCTGGGCGACGTCCAAGAGTTGGTGGGCGAACATGAGCCCGCGAGCTGCGCGCAGCCGAGGCGGCGGCATCTCGCTGGGCAGCGGAACTGGCTTGGCCTCGCGCGGCGGCACCGCGCCCCAGAGCATGAAGCTTGACCCGGACCGGTACCACACCCTGACGCCGGCGGGCGACTGACCGCCCGGCTGCGCGTCCCGCCCGTACCGCCTGATGTCGGTGACGTCGGGGTGCTCGGCAGCGTGGTGGAGAGCCTCCATCACGTCCAAGGCCTGTGACAACTGCACGGGACCTCCTGCTCTGTTGATGTTTGGGCAGCTCAGCGCCAATTTTCACGGAGGTGCGCGGCTCCGACCCATGGGCCAACCTACCCGCCCGGTCGACGTCGCCGCCGGCCGGCGCGCGCCCGGCCCTGACCCCACTCGAGGAATCGGGGTCTGCCGGCGGCTGGCGGAAGTTTCCTGGCCCTTGACGCTCGCGTCCGGGGTCTCAGCGAAGCTGACTTCCCCTACCTGTCCCCTGAAGATCGTCAGGCCCGGTCCTTGGACCGGGCCTGACCTGCATCTTGAGATGCCTACCTCTGGCGGAGGATACGAGATTCGAACTCGTGAGGGTGTGAACCCAACACGCTTTCCAAGCGTGCGCCCTAGGCCTCTAGGCGAATCCTCCGCCGAACAGAGTACAGGTCCCGTCCGGCTTGTTCACCCCACCACCCCCTGAAGATCGTCACGGGGTCGGGTAGGCTGGGTGCACCTCCCGTGCGGCGGTACCTCGTGAACCTCCCCAGGGCCGGAAGGCAGCAAGGATAAGCGAGCTCTGCCGGGTGCACGGGAGGCCTTTTCGTCTCCGGTGCCCGATAACGTCTCCTCCGGTCGGCGTCCGGCCGGCGGGGTGGGTGGTCACCCGTGGCGGGCCGGCGCAGAATGGCTCGGTCGAGAGGAGGCGGGACGGGTGGCACTGGCGCTCTACCGCAAGTACCGGCCGCGCACGTTCGCGGAGGTCATCGGGCAGGAGCACGTGACCGAGCCGCTGTCGCAGGCACTACGCAGCGGCCGGCTGAACCACGCGTACCTCTTCTCCGGCCCGCGGGGCTGCGGCAAGACCTCCAGCGCCCGGATCCTGGCCCGCTCGCTCAACTGCGAGCAGGGTCCCACCCCGGAACCGTGCGGGCAGTGTGGCTCCTGCCGGTCGCTGGCGAGTGACGGCGCGGGCTCGATCGACGTCATCGAGATCGACGCGGCCAGCCACGGTGGCGTGGACGACGCCCGCGAACTGCGCGAGAAGGCCTTCTTCGCGCCGGCCAACAGCCGTTTCAAGATCTACGTCATCGACGAGGCGCACATGGTCTCGTCGGCCGGCTTCAACGCCCTGCTCAAGCTGGTCGAGGAGCCCCCGGAGTACGTCAAGTTCATCTTCGCCACCACCGAGCCGGAGAAGGTCCTCGGGACGATCAAGTCGCGGACCCACCACTACCCGTTCCGGCTGATCCCGCCGAAGGTGCTCCGGCCGTACCTGGAGCAGCTCTGCGAGGCCGAGGGGGTCACGGTCGACCCGGCGGTCTTCCCGCTGGTGGTCCGGGCCGGTGGCGGCAGCGCCCGGGACAGTCTCTCCGTGCTCGACCAGCTCATCGCCGGGGCGGGACCGGAGGGGGTCAGCTACGCCCGGGCTGCCGCCCTGCTCGGCGTCACCGACTCCGCGCTGATCGACGAGATGTGCGACGCCCTCGCCGCCGGGGACGGCGCGGCGGCGTACGCCACCGTCGACCGGGTGGCCGAGGCCGGTCACGACCCGCGCCGGTTCGCGTCCGACCTGCTCGAACGTCTCCGCGACCTGATCGTGCTCCAGCAGGTGCCGGAGGCCGCCGGCAAGGGCCTGATCGACGGGCCGGCCGACCAGATCGAGCGGATGACGGCACAGGCCCAGCGGCTCGGCCCGGCGACGCTGTCCCGCTGCGCCGACATCGTGCACAACGGCCTGGTCGAGATGCGCGGCGCCACCGCCCCCCGGCTGCTGCTGGAGCTGATCTGCGCCCGGATGCTCCTGCCCGGCGTCGACGACTCCGCCGGTGGCCTGCTGCAACGCCTGGAGCGGATGGAACGCCGGCTCACCCTGGGCATCCCCGCCGCCGCTCCCGCCGCCGATGTCGCGCCGGCCCACCCCGAGCCCGTCGCGCCGGCCCGCCCGGAACCCGCATCCGCCCCGGTGGCTCCGGTGACCGACCGGGGCGCACCTCCGCCGTCGCAGGGCGTCGCCGTGGAGCACGCTCCGGCAACCGGCGCGGCGCGGACGCCGACCGCCGATTCCACGCTGACCGCGTCGCACCGGGCGGTGCCAGCGGAGGCGGTGATGCCGGATCCGGTCACCCCCGCTCCGCCCCGCCCGGACGCCCCGCCCTCCGGGACGGTCGACGCGGTCTCGGTCCGCCGGGTCTGGGGCGACGTCGTCGGCAAGGTCAACCGGAGTCACAAGAAGATCGCCGCGCTGATGCGGGACGCGGTCGTCCGTGACCTGGACGGCGACACCCTGGTGCTGACCGTGAAGTCGGCGGTCCTGGCCAGGATGTTGACCGACCACGCCCAGGTGCTCACCGACGCGCTCTACGAGGAACTCGGCGGGCGCTGGCAGATCCGGTGCGAGGTGGCCGGTGAGCGGGGCGGCTCCCGGGCATCCGCCGGGGCGTCCCGGCCGGCTGCCGCGGCACCCCCACCTGCCCGGTCCACCCCGGCGCCGCCGACGGCCCGACCGGCTGTTCCGGAACGGTCCGGCCCGGCCGCCCGCCCTGCGGGGACCAGTGGCGGATCGTCCGCTGCCGAGGAGGACTGGCCGGAGCCGGCCCGTCCGGGTGGTGCCGTGCCGGGCGGGGCCGAGGACTGGCCGGAGCCGGCCCGTCCCGGCGGGACCGCCACCTCGCCGGCCGCCCCGAACGGGCGGCCCGCACCGGCCACCCCGGGCGGAACCGCGACACCATCCGTTCCGCCACCGCCGCCCCGGGCCGCCGACAGCGCCGCACCGGCGTCCCGGCCCGCCACGTCCACGCCGTCGCCGGCACCTGCCGGCGGGGGGACCGGCGGTGCCCCGGTGAGCAGCGCGCTCGCCGCCGCGCGGGCCGCCGCAGCCGGTCGGGGTGCGCGTACCGAGGCGTCAGCACGGAAGACCGCGGACGACGAGTTCGCCGGTGAACCGCCCTACGACCCGGACTACGACGGCCCGCTGCGCGGCGGCCGGGCGAACGCGCCGGCCGGCCGGGCGCCGTCGGGGGCCGCCGCCCCGCAGCCGGCTGCCCCGAGCTACGAGGGTTTCGATCCCGGGGACGAGCCGCTCGACGACGTGATCGACGAGAAGACCGCCCGGCAGTCCAGCGAGGAACAGGCGGTGCAGTTGCTCCGCGAGGTGTTCGGCGCCGAGAAGATCGACGAGGTCGACGCCCGGTAGGCGGGCGGGTGCCTCGCGTCCGTCGCGACACCTTCCTGTCGCGGGCCGGTCAGGGCAGCCAGGCGGGCAGACCGTGCGGGTGCGCGTCGGCGAGCAGCCGCTCGGGGCGGTCCCCGAGCCGGACCCGCAGCTGGAAGCGGGAGCCGTCCACCGGTCCCGGCTCGAACGACACGTGTGCGACCGGCGCGCCGCTGCCGGCCAGCCGGTCGATCTCGGCGCTGACCCGCCGCCACTCGTCGGCCGGCACGTACTGCCGCATCACCGAGTGCCAGATCACGGTGAGGACGTCCGGGCGGGGGTCGACGCCGGCGAGGAAGTCGGCCGCCCCGGCGGCGTGCATCCGTACCGGCAGGCGCCCGGCCAGCTCCAGCGCCCCGGCCAGCCGCGCCGCGCGGGCGGTGTGCTGCGGCCAGAGGTACGCCCGCAGCGCGAGCGCGTCCGCCGGGTCGGTCGGGTCGAGCGGGTGGGGATCGCAGCCGAGCCGCTCCACCACGGTCACCTCGGGGTACGTCCCGGCGGCCTCCCGGAGCCAGCCGGGCACCGCGCCCCGCCAGGCGTCGGGCAGTCGGACCGGGGAGTCGACCGGTCCCCAGGCGAAGTCGTCCGCCTCCACCCGGAAATGGTCGACGCGCAGGTTCAGCCCGCCGCTGGCCCCCAGCTCGACCAGGCGCACCGGCCGGTCGCCCAGCTCGCCGAGGGCGTACAGCAGGCCGGTGAGCAGCAGGTGCGCCCGTCCGACCTCGTTGGTCTGCGGCGGGCGGCGGAGCCACTGCCGCAGCGTGTCCGGCGAACTGGCGACGGTGTGCCGGAACGCCGCCCAGCAGGCGTCCGCGTCCGTCGGCCGGTACGTCCCACCGGCGCTCGGGTAGTACCGGGCCAGCTCCGGGGCGGCCCCGGTGAGGGTCAGGGCGTGCACTCCGCCGAGCAGGCGCAGCGACAGGGCCGCGTCGGCGGGCGTGTCCTCGTACCCCTGGATGACGGCGGCGCACGGCCCGCCGGCCCGGACGTCGGCCGCAGCCCGGACGAGCAGGTCGGCGTAGAGCCCGGCGGCCATCCGCGCGCACGCGCGGGCCTGCTGTTCCATGGCCGTGGCGGCCTGATCCCGGGTCATCGGCGCTCCCTCCGGTGGGCTCGTCGTGATCGTGCACCGGAACGCGACGCGGCGGAAAGCACCGCGCGGGGCGAGGCTGCTCACAGCGGTTAGGCTGGCGGCGGCCGAGTGGGACGAGTGCGAGAAGGAGCCATCCGTGCGCCCAGGTGGACAGCCGAACATGCAGCAGATGCTGAAGCAGGCGCAGAAGATGCAGCAGCAGATCGCCAAGGCGCAGGCCGAGCTGGCCGAGGCGGAGCTGACCGGAACCGCCGGTGGTGGCCTGGTCACCGCGACCGTCTCCGGCTCCGGCGACCTCAAGGCGATCCGGATCGACCCGAAGGCGGTCGACCCCGAGGACGTGGAGACCCTGGAGGACCTCGTGGTCGCTGCCGTGCACAACGCCACCGAGGCGGCCCGGGAGCTGACCGAGCAGAAGATGGGCCCGGTGGCCGGCGGCATGGGTGGCCTCGGCCTGCCCGGGTTCTGAGTCGCTGCATGTACGAGGGTGCCATCCAGGACCTGATCGACGAGCTGGGACGGCTGCCGGGCGTCGGCCCGAAGAGCGCCCAGCGGATCGCCTTCCACGTCCTATCCGCCGATCCGGCCGACGTGAACCGGCTGGCCGGGGCGTTGCGCAAGGTCAAGGAGCTGGTGCGGTTCTGCACGAGCTGCTACAACGTCGCCGAGTCCGAGCAGTGCCGGATCTGTCGCGACCCGCGCCGCACCGACGAGGTGCTCTGCGTGGTCGAGGAGCCCAAGGACGTGGTGGCGATCGAGCGGACCGGTGAGTTCCGGGGCCGCTACCACGTGCTCGGCGGGGCGATCAACCCGCTGGAGGGGATCGGTCCGGACAATCTCCGCATCCGGGAGCTGCTGGCCCGGCTCGGCACCGGCACCGTCCGGGAGCTGATCCTGGCGACCGACCCGAACACCGAGGGTGAGGCGACCGCGACGTACCTGGCCCTGATGGTCAAGCCGATGGGTATCGCGGTGACCCGGCTGGCCAGCGGCCTGCCGGTCGGCGGCGACCTGGAGTACGCCGACGAGATCACCCTGGGACGTGCGTTCGAGGGCCGTCGCGCCGTCTGAGACCGTCCGCCGTGGACCGGCGTCGCCCACCCCGGTGGCGTCGGTCCACTGTGGTGGGACCGGTCCGTCCAGGTCTGACATGGCCCGGTCGGGCTCGACATTCGATGTAACAAATTCGTATAGGTGAACCGGGGCGAACCATCCCATCCCAGGGCGGAAAACGGGCCCATCCGGCGCTCGTCGCAGCGGTAAAGACACGATCCGGTACCAACAGCTTCGTCAATAGTTCCGGGGAAGTCCGAACGGGGGCTAAGGTCACCGCCATCGGTGACCCCTGTCACCAGGTTGTCCGTACCCCCTAGGACGAGGTGAAGCACCCATGCGTGCACCCAGGTCGAAGGTCGCGCTGGCGGCCGTCGCGGCCGCGGCCCTCGCGGTAGCAGGCTGCGCCGAGAGTGACCGCGGCGACGATTCCGGCGGTAGCAAGAAGGACACTCTCGTCTTCGGCGTCGCCGGAGACCCGAAGGTGCTCGACCCAAGCTTTGCCAGCGACGGTGAGTCGCTGCGCATGGCGCGTCAGGTCTTCGAGACCCTGGTCCGCCCGGAGGAGGGCGGCACCAAGGTGACTCCCGGCCTGGCCGAGTCCTGGACGCCGGACGCAGCCGGCACGACCTGGACCTTCAAGCTCCGCTCCGGCGTGAAGTTCCACGACGGCACCGACTTCAACGCCGAGGCCGTCTGCGTCAACTTCAACCGCTGGTACAACGCCACGGGCCTGATGCAGAGCCCGGACGTGACCCCGTACTGGCAGGACGTCATGGGCGGCTTCGCCAAGAACGAGGACCCGGAACTGCCGCCGAGCCTCTTCAAGTCCTGCACCGCCAAGGACGCCACCACGGTCGACCTGGCCTTCACCCGGGTCTCCAGCAAGATCCCGGCCGCGCTGATGCTGCCGTCGTTCTCCATGCACAGCCCCAAGGCGCTGGAGCAGTACCAGGCGAGCAGCGTCGGTGGCACCGCCGAGGACATCAAGTACCCCTCGTACGCGACGGAGCACCCGACCGGCACCGGTCCGTTCAAGTTCAAGTCCTGGGACATCGCGAACAAGACGCTGACCCTGGAGCGGAACGAGGACTACTCCGGGGCCAAGGCCAAGCTGAAGACCCTGATCTTCAAGACCATCTCCGACGAGAACGCGCGCAAGCAGGCGCTGCGCTCCGGTGACATCCAGGGGTACGACCTGGTCGGCCCGGCCGACGTCGAGCCGCTGAAGGGCGAGGGCTTCAACCTCCTCACCCGCCCGGCCTTCAACATCCTCTACCTGGCGATCAACCAGAAGGGGAACCCGAAGCTGGCCGACATCAAGGTCCGGCAGGCCATCGCGCACGCCCTGAACCGGCAGGCGCTGGTCGACTCGAAGCTGCCCCCGGGCGCGAAGGTCGCGGAGAACTTCTTCCCGGACACCGTCGAGGGCTGGAACGGCAACGTCACCAAGTACGACTACAACCCGGAGAAGGCCAAGCAGCTGCTGGCCGAGGCGGGCGCGTCGAACCTGACCCTGCGGTTCCACTACCCGACCGAGGTCACCCGGCCGTACATGCCGAACCCGAAGGACATCTTCGAGCTGCTCTCGGCGGACCTGAAGGCGGTCGGCATCACCGTCCAGCCGATCCCGCTGAAGTGGAGCCCGGACTACCTCAACGCCACCACCTCGGGCAGCGCGCACGACCTGCACTTCCTCGGGTGGACCGGTGACTACGGCGACGGCTACAACTTCATCGGCACCATGTTCGACCGGCCGAAGGACGAGTGGGGCTTCAACAACAAGCCGCTGTTCGACAAGTTCCAGAAGGCCGACACCACCGCCGACATGGGCGCCCGGGTCGAGCTGTACAAGGAACTGAACGCGGACATCATGACCTTCCTGCCGGGTGTGCCGATCTCGCACTCGCCGCCAGCGATCGTCTTCGGCAAGGACGTGACGGGCGTGAAGGCGAGCCCGCTGACCGACGAGCGGTACTCCACCGCCGAGTTCAAGTCCTGACCTGACGCAAGGAACGCGGGCGGGCGCTGGTCACAGCGCCCGCCCGCATCCCTCCGCACCCCTTCGAGGCCGCCGTGTTCCGGTTCATCGTCAGACGCCTGTTGCAGTTGATACCCACCCTGTTCGGGCTCTCCATCCTGCTCTTCATCTGGTTGCGCCGACTGCCCGGCGGTCCGGAGACCGCGATCCTCGGTGAGCGGGGCACCCCCGAGATGCGCGCCGCGATCCGCCGTAACCTCGGCCTCGACGAGCCGATCCTGGTGCAGTACGGCCGGTTCATCCGCCGGATGGTCCGGCTCGACCTGGGCACCTCGACCTCCACCAAGCGGGAGGTCACCACGGAGTTCCTCCAGCGCTTCCCCGGCACCGTCGAGCTGACCGTGACGGCCATGATCATCGCGATCGGCGTCGGCATCCCGCTGGGCTACCTGGCCGCCCGCCGTCGCGGCCGGCTCCTCGACCACCTGTCGGTCGGCGGCTCGCTGATCGGCATCTGCATCCCGGTCTTCTTCCTGGCCTACGTGCTCAAGGCGATCTTCGCGGAGAACCTGGGCTGGTTCCCCTCCAGCGGCCGGCAGGACCCGACCATCGAGGCGACCCGGATCACCAACTTCTTCGTCCTCGACGGGCTGATGACCCGCGAGTGGGACGCCGCCGCCGACGCCATCTGGCACCTGGTGCTCCCCGGCATCGCGCTGGCGAGCATCCCGCTGGCCATCATCGTCCGGATCACCCGGGCCAGCGTCCTGGAGGTGCTCGGCGAGGACTTCGTCCGAACCGCCGAGGCCAAGGGCCTGACCGAGAACGTGGTCCGGCGGCGGCACGTGCTGCGTAACGCCATGCTGCCGGTCGCCACCTCGATCGGTCTGCTCGCCGGCGGTCTGCTCTCCGGCGCGGTGCTCACCGAGACAGTCTTCGCCTTCAGCGGCATCGGGGCGTTCGTCGCCGAGTCGATCAGCCAGCGCGACTACCCCGTACTCATGGGCTTCATCCTGATCATCGCGGTGGTGTACGTGCTGGTGAACCTGATAGTCGACCTCTCCTACAGCCTGATCGACCCGAGGGTGAGGGTGCGATGACCATCACCCCCGGCAAGAAGCGCGAGAAGATCGACCGGCTCGCCGAACTCGCCGCCGTCCGCGACGACGAACGCGGCGTCAGCCTCTGGCAGGAGGCGTTCCGGCGACTCCGCCGCAACCCGGCCGCCATCGTCGGCGCGGTGATCCTGGCTCTCTTCGTCCTGGTGGCGGTCGTCGGCCCGTTCCTCGTGCCGTACGGGGCGACCGACTCGATCGGCATCCGGGAGGGTGTGGTCAAGTCCGGGCAGGGCATCATCCCCGGCCCCTCCGGCGACCACTGGCTCGGCTACGACCACCAGGGTCGGGACGTGTTCAGCCGGATGATCGTCGGAGCCCGGCAGACGCTGCTGGTCGGCGTCGTCTCCACCCTGATCGGGCTCGCCGTCGGCGCGCTGATCGGTGGCGTCGCCGGTGCCGCCGCCGGCCTCGGCGGACGCTGGGGCCGCTGGGTGGACAGCACCCTGATGCGCTTCGTCGACATGCTGCTGGCCCTGCCCAGCCTGCTCCTCGCGGTGAGCGTCGCCGCGCTGCTCGGGGCGAGCCTCACCACCGTGATGATCGCGGTCGGCGTGGTCTCCGTGCCGGTCTTCGCCCGCCTGCTGCGCGGCTCGATGATCTCCCAGTCCAACAGCGACTACGTGCTGGCGGCGACCTCCCTCGGGGTGAAGCGGTCGCGGATCGCGCTCACCCACGTGGTGCCGAACTCGCTCGCCCCGGTGATCGTCCAGGCCACGCTGACCCTGGCCACCGCGATCATCGAGGCCGCCGCGCTCTCCTTCCTCGGCCTGGGCAACCCGGACTCGACGATCCCCGAGTGGGGGGTGATGCTCGCCGACGCGCAGCCGTACCTGGGCATCCGGCCGGCGCTGGCGATCTACCCGGCGGTCGCCATCATCATCACCGCGCTCGGCTTCACCCTGCTCGGTGAGGCGATGCGCGAGGCCCTCGACCCGAAGCTCCGGAAGTGAGGTCGAAAATGGCACTGCTCGACGTGGACGACCTCACCGTCACGTTCTCCCGGCGCGGCCAGCGCACCGTGCACGCCGTCGACGGGGTCTCCTTCTCGGTCGACGCCGGCGAGGTGGTCGGCCTGGTCGGCGAGTCCGGCTGCGGCAAGAGCGTCACCTCGCTGGCGATCATGGGCCTGCTGCCGAAGCACCGGGGCACCCGGATCGGCGGCAAGGCCGTCTTCGACGGCACCGACCTGCTCCAGCTCGACGACCGGTCCCGGCGCGACATCCGGGGCCGGGACGTGGCGATGATCTTCCAGGACCCGCTCTCCTCGCTGAACCCGGTCATCCCGATCGGGCTCCAGGTGACCGAGGTGCTCGCCCGGCACCGGGGCATGAAGGGGGACGCCGCGGCGAAGGAGGCCGCCGAGCTGCTCGACCGGGTCGGCATCCCCGACCCGCGCCGGCGGTTGAAGGAGTACCCCCACCAGCTCTCCGGCGGCATGCGCCAGCGTGCCCTGATCGCCATGGCGGTGGCCTGCAAGCCCCGGCTGCTGATCGCCGACGAGCCCACCACCGCCCTCGACGTGACCATCCAGGCGCAGATCCTGGAGCTGCTCAAGGAACTGGTCCGCGACTCGGGCACCGCACTGGTGATGATCACCCACGACCTCGGGGTGGTCGCCGGCATGTGCGACACGATCAACGTGCTCTACGGCGGTCGGGTGGTGGAGACCGCCCGCCGCCGGCCGCTGTTCGCCCAGCCCCGGCACCCGTACACCGTGGGTCTGCTCGGCTCGGTGCCGCGCCTGGACGCCGGGCGCGGCGAGCGCCTGACCCCCATCCCCGGCTCGGTACGCGACCTGCTTCCCTGGTCGGAGGGGTGCGCGTTCGCCCCACGCTGCGCCCGCCGGGTCGACGCCTGCGTGGGGGAACCGCCCGAGTTGGTGCTGACCCACGACGGCCGCAGCTACCGCTGCGTCAACCCGGCCCCGGTCCCGGGCAGCGAACCGCCCGCCGGCACCCGCCGTGAGGAGGACAAGGCGTGACCGAGAACGAGATCCTCGTCGAGGTACGCGACCTGAAGGTGCACTTCCCGATCACCCGGGGCGTGCTCTTCGACCGGGTGGTGGGCCACGTCAAGGCGGTCGACGGGGTCGACCTGGACATCCCCCGGGGCCGGACGTACGGGTTGGTCGGCGAGTCCGGCTGCGGCAAGTCCACGCTCGGCCGGGCGCTGCTCCAGCTCACTCCGCCCACCGGCGGCAAGGTGACGTTCGACGGCATCGACCTGACCCGGATGCCGCCGAACAAGCTGCGCGGCATGCGCCGCCGGATGCAGATGATCTTCCAGGACCCGATGTCGAGCCTGGACCCCCGGCAGAACGTCGAGTCGATCCTCACCGAGGGACTCCACGCGCACGGCATCGGCGACAGCCGGGACGAGCGTCGCCGGATCATCAGCGAGACGCTCGACGCGGTGGGACTGCCGCGCTGGGCGCTCTCCCGCTACCCGCACGAGTTCTCCGGCGGCCAGCGGCAGCGCATCGGCATCGCGCGGGCGCTGGTGCTCGGCCCCGAGCTGATCGTCGCCGACGAGCCGGTCTCCGCCCTGGACGTCTCCATCCAGGCCCAGGTGGTGAACCTCCTCGACGAACTCCAGGAGAACCTCGGCCTCACCTACCTGGTGATCGCGCACGACCTCGCGGTGGTGCGGCACATCTCCGACGTGGTGGGCGTGATGTACCTGGGCGCGCTGGTCGAGGAGGCGCCGAGCGACCGGCTCTACAGCGAGCCGCTGCACCCGTACACCCGGGCGTTGATGTCGGCGGTGCCGGTGCCCGACCCGGACGTGGAGGACCGGCGGGAGCGGATCCTGCTCGCCGGTGACCTGCCCTCACCGGCCAACCCGCCGTCCGGCTGCCGGTTCCACACCCGGTGCCCGTGGGCCCAGCCGACCCGCTGCGCGGACGAACGGCCGGCGCTGCGGCAGATCGGCCGCAGTCGGGTCGCCTGCCACTGGGCGGAACAGATCGCCAGCGGCGAGCTGCGCCCGCACCGGGTGGACGCCGAACTCGTCCGCCCGGCCGACGAGGGCGAGGCACCCGGAGTGGTCTCCGCCCCGACCGAGCCGGGCTCGTACGTGTGAGGTGGTAGCCGTACGTGTGAGGTGGTAGCAGGGGGCCCTTGTTACCGCTTTTTGCGGAGCAGGGGACCCCTGCAACCACCTCAGCGGGCGAGCAACCCCTGTACGGGGGAGAGGAGCAGGTGCGCGGGGACGGTCAGCCTTCGGGGCGGTGGAGCAGCGCGACGGCGACGCCGTGTACGGCGTCCAGGCCCGAGACGTCCGGCAGGGCCACCCGGCCGCCGGTCACCGAGTACCACTCGTCGGCCTCCCGGTACTGCACCCGCAGGGTGACCTGACCGGCGGCGAACTCGGTCCGCAGGGTCAGCTCCCCGGTCACCACGCCCACCTCGTCGGTCATCACCCCGCCGGGACCGGGCACGATGTCGGCGGTCCGGGTCTCCGGCCCGCCGACCGGCTCCGCCGTGGCGGTGTCCGGGGCCGGCGCTGGCGGCGTTCCGTCCGCCGCCGGGACCGGAGACGTTCCGTTCTCCGAGGTGGCCGCGGCACTTCCGGCCCCGGTACCGACCCGCTCGCTCACGCGCACTCCTCCAACATGTCCGCCAGCGCGGCCTTCTCGGCACTGGTCACCGAGAGCTGCCAGTGGTGCTTGACCGTCACCCAGCTCTCGGCGTACTCGCACCAGTACGAACGGTTCGCCGGCTTCCACTGCGACGGGTCCTGGTCACCCTTTGCCCGGTTGGAGGAGGCCGAAACGGCGATGAGCTGCGGTCGGGTCAGGTCGTTGGCGAACTCGCCCCGCTGCGTGTCGTCCCACTCGCTCGCCCCCGAACGCCACGCGTTCGCCAACGGCACCATGTGGTCGACGTCCACGTCGGACGGGTCGGTGAAGGCGCGGTTGTCGTACACGCTCTCCCAGCGGCCGGCGACCACGTTGCAGCCGGACCGTTTGATGTCGCTGCCGTCCCGCTCCAGGACGCTGTCCCGGACGTCGCAGTTCTTGCCGGTGTCCCGCCAGTGCGGGAACCGTTCCCGGCTGTAGCCCCGCATCGAACCGGCCTTCGCCACGGTCAGGGTCTCCAGCTTGTCGCTGGCGTTGCCGCCGCTGCCCGGGGGCGGGGCGTCCGGTTCCGTCACGGTGACGCAACCGGTGGCCCCGAGGGCGACTGCCGCGACGATCGCGGTCACCGCGAGGGCACGAGGTCCTGTTCTGGTATGTGGAGACGACACCCTTCAAGCTTGCGGGGTTCCGGAGGATCCGCACGGCAACGGCGGTGCGGTTTCGGCGTTTCGTGGCAACTCTCATATCCGAGAAGGCAGATTGGAGCCTATGACCGCCGCCTCGGCCACCCTGCGTACCGGCACCGCCGCCGGACGGGGGACGCTGCTCGCCGCCATCCTCGCCTCCGGCATGGTCTTCCTGGACTCGACCGTCGTGAACGTGGCCCTGCCCCGGCTCGGCGCCGACCTCGGGGCGACCGTCGCCGATCTTCAATGGACGATCAACGGCTACGCGCTGATGCTGGCCGCCTTCGTCCTGCTCGGCGGTGCCCTGGGTGACCGCTTCGGTCGACGCCGGGTCTTCCTGTACGGCGTGCTCTGGTTCGCCCTCGCCTCGGTGCTCTGCGGCCTGGCCCAGGGCACCGGCTGGCTGATCGTGGCCCGCATCCTCCAGGGCGCGGGCGGCGCGTTGCTCACCCCCGGGTCGCTGTCGGTGCTCCAGGCGAGCTTCCACCCGGACGACCGGGGCCGGGCGATCGGCACCTGGGCCGGGCTCTCCGGCGTTTCCACCGCGATCGGCCCGTTCGTCGGCGGCTGGCTGATCGACACTCTCTCCTGGCGGTGGATCTTCTTCGTCAACGTGGTCGTCGCCGTGCCGCTGGTGCTGATCGCGCTGCGGTGGATGCCGGAGAGCCGGGACGAGGACGTCGGGCGGCGCGGCGCACCCGGGCACCGCCGCCGGTTCGACGTGCTCGGGGCGCTGCTCGGCGCGCTGGGCCTGGCCGGGATCACGTACGCCCTGATCGACGCCCCCGGGCGCGGCGCGACCGCTCTGCCGGTCCTGGGGGCGGTGCTGGTCGGGGTGGTCGCGGCGACGGCCTTCGTGCTGGTCGAGCGGCGACGCGGGAACGGGGCGATGCTGCCGCCCACCCTGTTCCACAGCCGGCGCTTCACGGTGCTGAACATGTTCACCGTGGCGGTGTACGCGGCGCTCGGCGGCTTCACCTTCTTCCTCGCCGTCTACCTGCAGAACGTGGTCGGCTGGTCGGCGTTGCGGACCGGACTGGCCACCCTGCCGATGACCCTGCTGCTCCTGGTCGGCTCGGCCCGCGCCGGAGCGCTCGCCGGGCGGATCGGTCCCCGGCTGCCGTTGGCCGTGGGGCCGGTGATCGCCGCCGCCGGACTGTTGCTGCTGCGCGGGGTCGGGCCGGGTGCCTCGTACTGGACGGACGTGCTGCCCGGGGTGGCCCTGTTCGGCCTCGGCCTCACCCTGGTGGTGGCCCCGTTGACCGCCTCGGTGCTGGCCGCGGTCGCCGACCGCTTCGCCGGGGTGGCCAGCGGCTTCAACAACGCCGCCTCCCGGGTCGGCGGTCTGCTCGCGGTGGCCGCGCTGCCGTTGCTGGTCGGACTCTCCGGCACCGGCTACGAGCAGGCCGCCGAGTTGTCCCACGCGTACCGGGGCGCGCTGCTCTGGTGCGCGGGGCTCCTGCTGGCCGCCGCCCTGCTGGCCGGGCTCCTGCTGACCGGTGCCCCGGCCGCCGAACCGAACGCCGCCCCGGAAAAGCGGGACGAGAGGCAGGGGCTGAGCGGCGGGAAGCGGGACGAGAGGCGGGGCTGACCGGCGGGGGAGCGGGACGAGAGGCGGGGCTGGCCGACGGACAGGCGGACCGCGCCCGTCCGGCCTGGCGGAGACCGGCCCCGGACGCGCGGAAGGGCCCCCGCGCGACTGCGGGGACCCTTCCGGCTGCTCAGCGACGGGCGCGGTCTGACCGCGCTGGTCACCCTGCTCAGCGGCGGGCGCGGTTGACCGCGCTGGTCACCGCCTTCACCGAGGCGGTGACGATGTTCGCGTCCATGCCGACGCCCCAGACGGTCCGGCCGTCGACCTCGCACTCCACGTACGCGGCGGCCTGGGCGTCACCGCCCGAGGAGAGGGCGTGCTCGTGGTAGTCGAGCACCCGGACCGCCACGCCCAGCGACTGCAACGCGTTGACGTACGCGTCGATCGGGCCGTTGCCGATCGCGGCCAGGGCCCGGCGCTCCCCGCCGAAGTCGACCTGGGCGGAGATCTCGACCTTGCCCTCGGTGGTGCCGATCGTGTAGTCGGCCAGCGCCACCACCGGCGCGGCCTGGTGGTCGACCAGGTACTGGCTGGCGAAGATCGTCCACATGGTGGCGGGGTCGACCTCGCCGCCGCCGTGGTCGGTGACCTGCTGGATCACCCCGGAGAACTCGATCTGGAGCCGGCGGGGCAGGTCGAGCTGGTGCTCGGTCTTCATCACGTAGGCCACACCGCCTTTGCCGGACTGCGAGTTGACCCGGATGACCGCTTCGTAGGTGCGGCCCAGGTCCTTCGGGTCGATCGGCAGGTAGGGCACGGCCCAGGCGAACTCGTCGACCGGCACCCCGGCCGCCGCCGCGTCGGCGTGCAGCGCGTCGAAGCCCTTCTTGATCGCGTCCTGGTGGGAACCGGAGAAGGCGGTGTAGACCAGGTCACCGGCGTACGGGTGACGCTCGTGCACGGGCAGCTGGTTGCAGTACTCGACGGCCCGCTTGATCTCGTCGATCCGGGAGAAGTCGATCTGCGGGTCGACGCCCTGCGAGAAGAGGTTCAGCCCCAGCGTCACCAGGTCGACGTTGCCGGTGCGCTCGCCGTTGCCGAAGAGGCAGCCCTCGACGCGGTCCGCCCCGGCCAGCAGGCCCAGCTCGGCGGCGGCCACGCCGGTGCCCCGGTCGTTGTGCGGGTGCAGGCTCAGCACCAGGCTGTCCCGTCGGGGCAGCCGCCGGTGCATCCACTCGATCGAGTCGGCGTACAGGTTCGGGGTGGCCATCTCGACGGTGGCCGGCAGGTTGATGATCAGCGGCCGGGCCGGCGTCGGGTCGATCACCTCGATCACCGCCGCGCAGACCTCCAGCGCGTAGTCCAGCTCCGTGCCGGTGTACGACTCGGGGGAGTACTCGTAGAAGACGTCGGTGTCCGGCGTGTGGATCTCGGCGTACTTCCGGCACAGCCGGGCACCCTGCGTGGCGATGTCGGTGATGCCCGCCCGGTCCAGCCCGAAGACCACCCGACGCTGGAGCGTCGAGGTGGAGTTGTAGAAGTGCACGATGGCCCGCTTCGCGCCACGCAGCGACTCGAAGGTCCGGTCGATCAGGTGCTCCCGGCACTGGGTGAGCACCTGGATGGTGACGTCGTCCGGGATCAGGTCCTGCTCGATGAGCTGCCGGACGAAGTCGTAGTCGGTCTGGCTGGCCGACGGGAAGCCGACCTCGATCTCCTTGTAGCCCATCTGCACCAGGAGCTGGAACATCCGGCGCTTGCGCTCCGGGGACATCGGGTCGATCAGCGCCTGGTTGCCGTCGCGCAGGTCGACCGCGCACCAGCGGGGGGCGGCCTCGATGTGCCGGCTCGGCCACTGCCGGTCCGGCAGGTCGATCCGGAACTGCTGCTGGTACGGCTGGTACCGGTGGTGCGGCATGCGGCTGGGCTGCTGCCGGGCGATCGGGTCGGCAGCGGCGGAACGGGTGTCGTGGGTGGCGGGGTCGACCGTTACCCGGGAATCGGGTTCGACGTCGTTGGTGCCGGCGGACTGGGCCATGGCGGAATGCTCCCGTTGATCATGTGGCGTCAGCGTCGAAAGGTCGGCGTCGGTGCCGACGAGTGGGGTCGGACCCGGATCGGTCCGGACGAGTTCGGTGTGCTGGACGGCGCGCGTCAGACCCGCGACGAGGTGCCGGCCGGATGGGCCTCGTCGCGGCAAGGAAGGAGGAGGCTCGCCTGCCACATGATATTGGTGACCCTACGTGATCAGGTTGGCTCACGGAAATGACCTTCCGGACTATGAGACGAAGCCGACAACCTCCAGCTCAGCCTGGCGACGGCCCGAGCAGCAGATCGGTGACGGGGTGTCGGTGGCGCAGCTCGGTCTCCCGTCGGCGCAGGTCCCCGGGGAGGGAGAGCGGATCGCCGAGTCGCCCGATCGCCACCACGACGTGTGGGCGGACGTCGTCGGGCAGCGCCAGGTCGACGGCGAGCCCGGCCCGGTCGAAGCCGGTCATCTGGTGCACGTGCAGGCCGATCGCGCCGGCCTGCACGGTCAGGTGCGCCACCGCCTGCCCCAGGTCGTAGACCGCCTGTGCCTGGTCGTGTGCGGCCCGCGTCGGGTCGTCCCCCGGTGCTGCCTGGTCGTGTGTGCCCCGCGCCCGGTCGTCCCCCGGCTGTGCCTGGTCGTGTGCGGCCCGCCCGGGCTCGCGGGTGGCCGGTGCCGGCGCGGCCGGGTTGGGGACGGCCACAGTCGGTGCCGCCGGCCGCAGGTACGCGCCGAGGAGCAGGGCCGAGGCCGGTCCCGCCCAGCGCTGGTTCTCGGCGGCCAGGTGCACGAAGAGCCGCTTGTACGCCTCGTCGCCTCGTCGCCCCAGAAGGAACCGCCACGGCTGGCGGTTCCCCGCCGAGGGCGCCCAGCGGGCCGCCTCCAGCAGGGAGGCGGCCTCACCGTCGGTGAGCTCCACCGACGGGTCGAACGCGTGCGGGCTCCAGCGTGCGGCGAGCAGCGGGGAGAGTTCGGCCATGGGTCCGAGCTTTCCCTACCGCGTCACGCATTGGAACGGAAGCGCGACCTGGTGTGATCAACCGCACCCGTGTCGTGACGGCGGCTCAGGGCGTCGGGCCGGGATCGGTGCCCGACTCTCCCGGGGTGGGGGCGGCGACGTCGACCGGTTCACCTTCGGTCACCGGTCCGGCCAGCTGCACCGTCGCCGGGGCGGCGGCGGGCGGGCCGGCGAGCCGGAGCGTGCCGAGGGCGGTCCGGACGGCGGTCGGCGTGCCGTCCGCCTCGTAGCAGTAGATCCCGACGTCGAGCGGGGGGTTGAGCGACGCCGAGGTGGATTCCACCGAGTAGCAGGTCCCGGTGGTGCCGGGCAGCGGCTTGCTGACCGACACCGCGAGTGGGGCCTGGCGGTCGGTGAGGACGTCCAGCCAGTCGGTGAACGGGTGCTGCACCCGGGGGTCCAGCCGGCGGGGGATCGTGTCGTCCGGGTCGCCGAGGCGTACGCAGCCGGCCGGCTCGGGACGGGTCGCCGAGGGCAGCGTGCACTGGAAGAGCCCCTCGGCGGTGCTGACCAGCGACACGTCCACGGTGCCGCCGAGGGCCCAGCCCGGCACGTCGACCCGCCAACTGCCGTCGTTGGCGTTGGTCACGGTGATCGTCCGGGTGGACCCGTCGTCGGTGGTGAGGGTGTACTGGGCGGTCAGGTGGCGGTCCTGGGCGGCTGCCGCGAGGGCGGCCAGGTCGTCGCGCGCGCCATCCGCGCGGGCCGGTGTCGGGCTGCCCCCGGCGGGCTCGGGCGGTTCGGTCGAGGGCTCCTCGGAGGTGCAGCCGGCCAGGGAGGCTCCGGCGAGCAGGAGGGGGACGGTGAGCGCGAGCAGGACGGTCGGTCGACGGCGCGCGGCGCGGAGGTGGACACCGGTAGGCACCCGCCCATTCTCCGCCTCCGGCGCCGTCCGGTGGGAGCCCGGAAGGCCACGGCCCGCACGGCGTGTCGCACCGGCGGCCGATGTGGCGTCGACCGCTCCCGGGCCGGATCGTGGGATCACCTGACCTGCCGGACAGAGCCGCCCGATACCCTGGGTAGGTCTGACCCGCGCCGCCGGCCACTCACCCGGCGGCGTCGGCACGCTCAGGGCTGCTGGGAGGGAGTGCGCCGTCGTGGCACTCGTGGTGCAGAAGTACGGCGGGTCCTCCGTCGCCAACGCGGAGCGGATCAAGCGGGTGGCCGAACGGATCGTCGCCGCCCGCAAGGCCGGTGACGACGTGGTCGTCGTGGTCTCCGCGATGGGGGACACCACCGACGAACTCCTCGACCTGGCCAACCAGGTCAGCCCGCTGCCGCCGGGGCGGGAACTGGACATGCTGCTCACCGCCGGGGAGCGGATCTCCATGGCGCTGCTCGCCATGGCCATCCACAACCTCGGGTACGAAGCCCGCTCGTTCACCGGATCGCAGGCCGGGGTGATCACCACCTCGGTGCACGGCAAGGCGCGGATCATCGACGTCACCCCGGGCCGGCTCAAGGGCGCGCTCGACGAGGGCGCGGTGGTGATCGTGGCCGGTTTCCAGGGCGTCTCCCAGGACACCAAGGACGTCACCACGCTGGGCCGGGGCGGTTCCGACACCACCGCCGTGGCGCTCGCCGCGGCGCTCGACGCCGACGTCTGCGAGATCTACACCGACGTCGACGGGATCTTCACCGCCGACCCACGGATCGTGCCCAACGCCCGGCACATCAAGCAGATCACCTACGAGGAGATGCTGGAACTGGCCGCCTGTGGGGCGAAGGTGCTCCACCTGCGCAGCGTGGAGTACGCCCGTCGCGCAGGGTTGCCGATCCACGTCCGTTCGTCATACTCGACCAACACCGGCACCATGGTCACCGGATCGATGGAGGACCTTCCTGTGGAGCAAGCACTGATCACCGGGGTCGCCCACGACCGCAGCGAGGCGAAGATCACCATCGTCGGGGTGCCGGACGAGCCGGGAGCGGCCGGCCGGATCTTCGACACCGTGGCCGGTGCCGAGATCAACATCGACATGATCGTGCAGAACGTCTCCACCGAGGGCACCGGACGGACGGACATCTCGTTCACCCTGCCCAAGACGGACGGCCCGACCGCGATGGCCGCGCTCAACAAGATCCAGGAGTCGGTCAAGTTCAAGGGCCTGCTCTACGACGACCACGTGGGCAAGGTGTCGCTGATCGGCGCCGGCATGCGCTCCCACCCCGGCGTGGCCGCCGGGTTCTTCGCCGCGCTCGGCGCGGCCGGGGTCAACATCGAGATGATCTCCACCTCGGAGATCCGGGTCTCCGTGGTCTGCCGGGACACTGACCTCGACGTGGCCGTGCGGGCCATCCACGACACGTTCGAACTCGGTGGTGACGAAGAAGCCGTGGTCTACGCGGGAACCGGGCGGTAGCGCCGATGGCGCCGCTGCCCACCCTCGCCGTGGTCGGGGCGACCGGTGCGGTCGGCACCGTGATGTGCGAGCTGCTCTCCGCCCGCAAGAACGTGTGGGGCGAGATCCGCCTGATCGCCTCGCCGCGCTCGGCCGGGCGAAAGGTGCGCTGCCGGGGTGAGGAACTGGTCGTCCAGGCGCTGACGCCGGAGGCGTTCGACGGCGTGGACGTGGCCATGTTCGACGTGCCCGACGAGGTCTCCGCCGAGTGGGCGCCGGTCGCGGTCAGCCGGGGCGCGGTCGCGGTGGACAACTCCGGGGCGTTCCGGATGGACCGCGACGTCCCGCTGGTGGTGCCCGAGATCAACCCGGACCAGGTGCGCAACCGGCCGAAGGGGATCATCGCCAACGCGAACTGCACCACCCTCGCGATGATCGTCGCCGTCGCGCCGCTGCACCGCGAGTACGGCCTGCGCGAGCTGGTGCTCTCCTCGTACCAGGCGGTGTCCGGAGCGGGGCAGGCCGGGGTGGACACCCTGCACACCCAGCTCGGCAAGATCGCCGGGGACCGCGCGCTCGGCTCCCGCCCCGGCAACGTACGCCAAGCGGTGGGGGACGAGCTGGGCCCGTTCCCCGCGCCGCTGGCGCTGAACGTGGTCCCCTGGGCCGGCTCGCTCGCCGACGGCGGCTGGTCCTCCGAGGAGATGAAGCTGCGCAACGAGTCGCGCAAGATCCTCGGACTGCCCGACCTCAAGGTCTCCGCCACCTGCGTACGGGTGCCGGTGGTGACCGGGCACTCCGTGGCCGTGCACGCCGTCTTCGCCGCCGAGGTGGACGCCGAGGGCGCCCGTGAGGCGCTGCGCAACGCGCCCGGGGTGATCCTGGTCGACGATCCGGCCTCGGGCGAGTTCCCGATGCCGATCGACGCGGTCGGCACCGACCCCTCCTGGGTCGGCCGGATCCGCCGCGCTCTCGACGACCCGCGCGCCCTGGACCTCTTCGTCACCGGCGACAACCTCCGCAAGGGGGCCGCCCTGAACACCGCGCAGATCGCCGAGCTGCTCGCCGCCGAGTTCCGCACCCGCTGAGTTCCGCGCCCACCTCAGTTCCGCGCCGGCCGAGTGCGCCCGCCGGAGCTTTGCCGGGTGGTAGCAGGGGACCCCTGTTACCGCTTTTTGATGAGCAGGGGTCCCCTGCTACCACGAAACACCTCAGCTACCGCCTCAGGGCGGTGAGCCGCCACTACGCGGCGGCGAGCTGGACGCCGTCGCGTCCTCGGCGTTTGACGGCGTAGAGGGCCTGGTCGGCGCGGCGCAGCGTCGACTCGGGGGACTCGCCGGGCCGGGGGAGGGCCACTCCGACGCTGATCGTCTGGCCGGTGCCCCGGGCCGCCTGGGTGAGTCGCTCGGCGATCCGGACCGCCTCGTCCGGGCGGCTCACCTCGAGCACCGCCACGAACTCGTCCCCGCCGATGCGGTACAGCTCGTCCCCCTGGCGGAGCGCCGCCTCCAGGGCCCGGGCCAGTCCGACCAGCAGCCGGTCGCCCGCCTGGTGCCCGTACGTGTCGTTGACGCTCTTGAAGCCGTCCACGTCGATCGCCAGCAGGGCGGTACGTCCCGGCGTGGCGGTGGCGATCCGCTCGCCGAACGGCCCGGTGTGCCGCAGTCCGGTGAGCGGGTCGGAGCTGGCCCGCTCGCGCAACCGGGCCAGGGTGCGCAGCCGGTCCAGGGAGGTCCACGCCTGCCCGGCCAGCAACTCGATCAGGTTGACCGTGGTCGGGTCCGGTTGGAGCAGTCGCTCGTCGGCCACGAGCAGGACGCCACCGGCGTCGGGCGGTCCGAACGGCACGGTGATCAGCGTGCGGACGCCGGCCCGGGCCAGCGGCTGGTGCTCCTCGGTCGGCGGGTGTCCCGCCTCGCCCAGGGTGTAGCCGGCACCGTACCGGTGTGCCCGGCTCATCATCCGGCCCAGCGGTTCCGGGCCCGCCTCGACCAGTTCGGCCCGCACCCGGCCCTCCAGTTCGCCGGGCACGCGGGGCGGGGCTCCGAGCCGGGGGCCGTCCGGACCGGGCAGGACCAGCACGGCCGCGGAGAGCGTGGAGACGTCCCGGGCCGCGCAGATCGCCGCGGTCATCAGGTCCCACTCGGTCGGTGCGGCGGTCAGCGCGGCAGCGTGCCGGAGCATCTTCTCACCGCGTGTCTCGGCCGGCGGGCCGCCCAACGCCACGATCCGCGCGCCGAGCCGGGTGGCGATCCGTTCTGCGGTCTCCCGCCACGGCCCCAGCTCCACCGGCTTGCACCACTGGAGGTCCAGCACGCCCAGGGGCCGGCCCGCCGGGTCGACCACCGGCACGCAGATCTCGGCGGTCACGTCCGGTCGGACGGGCAGATAGTCCGGGTCGTCGGCGACCCGGGCCACGGTGACCCCGGTGCCCGAGGCGTAGACCCGGCCGACGATGCCCGCCTTCGGTGGCACGGTCGCGTAGACCTGCCAGGAGCCGGTCGCCGCGACGCAGCGCAGCCGGTCGTGGACCTGGAGCAGGACGGAGATGGTCGCCGGGGCGTACCGGGAGAGGGTGCTGACAACCCACTGGCACGCCTCGACCGCGGTGGACGCCATCGGCAGGCGCACCGTGACGTCACGGATGACTCGGTCCAGGTCCACGTGGGCGTCGTTCCAGGTCGGGGGCGGGTGAGCGGCCATCAGCCGCACGACCAAGGTTACCCAGGCCCCGCCGGCCGCTCCGGTGCTCGTACACACGTTCTATCCACAGGCTGTGGACGTGGGCTGTGGATACCCTGGGCCGACCGGGAGGTGTCGGTGTCGTCGGACCTGGTGTGGTACGTCGCCTACGGCTCGAATCTGCACGCCGCCCGGCTCGGCTGCTACCTCGGCGGCGGCCGGCCACCCGGTGGCTTGCGGACGTACCCGGGTTGCCGGGACCGCCGGCCGCCCCGCCGCGACGTTCCGGTGTTCCTCCCCGGCGGGGTCTACTTCACCGGCGAGTCGCGAGCCTGGACCGGCGGGATGGCCTTCTACGACCTGGCGCTGCCGGGCCTGGTCGCGGCCCGGGCCTACCTGCTCACCGCCGGGCAGTTCGCCGACGTCGCGGCGCAGGAGATGTACCGTCCGCCGGGCGCGGACCTGGTGGCGCTGGCCGTCGCCGTGGAGCGGGGTTCGGTGGCGGTCGGGCCGGGTCGGTACGAGACCCTGGTCTGCGCCGGCCACCGGGAGGGGTACCCACTGCTGACGTTCACCGCGCCCTGGCGGGCCGGCGACGTCCCGTGGAATCCGCCCGCCGCGGCCTACCTCGGCCTGCTCGCCGCCGGGCTCGCCGAGTCGCACGGCTGGGCCGTCGACCGGATCGTCGACTACCTGGCGGCACGCCCCGGGGTGGCCGGACGGTGGGAGCCGGCCGATCTGGCGGCGACGGTCCGACACGCGACGGCGGGAACGTGGACCGGGTCGGACGGCGCGGTGTAGCGTCGTACCGGCGGATGTCCACAGTCGACACCCGTGGTCGCCGTGGGCGGCCGCCGCGTACTCGGCGGGCGGGAACGGCGCGACGCATCGGCGTCTGTGGTGGGCGTGTCCCGGGCGCAACAACGACGGGGCTGTGTCTGCCTGCGCATTTTCCGGAATCGCACACCGAATCTCGCTCGCGGGATGTCGGCGTGGTCACATCTCCCGCCGATCGGCTCTTTCTCCGTAGCCGTTGGACGATCTGGCCGATGTTCACCGGTGCCGACCTGCGCGATCACCCTCAGTGCATAGGCATACGCCGATCGTTTGAGTCACGTAGTCCGTTCGGTTGTGGTTGATCAACCGGCCAGTTGTTAGTTGCCCTTGCAGCTTTCTCGATGTCCACGACTGGCATCACCATCGATAGCCTCAGGCATTCTCACGGAAACGTGGGATCCCGTGCCGGCAGGACCGTCGCTGGCTCTCGGAATGTGGGGGAATCGTGAACAGCAGCCTGAACGACGAGAACCTTCCCATCAACAGGCGCATGCCTTCTGCGGGGCGTTGGGCGCTGCGCGACCTGGCAGCCCGCGACCAGCGGGACGCCGGCCGCTTCGGCCCGTTCGACGATGGCGGCGATCCCGTCATCGAGAACCCGGCCCGGCCGTACCACGGCCTGGGCGGCAGCTACGCCTGCCGCTGACCGACCGAAAGCCACCGCCGCGCCGGCTCTGACGGGAGGCCGGCGCGGCGGGCCTCACCCGACCAAGTCGATCGCGGTGCCGGACCGCGTCGATCGTGCACCGGACCGTCGGCTGTGCGCCGGACCGCGTCGATCGCGAGTCCGGACCGTCGGATGTGCGCCGGACCGTCGGTTCGCCTCCGTTCCGTCGATCACCCGAGGAAGAACCGGCGTAGCTCGACGGCGAGGTCGGCCGGGGGCACCTCGTGATACCCGCCCGCCATGCTGAGCCGCCCGGCCCCGGGAACCGCCTCGGCCGTGCGCTGGGTCGCCTGCCGCAGCCAGTCCGGGCTCGCTGTGCTGTCCACCACCAGAGTCGGTGCCGTGATCGCGGCCAGCTCGTCCCGGGGAAGGGCGCCGTCGCCGGTGATGGTGGCGTCGTACGCCAGGGTGTGCGCCATCCGCTCCAGGAACGGCCAGCTCGGGTCGTGCCGCATCCCGGCGACCGCCTCGGCGGGCAGTCCCACCGCCGAGGTCATGAAGAGTTCCACGGCCTCCGTACGGCGGTCCGCCGCGACCAGTTCGGCCAGCGCGGCGGCGAGGCCCGGCCGGGAGCCGGCGCGCCCGTCCACCGCGAACGGCGGCTCGAAGAGGGCGAGACCGGTGATCGGCAGCCCCTGGGCGGCGGCCCGGGCGGCGAGGATCGCTCCCGAGGAGAGCCCGTAGACGTACGCCGAACCGCCGGCCGCGCCGATCAGCGCCGCGAGGTCGTCGACCTCCCGGTCGGCCGAGTAGGGCGCGGTGTCTCCGCTGTCGCCGCGCCCCCGCCGGTCGTAGGTGTACGCCGTGAAGTGCGGGGCCAGGGCGGCGGCCAGCGGCTGCGCCGTCGCCCGGTCGTTGAAGGCGCCCCCGACCAGCACGATCGGAGGACCCTCCCCGGAGGGTTCGTAGGCGATCGGGGTGCTGTCGGCGGAACGCACCGTCTGCGCCGGCCGGTTCGTCGTGGTCACCCGCCATTCCTACCCCGACGGTACGACAGCTGTCGGCCACGACCCGCCGTCCACCGCTGTCGCGGCGCGGGGCATCCCGGCCGGGACACCCGTTCATCCGGCCGTCATGCCGGAACCGTCCGTCCGACCGGCTGAGGTGGCCGAACGTATCCGAAGCTCCGTTGTACTCGTCCGGTCGACCGATCGCGGCGCGGATGAGAGGCTGTCCCGGCAGGACCGCGACCCCCACGCCGCACCTGCGAGCGATCACTGCAACGGTACGGATCAGGGCAGCCGGACGGTACCGCGCCGGCCCCACGCACCGACCCTCACGAGGAGTTCCATGTCCGTCTCCGGGATGCGCCGCCGGACCGCGCTCGGTCTGGCCGCGCTCACCGCGGCAGCGCTGAGCGCGGTTGCCGCGACCCCCACCCAGGCCCACCCGGTCGGCCCGAAACCGGTCGACGTCAAGCTGCTCGCCCTCAACGACTTCCACGGCAACCTGGAACCGCCGAGCGGCTCCAGCGGCACCATCGCCGGGCAGACCGCGGGCGGTGCCGAATACCTGGCGACCTACCTCAAGCAGCTCCGCCAGGAGAGCAGGAAGCACAAGAACACCATCACCGTCGCCGCCGGTGACCTGATCGGCGCGTCGCCGCTGCTCTCCGCCGCGTTCCACGACGAGCCGACCATCGAGGCGCTGTCGCTGGCCGGGCTCGACTACGCCAGCGTCGGCAACCACGAGTTCGACGAGGGCCCCGCCGAGCTGCTGCGGATCCAGAACGGTGGCTGCCACCCGGTCGACGGCTGCGCCGACGGCACCCCGTACCGGGGAGCCGGCTTCCAGTACCTGTCGGCCAACGCGTTCAAGACCTCGACCGGCAAGCCGCTGCTGCCCCCGTACGCCATCCACAAGGTGGACGGCGTGAAGATCGGCTTCATCGGCATGACGCTGGAGGGCACCCCGGACATCGTCAGCCGGGAGGGCACCGCCGGCCTGACCTTCGCCGACGAGGCGCTGACCGCCAACCGGTACGCCGCCGAGCTGCGCCGCCGGGGCGTGCAGACCATCGTCGTCCTGCTGCACGAGGGCGGCAACCAGGCCGGGTCCGGCGGCATCAACGACTGCGTCGACTTCAGCGGCCCGGTCGTGGACATCGCCAAGCGGATGGACCGGTCGATCGACGTCGTCGTCAGCGGCCACACCCACCAGGCGTACAACTGCGAGGTGAACGGCAAGCTGGTCACCAGCGCCAGCTCGTTCGGCCGGCTCGTCACCGACATCGACCTCAAGATCGACCGGCGGAGTGGTGACGTGCTCACCATGAAGGCGGAGAACGTCGTGGTCACCCGGGACGTCGCCAAGGACCGGGCGCAGACCGAGCTGATCACCCGCTACAAGGAGGTCCTCGGCCCGATCGCCGGCCAGGTCGTCGGCACCACCAGCGGCCCGCTGAGCCGCGCCCAGGAGACCCTGTACGGCACGACCCTGGGCGAGTCCACCATGGGCAACGTGATCGCCGACGCGCAGTTCGCCGCCACCGACACCGAGCAGAACGCGGTCGCCGCGTTCATGAACCCGGGCGGGGTGCGGGCCGACATCGACGCCGGTCAGGTGACGTACGAAGAGGCGTTCACGGTCCAGCCGTTCGCCAACAACCTGACCACCCTCGACCTGACCG
The DNA here is from genome assembly GCF_030269285.1 of Micromonospora sp. NBRC 101691. Lineage (NCBI taxonomy): Bacteria > Bacillati > Actinomycetota > Actinomycetes > Micromonosporales > Micromonosporaceae > Micromonospora > Micromonospora sp. NBRC 101691. The sequence goes on from NZ_BSTB01000020.1 coordinate 61,796, forward strand.
GTGCGCAGCTCTACTGCATGCTGGAGCAGCAGTTCGTCGTCGGCCGCACGCTCTACCCGTCGGCGTCCGTCCGCTACGTCGTCGACGTGAACGGCACCACCGCGCCGGCCGCCGACCCGTGCGCCGGCACCCGGGTCGTCCGGGGCAGCCTCACCATCGGCGGTACGGCGGTCGACACCGCCGCCACCTACCGGATCACGGTGAACAGCTTCCTGGCCGGCGGCGGTGACGGGTTCAGTGTCCTGCCGCAGGGCACCAACGCGGTCACCGGCATGATCGACCTGGACGCGCTGATCGCGTACCTGAAGGCCAGCTCGCCGATCGCCGCGCCGGCGCTGGACCGGATCCGTACCACGGCCGAGGTCGCCTGACCGTCGGCACCGCAACGGGCCCCGGAGCTGCTGCTCCGGGGCCCGTTCGCGTGGTCGGCCCGGCCTCGTCGTCGCACGGGGGGCGAGGTATCGAATCGATGATCATTGACATGTGTCGCTGGGCGGACTAGTTTTCGTGGCGACCAGAGAAGGATTTCGTGCGCTCGCTGTGCGGAGATCGCCTGCGGGCCTGCGATGAGCAGTGGAGTTGGCCGGCTCCATCGAACCGGCCGACACGGTAGGGCGCCGTGTGGCTCCGCTGGCCGCGATCACCAGCCATCCCGTCGTCCGCCTGCCCGCACCGGGCCGGTGGGACGGCTTCCGGACTGGCCGTAATGTGAGCGCTAACATCGTCGGCTCGGGGTCGACTCCTCCGGCAGTTCCGGGCTGGCGCACCACCTGGCCGGCGGCCGGACGGGCGGCTGGAGGGCCGTCCCGAAGCCCGTCTCCAGTGTGGATCTCTCCTGGCCCCGTACGGGGAACTCGACGGGCCGGCGTTCCTCCACCACCCCCTCGGCGGACCCGTCACCGGTCTGCCCGGCGCGGCCGTCAGGCGCTTCCGAGCCTTCGGAGCCCGATTGTCGGCCGCATCCCCAGTCAGGAGATCTTCCATGAAGAGACGCAGAGTGAACACCGCCGTGGTGTCGGCGGGTGCCGTGCTGCTGGCATCGGCCGCGGTCGCCGGGGCGTTGCCAGCCGGGGCAGCCGCCGCCGGCTGTTCGGTGAACTACGCCGTGGCGTCGCAGTGGCAGGGCGGCTTCGGGGCCAACGTCACCGTCACCAATCTCGGTGACCCCGTTACCGGTTGGACGCTGACCTGGACCTACAGCGCCGGCCAGCGGGTCGCGGAGGCCTGGAACGCGACCGTCGCCCAGAGCGGTGCGGCGGTGACCGCCAGGAACGTCGGCTACAACGGTGCCATTCCGACCGACGGTACGACCTCGTTCGGCTTCAACGGCTCGTGGAGCGGAAGCAACCCCGCGCCGACCAGCTTCGCGCTGAACGGGGTGACCTGCACCGGCGGGGTCACGCCGACCACCGGTCCGACCACGCCACCGCCCACCACCCCACCGCCCACCACGCCGCCGCCGAACGGGCCGGCGGACATCACGGTGAACAGCGCCAACGGTTACCAGACGATCGACGGGTTCGGGGCGGCGCAGTCGATCTGGGGCGGCGCCTGGTCGACGGCGGAGACGCAGACCCTGGTCGGGCTGGGCCCCAACCAGCTGGGCCTGTCGATCGTGCGTACCGGCCTCTCGCCGGTCTCCAGCGAATGGCCGATCCACGTCAACGCCCTCAAGACGGCGAAAACGTACGGTTCGGGAGTGAAGATCCTCGCGTCGCCGTGGACGGCACCGGCGGCGTGGAAGACGAACAACAGCCGGATCAACGGCGGCAAGCTGAGGCCCGAGTACTACGACGACTATGCCAACCATCTGAACAGCTACGTGCAGTACATGCGCAACCAGGGCGTGACGGTCGACGTCACCTCGGTGCAGAACGAGCCGGACTGGCACCCGGACTACGACTCGATGGACTGGAGCGGCACGGAGCTGCAGACCTTCGTACGTGAGCAGGGCGCCAAGGTGCAGAACACCCGGCTGATGGTCGCCGAGGCGGTGAACCTGAACTACGGCTACACCGATCCGACCCTGAACGACGCCAGTGCCCGGAACAACATCGGCTACATCGGCGGCCATCTGTACGGCACCGAGGCGTCGGGCCGGCTGAAGCCCTACGACCTGGCCGCCCAGCACGACAAGCCGGTGTGGATGACCGAGTGGAACCTCCACGAGGCCGACGGCAGCGGCTCCAACATCTGGGGGAACCCCAGCAACCAGGCGGTCTGGAACGAGACGCTCGACGACATCATGCGTACGGTGCACAGGTCGATGGAGTCGAACTGGAGCGCCTACGTCTGGTGGTACGGCAAGCGCTACTACTCCTTCATCGGCGACGGGGAGGCGGCCTACGGCACCACCGCCGGGGTCCCGCTGAAGCGCGGGTACGCGTTCTCGCAGTACGCCAAGTACGTCCGCCCCGGCTACCAGCGGGTCGCCCTGACGAAGAGTTCCAAGGCGTCACCGCTGGAGGTGACCGCATACCGGGGCGGCGGGAAGATCACGCTGGTGATCCTCAACCGGTCGACCAGTGCGGTGAACAACGCGGTGATCCAGGTGCCGCAGAACGTCACGACGGCGGAGTACTACCTGACCTCGCAGAACGCCAACGCGGCCAGCCAGCCGACCACGGTGAACGGCGGGCAGGTCAGCGTGAACGTCGGGGCGCGCAGCATCTCCACGGTCGTGTTGACGCTCTGAGAGTCCACACCGGCCCGTCGCCGGCCGGTCGGGTGTGCGCGGGTGGCGACCGGGTTCCCGCGCCCACCCGTCCTCACGGTGTCCCGGTGACCTGCGGAGGTTGCCCGGTGGAGGCCGACGCGAGTTGCCGGAGCAGGGCGAGGTCGGCGCGGTCGACGTCACGGGGTTCGTAGCCGCTGTGCAGACTCAACTGCTGCTCGACGGAGAGGCAGCCGACCGCGCGACCGGCGATGGTGCCGGTGGTGAAGCAGTCCCCGGGATAGTGGAAGGAGGTACCGTCCAGGCCCGCCTGGTAGGCGTCCCCTGCCGCGTCGAACGTCACCGGGTGCAGGTCCACCCGGCCGCGTCGGGCGGCGACGACCTCGACCCGGACCGGACGCCAGTCGGTCTCCACCGTGTAGCCGAGCAGTCCGAGAGAACGCAGTGCCGCCGCCTCGCGATCCGCCGGGATCAGCAGGTCGAGATCCCGGTGACTGCGGGTCTGCCGACCGACGAGAGCGTCGACGCCCCAACCGCCACCGATCCACGCCGGGCAACCGGCGCTCGCGAGAGCGTCGAGGACGGCGTGCACCTCGTCGGCGTCCAGGTGGGCGACTCCGGTCATCCCGGAATCGTGCTTCGCCGTGGTGGTGGGGGCAACAGGGTTTCGCCCGTCCGGGCCCACCGGACCGATCACGACCTCAGGGGGCGAACGGCGGCAGCGCGGCGAAGCCGGGGTGCAACTCGACCTGCTGGGCGAGCTGGGCCAGCACCTGGCGTACCCGGGTCAGCGGGTGCTGTGGGAACTGGGCGTCGTACGCCGCATCGTCGGCGACGTGCGACGGCAGGCCGCCCTCGCCCTCCGGTCCGTACGGATGGGGTCGGAAGTAGTTCGCGGGACCGGTCCTGGCCATGACCAGCGCTTCCCGCTGGCCGGTCATGCCGCTCTCGGCGGCCTGCACCCGCAGCACCGCGCTGCACGCGGCCTTCGGCACGATGTAGCTGCCGAGGAAGGCCTGGCCGTGGGGCTGGTTGGGCAGCTTGACCTTGATGACCTGGCGAAGTGCCGGCTGCCCGCCGACCGACTCGACGTCTGCCTCGATCAGCGCGCCACCCTGGGCAGCGGCCATCTTCGCCAACCCCTTCCGAAGCGCGGTCAGGTCCGTGAGCGCGGCGGGCAGGTCGGGAACCAGGTTGAAGAAGACCGGCTGGATCACGATCCGCTCGTCGTTGGCCCAGGTGTCGGCGGCCACCTGGTCGAACCCGGGAAGGAGAAAGTGCTGGAAGGGGTGCATGGGCTCCGATCCTGCCAGACCAGGCGACTTCCGCACCGGGTCGGACCGCCGGACAACTGCTGTGAACGAGGTGGCGGGTCGAGGCAGGATGACCAGTCGTGACACTCGTGCTGCCACCGCGCCTGACCGCCTCGGCCCAACGTCTGCGCGACGCCGCCCACCGACGCGGACTACGTACTGTGCAGCTTCCCACCTTCGAGGTGCCCGCCGGGACCTGCGCTGATCACCTCCATGCGGGACCGAGCTTCGCCGACGCCGTCGCGCCGCTGCTCGGCATCGCACCCCTGGAGGCCGAGCCCGGCTGGCTGACCCGGCTTCCCCGTGAACTCACCCGCAGGGAGATCGCCCTGGTCGCGATCGGTGAGGCCTACGAACTCCGTCGCCCAGCTTTCGTCAAGTCGCCCAACGACAAGAGCATCCCCGCGATGATCTACACTGACGGATCCCGTCTGCCCGGACCGGATGCTGTCGACCGACGGACTCCGGTGCTCGTCAGCGACGTCGTCGACTTCACCGCCGAGTACCGGCTGCACCTGCTCGACGGTGCGGTCCACGCGGGCAGCCAGTACGCCGAGCACGGCCGGTTGCATCTCGGCCCTCCCTCGGCCGACGCGCTGGCCTTCGGCGCCGACCTACTCGCCGGATACGGGCACACGTTGCCCTCCGCCATCGTCGTCGACGTGGGACTGGTCGACGGCCACTGGGCCGTGGTCGAGGCGAATGCCGCCTGGGCCAGCGGGGCCTACGTGGCGGACTCGGACCTGGTTCTCGATGTCGTCCTCCGGGCAGCCGGCCCGACGGCCTCGGTCAGCGCCCGCGACCGACAGTTCGTCCGGCCGCTCAGCGGCCCGGACCAGTCGCTCAGTCCGCTTCCGGCATGATCGCCAAGTGTCGGCTCGGCCGGATGCGAGGCTGAGGAGTAGCACGGTGGATGAGGCTCGGCGGCGGTGGCACCAGCGACACGGTGCGTCCTGGCTCCGACTCGCCGCCACCCTCGAGGCCGAGGGCTGGGCGGCGCACGTGACGTGTGCGGCAGCCCCCGTGCAGGTAGAAGGCGCTCTGCCAGACGGTGAGCGGTTCTACTTCCGCGCCCGGCACAGCGACGTGTCGATGGGCATCGGAGGCGACGACCCGGCAGACATCCCCGAGTGGGAAGACAGCGAATCACATCAAGAAGCCAGCTACCTGCCCGTCGCCGTCGGAGAGGCCATCATGAGACGGCTTGCTCGTCGTCCTCTCCAGGAGCGCTGGTCGGCCGGGTGGGGCACGATCAGTGTGGGGAACTGCCTGAGCCGGGGTGGGGTGCCTGCCCTGCGGTGGCGGCGTCGACGTGCCGGGCGGCGTCGGATCGACCGGGAGGAAACGATGCGAAACACCGAGATGGCGAAGCTCAACGGCCTCGTCGGCGATTGGACGGCGACGATATCGGACGCCTGGTTCCTCGAACCGGCAGGCACCGAGGTGCCGGGCGCCACCGTGATCGAGTGGCTCGGGGAGTCGTTGCTGCTCGTGCGGTCGGAGTTCGGTGGAGACGGGCACGCGCACTCCGAGATGAGCCTCGTCCTCGGACGCAGCGATGCCAACGACCGGTTCGTCGCGCTCTACCAGGACGATCGCGGAGTCTGTCGCGAGTTCGCGGTGACCTTCGGTGGCGGGCACTGGACGATGACCCGCGAAGACCCGGACTTCCACCAACGCTTCGTCGCCGACGTCGACAAGGACCGCATCCTCGGCCGTTGGGAGGCGTCCGAGGACGGGGGCAAGTCCTGGCGAAAGGACTTCGACCTCAACTTCGTACGCGCCTGAACCGGCCTTTCTCCGTCCCGAACTGGTGGCGAGGAGGGTGGATCGGCTGTCGTCCGAGGTCAAGCGGGCTGCTGAGGCTGGTGCGGGTCGGGTGCGGTCGGCTGCTGCACAACGGAGTGGCGGCGGATGAGCGGACATCCGCTACCGCACACAGTTGTGGCAGCTCAGATACACGACACGCCGAGCGGATCACACCTCAGGCAGCCACGAAGCCTCGGACACTCAGTTGCTGTCGGGGTGGCGTCCTCGGCCGGCCGGCCGGCCGGCCGGGCGGGCGGGCGGCGGCACAATCTGTGGCAGTGGCAGATCGGCCTACCGAAATCCGGGTTCGCGATCAACTCCAAGAGCCGCCGCCCGGATCACCTGTGCAGGACTGCGGGACGAGGCACTAGCCAACCGCCGGGTAGTGCGTGCTCCGGGACAGGGCCGACCTGCGCCACTCGTACGCCCCGTGGCTGATCACGGACGGCGTACCGCTCGACGATGCGGCCCGCGTGATGGGGCACGAGCAGATCTCGACCACGCTCGATCGATACACGCACACGTCCGAGACGGGTGCCGACCGGGTCTGAGAACCCTTCGCTGACTTTCCGCTGACTATCGAGCAGAACGAGGGCGAGGAAGGCCAGCAAGAATCGACGTAATTCGCTGAAATGGAACGCTCCACTTACAGCAGCGGACCTGGTGAGACAGCATCTCACCAGGCCCGCTCTGCCTCTGTCGGGGTGGCCGGATTCGAACCGACGACCTCTTCGTCCCGAACGAAGCGCGCTACCAAGCTGCGCCACACCCCGAGGCGTGCGGACAAATACTAGCCCACCCGCCCCGGGGATCAAACTCGGTACCCCCGCGCCCGCCTCGGCCTCCGGTCAGCGGCGGCGCAGGTGCCGGATCAGCGAGGGATCAGGGTGAGGATGCTCGCCTCCGGGCGGCAGGCGAACCGGACCGGGGCGGTCGGGTGGGTGCCCAGACCGGCCGAGACGTGCAGCCACGAGTCGGAGCCGGGCCAGCGGTGCAGGCCCTTGGCCATGGCGCGGGGCAGCTCGCAGTTGGTCACCAGCGCTCCCACTCCCGGTACGCAGACCTGCCCGCCGTGGGTGTGACCGGCCAGCAGCAGGTCGAAGCCGTCGGCGGCCATCTCGTCGAGCACCCGGGGCTCGGGGGAGTGGGTCAGGCCGATGGAGAGGTCGGCGGTTTCGGCGACCGCCCCGGCCACCAGCGAGTAGTCGTCCCGTTCGATGTGCGGGTCGTCGACCCCGACGAGTTCGACCAGCCGCCCGCCGGCCTTGATGGTGGTCCGGGAGTTGTTCAGGTCGGCCCAGCCGGCACCGGTGAAGACCGACCGCAACTCCTCGTACGGCAGCGCGACGCCCTCGGCGTACTCACGGTCGGGCAGGAAGTAGGAGAACGGGTTCTTCCAGACCGGACCGGTGTAGTCGTTGGAGCCGAAGACGAAGGCACCCGGGTGGTCGAGCAGTGGTTGGAGGGCACGGAGCACACCGGGCACCGCGTCGGGGTGGGCCATGTTGTCCCCGGTGACCACCACCAGGTCCGGGTCCAGGGCGGCCAGCGACGCCACCCACCGCTGCTTGCGCTCCTGGTCAGGAGTCATGTGCAGGTCGGAGAGGTGCAGGATGCGCAGCGGTTCGGCGTCGGCCGGCAGCACCGGCACGTCGTACCGGCGGAGGGTGAACATGTTGCGCTCGACGAGCGAGGCGTACGCCAGGGTGGCCGCGCCGAGGGCGGCGGTGGCGGTCGCGAGCCGGAATAAGGTGCGCTTTCGCATGCCGTTCAGGGTAGTTTGACCGACCATGAGCACGCTTAAGGACCGCCTGACCACCGACATGCGGGCCGCCCTGAAGGCCCGGGACGAGCTGACCACCTCCACCCTGCGGATGGCCCTGGCGGCCGTCGGCAATGCCGAGGTCGCGGGCAAGGCCAAGCGGGAGCTCTCCGACGACGAGGTGCTCGCCGTGCTGACCAAGGAGGCGAAGAAGCGCCGTGAGGCGGCGACCGCCTTTGCCGAGGCGGGGCGCACCGAGCAGGCCGGCAAGGAGACCGCCGAGGGCGAGGTGCTGGAGCGCTACCTGCCGAGGCAGCTCTCCGACGAGGAGTTGGCCGAGCTGGTCGCGGGGGCGCTCGCGGCGGGCGGGTTCGGCGGCAAGGCGCAGATGGGCCCGGCCATGAAGGCGGCCCAGGCCGCAGTGGCCGGCCGGGCCGAGGGGGGCCGGGTGGCCGCCGAGGTACGCCGCCAGCTCGCCGTCTGAGCGGTCGGCCGACCCGGGTCGTCGACCGGCTTCCCGAGCTGTCGGACCGGAAACTGACGAGGGCCCCTGCCGTCGCTGGTGTGCGACGGCAGGGGCCCTTCGTGGTGTCCGGACCGGTTACCGGTTGGGCCGGTCCGTGCCGCCTCGGGGCGGAGCACCCGGCTGCGTGCCGCCACCGTTGTCACCCGGCGTGCCGCCACCGTTGCCGTCGCTGATCTGGATGGTGACCACGCCGCCCTTGATGGTGCGTCCGTCCGGGCTGGTGCCGGCGACGCTCCCGGCCGGGCAGCTCGACGAGATCTTGATGTCGCTGACCACGACCTCGAAGCCGGCACCCTTCAACCGGTTGCGGGCGGTGTCGACCGACTCGCACCGGACGCGGGGGATGGAGCGCTGGTCACCCGTGACGATCTTGCCGCTCGGCGGGGTGAAGTTGATCCGTTCCTTGCCCTTCATCGCGTCCCGCAGCGTCTCGTACACCGGCGGGTTGATGCCGTCCTTCTGGTTGTGCTTCATCTTGACGTTGGTCTGCGGCCAGTCCGGGTCGGCCATGATGCCGGCCACCGCGTACTGCTTGGTCATCGCGACCAGCGAGGCGGTCTTCTCGGAGTCGGTGGTGCCGGACTTGCCGGCGACCGGCGCGTCCACGATGCCCTTGACGTTGCCTGCGGTGGCACCCGCGCAGCGCGAGGTGGAGGAGCGGTCACCGACCGGGCACCGGGCGGCGTCCACGGCGGCGCGGGCCACCTCGGTGCTGATCCGCTGCTCGCAGCGCGGGTTGGCGATGTCCAGGGTCTTGCCGTCCGGTCCGGTGATCTTCTGCACCGGGATCGGCTCGCAGTACTTGCCGTCCGCGGCGAGGGTGGCGTAGGCGTTCGCCAGGTCCAGCGGGGTGGTCTGCGAGACGCCCAGGGTGAACGCGCCCCACTGGTTGGCGGCCTGGTCGGTGGCGGCGAACGTGGCGTCGTTGCTGGCCCGGAAGGTGATGCCGAGCTTCTGCGCCGCCTTCACCACGTTCTTCGCGCCGACCTGCTGCTGGAGCGGGACGAAGAAGGTGTTCACCGAGCGGCCGAAGGCGCTCCACATGTTGTGCGGGCCGGCCATGCTCTCCACCGAGTTGGTGGGGCAGTAGTTGTTCGTGCCCGGGCAGGCGGCCGGGGAGTTGCGCTCCACGATGTACTCGGACTTGAACTGCTTCGGCGAGTTGATCGTGTACTGGAGCGGGACGCCCTTCTCCAGCGCGGCCACGATGGTGAAGATCTTGAACGTCGAGCCGGCCTGGTACCCGGTGATGCCGTCACCGCCGGAGAGCAGCGGGTTCACCGTGTTCGGGTAGTTGCCCCGCTTCTTGTTCTTGTTCCGCTGCACCGGGTCGCTGTGCGGCTTGTTCTGCGGCTTGTTCGGGTCGTCCAGCTTGAAGTTTCGGTTCACCGACAGCGCCCGCACCCGGCCGCTGCCCGGCTCGACCACGGCCACCATCGCGGCTTCCTTGCTGTTGACCGACTTGGCCTTGCGGACCGCCTTGTCCGCGCCGCGCTGAGCCTGGACGTCGAGGGTGGTGACGATGTTGTAGCCACCGCTCTTGAGCCGCCGCTCCCGGTCGTACGTGGTGGCGCCGAACTCCTCCTGCTGGAGCCACCAGCGGTAGAAGTAGTCGCAGAAGAAGCCCCACTGGGCGTCCCGGGTCTGTACGCAGCCGTTCGGTGCCCGCTTGCCCTTGACGGTGAGCTTGACGGCCTTGGCCTTCTCGCCCTCCTCCTTGGTGATGGCGCCGATCTCCACCATGTTGTTGATCACATAGTTGCGGCGCTCCACCGCGAGCGGGTAGCCGCTCTTGGTGGTCGGGTCGAAGCTGGTCGGCGCCTTCACCATGCCGGCGAGCATGGCGGCCTCGTCGATGGTGAGCTTGGCCGGCGTCTTGTTGAAGTAGACCTGGCTGGCGGCGAAGATGCCGTACGCGCCGTTGCCGAAGGCGGCGATGTTGAGGTAGCGCTCCATGATCTCGTCCTTGGAGAACTTCTTCTCCACCTGGACGGCGTACTGCATCTCACGGACCTTGCGGGCGGTGGTGTCCTCGGTCGCGGCGACCACGTCGGCCGGGTGGCTCGCCGAGTAGGCGATCGCCAGTCGGACGTACTGCATGGTCAGCGTCGAGGCGCCCTGCTGGGAGGCCGCGCCGGAGCTGTTGTTGACGAACGCCCGGGCGACACCCTTGAAGTCGACGCCGTTGTGCTTGTAGAAGTCGTGGTCCTCGGCGGCGACGATGGCCTGCCGCATGACCGGGGCGATGTCCTTGAGCTTGACGTCGCGGCGGTTCTCGTCGTACATGGTCGCCAGCGGGGTCTTGCCGTCGCTGGCGAGCAGGTAGCTGATCTGTGGGGCCCGCTTGACGGTCAGGTCCGGCGGGAGCTTCCCGAGCGTCTCGGCCCCGGCCTTGGCGGCCAGCCCGGACATCGCCACCGCAGGGAACGCGGCGGCCGCCACCACCACCCCGGCCAGCAGGCCGCATATCAGTAGCGATGCGGCGTTGGTCAGCAGATTGTGGTCACGTTTCCGCATCCAGGTCACCTCGACAGCGTACGCGAGTAGGTAGTGGGCGGCTTCGGGGCAGGTTTCCCCCATTTCCTGCGTGCGCCGCCCTCGTTGTGCTAAACGCACGACCCCCGGTGCGGGGTTGCGCCCGGCGGGCGAGTGTCCCCGGAAAGTGGGGACGCCGCAGGGTTTTCACCCGGTCGGCCGGGGTATGCGGCGGGCCGTAGTCCGAGACGCGCGATGTGTCCGAAATGATGGATTTGGCCGACAACGTTGCGTAATCGGGTGACTACGGAGCATGATGAGGGCGGCGACAGAGCCAGATGTCGTCCGTGCCGCCTTGGGGAAGGTCGGGCGCGGATGACCGGGGGGAAATCCGGCTGACCCGCATGGAGTCGGTAGGTACTGCAAGGGGGGACGAGTACAGATGGGCATGATCACTGACTGGCCGTCGCTGGCGGCGTGTCAGAACGGAGACCCGGACGCACTGTTCGTACAGGGCGCTGAACAGAACGTGGCGAAGCGGATCTGCCGGAGCTGCCCAGTTCGGTACGAGTGCCTGGCCGACGCGCTCGACAACCGCATCGAGTTCGGCGTGTGGGGCGGCATGACCGAGCGGGAACGCCGGGCGCTGCTGCGCCGGCACCCCCAGGTGACGAGCTGGCGCAAGATGTTCGAGGCCGCCATGCGGAAGAACGCCAAGGAGAAGGCGGGCAAGGACAAGATCCTGGTCAACGCCGGCTGACCGGCCGTCATCCGGCGACATCCGCCACCGGTCAGGGCCGGCTGATCGCCGTCCCGATCGTCCGCAGCCCGTCGACGTCGTGCACGTCGGCGGGCTGCGCCGTCACCGCCACCGTCGGCACCGCCGGGAACGCCTCGGTGAAGGACGCCGCCACCTGCTGCTCGCGGGCCGACTGCTGGAGCAGCGCGGCGTGGGCCCGCAGCACGTCCACGGTGGCCTCGTGGCCACCCAGCTCCGCCAGCCGGTCCGCCGCGGCGAGGCTCTCCGTCGCGTCCGGGGTGGTCACCGTCGGCCGGTGCACCCGGTTGAGGACCAGCCCGGCCAGGGGCATCCGCTCCTCCCGCAGCCGCCCGGCGAAGTAGGCGGCCTCCCGGACCGCGTCCGGTTCCGGTGCCGCCACCAGGAGGAAGGCCGTCTCCCGGGCCTGGAGGATCCGGTACGTCTGCTCAGCACGCTGCCGGAAGCCCCCGAACATCGAGTCCAGCGCCGCGACGAATCCGGAGAGGTCGGTCAGCAACTGCGCGCCGAGAACCTTCTGCACCACCTTCGAGAACATCCCGAACGAGGCGGTGACCAGGCTGAACATGCTCCGCCCACCGCTGCGCGCCGGGGCGAGCAGCAGCCGCAGCATCCGGCCGTCGAGGAAGCGGGAGAGCCGGGCCGGCGCGTCGAGGAAGTCCAGCGCCGAGCGGGACGGTGGGGTGTCCACCACGATCAGGTCCCACTCGCCCCGGGCGTGGAGCTGCCCGAGCTTCTCCATCGCCATGTACTCCTGTGTGCCGGCGAAGGTCGAACTCATCGCCTGGTAGAAGGGGTTGGCGAAGATCTCCGCCGCCTTCGCCGGGTCGGTGTGCTGGAGCACCACGTCGTCGAAGGTCCGCTTCATGTCCAGCATCATGGCGTGCAGCTCACCGCCGCCGTCGGTGTCGAGCCCCTTGACCTGGCGGGGTGTGTTGTCCAGCTCGGTCAGGCCGAGGGACTGGGCGAGCCGGCGCGCCGGATCGATGGTCAGCACCACCGTACGCCGGCCGTGCCGTTCCGCCGCCCGCAGCGCGAGCGCCGCCGCGGTGGTCGTCTTACCCACCCCGCCCGCACCGCAGCAGACGACGATCCGCACGCCCGGGTCGGCGAGGATCTGGTCGACGTCCAGCAGCGGCGCTGCGTCTTCAGAAGGCACCAATCGAGCGTATCGGGCTCGTGCGGCTCCCCGCGCCGTGCCGGCGGCAGGTGTGAGTCAATCCGCCCGGACGAGCGCGGCGGCCAGCGTCTCCAGGCCCGCCCGGTCCACGCCGGTCGGGAGCAGCGGAAGCTCGACCAGCGGCCGGCCGAGCTCGGCCAGCTCCTCCCGGAGCGTCTCCTCCAGCTCCCGCCGGACGGCCTGGTCGACCGCCTCACTGTGCAGTCCGGCCACGGTGGCACGGTCGGCCGGGAGCCCGGCGGCGAGCAGCCCCCGGCGTAGTTCGGCCTGGCTGGTGGGCCGGCCGGTGGGCAGCGGCGGGCGGGCGGCGTTGACGATGATCCGCCCGACCGGGAATCCGAACGAGGTCAACTCGGCGACCGCGTCCAGCGTCTCCTGGACCGGCATCTCCTCCAGGAGCGTGACCACGTGCACCGCGGTCATCGGGGAGCGCAGCAGGGCGGCCACGCCCTCGCTCTGGGTCTTGATCGGTCCGACCTTCGCCAGCCGGGCGGTCTCCGCGGTGACGTTCAGGAACCGGCCGATCCGGCCGGTGGGCGGAGCGTCCAGCACCACCGCGTCGTACACCCGGCGCTGCCCGCTGGTCCGGCTGGTCGCCTCCTTGACCTTGCCGGTGAGCAGGACGTCACGCAGGCCGGGGGCGATGGTGGTGGCGAAGTCGATCGCACCGAGCTTGCGTAGGGCACGGCCGGCGGCACCGAGCTTGTAGAACATGTCGAGGTACTCCAGCAGCGCCTCCTCGGCGTCCACCGCGAGTGCCCGGACCTCCCCGCCGCCCGGCGCGTCGGTCAGGTGCCGCTCCTCGTACGGGAGCGGGTCGGTGCCGAAGAGCTGCGCGACGCCCTGTCGCCCCTCCACCTCGACCAGCAGGGTGCGCCGGCCGCCGGCGGCCAGTCCCAGGGCCAGCGCCGCCGCCACGCTGGTCTTGCCCGTGCCGCCCTTGCCGGTGACCACGTGGAGGCGGGCCGGCCACCCCGGGCCGGCCGGGTCGACCGGCTGTTCAGCTGCTCGCACCAGTCGAGCCTAACCACCGGTCTCCGATCAGCCGACCTCGCAGACCCACCAGCCGGTCTCCCGGATCACGGTGAACCGCAGCTCCTGGTCGGCGACCTTCTCGTCGGCGGTGGTCACGGTCACCTTCGTGGTGACGGTGGCGCGCTCGTCGGTCCGGTCGGCCACCGCCGGCGCGGTCCACCGGAACCGGGGCGTGTCGTACTCGGCGACGTACTTCTCCACCTCGGCCACCTTGGCCGCGATCTTCTCCCGGTCCCGGGAGGAGGAGCAGACCAGGTCCGTCGCGCGACCGGCGTTGCGGTCCTGGTAGACGGCGGTGAGGAACTCCTGGACCGCGGTCGTCGGCTCGTCCGCGCCCTCGCCCGGGTCGGCTCCCCGCAGCAGGAAGAAGGCGGCGGTCCCACCACCGGCGCAGAGCAGCAGAGCGACCACCACGATGATCGAGGCGATCAGCAGCCCGCGCTTCTTCCGGGGCGGGGCCGGCGCAGGGTACCCGGGCGGGAACGGTCCGCCGGGCGGGTAGGCGCCGCCGGCCGGTGCCGGGTATCCGGCGGGCGGGTAGGGCCCACCGGGCATGGACGGGGAGACCGGTGCGCCGGACCCGGGTGCGCCGGACACGGGCGGAGGCACGGGTGCGCCGTACCCGGGCGGCGGGGCCGGCGTGCCGGGCGGGGGCGGGTATCCCGGCGCGCCACCGTACTGCGGGGCGGGGCCCGGCGTGCCGTACGGGGCGTCGGGCTGCGGCTGGCCGGCGCCGAACGGCGGACCGCTCGGCGGCGGGAACTGGCCACCCTGCGGCGGTTGGGTCATCGTCTCCCCCGGGAGTGCGCTACGCGGTCACCGGCGGCGGTGACGCTCTCTGGTGGGCGGGTCGGGAGCGCCGACCCGCCCGTGAGGGTAGCGGTCGCCGGGGCGGACCGGGGTCCCGGTGCGAATGCCGCCGGTGCCGACCGGGGGGTCGACGTACTCCACCGGCGTGTGCCGGGCGTGGGTCGCCTACCGCCGGACCGGCCGATCGCGATATCCGCAACCGGACGGCCGGCCTGTCGCATATATGACTGTCCGTGATGATTCGAGCGCGTCCAGTTGCCGTTTGGTGGATCTCGACCCTACGTTCGGCCCCGGCGCGGGGGAACGGGTGGGCGGCGACGCCCGCCCCGCAGACGGCAGATCGGACAGGTACGACGCCCGGAGGCGGTTGCATGCGCGACGCGGAGAACACTCCCCGCACCCAGTTTCCCGACGGCGACTTCAGGCCCGTGCGCCGGGGGGAGGTCGGGGAGCCGGTGGTGGCGTCCACGTGCAACGAGCGGCCGTACCGTAGACCGCCCGACCAGGTCGAACCGCTGCGCCTGCGGACCCGGCAGGTCGACCGTGGCCGGGACGACGACGAGCCGGGCTACGTGATCCACCTGCCGGTCCGGGTGCTGGACCTCGCGGCGGCCACCGCGTTGGCCAACCAGGTGGCCGACTCCCTCGGCTTCCTGCCCGAACTGGACGCCGGAGAGACCACCGTGTCCACCGCCGACGACCAGAACAACCGGTCCCGGGTCTTCTGCGACCTGCTCCTGCCGGACCGGTCACGCTGCCCCCAGCGCTACGGGCATTCGGGGCCCTGCGGGGAGACGCCGCTGGTCCCCGAGCCGCGTCCCGTGCCCCGGCCGTCGACCGGGCCGTAGGCTGTCGGCGGAACATCCACCCCACGACAACGGGAGCCCGGCAACGATGCAGAAGTGGGAGTACGCCACCGTTCCGCTGCTGGTCCACGCGACCAAGCAGATCCTCGACAACTGGGGCGAGGACGGTTGGGAACTCGTCTCGGTGGTCCCGGGACCGAACCCGGAGCAGCTCGTCGCCTACCTGAAGCGGCCGAAGGGATGACCGCCGCTCCGTACGCCAAGCTCGCCGAGCTGGGGCTGGAACTGCCCGAGGTCGTGCCCCCGGTGGCCAGTTACGTGCCGGCGGTGCAGTCCGGGCGGACCGTCTACGTCTCCGGTCAGCTGCCGATGGCCGAGGGGAAGCTCCTCGCCACCGGCAAGGTCGGCGCGGGTGTCTCCGCCGAGCAGGCGAAGGACCTCGCCCAGCGCTGCGCGCTGAACGCGCTCGCCGCGATCGACGCGCTGGTGGGCCTGGAGAACGTGGTCAAGGTGGTGAAGCTGACCGGCTTCGTCGCCTCGGCGCCCGGCTTCACCGGCCAGCCCGGCGTGATCAACGGTGCCTCCGACCTGTTCGGCACGGTCTTCGGGGAGGCCGGCCGGCACGCCCGTAGCGCGGTCGGTGTGGCCGAGCTGCCGCTGGACGCCCCGGTCGAGGTCGAGGTCATCGTCGAGGTCGGCTGACCGGTTCCGTTCGCCGTGACCCCACCCGGCCCGGCCGGGTGGGGTCACGCGTTCACGGTCTTCCCGGCCGTGCGGTGGCCGGTGCGGCTTTCAAGATCGCGAAGAGTGGCCGGTCGGGTCGTACGATCGCAGCCATGACGGGGCACATGACGACGCCGGCGGCCGCGCTGGCCGATTCGCTGCCGGAGTGGGTGACGCTGCTGCGCGCGCCGAACCCCGGCCCGATGACCCTCGACGGCACCAACACCTGGCTGCTGCGCGCCCCGGGGCGGGACGAGGCGATCGTGGTCGACCCGGGTCCCGCCGACGAGGAGCACCTGGCCCGGATCGCCGCCCACGCGCCGGTCGGGTTCGTGCTGATCACCCACGGGCACCCGGACCACACCGACGGCTCCCGCCGCCTCGCCGAGCTGCTCGGCGGCGTCCCGGTGCTCGCCGCCGACCCGGCGCACACCGTCGACGCCGCACCCCTCACCGGGTCCTGGGAGCCCGCCGGCGGCTCCGGCTTCCGGATCGACCTGGTGCCCGCCCCCGGGCACACCGCCGACTCGGTCTGCTTCCTCGTCGACCACGGGGGCGAGCGGGTGGTCCTCACCGGCGACACCATCCTCGGCCGGGGCACCACCGTGGTCGCCCACCCCGACGGCGATCTCGGGGACTACCTGGCCAGCCTGGAACGGCTGTCGGCGTACCGGGGGGTCGTCGCCCTGCCGGGGCACGGGCCGGCGCTGGCCGACTGCGGTGCCGCGGCCGACTACTACCTCGCCCACCGGCGGGCCCGGCTCGACCAGGTCCGGGCGGCGGTCGCCGCCGGTGACACCACCGCCGCCCAGGTGGTCGCCCGGGTCTACGCGGACGTGGACCGTTCGCTGTGGTGGGCCGCCGAGTGGTCGGTCCGGGCCCAGCTGGAGTACCTGGGTGTGACGCCCCGGGAATCCGGGGGCGGAGAAGCGCGGTTGGACCAACCGTGACCTGCCCGGTGTGTGGAACCGTCGCCGTGCCCGGCGCCCGGTTCTGCCACAACTGCGGTGCCGCGCTGCCGGCCGCCGCCACCCTGCCGGCGGCCGAGCGCCGGGTCGTCACCGTGCTCTTCGGTGACCTGTCCGACTTCACCTCCTGGTCGGAGGACCTCGACCCGGAGCGGGTCGGCGCGGTCACCGACCGGGTGCTCGCCGCGCTCGCCGGGGCGGTCAAGACCTTCGGCGGGCACGTCGACAAGCTGACCGGCGACGGGATCATGGCGGTCTTCGGCGCGCCGGTCGCCCACGAGGACGACGCCGAGCGGGCGGTGCGGGCCGCGCTCTCCATGCAGCGGGCGGTCCGCCGGGTGCTCGACGACGAACGCGGCGGTGGTGCCCCGCTCGGCCTGCGGGTCGGGCTCAACACCGGGGACGTGATCGCCGGCATCCAGGCCGCCATCGAGTACACGGTCATCGGCGACACGGTGAACACCGCCGCCCGGCTGGCCGACGCCGCCGCCGTCGGAGCGGTGTACGCCGGGGCGCGGACCTCCGCCGCCACCCGGCACGTCGCCTCCTGGCGGGCCCTGCGTCCGCTGCGGCTCAAGGGCAAGCGGGAGCCGGTCGAGGCGTACGAACTACTCGGGCTCCTGGACGCGCCGGGCACCCGCTCCGGGCTCGGCGACGAGGCCCCGTTCGTCGGCCGGGAGGCCGAGGTCGGCCGGGTCGCCGGCCGGCTCGCCGAGGTGATCGACCGCACCGAGCCGAGGGTGCTGCTGATGACCGCCGAGGCGGGGATCGGCAAGTCCCGGTTCGCCGCCGAGGTGGAACGCCTCGCCGCCGGGTACGACGTCGGTGCCGGCCGGTTCGCCGCGCACACCGGGGCGCGGGTGCTCTCGGTGCGCTGTGCGGCCTTCGGCGAGCGCCGCCGGCTCGCCCCCCTGGCCGACCTGGTCCGGGCCGCCGTGGGTCTGCCCGGCGACGCCGCGACCGCGGTCACCCGGGCCGCCGTCGAGGAACGGCTGCGCCGCCTCGAACAGCGGCTCGCCCGGGTGCAGCCGGTGCCGCCGCCGCTCGCCACCGACCAGTTGCTGGCCCTGCTCGGCTACGTCGACCTGCCCGGTACCCACGGTGGCCCGGCCGACGACGCCGAGTGGAACGCGAACAGCCCGCCACCCGACGCCGAGGCGGTGCCGACCGCGGTGGCGAACCTGCTCAGCGGGCTCGCCGCCGAGGCGCCGCTGGTGGTGGTCGTCGACGACCTGCACGACGCCACGCCCGAGACCACCCGGGCGCTCGGGGTCACCCTGTCCCGGCTGGCCGGACCGGTGCTGGTGCTGCTGCTGGGCCGCCCCGAACTGGTCCGGACCGCCGGCACGCTGACCCGGCTCTCCGAGGCCGAGGTGCACGTGCTGCCGCCGCTGCGCGGCGCGGACGCCTCCCGGCTGCTGACTACGTATCTCAGCGGCGGAAAGCTGCCCCAGGCCGACGCCGACCGGCTGCTCGCCACCGCCCAGGGAAATCCGTTCTACCTGGCCGAACTGGTGACCCTGCTGATGGAGCGGGGCGCGTTGACCGCCGGGGCCGAGCGGGACGGCAGCGGCGCGGCGACCTGGCGGCTGGCCCCGGGCTCCCTCGGCAGCCGGCTGCTCTCCCGTGACCTCGCCGCCGTCCTGGCGGCCCGGATCGACGCGCTCCCGACCGAGGCCCGCTCGGTGCTCCGGGACGCCGCCGTGGTCGGCGACACCGTGCCCACCGGCACTCTGGAGGCGCTGCGCGAACGGCGCGCCGGGCGGGACGGCCGACCGGCCGCCGTGGTGGCGGTGGAACTGGACCGGGCCGTGGAGGAACTGCTGCAACGCCGGATGCTGCACCGCACCCGGACGGGCTACTCCTTCGCCACCCCGCTGATGCGGGAGGCCGCCTACGCCGGGGTCAGCAAGGCCGACCTGGCCGACCGGCACGCCGCCCTGGCCCGCTGGGCCGCGCCGACCGACTCCGGCGGCACCCCGGTGCCGGGCGGGTTCACCGACGCCGCCCGGGACGGGTTCGTCGCCGAGCACGCCGAGCGGGCCACCACGCTCGCCGACGCGGTCGGGCTCCGTCCGGACGCGCCGGCCCGCACGGTGGCCCCGCTGGGCGTGGCCGCGCTGGATCGGGCCGCCCGCCGCTCGCTCGCCGCCGGTGAGCCGGCTCTCGCGGTCGAGTACGCCGAACGCGCCGCCGAGCTGGCCCGGGACGGGCTGCCGGTCACCGCCCGGGTGGTGCACGCCCGGGCGCTGCTCCAGGTGGGGCGGGCCGCCGACGCGCTCGCCTTCGCCGAGAAGATCGCGGCCAACGCCACCGACGACGGCGCGACCCGGGCCAACGCCCTGCTGCTGGCCGGGCAGGCGTACCAGAACCTCGGTGACCTGGGGCGGGCGGTCGCGAGCTGGCAGGAGGCGTTGCAGGTGGCCGCCGACGCCGAGCTGCCCACGCTGCGCGCCTCGGCGATGCGCCGGCTCGGCATGGCCGACTTCGTCACCGGGCGGCTGGGTCAGGCCAGCAGCCGGTTCGCCGCCGCGTACCAGGTCAGCCTGGCCGCCCAGGATCCGCGCGGGCAGGCGTGGTCGTTGCAGAACCTGGCCTGGGTGACCACCACCCGGGGCGACTTCGCCGGCACCGACGCGGTGCTCGGCCGGGCCGCCCGGCTCTTCGCCGAACTCAAGGACCCGTACGGGCGGGCCTGGCTGCGCGGGACGACCGCGTTCGCCCGGGTGCTCGCCGGTCGGCTGCGCGAGGCGTACCGGCTGGCGCGGATCTTCCTGCCGTTCGGCGAGCGGATCGGCGAGGCGTGGGTGGTCGGCACGCTGCGCGCGGTCGAGGCGTACGCCGCCGCCGAGCTGGGCGAGCTGGCCGAGGCGGACCGGTCGGCCCGGCGCGCGTACCGGGACTTCGTGGCCGCCTCGGACGACTGGGGACGCGGCTTCGCCCTGGTGGTGCGCGGTGCGATCGCCCGAGGGCTGGGCGAGCCGGAGCACGCGGCGGACCTGCTCACCGACGCCCTCGACCACGCCGGCCGGACCACCCACCCGCTGCTCACCGGGATGGCCGGCACGCTGCGCGGCTTCGTCGCCCTGGAGTCGGGCGACCAGACGGCGGCCGAGCGGTACGCCCGCGAGGTGCTCGCCGCCGTGGAGCCGCACAACCCGCAGGCCCCGGCGCAGGTGGCACCCCGCGTGCTGCTGGCGATGGCCCGGCTGGCGGCCGGTGACCCGACCACCGCGGTGGGGCTGCTCGCCCCGGTGGCGACCGCCGGCAACACCTCGGCGCTGCTGATCTCCCGACGACAGACCCTGGCCCGGTACGCGTCGGCGCTGCTCGCTCTCGGGCAGCACGAGCAGGCGTTGGACTGGGCCCGCCGGGCGGTCGCCGCACCGGCCGAGGACGTCCGCAGCCAGGTGGTCGCGGCGATGGTCCTGGCTGAGACGTCGAGCGCGTGCGGACGTCCGGTCGAGGCGCTGGCCGCCGCCGAGGAGGCGGTCCGGCTGGCGTACGCGACGGAACAGCGCAGCGAGCGGGCCGGTGCGGAGGCGCTGCGGGCCCGGCTGCTCGTCCCCGCTGCGACCGAACCGCTCACCGCGGCGGCGGCTCCGGCGGACGCGACGACGCCCCACCCGTCGGGCTCGGTCGGTTCGGCGGGATCTGCCGGTTCTGCCGATGCCGGAACGCGCCGGAGCGGTTAGCGTAAGGGGCCACAGCGGTGGTCCACAGTGACGGCCGTACCCACGAAAGGACCGTCATGAGACTGCCGCGCTCCGCCGCCGGCTGGACCGTCGCGGTCTTCGGCGGGACGGCCCTGCTGAGTGGTGTGCTCGGTCTGCTCTGGCCGGCGGCCCTGCTCGGCATGCTGGGCCTCGCCGTGCCGCCGACCCGGGCGTCCGGTGACCACACCGGCACCTTCCTGGTCGCGTCCTCCATGGCGGCGTTCAACATGGGGGTCTACTACCTCCTCGCCGCGGTCGGCGACTGGCGTCCGTTCTTCCGTTTCACCGTGGTGTTCCGGTTGGTCACCGTCTGTGTGTTCACCCTCGTGGTGGTGGCGGACGTCGCACCGGTCGGGTTCCTCGGGGTGGCCGTCTGGGAGGGCGTGGGAGCGTTGGCGACCGCGCTGGGCCTCCGCGTGGACGCCCGCCGGAGAGTGGGCGGCGCGGGCGGTGCCGGGCCGTCGTCCGCGCTGGTCGCCGGTGCGGGGCTCTGAGTCGCCGGACGAGTTGGGTATTTTCGAGCTGTGACCGCCACCCCGCCCGGCGCCCTGCCGAAGCCCATCGTGCCCGGTCTGACGGATTTGCAGGTATTTGCCCGGGGTGGCTACGCCACCGTCTACCGGGCCGTCCAGATCTCCGTCGGGCGTGAGGTCGCGGTCAAGGTGGAGAACCGCACCCTGGACAGCGAACGGGACCAGGCCCGCTTCCTGCGCGAGGCGCGGGCCGCCGGTCGCATGTCGTCCCACCCGCACGTGGTGGACCTCTTCGACGTCGGCGTCACCATCGACCAGCA
Source organism: Micromonospora sp. NBRC 101691 (assembly GCF_030269285.1). NCBI lineage: Bacteria > Bacillati > Actinomycetota > Actinomycetes > Micromonosporales > Micromonosporaceae > Micromonospora > Micromonospora sp. NBRC 101691. The sequence continues at coordinate 83,164 of NZ_BSTB01000020.1, forward strand.
CCCGTACCTCATCATGGAACTCTGCGACGGGTCGTACGCCGAGCGGATGCGGACCTCGCCGCTCGGCCCGGTCGAGGCGCGCGACCTCGGCGTCAAGATCGCCGACGCGTTGGCGCACTCGCACGCGGCCGGCGTGCTGCACCGGGACGTGAAGCCGGCCAACATCCTCCACTCGCACTTCAACTCGGCGGTGCTGGCCGACTTCGGGCTGGCGGTGCTGGCCGAGGTGCGGGACCCGACGGTCACCATGGAGGTGCTCACCCCGGCGTACGCGCCGCCGGAGATGTTCAACCACAGCCCGCCCTCGCCGGCCGTCGACGTCTACGCCCTCTGCGCGACCCTGTACGCGGTGATGCACGGCCGGCCCCCGCGCTGGCAGTCGGAGCGCAATCCGAGCCTGGTCACCGTACTGGACATGTTCAACCGTCCGATCCCCGGACTGCCCGGGGTGCCGGACGATCTGGTCGAGGTGCTCCGCCTCGGCATGTCGAACGACCCGGGCGCCCGGCCCTCCGCGGTCGAGCTGCGCGGCCTGCTGGCCGGACTGCCACTCGACCCGACGGACTCCCCGCACCACCAGGGGACGTCCTTCGTCGGGCCCTGGCGGCCCCCCGGCCCGGCCGAACGCACCGGCGACGATCCGGCACGTGGGCACACCGGGCAGCCCGCGCCGCGCGCTCCGCTGGAACAGGACCACCCGACCGTGCCGGCTCCGGTGCGCCGCCGGCGGCGCTGGTTCCTCGGTGGGGCCGGCGTGGTCGCCCTGGTCGCCTCGGCGGGCGCCGGGGCCTGGGTGGCGGACAGCACCCGGACCCCGGACCCGTTGCCCACCTACACCACCGTCGTGGGGACGCTTCCGGGCTGTGTGGACGGTGCGACCGAGTTGCCCGCAGGGGTGCGCTGCTCCGACGAGTTGCAGTGCTTCGGCCCGGTCCGGGTCCGGGGCGCCCGGGCCCAGGCCATCCGGGTCCGCTGCGACCGGCGGCACACCTGGGAGAGCTACGCCGAGGGCGACCTCCCCGCCGAACTGGTCGGGGCCGACCACGACACGGTCAAGACCGCCGCGTCGGTCCAGCAGGTCTGCAACCCCACGACGTTCCGGCTCACCAGCGGCCTGACCCACGAGGACGGGTGGAAGTTGGAGGTGCTGCCGCCGGACGACACCGACCCCGACCAGACGTACCGCTGTCTGGCCGGCCGTGGGGTCGACGGCCTGGCGACGCCGACCCTCAGCCTGCGCTGATCGACCCGGTCCGCGTCGGCCCCGCCCGGACGGCGTGGTCAGCGGTCGCGGAGCCGGGCCCGTAGCGCCGCCACCATCATCGGGTTGTCGAGCGTCTCCAGGGTGGGCGCGTCGATCCCGCGCGGGCCACCCGTGGACTGCTGCGGCGGCGGCGCGGTCGCCGGCCCGGCCGGTGGCTGGTGCCGCGCCGCGTCGACGGCGACTCCCGCGATCATCGCGAACAGGACGACGAGGATGGCCAGCACCACGCCCAGGAAGTCGGCCCGGCGCAGGACGACCAGGGTGACCAGGAGGGAGACCGTCGCGAGTGAGGCGGTCACCGCCAGGATCCGGGCGCGGGATCGGAGAAGACGAGTCACCCGTCCAGCATCACCCGCCCGCCCGCGCTGTCAACCGCCGGACCACCTCCGTCGGCCGAGGGCGCCCGCCGTGCCACCGACCGGACGGTCCGGAGGGGTAGGGCGGGGGCGCGCGAGGCGCGTCCCCGTACACATGCGACACGTAATGGAACCGTTCGCATACCCTGGGTGCCCCGCTGGTCGTCTCCCGGGAGGCCGTCCATGAACCCGCCGTCCCGACAGCAACTCCGGGCGATCGCCACCGCGCTGGCGGTCACCCTCACCCTCTCCCTCGCGGCGGTCGCCGGCTGCGACAGCCGGCAGGAGCCCGAATTCCCCTCCGTGCAGGAGAAACTGCGCGAGACGCAGGTCCACGGCCAGCCGAAGCTGCGGATCGGCGTGGCGATCCTGGATCCGCTGCTGGACGAGGAGAAGAACGCCTTCGTCAACTTCGAGGCCGAGATCGCCCGGTACGTCGCCGCGTCGCTCGGCTACGAGGGGGACCGGCGGATCGACATGGTGCCGCTGGCCACCGAGGACCGCATCCCCGCCCTCCAGAGCGGCGAGGTCGACTTGGTGGTCAGCAGCTTCTCGATGACCAAGGAGCGGGAGACCCAGGTCCTCTTCGCCGGCCCGTACTTCGTGACCACCCAGGAGGTCCTGGTCCCGATCCGGCTGAAGGACCGGGTCCGGACCATCGAGGACCTGCGGGGTCCCGCGCTGCGGGTCTGCGCCAGCGGCGGATCGACCAGCGAGGCGGAGTTGGAGGAGCACGGCATCCGGCCCCGGGTGGTCAAGAACGTCAGCGACTGCGTCCGGGGCATCCGCGAGGACCGGTACGACGTGGTCAGCTCCGACGAGGCCATCCTGGCCGGGTTCCGCTCCCAGTTCCCCACCGAGTTCCAGATCGTCGACATGCCCTTCGGCACCAGCGAGCGGATCGGCGTGGGGGTGTCGATCGGTGACCCGGCGCTGCGTGACCTGGTCGCCTACTTCCTCGACAAGAGCTACCAGCAGGGACGCCGGGACGGCAGCAGCCCCTGGTTGACGGCGTACCACAAGACGCTCGGCCCGTGGCTGAAGGCGGACCTGCCCCAGCCGCAGCCGTTGAACGTGCCGGACCTGGTGGACTTCGACGACAAGGCACCGACGCGATGAGCGCCCCCGTCGACGACCACCCGACCGTCTCCTCCGGTCCGGACCCCGTCCCGGTCCGGTCCGGCGACGACCACGCGGGGAACGGGGCCGGGCAGCGGGACCGGGACGAGCGGCGGGACCGGGCGAGCCAGTCCTTCTGGACGCTCGTCGTCGGCGTACCTGCGGTCTTCTCGGTGCTGCGGCTCGCCGTGGAGGCCGGGGGTGAACTCCAGACCACGCTGCTGCTGGTGGCGAACGTCGGACCGGTGAACCTGATCGCCGGTTTCCTCACCACGGCGGCCCAACTGGTCACCACCGTGCTGGTCGCCGTCTTCGCCCTCGGCGCGGTCTTCGCGGTCAGCGCCGACGGGCCGGCTCCCGACGTCGCCGTCGTCCCTCCGGCCCGTCGGCCGCTCTTCGCCCGGTGGGCCGACATCACCCCGGCCTGGCTGGTGCTGGCGAGCTTCCTGTTCGCGATGGTCACCTGGGAACTGCTCTACCTGCCACTGCTGCTGCCCGCGGTGGCCGCCGCGTTCCAGCTCACCCCGGAACGGCTGCACGAGCGGCTGCTGCCCCGGCTGCTGCTCCTGCTCGGCCTCCTGGCCGGGTACGGCTGGCTGGTCGGGCCGACCGTGCTCGACGCCTGGGACCAGCGGGACCTGGTGGCCCTGTCGCTGCTCGGCGCGTCGCCGCTGCTCGCCTGCGCCGTCGCCGGGCCCCTGCCCCGGGCGGTGCTCCGCCCGCTCGCCCCGGTCACCCAGACCGCCGTGCTGGTCGTCCTGGCCTGGGCAGCGGTGCCGGTGATCACCACCCCCGTGCTGCCGCTGACCGTGGTCACCGTCTCCGGGCAGTCCGGGAGCAGCGAGGACGTGCGGGGGCACGTGGTGGCCGTCGACGACGTGAACATGACGATCCTGGAAGCCCGGGGCGGGGTGCGGTTCGTCCCGGTGGACCGGATCGAGGCGCAGGTGCTCTGCCCGAACGAGGACGAACTGCCCCGGCACCGGCTGCGGATCCACGACTTCCACGTCGAGGACTCGCTGCTGGAGGGGCTGGGCCGGCGGGTACGGCCGGTGCACCGCATCGACGCCGCCTGCCGTACCCCGATCTGAGCGGTCAGTACGACCGGTCCTGGCCGAGCACGTGCTGCGCGACGAAGTTGAGGATCATCTCCCGACTGACCGGTGCGATCCGGCCGGCGCGAACCGCCCCGAGCAGGGTGGCGACGCCGTACTCGGTGGTCATGCCGGCTCCGCCGTGCACCTGGACGGCGGTGTCCACGGCGAGCGCGGCGGCCTCCCCGGCCGCGTACTTGGCCATGTTGGCGGAGATCCCGGCCTCCAGGTCCCGGCCGGCGTCGTAGAGGGTGGCGGCCTTGTAGATCATCAGTCGGGCCAGTTCCACCTGGATCGCCGCGTGTGCCAGCGGGTGGGACACCCCCTGGTGCGAGCCGATGCTCCGTCCACCCCAGACCGCGCGGGTGGCGGTGTACTCCGAGGCACGCTCGACCGCGTACCGGCCGGTGCCGGCCCCCATCGCGGCGACGGTGATCCGCTCCGGGTTCAGGCCGGCGAAGAGCGCCGGCAGGCCGGCGTCGAGCGATCCGCCGACCAGCGCGTCGGCGGGCACCCGCACGTCGTCGAGGTAGAGCAGGAACTGGTTCTCCGGGGAGACGATCTCCATGTCCAGCTTCGACCAGGTCAGCCCGGCCGCGTCCGTCGGCACGACGAAGAGCGCCGGCTTGAGCTTCCCGGAGGCGGCGTCCTCCGTCCGCGCCACCACCAGCACGTAGCCCGCCTCGTCGACGCCCGAGATGTAGCACTTGCGCCCGGAGAGCAGCCAGTCGTCGCCGTCCCGGCGGGCCACCGTACCGAGCCGGTGGAAGTTCGACCCGGCCTCCGGCTCGGTGATCGCGAATACCACCTTCAGCGAACCGTCGGCGAGTCCCGGCAGGAAACGTTCCCGCTGCCCGTCGGTGCCGTGCCGGGCGATCACCGTGGCGGCGATGGCGGGCGAGACCACCAGCAGCAGCAGCGGGCAGCCGGCGGCGGCCAGTTCCTCGCAGACGATTGCCAGCTCGGTGATGCCGCCGCCCCCGCCGCCGTACTCGGTGGGGATGTTGACCCCCAGGTAGCCGAGCCGGCCGGCCTCGTCCCACAGTTCGGAGGTGTGCTCGCCGGCTTTCGCCTTCGTCACGAAGTACCGGTGGCCGTACCGCCGGCCCAGCGCCCGGACGGCGTCGCGGAGCTGTTCCTGCTCGTCGGTGAGGTCGAAGTTCATCAGGCGTCCTCCTGGATCGGGTCGACCACGGCCAGCACGGCGCCCGTCTCGACCTGCCCGCCGGCCGGCACCGGCAGGTCGGTGACGACGCCGTCGACCGGGGCGAGCACGGGGTGTTCGAGCTTCATCGCCTCCAGGGTCAGCAACAGGTCCCCGGCGGTGACCCGTCGGCCCACCTCGACGTGCCGGCGGGTGACCGTGCCGGGCAGCGGCGCCAGCAGCGAGCCGACCGCAAGTTCGGCGGTGGGCAGGGGGAGACGCGGCAACTCGGTGAGGCCCGTCGCCCCCTCCGGGCCGTCCACGAAGACCTCCGACCCCACCCGGTGCACCCGGTACGCCCGCCGGACCCCGTCGACGTCCAGCACCACCCGCTCGCCGGTCGCCGCGACCAGGGTGACGGTCCGCTCGTCCGGCGGGTCGGTGGACCACTCGGCCAGCCCGTCGGCGCGGTCCAGCCGGTACCGGACCTCGACCTCGCCGTCCGCCCCGGCGAAGCGGGTGACCTGGGGAAACGCCGGAACGTTCCGCCAGCCCGACGGGAGGGAGGCGAGCACCGGTGCCGCCGCGCGGCGGGCGGCGGCCGAGGCGAGCGCGGCGGCGAGCGCGGTCAGCGGCATCTCGTCGGCGGACAGCAGCGGGGCGAAGACCTCCGGGTGCCGGTCGAGGAACCCGGTGTCGACCTCGGCGGCCAGGAACCCGGGACTGCGCAGCACCCGCACCAGCAGGTCCCGGTTGGTGGTCACCCCGTGCAGTTCGGCGCGGGCCAGCGCGCCGGCCAGCAGCCGGGCCGCCTCGGTCCGGGTCGGCCCCCGGGCGACCAGCTTCGCCAGCATCGAGTCGTAGTGCACGCCCACCGTGGAGCCGTCCGCCACGCCGGAGTCCAACCGGAGGCCGGGGCGCGTGAGGCCGCCGAACTCGACGGCCACCCCGGGCACGGCGAACCGGCGCAGGGCACCGGTCGCCGGTCGCCAGCCGTGCGCCGGGTCCTCGGCGCAGAGGCGTACCTCGATCGCGTGACCGTCGGCCGGTGGGGCCTGCGTGAACGGCAGCGGCGCGCCCTCGGCGACGAGCAGCTGCAGCCGGACCAGGTCCAGACCGGTGGTGAGTTCGGTGACCGGGTGCTCGACCTGGAGCCGGGTGTTCATCTCCAGGAAGAAGAACTCGCCGGTCGGGGCGAGCAGGAACTCCACCGTGCCCGCGCCGACGTAACCGACCGCCCGCCCGGCCGCCACCGCCGCCGCGTACAGCCGTTCCCGCAGGTCGGGCGGGACGACCGCCGGAGCCTCCTCGACGAGCTTCTGGTGTCGGCGCTGGATCGAGCACTCCCGCTCGCCGAGCGCCACGAGCGTCCCGTGCCCGTCGCCGACGATCTGCACCTCGACGTGGCGACCGCGCTCGACGTACCGCTCGACGAAGACCGTGCCGTCGCCGAACGCCGCCGCCGACTCGCGGCGCGCCGAGGCGAGCGCCTCGGCCAGGTCGGCGGCGTCCCGGACGACGCGCATGCCCCGCCCACCGCCACCGGCGGACGCCTTGACCAGCACCGGGAAGTCGGTGACCGCGTCCGGGTCGGTCCAGGTCGGCAGCATCGGCACGCCAACCCTCGCGAGCAGCTCCTTGGCCGCCATCTTGTCGCCCATCGCGGCGATCGCGGCGGCCGGTGGGCCGACCCAGGTCAGCCCGGCGTCGGTCACCGCCGTCGCGAACGCGGCGTTCTCGGCGAGGAAGCCGTAGCCGGGGTGCACGGCGTCCGCGCCCGACCGGCGGGCCGCGTCGAGGATCAGGTCGATCCGCAGGTACGTCTCGGCGGGCGTGTTCCCGGCCAGGCGTACGGCCTGGTCGGCCTCGGCGACGAACGGCGCGTCGGCGTCCGCGTCGGAGTGCACGGCGACGGTCCCGACGCCGAGCGTCCGGCAGGTGGCGAAGACCCGGCGGGCGATCTCGCCCCGGTTGGCGACCAGCAGTTTGGTGATCATCGCGCTCACATCCGGAAGACGCCGAAGCCGTCGGTGCCCCGCACCGGCGCGCTGTGGACGGCCGAGAGGCAGAGGCCGAGGACGGTACGGGTGTCCCGGGGATCGATCACCCCGTCGTCGTAGAGCCGCCCGGAGAGGAAGAGCGCCCCGGACTCCGACTCGATCTGCTGCTCGACCATGGCCCGCATCGCCGCGTCGGAGTCCTCGTCGTACTCCCGGCCCCGGGCGGCGGCGGCCTGCCGGGCCACGATCGACAGCACCCCGGCCAACTGCGCCGGCCCCATCACCGCCGACTTCGCGTTCGGCCAGGTGAACAGGAACCTCGGGTCGTACGCCCGGCCGCACATGCCGTAGTTCCCCGCGCCGTACGACGCGCCGAGGTTGACCGTCAGGTGCGGCACGGTCGAGTTCGACACCGCGTTGACCATCAGCGCGCCGTGCTTGATGATGCCGCGCTGCTCGTACTCGGTGCCGACCATGTAGCCGGTGGTGTTCTGGAGGAAGACCAGCGGGGTGTCGGTGGCGTTGGCGAGCTGGATGAACTGGGCCGCCTTCTGCGCCTCCTCGCTGAACAGCACGCCCCGGGCGTTGGCCAGCACGCCGACCGGGTACCCGTGCAGCTCACCCCAGCCGGTGACCAGCGCGGTGCCGTACGCCGGCTTGAACTCGTCGAAGTCGCTGTCGTCGAGCACCCGGGCCAGGACCTCACGCGGGTCGAAGGGCACCTTCAGGTCGGCGTTGGCGATGCCGAGCAGGTCCTCCGGGTCGTACCGGGGCGGGGCCGGGTCCAGGGTGCGGGGCGGCGGCCCCTGCTTGCGCCAGTTCAGCCGGCGGACGCACCGTCGGGCCAGCCGGATCCCGTCGGGTTCGTCCTCGGCGAGGAAGTCGGCCAGGCCGGACCGGGTGGCGTGCATCGCCGCCCCGCCCAACGACTCGTCGTCGGCGTCCTCGCCGGTCGCCATCTTCACCAGCGGCGGCCCGGCCAGGTACACCTGCGACCGGTTCCGGATCATGATGGTGTAGTCCGACATGCCCGGGATGTACGCGCCACCGGCGGTGGCGTTGCCGAAGACCACGCTGACCGTGGGGATCTTCGCGGCGGAGAGCCGGGTCAGGTCCCGGAACACCCGCCCGCCCGGGATGAAGATCTCCGCCTGGGTGGGCAGGTCCGCGCCGGCCGACTCGACCAGGTTCACCATCGGCAGCCGGTTGGCGAGCGCGATCTCGCCGGCCCGTCGGGTCTTGGCCAGCGCCCACGGGTTGACCGCGCCGCCGCGTACGGTCGGATCGTTGGCGAGGACCAGGCACTCCACCCCCTCGATCACCCCGATCCCGGTCACCACGCTCGCCCCCACCGGAAAGTCCGTGCCGTACGCGGCCACCGGCGACAGCTCCAGGAACGGGCTGTCCGGGTCGAGCAGCAGCTCGATCCGCTCCCGGGGCAGGAGCCGGCCGCGCCGGTGGTGCCGGGCGACGTACTTCTCGCCGCCGCCGGCCCGGGCGGCGTCCAGCGCCCCGTTCAGCTCGGCCAGCCGGGCGAGCAGCGCCTCCCGGTTGGCCTGGTGGGCGGCGGAGGTGGGGTCGACGGTGCTGCGCAACGTGGTCATGGACGGTCCTCCGGTCCGCCCGGTGCCAGCTCCGCCGGCAGGTCCACGATCCGGGCCCGGAGCAGTTCCCCGAGCGCCTTGGCCTGCGGGTCGAACCGGGTGGAGGCGGCCACCCCCTGGCCGAGCAGGCCCCGGATCACGAAGTTCACCGCGCGCAGGTTCGGCAGCTCGTGCCGCTCGACGGTCAGCCCGACCGTCTCCGGCAGCAGTTCGCCGAGGCGCTCGACGGTCAGCCAGCCGCGCAGCCAGGCGTACGCCGTGCCGGTGCGTGCCCAGACCCCGAGGTTCGCGTCGCCGCCCTTGTCGCCCGAGCGGGCCCCGACCAGCTCCCCGAGCACACCCCGCCTCGTCGGTTGGTAGGAGTGGTAGGAAGGGTCCCCTACAGGTGATTTCTGCTTTGCAGGGGGCCCCTGCTCGCACGTCAGCGGTGGGGGTGGGATCGGCACGCGTACGCCGGTGGGGAGCACGGCGACGTGCGCGACGGCCTTCTGCGGCACCGTGTCGGAGGTGAAGACCCCGTACGGCGTCGCGTCGCCGGGCAGGGTGGTCAGCGTGCAGCCCGGGTACGAGGCCAGGGCCAGTTCCACCGCGGCGCCCGAGAAGGCCCGTCCGGCCCGCGCCCGGTCACCGTCGCGCAGGTGTACGTGCAGCAGCGCGCTCGCCGTCTCGGTGTCGTCCGCGTCGACCCGGTCGGTGCGGGCGAGGCGGAACTCCAGCCCCTCCGGGCCGACCGCCGCCTCGATCTGCTGCCGGACCAGCGCTGCCTTCGCCGGGACGTCCAGTCCACAGAGGACAAAGGTCATCGAGTTGCGGAACCCGCCGAGGTTGTTGACGCCGACCTTCAGGGTGTCCGGCGGCGGGGTGCCCTGGGTGCCGCTGACGCGTACCCGGTCGGGGCCGTCCTGGTGCAGGGCCACCGTGTCGAGCCGGGCCACCACGTCCGGGCCGAGGTAGTCCGGCCCGCCGATCTCGTAGAGGAGCTGCGCGGTGACCGTCTCCACGGTGACGGCCCCACCGGTGCCCGGGTGCTTGGTGATCACCGACGAGCCGTCCGGGTGCAGCTCGGCGACAGGGAACCCGGGACGGCGTCCACCGTCGGGCAGTTCGGTGAAGAAGCTGAAGTTTCCGCCGGTCACCTGCGCCCCGCACTCGATCAGGTGCCCGGCGACGGTGGCCCCGGCCAGCGCGTCGAGGTCGTCGTGCCGCCAGCCGAACCGGGCGATGCCCGGACCGACCACCAGGGAGGCGTCGGTGACCCGGCCGGTCACCACCACGTCCGCGCCCGCCTCCAGGCAGGCCGCGATGCCGAACGCCCCCAGGTACGCGTTCGCGGTGAGCGCGTCCGGCCGGGGCACGGCGTCACCCTCGACGTACCCGGTCCGGACGGTGAGGCCGAGCCGGTCGGCGAGCGCCCCGATCGCGGTGGCCAGCCCGGCGGGATTGACGCCACCGGCGTTGGTGACGATCCGTACGCCCCGCTCCAGCGCGGTGCCGAGCGTGCCCTCCAGTTGCCGGAGGAACGTCTTCGCATAGCCGAGGGAGGGGTCGCGGAGCCGGTCCCGGCCGAGGATCAGCATGGTCAGCTCGGCGAGATAGTCGCCGGTGAGGAAGTCCAGCTCACCGCCGTCGAGCATCTCCCGCCAGGCGGTGGACCGGTCGCCGTAGAAGCCCGAGGCGTTGCCGATCCGGATCACGCGGTCACCGTCGCGGGACGAGCGGGCAGGTCCGACAGGACGACCATGGGTGCCTCCGGTCACGGGGTGAGCAGGGTGGCGAGCTGGCGTTTCCAGGTGTTCAGCAGGGCGGTGCGGCGGGTCGAGTCGTCGGTGAGCAGGTTGGCCACCCCGAGCCCACGGAGCAGGTCGAGCGTGGCCTGCACCGCCTCGCGGACCCCGGGGCGTCGTTCGTCGGCGTCCAGCAGCGCGACGGTGAGCCGGTGCATCTCCCGGCCGACCCGGGCCTCCAGCGGCACCAGGGCCGCGCGGAGTTCCGGGTCGGTGCGGGCGGCCACCCAGAGTTCGAGGGCGGCGACGAAGAGCGGACCGGTGAAGGCGGCGGCGAGCATGTCGATCACCCGGTCGAGCCGCCGGGGACCGGCCGGCAGCGCCTCGGCCTCGGTACGCAGTTCCGCGGCGCGACGCTCGGCCAGGTGGACCACGGCTGCGGTGACCAGGGCGGCCCTGGTGGGGTAGTGGTGCAGTTGCGCACCCCGGGAGACCCCGGCGCGGGTGGCGACGACCGTGGTGGTGGTGCCGGACCAGCCGTGCTCGACCAGGCAGTCGACGGTCGCCTCCAGCAGCCGGGTGCGGGTGGCGCGGCTCCGTTCCTGCTGCGGCACCCGGCTCGGCTGCGCGGCGCGGTCCGGTCGTGCGGCGTGGCTCGGCGGCTCGGGCACTCCGTCAGCGTGCCGCCGGAGAAACAAACAGTCAAGACTGACTTTTTCTGGTGATGGCGTCGTCGGCCCGCCGAGCAGATCGACTGTGGCGGCCGACCGAAAGGTGCTGCGGGCCGGACGCTTTGGAGCTGCCCGCACAGACGGGGCAGGCCCCCGTTGCGGGGGCGGCCGGCTGGCGGGCGGATCCTGCTGTCCAGCTTGTTTCCGACCTGCGGCCAAAAAGGCCGGACGACGGAGATGGCGTGGGTCGGGGCGACCGCAGGGGGCGTGACGGACGACCCGGGCGCAGGAACGGGGCAGCTCCAAAGGACGCGGCGGGCTATGGTCCGACCACGACGGGCTGGGCTGATGCCGGCTGGACAGGGTCGCCCTGATGCCGTCTGAACAGGTCGGACGACGGGGTGGGTCAGCGGCCGTCGCGTGGAGCGAAGACGGTCAGCGCCTCGGCGTCGTCGTGCCGGGACCGCACGTACTCGTCGGCCCAGGCGGCTGCCGCCGGATACGCCGACTCGGCCGCCACCCGGGCGCAGGCGGCGTCCAGGTCGAAACCGCTGCGGCGCAGCTGCACACCCGGACCGAGCAGCGCCCAGTGCGCTCCCGCCCCGCCGTACGGCATGCCGACGCTGCCCGGGTTCACCACCAGGCGGCGGTGGGCGAGCCGGACGAACGGCATGTGGGTGTGACCGCAGACCACCGTGCCGACCTCGACCGGCAGCGCGGCGAAGACCTCGCGCCACCGGTCGAGCCGGGAGTCGACCAGCACGACCTCCTCGTCGTCGCGCGGGGTGGCGTGGCAGAACAGCACCTCGCCCAGCCCGGCGACCGGCAGCGTCACGTGCAGCGGCAGCGCGGCCAGCCGGGCCACCTGGTCGTCGCGGAGCTGGCCGGCGGCCCAGGGCGTCACCTCGTCCGGGACCGGAATCGGGTGACCGGCGCGCAGCGAGACCAGTTCGCGGTCGGCGTTGCCGCCCACCCAGACGGCCCGGTCACCGAGGGAGACCAGCAGGTCCAGCACCTCGACCGGTTGTGGCCCGGCGGCGATGTCCCCGGTGAGCACGACCAGGTCGGCGGCGGCGACGTCCGGTTCGGCCAGGACGGCCTCCAGCGCGGGCAGGACACCGTGGATGTCGGAGAGGACGGCGACGCGTTCCACCATCAGGTCAGGGTGGCAGCCGGCCACCGATCCGGTCGACGGATTCTGCGGCGGGCAGAACGCGGGAGGGCACACCCGAAGGTGGCCCTCCCGTGGGAGACCGAGGTCAGACCCGTGCCCGGCGGGCGAGCCGCTCCGGGTCGAGGATGATGATGCTCTTGCCGTCCAGGCGCAGCCAGCCCCGGGACGCGAAGTCGGCCAGCGCCTTGTTGACCGTCTCCCGGGACGCGCCGACGAGCTGGGCGATCTCCTCCTGGGTCAGGTCGTGCGTCACCCGCAGCACGCCGCCGTCGCGGGTGCCGAAGCGGCCGGCCATCTGGAGCAGGTTCTTGGCGACCCGGCCGGGCACGTCGGTGAAGATCAGGTCGGCCAGCGAGTCGTTCGTCCGCCGGAGCCGGCGGGCCAGCACCCGGAGGAGCTGCTCGGCGATCTCGGGCCGGTTGTTCAGCCACGGCCGCAGCGCCTGCTTGCGCAGGCGGACCAGGCGGGTGTCGGTGACCGCGGTGGCGGTCGCCGTACGCGGGCCGGGGTCGAAGAGCGACAACTCGCCGACCATGTCCGACGGGCCCATCACCGCGATGAGGTTCTGCCGGCCGTCGGCGGCGCGCCGCCCCACCTTGATCTTGCCGGAAAGCAGGATGTAAAGGCTGTCGCCGGGCTCGCCCTCGTTGAAGACCACCTCGCCCTTGCGGACCTCGAGCGTCTCCATCTCCTTGGCGAGCGCCTCGGCCGCCTCCGGGTCGACGCCCTGGAAGATCCCACTACGGGCCAGTACCTCGTCCATCGCGCACCTCCGCCTGCGCGTGCCGTCCGTCGGCTGGGTCCGCCGTCCGCTGATCCCTCGCGCGACGCCAGTCTAGGCGCATGTGAGCGGTAATCAGAGGTGCACCCCTGGAACGTGATCGTTGGACGTAACGAAACGGACCTGATCAACCGCTATGATCCCCCGCCGCGAAGGGCGGGGGAGCGCCCCGCCGGGCGTCGGTCGTAGGGTCACCGACGTGTTGAGCGAACCCTTCCTGACCACCCGGTCCGAGGACGGCCGGGACGTCCCGCTGCTGTACTGGCGCGCCGACCGGCCGCTGTACGGGGTCAGTTCCGCCCCGCTCGGCGGGGGAGTCGGGGTCCGGCACTGGGTGGTCAACGCGACCGTGCCGATGTCGTACCACCGGGACGACCCGGCGGAGCACCTCGCCGGCCTGGCCGACCGGCTCGGCCTCGACGGACCCGGGGTCGGCCTGCTGACCGGCGTGGACGTCACCGAGGTGGTGGCCCGCGCCGACGACGGGGTACGGGTCTGGGCGACGGTCGGGCTGGGCACCCCGGTCCAGGCCGCCGCCCCGGCGACCCCGGCCGCCGTGGAGCCGGTCGGCACGGTCAACATCGTCGTCCTGCTGCCCGTCCGGCTCGGCGATGCCGCGCTGGTCAACGCCGTGGCGACCGCGACCGAGGCGAAGACCCAGGCGATCGTCGAACTGGGGCTGCGGGCCACCGGCACCCCGACCGACGCGGTGACCGTGCTCTGCCCGACGGACGGCCCGGTCGACCCGTACGGCGGGCCCCGTTCGCGGTGGGGTGCCCCGCTCGCCCGCGCGGTGCACGCGGCCGTCCTGGCCGGCGGCGCGCACGAGGTGGTGCCGTGGTCGGATCGGCTGCGCCTGGCGGAGGCCACCGGATAGGTGCCTTTCAACCGATCGGCCGTCCCCGGAAGCGCTGCCGACCGGTAGGGTCGCGGACGATGTACGCCGTCGCCTTCCGAGACGCCCGCCGCTCCCGCTCCCGCCGCCGCCCGGCGGCCGCGCTGGGGGTGCTCCTCGCCCTGCTGGTCGCCACCGGATGCGGTCCGGCCGCCGAGAGCCCGGCGTGGCAGCCCGCCGACGATCCGACCGCCGCCCCCGCCCCGGCGAGCCCGAGCGCTCCCCCGGCCGAGGAGGAGAAGGTCGTCTCGCTCTCCGCCACCGGAGACATCATCATCGGCAACGCGCCGAACCGGCTGCCCCCCAACGGCGGCAAGGGCTTCTTCGACGGGGTCAAGACCGCGCTCGAGGCCGACCTGGTGATGGGCAACCTGGAGGAGCCGCTCACGGTCGACACCGGTGCCGGCAAGTGCGGGGCGAACTCCACCCGCTGCTTCCAGTTCCGGGCCCCGCCGGAGTACGCCGCCCACCTCAAGGACGCCGGGTTCCACCTGCTGAACCAGGCGAACAACCACGGGTACGACTACGGCCCGGCCGGCTACAAGAACACCCAGAAGGCGCTGGAGGAGCACGGCCTGGAGCACACCGGCGCGCCCGACCAGATCACCGTGGTCGACGTCAAGGGCGTCAAGGTCGCCGTCGCCGGCTTCTCGTCGTACGTCTGGTCGAACAGCCTGGTCGACATCGACGCCGCCAAGCAGGTGATCGAGAAGGCGGCGACCATGGCCGACCTGGTCGTCGTGCAGGTGCACATGGGCGCCGAGGGGTCGGAGAAGACCCGGGTCAAGCCCGGAACCGAGATGTTCCTCGGCGAGAACCGGGGCGACCCGGTCAAGTTCTCCCGGGCGATGATCGACGCCGGCGCGGACCTGATCGTCGGGCACGGCCCGCACGTGCTCCGGGCCATGGAGTTCTACCAGGGTCGGCTGATCGCCTACAGCCTCGGCAACTTCGCCGGGGGCGGCAACTCGCTGAGCAACAACGGCCGGCTCGGCTGGGGTGGCGTGCTCAAGGTGTCGCTCAAGGCGGACGGCACCTTCGTCGAGGGCTCGTTCGCCTCGACGTACATGAACAGCATCGGCAAGCCGGTCACGGATCCGGACGACCGGGGCCTCGGCCTGCTCAAGACGCTCACCAAGCAGGACTTCCCGAAGACCGGTGCCACGTTCGCCACCGACGGGGCGATCTCGGCCCCGGACGCCGGGTAGGCAGGACCGGTCCGTCCGCCCGGCGACGTAGGCTGGCCGGCGTGACCACCAGCTCTCCCAGCGTGGCGGAGACCGACCTGGGCCGTAAGCGGCGGGCCCGGCGGATCGGCCGCGCGCTCACCGACGCCCACCCCGACGCGCACTGCGAACTCGACCACTCGAACGCGCTCGAACTCGCCGTGGCGACGATCCTCTCCGCCCAGTGCACGGACAAGCGGGTCAACGAGGTCACCCCGAAGCTCTTCGCCCGGTATCCGGGCGCGGCGGACTACGCCGGCGCCGACCGGACCGAGCTGGAGGAGCTGATCCGGCCGACCGGCTTCTTCCGGAACAAGACCGACTCGCTGATCCGGCTGGGCCAGGCTCTCGTCGAACGGTACGACGGGCAGGTCCCCGGCCGACTGGCCGACCTGGTGACCCTGCCCGGGATCGGCCGCAAGACCGCCAACGTCATCCTCGGCAACGCCTTCGGCGTTCCCGGGATCACCGTCGACACGCACTTCCAGCGGCTGGTGCACCGCTGGCGGCTGACCGCCGAGACCGACCCGGTCAAGATCGAGCACGCGGTCGGGGCGCTCTTCGAGAAGCGCGACTGGACCATGCTGTCGCACCGGGTGATCTTCCACGGGCGGCGGGTCTGTCACGCCCGCAAGCCCGCCTGCGGCGCCTGCACGCTGACGAAGCTCTGCCCGTCGTACGGGACCGGGCCGACCGAGCCGGCCGCCGCCGCGAAGCTGCTCAAGGGTCCCCGGGCCCGGGACCTGGCGGTCGCCGCCGGGCTCGACCCCGAGCTGGTCCCCGCCCAGGCCGTCGCCGTGGAGGTGCCGTGAACCGACGGATGGCCGCAGCTCTCCTCGCTCCGCTGCTGGCGGTCGCCGGCTGCACGACCGGGGAGCCCGACCGGGACGCCGCGCCGTCGGCCGCGGCGGAGAACTCGCCGTTCGCCGACTGCGCCGCGCTGACCGCAGCCCCGTCGGCTCCGCCCGCGTCACCCGGACCGTCGGTCCGACCGTCCGAAACCGGCGCCGCGCCCGCAGGTTCGCCGGACCCGGCGACCGGCACGCCGGGGGCGGGCCGGGACCTGCCCGACCTCAGCTTCGCGTGCTTCACCGGCGGCACCGAGGTCTCCCTCCGGGCGGTACGCGGACCAGCGGTGATCAACCTGTGGGCCTCCTGGTGCGCGCCGTGCCGGAAGGAACTCCCCGCGTTCCAGCGCCTGCACGAGCGGATGGCCGGGCAGGTGCACGTGATCGGGGTGAACACCCGCGACGACCGGCCCCGGGCGGTCTCGATCGGTGCGGACTTCGGCGTGACCTTCCCGACCCTGGTCGACACCGACCAGCGGTTGCAGCGCGCACTGGCGCCGAACGTCCTGCCGATCACCCTCCTGGTCGACGGGCAGGGTCGGGTCCGGCACCAGGACGTCTCCGGCGCGATCGACGACGCCCGCCTCGCCGACCTGGTCCGCCGTCACCTCGGCCTGGACGTACCGGCATGACCCGTCCGCTGCCCGCGTGGATGGACCCGCTGCTCGCCCGGCTCGGCACGGCCCGCTCCGAGGACTTCACCCCGCTGCACACCCCGACCAGCGGCGGCCGGCAGAGCGCCGTGCTGGTGCTGCTCGGCGAGGAACCGGAGGTCGGGCCGGACGTCCTCGTCCTGCAACGGGCCGCCACCCTGCGCAACCACGCCGGTCAGCCGGCCTTCCCCGGCGGGGCCGCCGACCCGGAGGACGCCGACGCCACCGCGACCGCGCTGCGCGAGGCGAACGAGGAGGTCGGTCTCGACCCGGCCACCGTCACCGTCCTGGCCGAGCTGCCGAAACTCTGGATCCCGGTCAGCGACTTCGTGGTCACTCCGGTCCTCGGCTGGTGGCACCGGCCGCACCCGGTGCACCCCCGGGAACCGGCCGAGGTCGCGCACGTCGCCCGGCTCCCGGTCGCCGAGCTGGTCGACCCGGAGAACCGGATGCGGGTACGCCATCCGAGCGGCTGGACCGGGCCGGCCTTCTCCGCGCGCGGCATGCTGGTCTGGGGGTTCACCGCAGGCGTGCTCGCCACCCTGCTGGAGATGGGCGGCTGGGCCCGGCCCTGGCACCGGGACCGGATCGTCGACCTGCCACCGACGGACGCCACCCCGGCCCCCTCCGCCGGCACCGACTCCGCAGACGAGATGGCCGACCGCTGACGGCGGTGGTCGGCTTCCGCGACGAGCGTCGTTGCCGCTGTCCGGTGCCCGTACGCTGGACGGGTGTCCGCCGTTGATCTCGTCCTGCTGCTGCTCATGCTCGTGTTCGCGATCAGCGGATATCGCCAGGGGTTCGTCATCGGGGCGCTCTCCTTCACCGGCTTCTTCCTCGGGGCGCTGCTCGGCCTCCAGGTCGGCCCCCTGCTGGCGGAGCGGCTCGCCGACAGCGCCACCCGGGTGATCGTCGCGCTGGTCGCGGTCTTCGGACTGGCGGTGCTCGGCCAGACCCTCGCCGGCTGGATCGGCTCGCACCTGCGGCACGCGATCACCAGTCGGGTCGGCCGCCGTGCCGACGACATCGGTGGGGCGTTCGTCTCGCTCTTCGCGGTGGTCCTGGTGGCCTGGCTCGTCGCCGTCCCGCTCGGGTCGTCGTCGTTCCCCTGGCTGGCCTCCTCGGTCCGGAACAGCGCCCTGCTCACCGTGGTCGACCGGGTGATGCCGGACCAGGCCCAGCAACTTTCCACCGCGTTGCGGGACACCGTGGACACCAACGGCTTCCCGGACGTCTTCGGTGACCTGGCGCCCACCCGGGCCCGACAGGTGTCGCCCCCCGATCCGGCGCTCGCCGGCTCCCAGGTGGTCGCCAACGGCCAGCGTTCGGTGGTCAAGGTCCGTGGCCACGCGCCGAGTTGCAGCCGCCGGATCGAGGGCTCCGGTTTCATCTACGCCGACGACCGGGTGATGACCAACGCACACGTGGTCGCCGGCACCCGTGACGTCTCGGTGGAACAGAACGGCGAGCGGTACGACGGCCGCGTGGTGGTCTACGACCCCGACCGGGACCTGGCCGTGATCCACGTACCGGACCTGCCCGGTCCGGCCATGCGGTTCGCCGCCGATCAGGCGGCCAGCGGGGCGGACGCGATCGTCCTCGGCTTTCCGCTGGACGGGCCGTACGACGCGCAGTCGGCCCGGGTGCGGGACGTCGACCGGATCACCGGTCCGGACATCTACTCCTCGGGGGACGTCACCCGGGAGGTCTACACGATCCGCGCACTGGTGCGCAGCGGCAACTCCGGCGGCCCACTGGTCGCGCCGAACGGCCTGGTGCTCGGGGTGATCTTCGCGGCGGCGGCGGACGACCCGAACACCGGGTTCGCGGTCACCGCCGAGGAGGCCCGCCCGGTGGCCCTGGCCGGCGCGGAACGGACCCGCGCGGTCGACACCGGCGACTGCACCTGAACCGGCCCGCCGCGCCACCCGGGCCGGGGGAGGGACGGCGTCCATCCCTCCCCGGCACCGGGTCACTCGGGTGGGTCAGCCCAGGAACTTGTCCAGGGCGGCCTCGATGGCGCCGGTGTCCGGCGAGGCGTACGCCTTCATCGTGGCCTTGTTGTAGGTGACGAAGGACGGGCAGCGCACGGCCGGCGCGTTGATGGTGCCGCCGTCGCCGATCTTCTGCGCGGTCTTCGCGGCGTAGAAGGTGAGGGTGTACCGGGAGGACACGTAGTCGACCGTGATGATCTTGTCGTCACTGTCCTTGAGCTGGCACTTGCGGCCCGTACCCTCGCTGCCGTCCTGGTACTTCAGGCAGCCCACGACGCTGACCTTCTCGAACTCGTCGCTCTTGGCGTAGTACGACTTGCCGTAGCCGGTCGAGCGGAGCGAGTAGTTCTCCGGCCGGGAGGGCGAGTTGTAGAAGGTGTACGCCTTGGACCCGGCCGGCGCGGAGTAGGCCGCCGCGTTGAGGACCGGGTTGCCCGCGCAGACCGCGTCGAAGTCGCTGGAGTACCGGGCGGTCACCGCGTTGTTGTTGTTCGGCACGTCGTCCTGGCTCTCGCTGGGCGACGGGGCGGCGCTCGGGTTGGTGTCCCCGCCCGGAGCCGTGGAGGTGGCGATCGGCGGCGGGGTGGGGTCGTCGTCGTCGCCGTTCGCGACGATGACGCCGACCCCGACGCCGCAGAGCGCCAGCAGCGCCACCGTCGCGGCACCGACACCGAGGCCGATCATCAGGCCCCGGTTCTTCTTCGGCGGCTGCACCGGGGCGGCGTACTGCGGCGGCGCGTAACCGGGCTGCTGCTGGTAGCCGGGCTGGCCGTACCCGTACGGGTCCGGCTGCCCGGAGATCGGCTGACCGGGCGGCGGCCCCCACGGCTGCCCGGAGACCGGCTGGCCCGGAGGCGGTCCCCACGGCTGCCCGGCGTTCGGATCGGACGGTCCTCCGTACGGAGGGTGACTGTCGCTCATCTTTGGCCCTTATCGCTGTCGGCGGTGCGCTGGCACCCGAATCACTGTCACGATAAACAGCGATGCAAATTGCCTGCTCACCGGCATCTCCTGATTTCGGGGAGCCGAAAGGCAGGCTTAGCGACCGTTAAGTAGAAAGTGGGCCGAACGACTTCGCTGGTGGCTCAGGGTCATGATCACGTTACCCGATATCTGCCCCGCGGTGACTCAGCGACGCTCCGGACGACGGAAGCGGCGGGCCACCAGGGCCGTGCCGGTGACCAGAATGACACCGAGGACCACACCACCCCACAGACGTGCCGGTCCCGCCGCCTCGCCGTCGCCGGCCGCGCGGGCCGTCCATCCGTCACCCTGCGTGCCGGTGAGACCGAGCCGGTCGGCGTCGGTCCCGGACGTCTCGGCCATGCCCGGGGCCCGACCGAAACCCACCTCGCCCGGCGAGGAGTGGTCGTCGAGCGGGTTGCGGGGCACCGCGCCGACGTCCCCGGTGAGCGCGGCGACCGGGTCGAGCCGGCCGAATCCGAACCGGTCGTCCCGGCCGGCAGGGCCGATGTCCCGGGCGGTGGCGATCAGCCGGTTCACCACGTCACCGGCGGACATCTGCGGCCATCGGGCACGTAGCAGCGCGGCGGTGGCGGTCACCAGCGGTGCGGCGAAACTCGTCCCCTGCACCCGCCAGTAGCCGCCCGGCCGGGCACCCACCAGCCCGGTCGCCGGGGCGGTCAGCACGGTCTCCGGGCCGCTGATGGAGCCGGACCAGAGGTTGTCGCTGTCGCGCTCCAGGCCGGCCACCGCGATCACTCCGGGCTCCCGCGCCGGATACCAGACCCGGGAGCCGGAGGAGACCGCCACGTTGCCGGTGCAGGCGACCACCACCACGTCCCGCGCGAAGGCGTAGTCCAGCGCCGCCGCCAGGGCCGCGCTGTCCCCGCCCCCGCCCAACGACAGGTTGATCACCCGGGCCCCGTTGTCGACCGCCCACCGGACTCCCTTGGCCACGACCAGCGCGTCGTCGTAGCGGTTCTCCTCGTCGAGCACCCGGACCGGCAGGATCTTCGCGTCCGGGGCGAGGCCGACCACCCCGCGGCGGTCGTCCCGCCGGCCGGCGATCAGGCCCGCGACCGTGGTCCCGTGCCCCACCGGGTCCGGCTCGACCGTCCCGTCGGGAGCGACCAGGTCGAGACCGGGAAGCACCTGGCCCACGAGGTCCGGGTGGGTGGCGTCCACGCCGGAATCGATCACCGCGACGGTCACCCCGCGCCCGGTGGACGTCCGCCAGGCGGTCTCCGCGTCGAGCGCGTCGAGCTGCCACTGGTCGTCGCGCACCTGGTCGGCGCGGGCGGGAGCGTGGACCGGGTCGACGGCGACCGGTCCGGGGCGCAGCGGCGTCCCGACGGTCGCGAGCTGCCGGGCCGGAGCGGCGTACGCGACCGACGCGACGGGCGCGGTCCGCGAGGGTGGGGCGGCGTGCGCGGGTGCCACGGAGACCACGGCGAGCGGCACGGCCGTCGCGGCCACGGCGAGCAACGCACGGCGGGCGGGCCTCCGGGGCCCGGTCACGCGTCTCTGCCGCACCGCAGTCACAGCCTCAGCCCATTCGTCGCGCCGGACACATGATGCTCGGAGGTTACCCGTTCTCCGGTCCACTCCGGCTCCTCTTCGCCGTAATCAACCGCCTCGGATGGTCACATCGGAGGGAGGTACGCGAGCTGCACGAGCCGGACGCCCTCCCGCCGGGTCACCAGCCGGCCCCGCCCGGGCGGCAGCGGGCCGGGCCGGACCGGCCCGACCAGCGCACCCTCCTCCGGGCTGCCGGTCATCACCAGACCGGCCGTGGAGAGCTCCCGCAGCCGCTGGACGATCGGCTCGTACTGGGCCCGGCCCGCGCCACCCGACCGCCGCACCAGCACCAGGTGCAGCCCCACGTCCCGGGCCTGCGGTAGGTGCTCCTCCAACGCGCGCAGCGGGTTCGCCGGGCCGGTGGCGACCAGGTCGTAGTCGTCGACCAGGACGAACAGCTCCGGCCCGGACCACCAGGACCGGTCCCGCAACTGCGCGGCGGTGACCTCGGGGCCGGGCATCCGGCGCTGCATGTAGCCGGCGACCGACTCGATCAGTTCGGCGGTGCCGGCCGCCGCGGTGCCGTAGCCGATCAGGTGGTCGGTCCCGATCGCGCCGAGCAGACTGCGCCGGTAGTCGACCAGGATCACCCGGGCCTGCTCCGGGGTGAACCGTCGGGTGATCGACGTGGCCAGTGCGCGCAGGAACGACGACTTGCCGCACTCCGCGTCCCCGAAGACCACGAAGTGGGGTTCGGCGGCGAAGTCGAGCACCACCGGACACAGGTCCGCCTCGGCGATGCCGACCGGCAGCCGCAGCCCGGTCGACCGGGACAGGTCCAGCTCCGCATAGGACAACACCGGCGGGAGCAGCCGTACCGCCGGGGCGGCCGGGCCCGTCCAGGCCCCGGCGACCGCCTTCACCAGGTCATTGGTGTCCCCACCGGGGGTGGCCAGCCGGGGTACCGCGCCGAGGAAGTGCAGCCGTTCCGCCGTGATGCCCCGCCCCGGGCTGTTCTCCGGCACGTTCGCCGCGGCCTGCCGGGCGACGCCCGAGTCGGACGGGTCGCCGAGACGCAGTTCCAACCGGGACCCGAACAGGTCCCGGATCGCCGGCCGGAAGTCCAGCCAGCGCAGCGCGGTCGCCACCACGTGTACGCCGTACGCCAGACCCCGGCCGGCCAGGTCGGTGACCGGCCCCTCCAGGTCGTCGTACTCGCCGCGCAGGGTGGCCCAGCCGTCCACCACGAGGAAGACGTCGCCGAACGGGTCCGTCACCGGCTGTCCGGCGGCGGCCAGCGCCGCCCGTCGCTGCCGGTACGCGGCCATCGACTCCACGCCCAGCTCGGCGAAGCGCTGCTCCCGCTCGGCCAGCAGGGCGGCGACCTCCCCGACGGTACGGCGCACCGAGGTCGGGTCGGCCCGCCCGGCGACCCCGCCGACGTGCGGCAGGTCGCGGAGCGGGCCCAGTCCGCCGCCACCGAAGTCCAGGCAGTACACCTGCACCTCGTGCGGGGTGTGGGTGAGCGCGAGCGCGCAGATCAGCGTGCGCAGCAGGCCGGACTTGCCGCTCTGTGGCGCGCCGACCACGGCGACGTGCCCGGTCGCGCCGTCCAGGGCCAGCCAGAGCAGGTCACGCCGCTGGTCGTACGGCCGGTCGACCAGGGCCACCGGCACCTGGAGCGCGCCGTGCAGCTCCGGGTTGCCGAAGGTCAGGCCACGGGCCGGGTCGACGCCGACCGGGCCGAGCAGGTCGTCCAGGGTCGGCGGGGACTCCAGCGGGGGCAACCACACCTGGTGGGCCGGGGGCCCCTGGCCGGCGATCCGCCCGACCAGCACGTCCAGCAGGGTCTCGCCCCCGCGCTCCTCCTCGGCCGGCCGGGGTGCCGGAACGGGCTCCGGCACCGGCACGAGGTGGGTGGAGAAGGCGAGCAGCCGGGCCGTGCCGGCGCTGTCGACACCCGCGCCGACGCCGTGGCGGCGGGCCGCCCCGGAGACGTACGCGGCCCGGAACCGGACCAGCGGTTCGGTGCCGAAGCGGAGGTATCCGTGACCGGGGGAGCGGGGCAGCTCGTGCGCGTCCGGCACGCCGAGCACCGTCCGGGACTCCAGCGCGGAGAAGGTCCGCAACCCGATCCGGTACGACAGGTGGGTGTCCAGCCCACGCAGCCGGCCCTCCTCCAGCCGCTGCGAGGCGAGCAGCAGGTGCACCCCGAGGGATCGGCCCAGCCGGCCGATCTGCACGAACAGGTCGATGAAGTCCGGCTTGTGGAACAGCAGCTCGGAGAACTCGTCGCAGATCACCAGCAGGGACGGCAGCGGCGCGAGCGGCGTGCCCGCCGCCCGGGCCCGTTCGTAGTCACGCAGGCTGGCGTAGTTGCCGGCCCGGCGCAGCAGCTCCTGGCGGCGGGTCAGTTCCCCGTTGAGCGCGTCGGCCATCCGGTCCACCAGCGGGAGCGCGTCCTCCAGGTTGGTGATCACGGCGGCGGTGTGCGGCAGCCGGTCGAACGAGGCGAAGGTGGCCCCGCCCTTGAAGTCGATCAGGACGAAGTTGAGCACCTCCGAGCTGTGCGTGGCGGCCAGCCCCAGCACCAGCGTGCGCAGCAGCTCCGACTTGCCGGAGCCGGTGGCCCCGATCAGCAGCCCGTGCGGACCCATGCCGTCCTGTGCGGACTCCTTCAGGTCCAGCTCGATCGCGCCGCCGTCGGTGCCGACGCCGATCGGCACCCGCAGCCGGTCGCGCGGGGCCCGGGGCGTCCAGCCCTGCTCGACCGAGAAGTTCTCCGGGTCGCCGAGGCCGAGCAACTCGGGCAGGCCCGGTTCGGTGCGGTGCGGCGTGTCGGACCCGGTGACCGTGGTCGCCAGCCGCAGCGGGGCGAGTCGCCGGGCCACCGCCTCGGCGTCGGTGATCGGGAGTTGGTCGGCGGCGCCCACCTCGGCGTGCGTGTCGGCCGCGTACGAGTGCAGCCGGCCGTCGCGTACCTCCAGCACCAGGGTGGTCCGGTCGAGCAGGCGTGGCGGCGGCGTGTCCAGGTCGACCACGGTGACCGCGTCGATGCCGCCGTCGGAGGTGAGATGGGTGGCACCGGTCAGGTCGGCCCCGTCCAGCACCACCACCACGTGCGGCCCGTGCGTGGCCGGCCCGGCCGGGTTGAACCGCGGGCGGCTGCCCAGCACCTCGCCGAGGAGCTGTTCCAGGTCGGCCGCCGCGCTGGTGACCAGGCGGACCGGGCCGAGCGCGTCACTCCGCCCCGGGTGGTGGGCGTGCGGCAGCCACTTGACCCACTCCCAGACGCTCCGCCGTTCCGGGCCGGCGCAGACCGCGACGAGCAGCTCGTCCGGGGCGTGGAAGACGGCGAGCTGGGTCAGCATCGTCCGGGCCAGTGCCTGCGCCGACGGCGAGCCGGTCGTCCGGACCGTCGGGTCACCGACGTCACCGCGTAGGTGGACCCGGGCGAAGCTGCGCAGCGAGAGGGCCACCGGCAGGTCCGGCACCACCGAGTAGGCGTCGAGAAACCGGCGGAGCGCGCCGGCGGTCATCGGTTCCAGCTCCTCCAGCGGCCGGGTGGTCGGTGGCACCAGCGGGGTGGCCAGGGTCTGCGGCCCGAGCGCGACCCGGACGACGGCGAAGTCCGGGTCGGTGGGGCGGCGTTCCCACACCCGGTGGCTGTCGACGGTGGACCAGAGCCGGGTCGGGTCGGGGTGCCGGTAGAACAGGCCGGCGCGCTGCCGGCCGGCGTTCCGGCGGACCTGGCGGCGCAGCACGGAGAGGTGGCGCAGGTACTCCCGCCGGGCGGCCATCATCTCGGACTTCTTCGGTGCGCCGGCGGCACTGCCCCAGGAGGTGACCAGCATGGCCAGCGAGGAGAGCCCGAACATGCCACCGACCACGTACGAGTACGCGCCGCCGCCCCGGCCGAACATCATCGCCATGGCCACCGTCCCGCCGAGCATCGGCAGGAGCATCAGCAACTGCTGCCACCGGCCACCGGTGACCTCGGGGATCTCCGGGGGCGCCTCGACCGGGAGTTCGCCGACCGGGATCTCCGGAGCCGGGCGTCGCGGCGGTCGCTTGATGACGACAGTGGACACTCACCCTCCCCGGTGCGCTCGGTAACCCGAGCCTGGCTCATGGTAGGTAAAGTGCTGCCGTCCGCGCACGCCGCCTGACAGGGAGTGAGACGTCGATGTCAGCCGGGCTCGCCCGCGTCACGATCAGCGCCCCGCAGCGGCGGTTGGACGTGGCGCTGCCGGAGCAGTTGCCGCTCGCCGAACTCCTCCCCGAGGTGCTCCGGCACGCCGGTGAGGGGCTCGCCGACGACGGCGAACGGCACGGTGGCTGGGTGCTGCGCCGCACCGACGGCGCCGTGCTGGCGACCGGTCAGGCCCTGCACGCCCAGGGCGTCCGCGACGGCGAGGTGCTGCACCTCGTCCCGGCCCGCACGCACTGGCCCGAACTCGAGTACGACGACGTGGTGGAGGTCATCGCCGAGGGGGCGCGTCGCCGGGGCGTCGCCTGGTCACCGGCCGCCACCCGGGCCGCCGCGCTGGCCGGGGCCGCCGTGCCGCTAGCCGTCGGACTGGTCGCGCTCACCGCCGGCGGTCCCGGCCACCCGGCGGACTGGCTGGTCGCGGCGGCGGTGGCCGTCCTGCTCGCGATGGCCGGCGGCGTCGCTTCCCGGGCGTACGGGGACGGCCCGGCCGGCGCCACCCTGGGCGGATACGCCCTGCCGTACGCCTTCGCCGCCGGCGCGCTGCTGGTCAGCTCCGGTGATCCGGTGTCCCCGGTCGGCCCGCTGCGCTGGCTCGGCGCGCCCGAACTGCTGGCCGGCTCGGTCACCCTGCTCCTCGTGGCGGTGCTCGGCCTGTTCGGCGTCGCCGCCCGGCTACGGGTCTTCGTCGCCGGAGCGACGGTCGGGCTGCTCGGCGCGGCCACCGCCCTGCTCGGACTCGTCCTCACCCCCGCCGGTGCCGCCGCGGTCCTGCTCAGTGCCCTGGTCTTCGTGGTCGGCATGCTGCCCCTGCTCGCCATCCGCCTCGGCAAGGTGCCGCTGCCCCCGATCACGCTGCCGGCCGCCACCGACAGCGGGTACGGCCCCGGCGTCCGCGACCTGCCGGACACCGGTCGGGTGCACGCGGCGGTGGCCCGCACCGAGGAGACGCTGACCGGGATGCTGCTCGGGCACGCGGTGCTGGCGGTGGCCGCCGCGCTCGTGCTCACCGCGACCGGAGGGCTCGCCGGCCGGATCCTGGTCGCCGTGGCCGCGGCGGTGCTGCTGCTGCGGGCGCGCCTCTTCGTGGCGCTGCGGCAGCGGGTGCCGACCCTGTCCGCCGGACTGGCGGCCCTCGCCGTGCTGGGCGTCGCCCTGGTCGACCAGGCCGGCCCGGTGGCCCTGCTCGGGCTGGTCGTCGCCGGACTGGTGCTCGCCCTGCTCACCGTTACGGCCGGCGCCACGTACTCGCGGCGTCCGGTCTCGCCGTACCTCGGTCGGGCCGCCGACCTGGCCGACACGCTGCTGGTGGTCGCGGTGGTCCCGGTGGCCTGCGCGGTGCTCGACCTGTACGACCGGGCCCGGGGGCTGCTCGGCTGAGCGACCCCCGGGCCCGGTGCGGAAACTGTCGGGTTACCGTCAGTGCGTGGCCTCGCCGCGCGCCACGGCCTCCTGGTGCCGCCGGTACGACGCCCGGATCTCCGCCTCGGCCTCGGTGCGCCCCACCCAGGTCGCGCCCTCGACCGACTTCCCCGGCTCCAGGTCCTTGTACACCTCGAAGAAGTGCTGGATCTCCAGCCGGTCGAACTCGCCCAGGTGGTGGATGTCGCGCAGGTGCTCCTGGCGCGGGTCCTCGTAGGGCACGCAGAGGACCTTGTCGTCGCCGCCCTTCTCGTCGGTCATCCGGAACATGCCGATGGTGCGGCAGCGGATCAGGCAGCCCGGGAAGGTGGGCTCGGGCACGAGCACCAGGGCGTCCAGCGGGTCGCCGTCCTCACCCAGGGTGCCCTCGATGAAGCCGTAGTCGGCCGGGTACTGGGTGGACGTGAAGAGCGTGCGGTCCAGCCTGATCCGGCCGGTCGCGTGGTCCACCTCGTATTTGTTGCGGTGACCCTTGGGGATCTCAACCGTGACGTCGAAATCCATCTCACGCTCCCTACGTTTGCCGACGCTGGCTAACGAACAGCGACACCCCCGGACGGGGCGATGCGCACCCGCCGGCGTCGGACGCCGCATAGTCTTCGGACCGAAGTAGTGTCGCCCAAGCCGTTTTTCGTGGGGGAGGAGGGGGCTGTGGGGAGGGAAGACTCACACTACCGCGTGGGGGGTGACCATGCTCCGGGTCGCCCGGAGCGGGCCACCGGGCGGGTGGTGGTACCCGGGGCGCACGGTCCCGCGCCGGGGTCGCCCGCCCCGACCGGCACCCATCCCCGACCGGAGGCCCCCGGCACCGGGCAGCCGCCGCCCCCGATCTACCGGCCGCCGGCCCGGCCCGCCGACACCACCCCGAACCCCGGCATCGCCTTCCCGGTGTCCCCCGCAGCGCCGGCCGGGACCGGAGCCACGCCGCCCGGACCCGTTCCGCCGCCGGTGACCGGGGGGAACCCGCCGCCGGACGGTGGCGGGACGACCCCGCGTCGGCGGCGCACCCTGGTGACGGTGCTGGCGACCGTCCTGCTGCTGGTCGTCGCCGGGGTCGGACTGGTCGTGGCCCGGCCCGGCCCGGTGGCCGGCTGGCTCGGCGGCGACGCCGAACCGACGGTGGACGCCCGGGCGCCGGAGGTCGCCCCGGTTCCCGTGCTGGCGCTGCCGGCCGGCACCGCCCCCGTGCCGACCGTGGAGGGGATGCGGGCCGCGCTCGACCCGCTGGTCGGCGCGACGGCGCTGGGCGGCCGGGTCAACGTGTCGGTCACCGACGTCGTGACCGGCCAGGAACTCTACGGCCGGGGCCCGGACGACGGCACCGTGCCCGCCTCGGTCACCAAGCTGGTCACCGGCGTGACCGTACTGGCCGCACGCGGCCCCGCGTACCGGATCGGCACCCGGGCCGTGGCCGGTACGGCGCCCGGCGAGGTGGTGATCGTCGGCGGCGGTGACCCGACACTGGCCATCGACGCCAACGGCTTCTATCCCGGCGCGGCCCGTCTGGACCTCCTCGCCGAGCAGGTGAAACAGGCCCTCGGCGGGACTCCCCCCAGCAAGGTGACGGTCGACTCGACGCTCTTCCCCGGCCCCGTGCACGAGCCGGGCTGGGACGCCGACATCCCCACCGGGGGGTACGGCAGCGCCATCACCGCGCTGATGACCGACGGGGCACGCCGCGACCCGGACGCCGGACCGAAGGGCGCCGAGCGCTACCGGGACCCCGACCTCGCCGCGGCACGGGCGTTCGCGAGGCTCCTCGGCGTGCCGGCCGGGACGGAGGTCGAGCGGGGGAAGGCCCCGACCGGTGGCGGCGAGGCCGCGCCCGCCGGGACGCCCGCTCCCGGCACCGAGCTGGGCAAGGTCGAGTCACCCCCGATGATCCGGCTGGTCGACATCATGATCACGGACAGCGACAACGTGGTCGCCGAGGCGCTGGCCCGCCAGGTCGCGCTCGCCCGCGACCAGCCGGCGTCGTTCGTCGGGGCGGCCACCGCGATGGACCAGGTGGCGACCGAGCTCGGGCTCCCCGCCGACGAGCTCGCGCTGGCCGACGGCAGCGGGCTTTCGCGTACCAACCGGATCAGTCCGTCCCTGCTCACCGACCTGATCGCGCTGGCCGGCAACGGCACCCGGCCCGAGCTGGCCGGGATCTTCGGTGGCCTGCCGGTCGGCGGCTGGTCCGGCACCCTCGACGACCGGTTCGGCACGGACGCCACCCGCGCCGGTGCCGGCGTGGTGCGGGCCAAGACCGGGACGTTGACCGGGGTGCACGCGATTGCCGGACTGGTCACCACCGCCGAGGGCCGCCTGCTCAGCTTCGCGATCCTCACCGACCGCACCCCGCCGAACACCCCGGACGCCACCCGGCTGGCGCTCGACCGGATGGGAGCGGCACTGGCCGGCTGCGGCTGCCGCTGACCCCGGCGGGCCGGGCCGGGCCGGGCCAGTGGGCCTGGCCCGGCCGCCGGCGGCGCGAGCCCGGGTGGGGGTGTACCGGCGCGGGTACGGTGGGGTGCATGGCGCAGTTCGTGGACTGGGATCTGGCCGCCGCCACCGCGGGGGCACTGGGCAAGTCGGGGCCCCGGGTCTCGTACGCAGAGGCGACCGAAGTGGTGGGCGACCTGCGGCGGCTGACCGACGAGGCGGCCGAGCACGTGGCCGAGTACACCGGCCTGCGCGCGCAGGTCGCGCACCCGCCGGTGCGGGTGGTGGACCGTCGGGACTGGGCGGCCACCAACATCGCCGGGCTGCGCGAGGTGATCACCCCGCTGGTCAGCCGGCTCTCCGGCGACAAGCAGCCGGGCGCGCTCACCGAGGCGATCGGCTCCCGGCTCACCGGGGTGCAGGCCGGAACCGTGCTGGCCTACCTCTCCGGCCGGGTGCTCGGTCAGTACGAGGTCTTCTCGGCCGACCCGGGCCAACTGCTCCTGGTCGCCCCGAACATCGTGGAGGTCGAGCGGAAGCTGGAGGCCGACCCGCGCGACTTCCGCCTCTGGGTCTGCCTGCACGAGGTGACCCACCGGACCCAGTTCACCGCCGTGCCGTGGATGCGGGCCTACTTCCTCGGTGAGGTGCAGGCCTTCGTCGACGCGTCACAGGGCGGCGAACACCTGCTGGAGCGACTGCGGCGCGGGGTCGCCACCCTCTCCGACGCGATCAAGGACCCGGAGAGCCGGGCCAGTGTGCTGGACATCGTCCAGACGCCGGCCCAGCGGGCGGTGCTCGACCGGTTGACGGCGCTGATGACCCTGCTCGAAGGGCACGCCGAGTTCGTCATGGACGGCGTCGGCCCGGAGGTCATCCCGAGCGTGGAGCGGATCCGGGCCGGGTTCAACCGGCGCCGGGAGGCGGGCAACCCGCTGGAGAAGGCGATCCGCCGGCTGCTCGGGGTGGAGGTCAAGATGCGCCAGTACGCCGAGGGGCGCAAGTTCGTGCACGGCGTGGTGGAACGGGTCGGCATGCCCGGCTTCAACCGGATCTTCAGCTCCCCGTTGACCCTGCCCCGGCTGGAGGAGTTGGGCGACCCGGACGCCTGGGTGGCCCGCGTGCACGGTCCGGCCGGGCCGCTGCCGACGGCCGGCTGACCGTAGGGCCGTGGCCGCGCTCGCGCCGGCGGTAGCCGCGATCCGGGTCGCCGTCCGCCGGGCACTGGTCGGGTTGCCGACCGCCGGTCCGGTCCTGGTGGCCTGTTCGGGGGGTGCCGACTCGCTCGCCCTCGCCGCGGCCACCGCCTTCGTCGCGCCCCGGCTGGGCCGCCCGGCCGGGCTGGTCACCGTCGACCACGGCCTCCAGGCCGGCTCCGAAGAGCGGGCCGCCGCCGTGGCCCGGTGGGCGGAGGAGACCGGGTTCGCCCCGGTGGAAGCCGTCCGGGTACGTGTCGCGGGCCGGCCCGGCGGTCCGGAAGGCGCTGCGCGCGAGGCCCGCTACCAGGCGCTGGCCGAGTCCGCCCGGCGGTACGGCGCGAGCGCCCTGCTCACCGGCCACACCCGGGACGACCAGGCGGAGACGGTGCTGCTCGCCCTGGCCCGGGGCTCCGGGCCGCGTGGCCTGGCCGGGATGCCACCACGCCGGGACCTGTCCGGGGTGCCGTTGCTGCGCCCGTTCCTCGACGTGAGCCGGGAGCAGACCCGTCGGGCGTGCGCGGTGCTCGGGTTCACGCCGTGGGAGGACCCACACAACGTCGACCCGTCGTACGCCCGCGCCCGGGTCCGCGCCGACGTGCTGCCGGCGCTGGTCGCGGCGTTGGGTCCGGCGGTGCTGGACAACCTCGCCCGGACGGCCCGACTGGTGGCCGCCGACACCACGGCCCTCGACGACCTCGCCGCCGCCGCGCTGGCCGAGGCCCGGGTGCCGACCGACGGCCGGGCGGCCGGGGAGCGCCGGGTTCCCGGTGGGTTGGTCGTGACGGTGCTGGCCGGGCTCGCGCCCGCGCTGCGTACCCGGGTGCTGCACGCCTGGGCCCGCGAACTGGGCGCTCCGGCGGCGGCGCTGTCGCACCGGCACGTCGCCGCGCTCGACGCGCTGGTCACCGACTGGCGCGGTCAGGGCGCGGTGTACCTGCCCGGCGCGCTGCGGGTCACCCGCCACGACGGTCGTCTCGTGCCCGTCTGATGCTGAGGTGGTTGCAGGGGTCCCCTTCTACCTCGTTTTGATGAGGAGGGGACCCCTGCAACCACTTCACCCACGGCTAACACCCGGCGTGACCCCTGGCCGGTCCACCCGTGCGGTAGACATGGCGGATGTCGCACCCCCGACCGCCCCTCTTCGCCCCGCACGGCGCCGTCGCGACCAGCCAACCGCTCGCCGCCGCGGCCGGGCTGGCCGTGCTGCGGCGCGGCGGCAACGCCGTCGACGCCGCGCTGGCCACCGCGATCACCCTCACCGTGGTCCAGCCGGGCTCCAACGACATCGGCGGTGACCTGTTCGCCATCGTCTGGGACGGCGAACGGCTGCACGGTCTGAACGCCTCCGGCCGTTCCCCGGCCGCCCTGACCCGGGACGTGGTCCTCGCCGCGACCGGCGGCCGGGGCACCGACCCGGTGGCCGCCCTCGGCGGAGCCCAAGCGCACGGCCCGGCGATGCCCGCCCGGGGTTGGTTGCCGGTGACCGTGCCCGGTGCCCCCGCCGGTTGGCGGGACCTGCACGACCGGTTCGGCTCGCTGCCGTTCGCCGATCTCTGCACCGACGCGATCGGGTACGCCGAGCACGGCTACCCGGTCTCCACCAGCGTGGCGGCCGGCTGGGCCCGGGCCGCCGCCCTGCACGAGGGGCTGGTCGGCCCGGAGTTCGCCGAGTGGCCCCGGGTGTTCACGGTCGACGGGCGGCCACCCCGGGCCGGGCAGCGGTGGCGCAACCCGGACGCGGCCCGGACGCTCCGCCGGATCGCCGCCACCGGCGCGGCGGACTTCTACCGGGGCGGGATCGCCGAGGCGCTGGCCGCGCACGCCGCCCGTACCGGTGGCCTGCTCACCGCCGACGATCTGGCCGCGCACCGGTCGGAGTGGGTGGACCCGGTGTCCGCCCGCTACCGGGGGCACGAGGTGTGGGAGCTGCCGCCGAACGGGCAGGGGATCGCCGCGCTGCTCGCCCTGAACGTCCTCGACGGGGTGGACCTCGCGGCGCTCCCGCTGGCCGAGCGGCTGCACTGGCAGATCGAGGCGGTGAAGCTCGGCTTCGCGGACGCGCACGCGTACGTGGCCGACCCGGAGCACGCGGCGGTGCCGACGGCGGCCCTGCTCGACCCGGCGTACGCGGCGACCCGGCGGGCCCTGGTCGGCGGCCGGGCCGCGACACCGGTCGCCGGGAACCCGGAGCGGGGCGGCACGGTGTACCTCTGCGCGGCCGACTCCGCCGGTCGGATGGTGAGCCTGATCCAGTCCACCTACCTGGGCTTCGGATCGCACGTGGTGCTGCCGGGCCACGGCTTCGGGCTGCAGAACCGGGGCACCGGCTTCCGCCTCGACCCGGCCAACCCGAACGTGGTCGGGCCGTCGCGGCGGCCGTTCCACACGATCATCCCCGGTTTCCTGACCCGGGACGGCGCACCGGTGGGGCCGTTCGGGGTGATGGGCGGGCACATGCAGCCGCAGGGGCACGTCCAGCTGGTCTCGGCCACCCTGGACGCCGGCCTGGACCCGCAGGCCGCCCTCGGCGTGCCGCGCTGGTACTGGCACGCCGGTCGGTCGGTGCTGGTCGAGCCGGAACTGACAGCGACCGCCGAGGGCCGGGCGGCGGTGGAGGCGTTGCGCGGGCGCGGCCACGAGATCGCCGTCGCCGGGGAGCCGGGCGTCTTCGGGTACGGCCAGGCGATCTGGCGGCACGGCGACGGCGGGTACGTGGTCGGCTCGGAGCCCCGGGTGGACGGCGCGGCGATGGGCTGGTGAACGCTTCTCAGGCGACGGGGACCCGCTCCCGGAAGGTCGCCCGGTAGACCGCCGGAGTGGCCCCGACCCGGCGGGTGAAGTGGTGCCGCAGCGCCGCGGCGTCGCCGAACCCGGCCTGCCCGGCCACCGCCTCCACGCTCAGCCGGGTCTCCTCCAGCAGGCGTCGGGCCAGCAGCACCCGCTGGTTGGTCAGCCAGTCGTGCGGGGTGGTGCCGGTCTCGGCGCGGAACCGCCGGGCGAAGGTGCGGGGACTCATGCCGGCGCGTTCGGCCAGTTCCTCCACGGTCAGTGGTCGGTCCAGGTGCCCCATCAGCCAGGTGAGCACCGGTTCCAGGGTCGGTGCCTCCGGCGCCCGGGGGATCGGCGCCTCGACGTACTGCGCCTGCCCGCCGTCGCGGTGCGGCGGGACGACCATCCGGCGGGCGAGCCGGGTGGCCACCGCCGAGCCGTGTTCCTGCCGGACCAGGTGCAGGCAGGCGTCGATGCCGGCGGCGGTGCCCGCGCTGGTCAGCAGCGGACCGTCCTGGACGTAGAGCGCGTTGCACCGGACCCGGGCCAGGGGATGGCGTTCCTGGAGGTCGTCGACGTACCGCCAGTGGGTCGTGCAGTCACGGCCGTCGAGTAGTCCGGCCTGGCCGAGCACGAAGGCCCCGGAGCAGACGCTGAACACGTACGCGCCCCGGTCGGCGGCCCGACGCAGCGCGGCCAGGACCGCCGGTGGGACCTCCGCGTCGCTGCCGTGGGCCGGCACGGCGACCAGGTCGGCCTCGTCGACCGGTGCCAGGTCGGCCGAGGGGAGCAGGGTGAACCCCGACGAGGTACGCACCGGAGCCCCGTCGACGCCGCACACCGCGAACCGGTAGCCGGGGAGCCCGTCGGCCGTCCGGTCGGTGCCGAAGACCTCACAGAGCACGCCCAGCTCGAACGGGGCGACCCGGTCCAGCGCGAGCACGGCGACGGTACGGAGCATGTGACCAGGGTAACGGCACGGGTGGCAGGAAATCGAGGAACGGTGGCAATCCTGCCACTGTTCCGGCTCCCCGGTCGGTCGCAGACTGGAACGGTCCGGTGCGCACCGGCGGCGAGAACGACGGACACCCACGGAAAGCGAGCGCCGCCATGGAATTCCTCCTGTTCCTCCTCTTCCTCCTCGCCCTCGCGGCCGGCTCGGTGCTCGGGCTCACCGCCGACAGCCGGGACTCGGCCGACTGGAAACCGACCGAGGACGGTCGCCGCTGGCGATCCCGGCCCTGCTGAACCGCCGGCCCGTCCACCGGACGGGCCGGCGGGTGCCAAGGTGCCGGCCGGGATACCGGAAAGGGCGGCCCCGCCGACGGCGACCGAGCGGCGTACGGCAGGCTAAGGGGCATGGCTGACGGCTCCTGGTACGACGCCGACATCGACCACGTGATCATTTCCGAGGCGCAGATCCGCGAGAAGACCGCAGAGCTGGCCAAGCAGGTCTCGGCGGACTACGCCGACGTCGAGGACGGGCTGCTGCTGGTCTGCGTGCTCAAGGGCGCGGTCATGTTCATGGCCGACTTCGCCCGGGCGCTCGGACGGCACGGCCCCCCCGCCGAGCTGGAGTTCATGGCCGTCTCCTCGTACGGCCAGGGCACCACCTCGTCCGGCGTGGTCCGGATCCTCAAGGACCTCGACCGCGACATCGCCGGCCGGCACGTGGTGGTGGTGGAGGACATCGTCGACTCCGGGCTGACGCTCTCCTGGCTGCTCCGTTACCTGGAGTCGCGGTCGGCCGCGAGCGTCGAGGTGGTGGCCCTGTTCCGCAAGCCCGACGCGGTCAAGGTCGAGGTCCCGGTGAAGTACGTCGGCTTCGACATCCCGACCGAGTTCGTCGTCGGCTACGGCCTCGACTTCGGAGAGCGTTACCGCGAGCTGCCCTACGTGGGCGTGCTGAAGCCCCAGGTGTACGCCCGGTCCTGACCGGCCCCCTCCGGGCGCTGCTGCCGGTGCCCCGAGCAGGCAGTATCGGCCGACATCGAGCGGACGTACAGCGCGCTCTCAGGTATCCGGACTACCGTGGTGGTTCGGTGACGTGGGAGTAGTCCCGCGACCGGGCCCGCCGACCACCGGTCGGCGGCCGGGAGCGGCGCCGACGTCACGCCGGCTCTCGCCCGGAACCCGGGTGGGTGGTGAGGGGCTGGCGGAGCCGACGGTCACGCCGTGTCATACCGGCGATGCGCGACTGCGGCCCTCGCGAGCTCACTCGTCGTCCACACGGTGTACCGTCGAATGACCGCGACGCGGCGATTACGCGTTTCGGGGTCGAGGCCAGCCCGAAGAGCGGCGGCTCCGGCCGCCGCCTCGGCGGCGAACAGTCATCAGACGGTCAGGACGTCGATCAGGAGGGTCCGGGCGCCTCGGCGCTCGACAACAGCATGGAACGTACGCGTTTCTTCCGCCGCCCGGTGGTCTGGATCATCCTGGTGATCGCCGGCGCGATTCTGCTCAGTCAGTTGTTCACAGGTGGACCTAGCTACCACAAGGTCGACACGTCGGTCGCGCTCGACCGGCTCAACACCGCGCAGATCGACAAGGTCGTCTTCCAGGACAAGGAGCAGACGCTCCAGATCGACCTGAAGGACGAGGCCAAGTTCGGTGACACCACCACCGACAAGATCGAGGCGCAGTTCCCGTACGAGGTCGGCGACCGGGTCTGGGAGCAGGTCCTCGCGGCCAAGGCGGCCAACCGGATCACCGGTCCGGCCGACACCGAGGTGTCGTCGGACAGCGTTCTCGTCACGCTGCTGGTGAACCTGCTGCCGATCGCCCTGCTCGTGCTTCTGCTGCTCTTCTTCATGTCGCAGATGCAGGGCGGCGGCTCCCGGGTGCTCAACTTCGGCAAGTCCAAGGCGAAGATGATCACCAAGGACACCCCGAAGACCACCTTCGCGGACGTGGCCGGTGCCGAGGAGGCCGTCGAGGAGCTGCACGAGATCAAGGACTTCCTGCAGAACCCGGCGAAGTACCAGGCTCTCGGTGCCAAGATCCCCAAGGGCGTGCTCCTCTTCGGTCCGCCCGGTACGGGTAAGACGCTGCTCGCCCGCGCCGTCGCCGGTGAGGCCGGGGTGCCGTTCTACTCGATCTCCGGGTCCGACTTCGTCGAGATGTTCGTCGGTGTCGGCGCCAGCCGGGTCCGTGACCTCTTCGAGCAGGCCAAGGCGAACGCCCCGGCGATCGTCTTCGTCGACGAGATCGACGCGGTCGGCCGACACCGGGGCGCCGGCATGGGCGGCGGCCACGACGAGCGCGAGCAGACGCTCAACCAGCTCCTCGTGGAGATGGACGGCTTCGACACCAAGGGCGGCGTCATCCTGATCGCCGCCACCAACCGGCCGGACATCCTCGACCCGGCGCTGCTGCGTCCGGGCCGGTTCGACCGGCAGATCCCGGTGGACGCGCCCGACATGGAGGGCCGCAAGGCGATCCTCCGGGTGCACGCCAAGGGCAAGCCGTTCACGCCCGACGTCGACCTCGACTCGGTCGCCCGCCGGACCCCCGGCTTCAGCGGCGCCGACCTGGCCAACGTCATCAACGAGGCGGCCCTGCTCACCGCGCGTAAGGAGCAGCGGGCGATCACCAACGACTCGCTCGAGGAGTCGATCGACCGGGTCGTCGCCGGTCCGCAGCGGCGGACCCGGGTGATGGGTGACCAGGAGAAGAAGATCACCGCGTACCACGAGGGTGGGCACGCGCTGGTCGCCTGGGCGCTGCCGCACGCCGCCCCGGTGCACAAGGTGACCATCCTGTCCCGTGCCCGGACGCTGGGGCACACCCTGGTGCTTCCCACCGAGGACAAGTACACCCAGACCCGGGCCGAGATGATCGACACGCTCGCCTACGCGCTCGGCGGCCGGGCCGCCGAGGAACTGGTCTTCCACGAGCCGACCACCGGTGCCGGCAACGACATCGAGAAGGCCACCGGGCTCGCCCGCGCGATGATCACGCAGTACGGCATGAGCTCGAAGCTCGGCGCCATCAAGTACGGCACCAGTGGTGACGAGCCGTTCCTCGGCCGCAACATGGGTCACGAGCGGGACTACTCGGACGCGGTGGCCGCCGAGATCGACAGCGAGATGCGGGCACTGATCGAGCTGGCGCACGACGAGGCCTGGGAGATCCTGGTCGAGTACCGGGACGTCCTGGACAGCCTGGTGCTCGAGTTGATCGAGAAGGAGACCCTCTCCACCGCCGACATGGCCCGGATCTGCGCCCGCGTGGTGAAGCGTCCGCCGATGGCCCCGTACAACGGCTTCGGCAAGCGGCAGCCCTCCACCGAGCCGCCCGTGCTCACCCCCGCCGAGCAGGAGGCGCTGAAGGCGCAGGCCGAGGCGGACGGTGTCCACGCCGCGGTCGGCGGCGGTGTCTCCTCGAACAACCTCGGCACCTCGTCGAACAACCTCGGCGCGTCCCCGAACAACATCGGTGGCACAGCGAACAGCTCGGACGGTACCCACTGAACACGCACGAACCGGCGGCCAGCCAGGACACTCCTGCGCTGGCCGCCTCGTCTACCGAACCCGACGGCGACGAGGCCCTGGACTACCTCGCCGCCCGACTGGTCAACGGCAAGCTCACCGGACGCCCGGTGGAGAACGCCGTCGACCTCGGCCGGATCGAGCGGGCCGTACGCGAGATCCTGATCGCGGTCGGGGAGGACCCCGATCGCGACGGGCTGCTCCAGACCCCGGCCCGCGTCGCCCGCGCGTACGCGGAACTCTTCGCCGGCCTCCGGGTCGACCCGAAGCAGGTGCTGACCACCACCTTCGAGGCCAACCACGAGGAGTTGGTGCTCGTCCGGGAC
This sequence comes from Micromonospora sp. NBRC 101691, assembly GCF_030269285.1. NCBI lineage: Bacteria > Bacillati > Actinomycetota > Actinomycetes > Micromonosporales > Micromonosporaceae > Micromonospora > Micromonospora sp. NBRC 101691. Next base: position 121,035 of record NZ_BSTB01000020.1, read on the forward strand.
ATCGACGTGATGAGCCTCTGCGAGCACCACCTGCTTCCCTTCCGGGGCAGCGCGCACATCGGCTACATCCCCGGACCGGACGGCCGGATCACCGGGCTGTCGAAGCTGGCCCGGCTGGTCGAGGTCTTCGCCCGCCGCCCGCAGGTGCAGGAACGGCTCACCTCGCAGATCGCCGACCTGCTGATGGAGCGGCTCAACCCGCGCGGCGTCATCGTGGTGCTCGAGTGCGAGCACATGTGCATGGCCATGCGCGGCATCCAGAAGTCCGGTGCCAAGACGATCACCTCGGCGGTGCGCGGCACCCTCCAGCGTGACGCGAAGTCCCGCGCCGAGGCGATGGCCCTGATCATCCCCCGCTGACCGACGGCGACGGCAGGACTCAGCCGGCCAGCGCGACCACCAGGGTCCCGGCGGTGCTCAGCGCCGCCGGGACTCCGCACACCAGCAGGCCGAAGCGTGGGGTGCGGTCCGTCCGTCCCGCCGGGCCCGGACGGAAGAGCCGGCCCACGCCGGCCCTGCCCACCGTGAACGCCACCGCCGGCAGCAGCAGGCCGAGCAGCACCGCCGCCAGCGCGATCCGGGCCCCGGAACCGGTCAGCACGAGGACGATCTGGAGCACCGGCGTCACCAGTGCCATCGGCCCGTAGACCAGGAGGTTCCGCAGCCGGGCGGGCCACCCCTCCGACCGGGACGCGCGCCAGAGGCCGGCCACCGTCGCCCACCCGCGCGCGTCCAGCACGCCGTCAGCCGTGTCCGCGCACTCCCCGGCGGCCCGCAGCGCCGTCAGCGCCGCCGCCGGACCGGCCGCCATCGACCGGGCCGCCGCCGTCACCTCCGGAGGAGACGGCACCAGCGCCATCGCCGGTACGCCCCGCTCACGGAGACGGGACTGCTGTGCCGCCAGGCGGGCCCGTACCGCAGTCAACTCCTCCCGGGCGTCCTGGACCGACCGGGCCTGCGCGCCCGCGGCGGTGGCCGCGCCACGGCGTATCCCGTCGAGCTGCCGGGCGGCGGCGAGGTACTCGGTCCACGCGGCGGCGACCGGATCGGACGGGTTCTGCTCCGGTGCGGCCCGCTGCGGCGGCGCGCTCCCGACCCCGGTCATCCCGCCTCCCCGACTCCGCTCGTCCCGACCCGCCGTCCTCGGTCGTCCCGACTCCCCGCCCCCGGTCATCCCGACTCGCCGCCCCCGTCGGTGGCGAACGGCACCAGGACCGTGCCCGGCCCGTCCGGGCCCTCCCAGAGCAGCGCCCGCCCCGGCCGGGGCGACCACTGCACCGACCGGCCGACGATCGGCGTCAGTTGGCTGGCGGGCACGTCCGTCACCAGCACCGACGCCACCTTGCCCACCCCGTCCTCCGGGTCGAGCAGCGCACCGAACGCCGATGCCGAACGCCACCAGCCCAGCACGTGCCGTCCGCCCGGCGGGCCGTCCCGCAGCAGGGCCCGGAGCGGTCCGTCCGGCACGCCGCCCGGGCCGTCCGCCCCGAACAGCACCAGGTAGCCGGGGCGGTCGTCGTCCAGGATGGCGAGCAGACCGGACAGGTCGACCGTCTCGACGGTGTGCCGGGTGGTCAACTCGGCGGCCAGAGCCGCGGCGACATCCTCCGCGCTCCTGGTCAGGGCCGCGACGACGAATCGGGCGCGGTCGGACCGGTGGTGGGCGGCGACGCTCCGCACGGCGCTGGACAGCAGCGAGGCGGACTCCGGACCGCTACCGAGTACCACCAGGTTCCGACCGGCCGCCGGGACGAGCGGCACCGACACCGTCGTCCGGGACACGTCCACCGCCCGACCGAGCAGTGCGGCCGGGGTCCGGGCGCGGCCGGCCACGGCGGCCCGGTAGCACGGGTCGTTACCCAGCACCGGCCGGGCGTACCCGGCGAAGACCACGGGCGGCGACGACCCGGCGGGACGGGCCGCCCAGAGGTCGCGCCGCAGCGCGGCGAGCGTGGCCGGCTCGTCGAGCGGATCCGGGAAACGCACCATTCGCTCGTGCCCCCGGGTGGCACCGCGCGGACCACCGAGCCCGCCGGCGGTGTTGACCACCGCGCTGCCCACCGCCAGGCCGGCGGCGGCGTCGTTGGTCGGCTCCAGCACCGCGCCGCCGCCCGGCAACGCCACCCGTACCGGGAACTGGCCGAGCACCGAGTCCCGGGAGGCGGCCCCGGCACCGAGACCGAGGTCACCCTCCCCGGCCAGGACCAGATGGATCCCGTACGCCCGACCGGCGCGCGCCAGGGTCTCCAACCGGCCGGCGAGGTCCGTGCCGAGCCGGTCACGCTGCCCCGGCCGGTGTCCGGGGTGGCCGTCCCGGAACAGCAGGGACACGTTGTCGATCACGCAGACGATCCGGGGCATGGGGCGGTGCTGGCGTAGTTCGACGAAGCGCTGTCCACCGGCGCGGTGCCCCGCCTCCTCGCGGCGGCGCAGCTCCGCCTCAAGGTGACCGAAGAGTGCCTGCACGTACTCCCGGTCGGCCGCGAGCGCGGCCGTCGCGACCTGCGGCACCCACGACCGGTCCCGCCGCGTCTGGAGGAACTCGGTGAACGACTCGCTGTCGGCCAAGTCCACCAGATGCAGGAGCATCTCGTCCGGCCCGTACCGCGCAGCCAGGCCGAACAGCACGTTGGTCAGGAAGTCCGCCCGTCCGCTGCCCGGCCGGCCGCTGATCAGCCAGTGCGGGGTCAGTTCGGTGAGGCCGAGGGTGACCGCCCGTCCGTCCGCGTCCCCGACCACCGTGGCGAGGCCGGTCGCGGAACTCGCCTCCCAGCGGGGCGCGTCGGCCGGCGGCAGCAGGGTGGCGAGCGTGAGCTGGGCACCGGCGGCCACCCGGCGAGCCAGCCGGCGGCACACCGCCTCGACCAACTCGACCGGCGGATCCTCCTCGACGAGGACCGGGGAGTTCAGACCCGCCGGCGGTTCCGCGCCGGGGCCGGCGAACGAGGTGCCGGGCGGGTCGCCCAGCAGCGCGTACGCGTTCCGGATCGCGATCTCCGTCGCGTACGGCAGCGCCGGCACGCCGGTCCGGGCGGTGTCCCGTACCGGCGTCGAAACGGTCTTCGGTTCGGTCGCGTTTGCTCGTGACGTACCGCCCCGGGTGGTGCTGGTGGCGCTCGCCGGTGGGGAATGACCGGCCGGCGACGGCGGCCAGCCAGCGACGACCAGGTGCAGGCCAGCCTGGTGACCGCACCTGGCCAGGGCCTCGATCCGCGCCAGGTCGTTCGGCTCGGTTCCCGCTGGCAGCGCGGCGATCACCAGCAACATGGTGCGGTCGTGCCGGCGTTGACGGGCGGTACCGGAGGCCACCCACTGCTCGGCCTCGCTGAGCACCGCCCGCAGGCCGGCGGGATCGGTGGCGGGCGGGGGCAACAGACCGGCGTCGGCGAGCGACGCGAACCCGGCGAAGGTCCCGCCGGTCCGCTCCGCGACCGTTCCGGCTCCGGCGGCACCAGCGGCACCAGCCGGAGACACCCGGGTGCCGGATCCGGCGGGTCCTCCGGCAGGGCCGCCTGCCGGCTCGGTGGGGGCCCCTCCGCTGCCGTCCGAGGGCCCCGTCGACGCCGGTCCGCTGCCGCCGGTGGTCTTCGCCGGGACCGGGACACCCTGGCCGGTGGTCTTCGCCGAGCCCGGAAGGCCCTGGCCGGTGGTGGACACCTCGGCTGCCGGTCCGGTACCCGTGTCAGAAGGCGGATCGCCGTCCCGCGACAGGACGGACGGGTCGGACGTCACCCCGGCCATCCCGGGGGAGGACACACCCGGTACCGCGGGGGTGGGTGCCGCAGCCGACACGTGGAGCATCGTGCCGGAGCTGCCGTCCACCGCGCGTACCAGCAGGGACCCGGCGGGCGAGGCGGCCAGCAGCCGGAGCAGTACGGCACGGAGGAGCCCCGCGACCCGTCGGTCCCGGACGTCGGTGTCGATGACCAGATGGCCGGTGCCGGGCAGGGGCACCAGAGCCGGAAAGCGCGCGTCGTCCAGTGGAGCGGCGGTACCGACCCGGACGAAGGCGGGCACCTCGTCACCGGATGGCACGTCCGGGGTGAGCGACTCCAACGCGGCACCCGCCCAGCCCGGCGCCAGCACCTCGGCCGCGCGGCGGAGCCGGTCGGTCAGCTCGTACTGTCGACGCTGGTCGGCGGGAATCGGCCGGGTGTCGTCCAGGATGGTGGCGGCGGCGGTCGCGGTGGCGGCGGCACGGCGGTGCAGGGCGGCGGCACGGCCGGCGGACCCCTTGATGTCGGCCACCCCTCCACCTCTCTTTCCGAGGCCGGAAGAACCTCCCCGAGCAGAGACGGTATCCCAGGTCGGGGCGGCTGTCCGGGAGGTGCGACGGCGGTGCGCGCAGGGAGATCGCGAACCGTGCTCATCCGGCCAAGCGGGACGACCCAGGTGAAGATCGGCGGCTTCCGGGGCATTGGGCGTGGGGCATCCAGCCGATAACCTCAGGGGGTGGAATCGATGCAGCCCCCCGCCGGTTCCCAGGTGTCCCGCGTACCGGCACAGCGGACCCCGCAGGAGGACCTGGCGCCACCTCCCGTCCAGCCGGTCCCGGTGCCGCCGCGTCGCCGGCTGCGTACGGTTCTGACAGTGGCGGGCGTCGTGCTCACCGTGCTCTGCCTCAGCGGAGCCGTCACCGTCTACATCCTCTACAGCCGCGCCAGCGCCCCCGATCGCAGCGCCCCCGACGTCGTGGTGGACAACTACCTGCGTGCCTTCCTTGTGGACCGCAACGACGCACGAGCCGATCTCTTCACCTGTGATCAGGAGCCGGAGGGGGTAGCTGCATTGCGAGCACTTCGAGCCGACCTGGAAACCCGGGAGAAGCGCTTTGGGATCAACTTCTCTGTCAAGTGGGGTGGGCTTACGTTTCAGGAGAACGGAGAACAGGCAGAGGTTGCTGTTGACCTGACCATCTCTGCCTTCGTCGAGGGCGTCAGCCAGAGTGATCGGCAGTCCTGGCAGTTCATCACCCGCGAGGAAGGCGACTGGCGCGTGTGTGGCGCCGCGAAGGTCGGCTGATCGGGCTATTCGATCCAGAGCAGGTGGACGGGTACTTCGAGGGTGGTCGGGGGCTGACCGCGCCAGGCCCAGCGGTACCAGTCCAGTTCGGCGGTCACCCGCACACAGATGTCCCCGTCGGGCCCGGAGTAGGGCTCCGTGACGGCGCGCAGGTCACGGCGTTCGGTCGGACCAACAACGTGGACGACCCGCCGACCGGTCGCCGAGTCGGCCTCGAAGACCGGGGTGGGTGGCCGATGTGACGGCGCGTCCAGGGAGACCAGTCGTGGTGCCGGGGCGTGCGGGATGCCGGCGACCGGACGGTTTCCCAGGGTCTCCACCCAGACCCGTTCCACCGGGACCAGCGGAGCGAACACCTCTACCTGCTCGGACTCGGCCCGGTACCACTCGTTCTCGGGAATGACCGGAACGTATGTCCGGCTGTTCTGCACCACACGCTGATCAGCTCGCAGGTCTCCGCGCCAGCCCGTGCCGGGTAGCCCGGCCACGACCCGCCGTCCACGCAGGTCGACGAGGCCGGTCGCAGGCACCAACCGGATCGGCCGAGGCGGAAGCGGAGTCCAGTCGGGCTGACCGGCGAACGGGTCCGGAAGCGGGTCGGTCATCGGTTGGGAGGCCTCATGCCGCGCCCTTCAGGGGGGCACCTCTTTGTCTCATGAAAGGCACCGGGTCGATGGCCCCGTTGCTGCTCCGATCCTCGTTGACGTGCACCTCGTAGTGCAGGTGCGGGCCGGAGGAGTTGCCGCTGCTGCCCACCACTCCGATGACCTCGCCCGCCTCGACCACCTGACCTGGAACGACGAGGGGCTTGTAGAGCATGTGGCAGTAGCGGGTGATGTAACCGCCGGCGTGCAGCATGTCGACGAACCATCCGCAGCCGCCCTTGTTCGGCCAGCCGTCCTCGTTGCAGCTGAGCCGTTCCCGGTTGTCGGGGTCGCACTTGGCGATCATCACCCGGCCGCTGGCGGCGGCGCGGATCTTGGTCTCCTTGGGGGCGGCGATGTCCACGCCGTTGTGCTTGGGGCGTTCCGCCGTGCGGAATCCCGACCCGACCCCGCCCGGGATGGGCGCAGTCCAACCCGACGCGGCGATCTCGCCGCCAGCCGCCGCGTCGCAGACCTTCCTGCCGGAGATCTGGACCGTCCGGGCAGCTCCGCCGGCCAACGCGTCCACGATCCTGCTGGCCAGTTCCTCGTGCTTTGCGTACGCGTCCGGGAAGGCGCTGATCTGCACCCTCTGGGCGGCCACGGTCAACGGGAGCTGTTCCCAGTTGTCGACCTTGACCAGTTTCTCGTAGAACTTCCGGGCCGCGTAGGCGGGATCCATCCGCTGTCGGACGCTGCCCCATCCGGGGCGCTGCTGGAACAGGCCCACCGAGTCGTGGTCCCAGCCGATGCCTTCATGGGGGATGTCCTTGGAGGCCGCCACCGTGCTGTTGGCCAGGTTGAGCAGGCGGGACTCCTGCATGGCGGTGGCGACGGCGATCACCCAGGCCCGTGGGGGCAGTTCCATGTCCTGCCCGACCTTGATGATGACGGCCGCGTTCCGGAGTTGGCGCTCGCCGTACTGGCTGAAGCGGGGCATGTCCCCGGTCACGTCGACGGTGTTCTCCGTGCCGCAGTTCATTGCCGCCGGATTGATCATTTGATCGGTTTCGCCACCGAGTTCGGTGAGGAGGAACGCGCCGGCCCCGCCGGTGCAGCAGAGCAGGGCCATCGCTGCGGTCAACGCCGCTGCCAGTGCCCCGACACGCACCTGCCGTCCGGGTAGGGCCTTCCGGGTCGTGTCGCTCATGCCCGCTCCCAGTCCACCACGTCAACCAGCCAGCGTCCCTCCGGTGCCACGAGTTCCAGCCGCAGCTGCCCGGTGTCCAGGGGAACCAGTGCCTCGACCAACGACTCGGTCCGTGGTCGGAGCGTGGTCGGACCCGTGGTCCGTTGCGCCGGCACTCCGGCCGGGTCCGCCCCGGTCATCTTCTCGACCAGGACGGGTGTGGCGAGCGGCCGGATGGTCGCCAACCACTCGTCGCTGGTCATACCGCGACCGCCGAGCCAGGCTCGGACGAAACGGTCCGCGACCTGCTCCGGCTTCGGGGTGCCGGGACGGGTGACCGGGGAGGGCGCTGCGCCCGTAGCACGCACGCCGTCGTCCCCCGCTTCCGGATCCACCGTCGTGATCGGCCGGTCCGGACGGTTGCTGAGCCCGGCGGACGGGTCCACCGGGCCGGATACCAGCCGCGCCGCTCCGATGACCCCGAGGACCAGAACGCCGATGCCCAGCGCCACGCCGAGCCGGGACCGGAGGACCCGGGTCAGAAGGAACTCGATCGCCCGTCGCACGTCCTCACCTCGCCTCGGTGCGTACCCGGGGAGCCTGCGGAGTGGGAGCGGCGGTGCGCTCCGTGGAGGCGGGCCGGTAGATCACGAAGGAAGGGCTCTCCTCCGGTACGTCCGGCTCCGTCCAGGTCGTCGGCTGCCGGCGTGGACGCGGCGAGGCCGTTCGTGCAGCACGATGCGAGTCCTCCCGCACCACCGTCTCGTCCGCGCGTTCCCGGCCGTCCGGGCGTTGTCGAGGCTCCGTTCCGGGAACCGTCAGGGTCTCGGAACGGGCCGGGGCGTGGGCGGGGTCCTCCCGACGTGACTCCGGCCGGAGCCGGGTCTGCTCGGCCACTGCTCCCCGGGTCCGGCCCGTCGCCGACTCTGCCCGCTGGCCGGCTTCGGCCTCCTCCAACCGGGCGGCCGTCCGCATGTCCCGGAAGAACCGGCGGTGCCAGGCACCACCCGATCCGGACGCCTCGCCGTTGTCCTTACCACCGAGTTGGGTGATCCGCCGGTACGGCCGCAGCAGCAACCAGCCGACCACACCGCAGAGCCAGACCAGCACCACCTGGAGCCAACCCGGAAGCGTGGGCGTGTTCATGATCAGGTCAACCGCGAAGAGGTAGATGGCCGCGCCGGTGCCGAAGATGGCGATGTTGAACACTGCGGCGACGACGGCGTTGCCGAGCCGCCGCAGGCCCGCGCTCGCCGGACGCATCAGACCGATGGTGCCGAGGATCGGCGCTGCGATCACCGCCCACCGGAAGAGCAGGAAGCCGAGAAGGACGAGCAGCGAGGCGACCAGGTCGAACATGGCGAAGAGGACGGCGGCGAGCACGGCGATGAAACCCGCACCCACCCGGTCCATGTCGCGGACCCCCTGGAGGTACTCGTACGCCTCCGGGTCCTCCTTCTTGATCTGCTCGGCGACCCGGGCCCACTGCTGTTGCTTGGCGTCGATGGTGGCGTCCCGCGTTGCCGGGTTCTGCCGGAGCTTCTCAGCCTCCTCCCAGGAGAGCGACTTCGCGTCGTAGAGCGCCTGCCCGTACTTCTTGGCGGTCTCGTTGTCGGCCGACCCGAGCACGCCTCGCAACCAGTTGCGGTAGAGCAGTGACTCGGTGGCCGTGTCACTGGCCCGTACCGCAGGCGGACGATTGTCCTTGCAGGCATCTGGGTTGGGCAGTACGCACTTGTCCGCAGGGATGTCCTTCGCGGCGGGGCCGACCGCGTCGTGGACGACCCCGAGAGTGGTGACCAGGGTGCCGTCGGCGATGTTGGCCGACTTCACCGGCCATGCGGCCAGCGCGGTCACCGCCACCATCACCAGCAGTGCCCAACCGGCCGTGGTCATGGCGTTGCTCATGTCCGACTGCCGGGACCGCCAGAGCAGGTAGAGACCGACCACACACAGGGTGATGATGCCGAAGACGCTGAACACCTTCTGGTAGACGGCCGTGGTGGCCTGTTCCACCAGCGGGTCGGCCCAACCCCACATCGACCGGGGTTCCCAGGCCCGTTCGCGCATCGCGTTCGAGGCACCGATGATCGCGTTGGCCAGCATGAACTCACCGTTCGCCACCATCGTGGTGAACCGGTAGTCCGGGTGGAGCACGGACGACGCGCAGCCTGTGTCGATGTCGTACGTGCTGAAGCTGTAGCCGGCGTACCCGTAGTCGCTGTAGAGCCCCTTCGTGCCGGGTTGCGTGGCGGAGTCCGGTCGGGCCGCGAACCAGCCGGCCAGCCCCGAGTCCGGCGTGCCGGGCGTCGGGGCGTTACGGCATTTGACCTTGTCTTCGCTGACGTTCTCCAGCTTCGCCACGCAGGCGCGGAAGTCGGCCTGCCACTCCTGTGTGGTGCAGAGGTCGGCGCGGGCCTGGGTCGCCGGGGGTGGTGCCGCCGTCGCTCCGACTGCGGGCCAGACGATCGTGGCTACCGCGAGTACGCCGACGGTGAGGAGGAGTGCCGCGATCCGTGCCGGGGCCCTCGCCACCATGTCACGCCTCCAGGTCCGACAGGATGCTCGGTAGGTTCGCGGCGTTCGTGGCGACCGCCGCGGGGGTGGTGTCGAGGTGCTCCAACAGTCCGTCGACGTACGAGACGTCCACCCGGACCTTCTGCACCCGGCCGTCGACGTCCCGCATGACGAACTCCCGGAACCCGAGCCGGGTGGCCGACGACGCGTCGGCGGCCGACAGGGAGGCCAGGGTCGCCTCGTAGCCGTCGTCGACCGGCACCCGGAGGAGCCGGAGTGCCTCGGAGGCGATCTCGGCGTCCTCGGCGATCCGGCCCACGAAGACCGTGGAGACGAGGTTCTGCACGTCCAGCCCGAGGATGTCGCGCGGGTTCTGCGAGGCGACCAGCGCGGCGAGGTTCCACTTGCGGGAGTCGCGGGCGAGCCGGACCAGGAACGACCGGCCGGAGCGCCAACCCTCCATGAAGTGGGCCTCGTCCAGGCCGACCAGCTTCCGCGAGGACATCGAGCCGCCGTAGCAGCGGCGGACGGCGAGCCGGTGGGCGGTGTGCAGCATCGGCAGGGCCAACGACTCCTCGGCCGACCAGTACTCGCGCTCGATCTTGAGGTCGGGGAGGCGCAGCCCGGCCATGGTGATCACGGTGAGTGCGGCGTCGGCACCGAGCAGCCCCTCCGGGGGGCGGCCGAAGAAGAGCAGCGCCAGCGGCATCTCGGCAGTGTCCAGGAGGAGGTTCGCCAGTTCCTTGCCGGCGTCGTCGTCGAGTTGGCCGAGGCAGGCGACCACGTCGTCCAGAGTGGACGTCTCCTCGGCCGGCACCTGCCGGACCGCGTGCCGGAACAGGGTGGCGGTGGACGCCTCCCGGGCCACCTGCGGCGGCACCAGCATCATGCAGATGTCCTGCACCAGCATGCGCCGTTCGGCGCGGGCGTTGGAGACGGCGATCTCGAACTCCCGGTCCCCGGCCGGGCCGCTGGCGAACTCCGTTCGCAGCGGGGTCGGGATGAGCGAGTACGGCGCCAGCGTGCCGTGCTCCGACCCGGTCAGGTTGAGCACCCGGGAGTACGGCCGTAGCTCGGGCATCTGGCAGAGCCGGGCCAGCGGGCCGGACGGATCGAGCAGCGTGACCTGGACGCCCCGCCGGGCGGCGAGGTAGCCGAGCGCGCCCAGCAGGGTCGACTTGCCACCACCCGGCTCGGCGACGAAGACGGCCAGGCCGGAGCGTTCCCGCACCTCCATCGGGAAGTGCATGTCGAGGAAGACCGGTCGACGGCAGGTCCCGGCGGTCCGCCCGATCAGGTCGCCGCGCCGGTCGCCGACCGTGGAGGCGGCCTGCGGCAGGGCGGCGGCGAGCAGGTTGACCGGCATCCGGCGGACGTATCCGGTGTTGGCGATCGGCTCGCCGGGGATGAACTCCCGGGCCAGCCAGTCCTGGTTCTTCGGATGCTGGAGCGAGATGCGTAGCTCGCGTGAGTAGAGCTGGATCAGCCGGCGGGCCCGTTCCAGGCACTCCTCCCGGGTCCGGCCGCCGACGGCGATGCGGTGCCAGCCGTGCGCCCGGGCCGAGTCCACCGGCAGGCCGGTGGTCATCTCGTCGCCGATCACCAGGGCCCGCTTGGCGAGGCGTTCCAACTCGGGCGGGGCGTCGATGCCGTGCTCGGCGTAGTCGAGCTGCTGCGAACGGATCATCCGCAGTCGGTGTTCGAGGTTACGGAAGGAATCGCCGGAACCGAGGATGTCGACCCGGGTGGAGATCTCCATCGGCCAGGGCAGCCGCTCGTGGAAGTGCAGCCACGGCTCGTGCTTCTCGGGGATCTCCAGCGGTTCCATGCGCCCGACGGCGAGCACGGCGACGTGTCGTTCCTCGCCGGTCATCCGGTTGACGAGCTTGACCGTGGATCCGTACGGGGTGCGGTACCGCTCCACCTGCTCGGTCAGGGCGAGCAGGTCACCGCGTTCCCAGTGTCCGTTGGTCACCGGGGAGAGCGCTCCGGGCGGCGCCATGCAGAGCGCCACCGAGCGGTAGAGCAGCCACTCCAGTTCCTGGGCGGTGACCCGCCGGCCGCGCATGCCGAACGTGGCGAGCACCTCGTCGAACTGCTCCACCGTCCGGCCCAGCTTGCGTCGCTCGCCATCGGCGGTGCCGCGACCGAAGGTGCGCAGCAGGCGCTCGGTCAACGAGTCGCCCAACGACCGGCGGGCAAAGGTCACCCCGAGGTACGTCTGCCCCTCCGCGTGGTTGACCGAGAGCAGGTGCCGTTGCGCGGCGACCAGGTGGTCGCCCCAGCCCGGGGTGCCGGGCACGTCCGGCAGGGGGGTCGGCGTGTACGAGTCGATGGTGCGGGCCCACTCGTCGGCCGGGAACGGTCGGGTGGTGCGGCGCAGGTGCAGTCGGAACCCGGCGAGGCCGGCGTACTGCTCGGAGATCGCCGAGAGCAGGGCCTCACGTTCGGCGTCGGGACGGAACGCCCAACGCACCTCGGGGAGCCAGTACCACGCGGTGACCGTGTTCGGGGTGAAGGTCAGGTGCCCCGCGATCTCGGTGATGGCCAGCTCGACGGAAGGGTCCCGGTCCCCGAACTTGATTTTCGGAGGCCGGATCCGGGTCGGCTTGACCGGCTTGGGGGACTTCTCGCGCTTCTCCCGTCGGCCCTCGGCGGATCGCTGCCGGGGTGGGATCCGGCGGTGGCCCGACGCTGCCTCCCCGTCGGCGCCGTCCACCGGTGCGGTGACCGGGGCCGGCTCCGCCGGTGGCCGGGCGACGGGCAGGCGCTCGGTCGGTTGTTCCGGTACGCGCGGCAGCACCGCGGGCGGCTCGGGTTCGGCCAGCGCCGTAACCGGGGCGGGCGGACCGGGCTCGGCCGGCGGCACCGGCACGGCCGGCGGAGTCGACACGGGCGTCTCGTCGGCCGGAACGGCCCGGGTGCGGGGCGGCGTCGACACGGCCCGGGGCGGCTCCACGGCCGGTGGGGTCGCCCGGGAGGCCGTCGGTTCCACCGGCGGGGCGGCGGGCTGGTGCGGGATCGGCAGCGGATCGCGCCCGGGACGCCGCAGCGGCGTCAGGGGCTGGCGGGCTCCCGGTCGGGTGCCGCCGAAGAGGTCCAGGAAGGGGGAGTCGATGTCCGGGCTCTCCGGGGCGGGACGCGGTGGGGCGCTCTCGCCGGCGGGCGGCGTCGGTCGGCCCCGGACCGGCCGGGGGGCCTGGAAGACCCCGACCCCGCCGTGTCCGGCGCTGGTGGCCAGCGCCGGGTCGAGGCTCACCTCACCGGAGGACTCCTCCGGCGGGTAGTCGAGTGAGCGCGCACGGTGACCGTGCGGGACGCTCTGATGTCCGGCCGGGTACGACTGTCCCGGCGTCGACGAGCGGTTCATTCGATCGCCTCACCCGGATCACTCGACCGTCTGGTCGGCGTACGCCCGGTCATGCCAGCTCCTCCCGGATCCTGATCCGGCTGCCGACCAGGCGCGGGTCGCGAAGTTCGGCCGCCGGCTCCCGGGTGCGCCGCCAGTCGGTCAGCGCGGTGCGGATCACCATGCGCGCCGGCCGGTCCGGATCGACGTACCGGAAGATGAACGAGGCCGTCACGATGGCGAGCGCGATCTCCCAGGCAGGGAAGAGTTCGACCTTCAGCGTGAACAACCAGTGGATGAACATGTAGAGGGGGACGAGCAGCATGAACAGGCCGTACTGCGCGTACGGCAGGTGGACGGGGAGGGTGTACCCGGGCGGGCCGAGGTAGACCAGGCGAGCCCGGTAGATGTCGTCGTCGGTGCGCAGCCGCATCTCGTGCCCGCGCCTATTCGAAGATCAGTTCGATCAGGTAGTCACCGACGAAGAAGAGCGTGGCGGCGCCGGCGATGAAGGCGAGCCCGACGATGGCGATGGCCGAGCTGGTCAGCACCTTCGAAATCTCACCCCGGCTGGCCCGGCCGATGAAGATCACGCCCAGGACGGCGAGGAGGATGGGCGCGATCTTGCTGGCGAAGAAGGAGACGACACCGTCGGTGTTGATCCCCTTGGGGGCCGGCTCGGCGAGCGGGGTCGACGCCAGGGCGTGGAGCATCGGGGCGACAGCTGTCGACACCGTGTCCACGAGCTCTGTGGCGATCACTGGAAACCTCCCCATGGCGCGGCCGGCGGAGCCGCTGCGGTACTCGGGTGAACCTGATGGGACTGTGCGTTCCGGGCGTCGTGGCTGACGCTGCGTCCGCGCCGCGCCACGCTAGGTGGCAGACTTTGGGCGGATTTCCCCGCTTTGCCCCTCCCTCCGGGCTTCGGTCGTCTGAGTGCCGAAGCAATTCCAAAGCGTACGGGCCGCCCCTCTTTGGAACAAGCGGTGAAGAGTATGCCCGGTTCGCCCCCGGCAACCGATCGTACACCTGTTCCAATCGCCTCGTCAGGGGCGTGTGGAATCGGCCCCGGCCCGGCCCCGGTCGTCGGCGTGGCGGGTACGGTGCACCGGTGACCGATCTGGTAGGGGCGGACGGCCCGGTCGTGATGGGCGTCCTCAACGTCACGCCCGACTCCTTCTCCGACGGCGGCCGGTACGCCGACGTCGACGCGGCCGTCCGGCACGGGGTTCGGCTGCACGCCACCGGCGCGCACCTGGTCGACGTGGGCGGCGAGTCGACACGTCCCGGCGCGGACCGGGTCGACGCGGCGAGCGAGACGGCCCGGGTGCTGCCGGTCGTCCGGGAACTCGCCGCCGCCGGGGTGCCGGTCAGCATCGACACCACCCGGGCCCGGGTCGCCGAGGCCGTGCTGGCCGCCGGCGCGGCAGTGGTCAACGACGTCTCCGGCGGCCTGGCCGACCCGGACATGGCACGGGTGGTCCGCGACGCCGGCTGCCCCTGGGTGCTGATGCACTGGCGTGGCCACTCCCGGGGCATGGGCGCCCTGGCCACCTACACCGACGTGGTGGCCGACGTCCGGGCCGAACTGGCCGCCCGGGTCGAGGACGCGCTCCGGGCCGGGGTGGCGGCGGACCGGATCGTCGTCGATCCCGGCCTCGGCTTCGCCAAGACGGCCGCCCACAACTGGGAACTCACCACCCACCTGTCCGAGCTGCTGGACCTCGGCTTTCCGCTGCTCTTCGGCGCGAGCCGGAAGTCGTACCTCGGTCGGCTGCTCGCCGGGCCGGACGGCGAACCCCGGCCGACCGACGGCCGGGAGGCGGCGACCATCGCCACCAGCGTGCTCGCGGTGGCCGCCGGCGCCTGGGGGGTACGGGTGCACGACGTACGGGGCACGGTCGACGCGCTCGCCGTCTGGCGGGCCAGCGGCCGGCCCCGGCTGGTCCCACCGGGGGGCGTCGGGTCGGCCGGCGTGGCCGCCACGGATCGCGGGAAAGAAGGATCGACATGAGTGACCGGATCACGCTGACCGGGCTGCGGGCCCGGGGCCGGCACGGCGTCTACGACTTCGAACGGGAACAGGGACAGGAGTTCGTGGTCGACGCCGTCCTCGAACTCGACCTCGGGCCGGCGGCCCGCTCCGACGCGGTGACCGACACCGTCCACTACGGCGAGCTGGCCGGCCGGTTGGTCGCCGTGGTCACCGGCGAGCCGGTCAACCTGATCGAGACGCTCGCCGACCGGCTGCTCGGCGTCTGCCTGGCCGACCTCCGGGTCGCCGCCGCCACGGTGACCGTGCACAAACCCGAGGCGCCGGTACCGCACACCTTCACCGACGTGGCGGTGACCATGACCCGGAGGCGTCCCCGGTGACCCGCGCCGTGCTCTCGCTGGGCAGCAACCTCGACGACCGGCTGGCCAACCTGCGGACCGCCGTGACCCGTCTCGGGGACGCGGTCCGGGTGGTCTCCGGCGTGTACGAGACCCCGCCCTGGGGTGACACCGACCAGCCGACGTACCTGAACGCGGTGCTGCTGGCGGAGGACCCGAGCGCCACCGCCCGCGACTGGCTGGACCGGGCCCGGGACGCCGAGCGGTCGGCCGGGCGTCTCCGCGACCCGCGGCGCCGGTTCGGTCCCCGCACCCTGGACGTCGACGTGGTGGCCGTCTGGGACGAGGCGGGTGAACCGGTGCTCAGCGACGACCCCGAGCTGACCCTGCCCCACCCCCGTGCCCACCTGCGCGCGTTCGTGCTGCGCCCGTGGATCGACATCCAGCCGTACGGGCGGCTGCCGGGACACGGCTGGCTCACCGACCTGCTCACCGCCGAGCCGGTCGCCGGGGACGCCCTGGAACTGCGTGCCCGACCGGATCTGACGTTAGAGTCGACGGCATGACCCAGCGGAGCCGGGCGGCATGACCGTGCCACAGTCCCCACCCCCGCGCGGGCCGGCACCCGACCGTGACCGGATGGGCCCGACCCGACCCGCCACCCTCCTGGTGGCCGGGCTCGCCGCCGCGGCGCTGGCCTGGCTGCTGATCAGCTTCCTCTACGGCTCCCTGCCGGATCTCCCCTGGTTGCCGGTTGTCACCCTGGCCGGACTCGCCGTGCTGGAGGCGTACGCGGCGGTCAACACCAGGGGGCGGATCGAGCGTAGGCCCGGCCGGGACCCGGTCAACCCGCTCCTGGTGGCCCGGTTCGTGGTGCTGGCGAAGGCGTCCGCGTTGGCTGGCGCGATCTTCGCCGGTTTCTACGCCGGACTCGCCGGTTGGCTCTTCGTGGAGAGCACCCGGGCGGCGACCGAGGACCGGCCGGCGGCCGTGGGCGGGATGATCGCCTCGTTGGCGCTGGTCGCGGCCGCTCTCTGGCTGGAACGTTCCTGCCGGGTGCCGCCACGACGGGACGACGAACGCGAGCCCGACGACCGGGAGAACCGGCACATCCATTGATCACGGGGTTACGTCTGCGCCCGGGCGCGGGTACGGTGCCTGCGACCGGGTAGTCAAGGCCGACCCCGGTCCACGCGCTCCGGTCCGCCCTGCGCCGGGCCGGGCCGGTCGGCGAAGCGTGGGAGGCGTGGGCCAATGGGGTACGACGAGCCGGGCCGGGGTGAGTCCGTCGATCGGCACCAGTCCGGACCGGCCACAGCCGTCGTCCCCGAACCGCCGACGGCGACCGAACCCGGTCCCGACCGGGTCGCCGTGCACGTGGCCTGGGAGGCCGTCCTCGCCGGCACGGTGGGCGTACTCGGCCTGCTGCTCTGGCTCCAGGACCCGCGGGTTCTGCGCGGCGACGGACTGCGGGAGCTCCTCGTCGGCGTGGTCGGGCTCGGCCTGCTCGCGCTCGCGGCCGGGCTGAGCCTGCGAACCGCCGCCCCGAACCTGGCGATCGGTCCGGTCGCGGTGGCCGCCGCTCTGCACTTCGCCGAGCAGGGCGACCGGGGAACGACCGACGCGATGGTGCCGGCCCTGGTGGTGGCCGTCCTCGGTGGTCTGGCCCTGGCGATGTTCGTGGTGCTGCTGCACGTGCCCGCCTGGGCGGCCAGCCTGGCCGCCGCGGCCGGACTGGTGACGTACATCGAGCGTCGGCCGGTGCCGGTGCTGGTCCAGGCCCACTACGACCCCCGCCACAACGCCTACCAGCTCTTCGCCGGTCTCCTGGCGGTCGCCGTCCTCGGTGGCCTGTTCGGCGCGATCCGACCGGTGCGTGGACTGGTGGGCCGGTTCCGGCCGGTCGAGGATCCGGCCCGCCGCCGGGGCACGGTGGCCGCGCTGGTCACCGGCGGTGCCGTGGTCGGCTCCACGGTGCTGGCGATGCTGGCCGGTGTGCTGCTCGCCGCGAACGGCGCCGACCGGGTCGTACCCGAACCCGGTCTGGACTGGACGGCGCTCGGCGTCGGCATGGCCCTGCTCGGCGGGACGAGTGCGTTCGGCCGGCGCGGCGGCGTGAGCGGAACGATGCTGGTGGTGGTTCTGGCCGGTCTCTTCTTCGCGTACGTCGACGCGGCCGGCCACGAGATCAGCCGGTGGGCGGTGGCCGGGGCGGCGCTCGCCGTCGGCCTGGTCGTCACCCGGATGGTCGAGACGTACGGCCGACCACGGTCGGCGACCGGGGAACCGCCCGATCCCGGGCCGGGCGGGGACCCCTCGACCAGTTCGGGCTGGACCCTCTCGGGCCCGGGGACGTACGGCGGCCCCTGGCCCCCGGCGCTGCCGGCCCACTCCACCGAGGACCCGGCCGACCCGTGGGGGCGCTGGGACGGCGAGCGGGACCGGTGGCGCGGTGACCGTGAGTGACCCGACTCGACGCGCCGACGCTGATCTCGCCGGTTAGGCTCGCCGCATGACCGAATCATCGTCGCCGGGTCCGGGCCGTTCCTTCGCCGAACTGGACGCGCTCTCCACGGAGGAGCTTCGCGAGCAGGCGTTCGCCCTGGCCAGGGAGCGCCGCGACATCGCCTTCTTCTGGTCCGTCCTGCGGCACCTGCCCAACGCCGACGAGGCGGCGGTGCTCGACGGCGCGCCCAACTCGGTCGGGCCGACGATCGACGAGGCGGCGGCGCTGTGGCGGGAACTGACCGGTCACGGTTACGAGGAGTCCGCGCCGCTGCTGCGGGCCGCCTTCATCGACTACCTGATGAAGCACTGAACCGATCCGCACGGTGAAACGACCGGCCCTCAGGTTTGCCCGTCCCGGCCGGCCGGGAACTGGTCGTGGCATGCCGATGACCAGCCGGGCCGGGGTCGACCGTCGCCGGAGCACCGCGACGGGCACCGGCACCCTCGCCGCGCTCGTCCTCGTCGCTGTCTGCGGGAGTCCCAGCTACGTCCGGTGGGCCGGGGAGAGCACGGACCCGAACTCGGCCTCCGGTTGGTTCCTGCGCCTGCTCGCCTGGCCCAGCTGGCGGTTCGACTCGGACCGTCCGGTCGAGACGCTCTTCACCGACGGGCTGCGAGCCCTGCTGGTGGTCGTGCTGGCCGCGACCCTGCTCTACCTCCTGCCCGGACCCCAGACCGCCCCGGCGGCGGGGCTGTTCAGCCAACTCTTCTCCGGCTGGGGCGCGTACGTCTTCGCGGCCGGTTTCGCCGCACTGCTCAGTTCGCTGTTCGGGGCGGACTCGTCGCTGTTCGTGGCGGTGCAGGCCGCCGGCACCGGGGCCGCGTACGGCTTCTTCGCCGGCTGGATCGTCGGCGTCGCCAGCCTCGGCGGACGGGCCTGACCGGGGACGACCGCGCGGCAGCACCGGCGACCGGGCCCGCCCCACGGGTGGCCGGTCAGCTCTCCGGTCGACCCAGGTCCAGCAGTTGCTGCCGGCTCAGCACGCCGACCGGCCCGTCGTCGTCGACCACGACCGCCCGGTCCGCGTGCGAGGTCAGCAGGACGGCCAGCGCGTCGTAGGCCGAGCCGCCCAACCGGATCCGGGGCAGGTCGGCTGCCTCCGCGTCGGCCAGCGGACGCAGCGTGTCCCGGGTGACCGGGGTGACCGCCAGCCGGCGGATGCCCCGGTCGGCGCCGACGAAGTCACGGACGAAGTCCGACGCCGGCGTGCCCAGCACCGCGGCCGGGGTGTCGTACTGCTCCAGCCGACCGCCCTCGGAGAGCACCGCGATCCGGTCGCCGAGCCGGACCGCCTCGTCCAGGTCGTGGGTGACCAGCACGATGGTCTTGCGCACCTCGGCCTGCAACCGGAGGAACTCCTCCTGCAACCGGGTCCGCACGATCGGGTCCACGGCGGAGAACGGCTCGTCCATCAGCAGCACCACTGGGTCGGCGGCGAGCGCCCGGGCCACCCCGACCCGCTGCCGCTGCCCACCGGAGAGCTCGTGCGGGTAGCGGCGGCCGAACTGTGCCGGGTCGAGCCCGACCAGCTCCAGCAGTTCGTCGACCCGCGTGCGGGTGCGGTCCTTCGACCAGCCGAGCAGCCGGGGCACGGTGCCGACGTTGGCGCGTACGGTCTGGTGCGGGAAGAGGCCGACGTTCTGGATGACGTAGCCGATCCGGCGGCGCAACGTCACCGGGTCGACCCGGGTGACGTCGTCGTCGCCGAGGAGGACCCGACCGGAGGTCGGCTCGACCAGGCGGTTGATCATCCGGAGCACGGTCGACTTTCCGCAGCCGGAGGGGCCGATCAGCACGACGAGTTCGCCGGCCTTCACCTCCAGGCTCAGGTCACGTACCGCCTCGGTGCCGTCCGGGTAGCGCTTGCCGATCCCGTCCAGGGTGATCGACGCGGCGCCGCCGTCCGGGTCGGTCGCGCGGTCGGCGACGGGATCGGGGTCCGGGGTAACGTCCACGCATGTCCTTCCGCCTGAGCTACCGGGCCGATCCGGGTAACCCGTGGTTCTCCTGGCAGTACGTGCGGGACAACTCCGACACCATCGCCGCCGCGCTGGGGGAGCACGCCTCGCTGACCGCCCGCGCGGTGGTGATCGCCGCGCTGGTGGCCCTGCCACTGGCGGTGGCGGCGTACTGGTTCCGGCCGCTCACCGGCCCGATTCTCGCACTCACCGGTGTGCTCTACACGATCCCGTCCCTGGCGCTGTTCGCCTTCCTCGCGCCGTACCTGGGCATCGGGGCGGTGACCGTACTCAGCGTGGTGGTGTTGTACGCGCTGCTGGTCATCGTGCGCAACGCGGTGGCCGGCCTCAACCAGGTGCCGCCGGAGGTCCGGGAGGCCGCCCAGGGCATGGGGTACGGCCGCTGGGGACGACTGTTCCGGGTGGAGTTGCCGCTCGCGCTGCCCGGCATCCTCACCGGACTGCGACTCGCCACCGTCTCCACGGTCGCGCTGGTGACGGTGGGCGTGGTGGTCGGTCGCGGCGGTCTGGGTCAGTTGATCTTCGCCGGTTTCCAGAACAACTTCTACAAGGCGCAGATCATGACCGGCACCCTGCTCTGCGTGCTGCTGGCGCTCGTGCTCGACCTGGTGCTGGCCGGGATCGGCCGGCTGCTCACCCCCTGGCTGCGGAGGACCACCTGATGAGCGCGATCGAGCAGGCGGTGCTCTGGCTGAACGACCCGCTGAACTGGACCAACCCCGGTGGTGTGCTGGACCGGCTCGGTGAGCACCTGACCATGTCGGCGGCGGCCGTCGTCCTCGGCTGTCTGGTGGCCTGGCCGGTCGGCTTCTGGCTCGGGCACACCGGACGGGGCGGCGGCCTGGTGGTGCTCGTCTCCAACCTGACGCTCGCCGTGCCGACGCTCGCCCTGCTGACCATCCTGCCGTTGACCTTCCTCGGCTTCGGCCAGCCGGCGGTCGTGGTCGCGTTGGCCGTCTTCGCCGTGCCGCCGCTGCTGGCGAACGCGTACACCGGGATCCGGCAGGCGGATCCGGAGGCCCGGGACGCGGCCCGGGGCATGGGCTTCTCCGGGTGGCAGGTGCTGCGCCGGGTGGAGCTGCCGTTGGCGGTGCCGTACCTCGCGGCCGGGTTCCGGACCGCCGCCGTCCAGGTGGTCGCCACCGCCGCGTTGGCCTCCTTCGTCAACGGCGGCGGGCTGGGCCAGATCATCCGGGCCGGGTTCGGGCTGGACATCGCGGCCGGGGGCGGGCAGATCCTCGCCGGCGGGGTGCTGGTGGCCGGGCTGGCGATCCTGGTCGAGCTGCTCCTGGCCCTGGTCGAGCGGATGGTCACCCCACGCCCGCTGCGTCGCGCCCGGCGCGGGGCCGGCCGCCGCGCGGCGAGCGCCGTGGCCGGCGGCTGACCCGTCCCGGTCCCCGGAACGACGGCGGCCGACCCGCCCCGCTCCCCGGAACGACGGCGGCCGACCCGCCCCGGTCCCCGGAACGACGGCGGCCCGACCGACGGGTGACGATCCGGCGACAAAAACCACCACCCGGGTTGTTCCTCCGCCGCCGAAAGTGTTTCGTGGAACTTCTGCGAGTGGGCCTCGCGTGAATCCGCGAGGATGTCTCGTGGGTTCCCGTGAGAGACCGACTCGGGGAACGGACACACGGGCGGCGGCAGGACGATCGCCCGTCGGACACGCGGCCGGCCCGGACGGGTCGCGCCGGGACACAGGAGGCGGGCTGATGCTGCGCGCACGTACTCGACTGGCGATCGGCGCGGTGGGCGCGCTCGCCGCGGCTGGAATCCTCGCCGGATGCGGCGACGCGGGCTCCTCCGGCACCGAGGCTCCCGAGGCGGGAGCCTCCGGCGCGGGCTGCGCCCCGGTCGCCGGTGACCAGCTGGTCGTCCTCGACGACGACAAGAAGCTCCAGAACACCGACAACGTCATTCCGGCGATCAACGCCAAGGTGGCGAACCCGCAGCTCGTCGCGGCGCTCGACAAGGTCTCGGCGGCGCTGGACACCCCGAAGCTGATCGCGCTGAACAAGGCCGTCGACGTGGACCGCAAGACCCCCAAGGCGGCCGCCGAGGAGTTCGCCACGGCGAACAACCTGACCGCCGGCATCGCCAAGGGGCCCGGTGGCGCGATCGTGGTCGGCGCGGCCAACTTCAGCGAGAGCCAGACCCTCGGCGAGCTGTACCGGATCGTGCTCACCGCCGCCGGTTACCAGGTGAACGTGCAGCAGATCGGCAGCCGGGAGCTGTACGAGCCGGCCCTGGAGAAGGGCGAGATCCAGGTGGTCCCGGAGTATGCGGCGACCCTGGCCGAGTTCCTCAACACCAAGGCCAACGGCAAGGACGCCCAGCCGGTCTCCTCGCCCGACCTGGAGAAGACCGTGGCCGCGCTCAAGGCCGCCGGGGAGAAGGCCGGCCTGACCTTCGGCACGCCCTCGGCCGCCCAGGACCAGAACGCCTTCGCGGTCACCAAGGCCTTCGCCGACAAGTACGGTGTGACCACCCTCACCCAGCTCGCCGAGAAGTGCTCGGGTGCCGACACCGTCCTCGCCGGTCCGCCGGAGTGCCCGCAGCGGCCGAAGTGCCAGGCTGGCCTGGTCGAGGTCTACAACTTCAAGGCCGGCTCGTTCAGCTCCCTGGACGCCGCCGGGCCGCAGACCAAGAACGCCCTGAAGACCGGTGCCGCCAGTGTCGGCCTGGTCCTCTCCTCGGACGGGGCGCTCGCGGCGAGCTGAGTTCGCCTGGCACCCGTCCTGGGTGCGCGGGTCCGCGCCGTTGTGCCGACGGTGCCCGGTTTCGGGTGCCGTCGGCCTTTTTCGTCCCAGGAATGCTCGGTAGGCTGCACACCCATGCCCGTTCCGGTCTCCTTGGACGACAAACGCGGCCCGTCGCGGCTGACCCTCCTGTTCCGGGCCGGTCTGGCGGTCGCCGCGCTCGCGGCGCTGCTGCTGCTGGTCGCCAACGGCAACGGCCTGCTACGCGTCGCCGCCGTGCTGGCGATCGCGGCGGTGACCATGATCGGTCTGTCGATCAGCCTCCGCCCGGATGCCACCGCCGAGGTGCGGCAGCTCGCCGACGAGATCGACGAGCTACGGGCCGAACTCGCCGCCGTCGCCCGCCCCGCCCCGCCGAACGCCGCCCCGGCCCGGTGGCCCGCCGAACCGGCGGCGCCCCGGGGCCGGATCGACGAGGCGCCACCCGTGCCGGTCGTCGAACCCCGGGCCGGGCGGGCGCGGGTGGCGGTGGCCGGGGCGGACCCGATCCGACCGGCAGCCGACGAGTCGGAACCGGAGGCCGTAGGGCGGGACCACGACCCCCGTCGGGCCGCCGCGACCGACCATCGGTCGGCCGAGGCCGCGCCGGGCCGGCGTCGGGCCGGTGATCCGGAGGACGACCGCCACTGGGCCGGTGATCCGGGCGACGACCGCCGCTGGGCCGGGAAGCCGGAGGACGACCGCCGTCGGGCCAGGGACCCGGAGGACGGCCGTCGGTCGGCGGAGCCGGCGGAGGACGACCACCGCCGGGTCGGCGAGCCGCAGGGCGGCCGTCGCCGCGCGGACGACCCGGAGGACGGCCGCCGCCGGTCGGCGGAGCCCTCCACCGGGCGTCGACGGGCCCCCGAGCCGGACGGGGAGCCGTACCGCGACCACCGGCCGGCCGAGGACTGGTACGCGGACCGGGACCCGGCCACCCGGCCCCACGCCACCCCCGGGTACGCCGCCGAGCGCGCGGCCGGCGGAGTGTACGGAGGCCCGCCACGTTCCGACGGACCCGACGTCCGTCCCGGGGTCGCGCCCGGTCCGGATGCGCCGCCCCGCCCGGTCGGCGTGGTGCGGCACACCGAGACCGTGCACGTGACCACCCGGCACACCATCGTCGACGGCACCGCCCCGGACCCGGGGCCGGGTGACGGCTACGGCCGGTGGACGCCACCGGAGGAACAGTCCTGGACGGGGCGCGGCGGTCCGGAGCGGGACCGGTGGGACGGCTACCGGCCACGGGAGGACCACGCCCGGCCGGGCCGTCCGCGCGGGTCGGCGCGGCCGGAACAGCACGACCGCTCCTGGGACACCCCGCCGGCCGGGCCGGGTTCCGGTGGCGCGAGGTCCTGGTCCGGTCCGGACGACCGGCCGGAGCCGGACGGCACCCGCGACTGGCCCGGTCACGGCGGTCGCCCGGACCCGGACTGGCGAACCCCGGCCGGTGGCCGGTACACCGCCGGTGCCGACGAGCGGTACGCGCCGGGCGGGGAGCGGACCGGACCGGCCGGTGGCGACAGCCGGTCCCGGCGGGGCGCGGCGGAGCGGGTCTCCGGTCGGGCGTATCCGCCGGCGGACGCCGGTGCCGACGACTGGTCCGAGGTCTCCGCCGGCGGCCGGTGGGCGAGCGTCCGCGACGACGAGCACGGCCGGGAACTGCGGATGGGCGAACGGCGGGCGGCGGTGCACGCCGACGGCGACGGCACCGAGATGCGGATGGAGGACCACTGGGCCGCCGTCCGGCGGCCTCGGCGCGGGCATCCCGACGACGGATACGACCGGGACGAGGGCCGGGGAGCCGGTCCGGAGTACCCCCGGCGGGACGGCCACCGGCCCGAGCCGGCCCGGGCTCTGCCGCCGGGCGGGGTGCCGGTGCCGGAGCAGTGGCGTCCCGCCCCGGGCGGCCGTGGAGCGGACGGATGGTCGACGCCGCGCGGCGGCGAGCCGGCCCCCGGCTGGTCGACGCCGCCCGCCGAGCCGGAGTGGTCGCCACCGCGCGACCGGCGTCCGGCCGGCGACTGGCCGGAGCCGTCGTCCCGGGGCCGCCGGTCGGAGCCCGACCCGGACCGCTACGGCCGCTCCTCCCGGGAGCGCGGTGGGCGCGCCGACGACTCCCCGGAACGCTGGCGCTGACCGGGCTCCCGGAACGCCGGCGCTGGCCGGACGCCCGCCGGCACCGCCGCCCCGCCGGCTACTTGTCGATGTCGCCGACCACGAAGAACATCGAGCCGAGGATCGCCACCAGGTCGGGCACCAGGCAGCCGGGGATCAGGGTGGCCAGCGCCTGGACGTTGGCGTACGACGCGGTGCGCAGCTTCAACCGCCACGGCGTCTTCTCGCCCCGGGAGACCAGGTAGTAGCCGTTGATCCCGAGCGGGTTCTCGGTCCAGGCGTAGGTGTGCCCCTCGGGGGCCTTGACCACCTTCGGCAGCCGGGTGTTGATCGGCCCGGTGAGCCGGTCCACCCGGTCCAGGCACTGCTCGGCGAGGTCGAGTGAGACGTACACCTGGTCGAGCAGCACCTCGAAGCGGGCGTGGCAGTCGCCGGCGGTACGGGTGACCACCGGCACGTCCAGCTCGCCGTAGGCGAGGTACGGCTCGTCCCGGCGTAGGTCGAGGTCGAGCCCGGAGGCGCGGGCGACCGGGCCGGACGCGCCGAACGCGGCGGCGTCGGCGGCGGAGAGCACCCCGACCCCGACCGTCCGGGCCAGGAAGATCTCGTTGCGCCGGATCAGGTGGTCCAGGTCGGGCAGGCGGCGGCGTACCTCGTCGATCGCGGCCCGGGCGCGGCCGGTCCAGCCGGCCGGCACCTCCTCCTTGAGCCCGCCGACCCGGTTGAACATGTAGTGGATCCGGCCGCCGGAGACCTCCTCCAGCACCGTCTGGAGCGTCTCCCGCTCCCGGAAGGCGTAGAACATCGGGGTGATCGCGCCGATCTCCAGCGGGTACGACCCGAGGAACATCAGGTGGTTGAGCACCCGGTTCAGCTCGGCCAGCGCGGTCCGCAGCCAGACCGCCCGCTCCGGCACCTCCAGCCCCATCAGCCGTTCGACGGCCAGCACCACGCCCAGCTCGTTGGCGAACGCGGAGAGCCAGTCGTGCCGGTTGGCCAGCACGATGATCTGCCGGTAGTCGCGGACCTCGAAGAGCTTCTCGGCCCCCCGGTGCATGTACCCGACGATCGGCTCGCAGGCGACCACCCGCTCGCCGTCGAGCACCAGCTTCAGCCGGAGCACCCCGTGGGTGGACGGGTGCTGCGGGCCGATGTTGAGCACCATGTCGGCGGTGTCCAGACCGGTCCCGGTGCCGACGGTCAACTCACGCAGGCTCCCGGCGTCGGTGGTCATGCCGACATCGTGCCACGGACGCGGGTCAGGAGGCCGGCGGCGGGGCGGCCCCGGACCCGGTCAGCGGCGGCGCGGGAATGCCCACCGGTTGCAGCAGCCACCAGTGCCCGCCGAGGCCGGCCGGGTCGGTCAGTTCGGCGACCGCCGACGCCGTGGCCAGCGCGCGGACGTAGCCGGCCGGGTCGGTGGCGGCCAGGGCCAGGGGCGGTCGCCCGCCGTCGGCCCCGAGCGCCCGCAGCGCCTCCCGCTGACTCCGCAGCGTGTACGGCGTACCGGCCACCGCCGAGCCGGCGACGCCGACCGCGTCCACGGCGACGTGCGCGGTGAGGTCGCAGGAACCGTCCGGCACCGGCGGCACCTGCCGCCCGGACCGGTACCCGGTGAGCGTCCCGTCGAGCGGACGGCCCGAACGCAGGTGGCCGTAGTCGACGGCCAGGGCGAGTCCCCGGTCGACGGCGCGCACCGCTGCCGCCCAGGCCTCGTCCCGGGGCCGACCGATCTCGGCCCGCCCGCCGGGGGGCGCTGCCGGCCACCAGGTCGCCAGCCACTCGGCGTCGGCGGGGTCGACCGGACCGCCGACCGACTCGCCGCCGGTCGGGGCGACCAGCACGGTGCGCCAGCCGCCGTCGGCGGCCACCGCGACGTCCAGCGGAACGTTGTCCAGCCACTCGGTGGCCAGCAGCAGCCCGGTGATCCCGCCCGGCACCCGGCCCCGCCAGTCGACGGCGGACGGCAGCCCGACGGGCCGGGGGGCCACCTCGACCGCGGTGAGCCGGAGCCGGTCGACCAGCGGCAGCGGCCCGGCACCGTCCGCCGGCCGTGCCCCACCGGGCTGGTCGGTGCGCCGGGCTGCCCCGTCCGGCGGGCGGGCGGCGAGCCGGGCGAGGGTGGTGAGCAGCTCGCCCCGGCCCGCGCCGACGTCGACCACGTCCAGCCGGTCGGGACGGCCGAGCGCCGCGTCCACCGCCTCGACCAGCCGCAGCAGCGCCGCGCCGAACACCGGGGACGCGTGCACGCTGGTCCGGAAGTGTGCCGCCGGTCCGGTGCCGGCCACGAAGAAGCCGCCGGGACCGTAGAGCGCCGTGGTCATCGCCGTCCGCCAACCGGTGCCCGTCGGTTCCGTCCCGGGTTCAGGTGGGGTCACCGTGCCGACCCTACGGTCCGCGGGCCGTCCGTTCCGTCCGACCCGCACCGCTGGGCATTCCGCCCGACCCGCGCCGGTGAACGTTTTCACACCTGTCTGTGCGGTCCGATCACCACGGCGCATACTTGCGCTGACCGGTACCCCACCTTCGAGGACTGGATCACCGCCATGAGCGCATCCCCGCGCCCGCGCCCCGGCGCGCCCACCGGCGCCGCCGTCGTACCGCCGGGCACCGTCTCCTCTCTTCCCCGCCATCTCACCGTCGGCGTGATCGGCGCCGGGCGGGTCGGCGCCGTGCTGGGCGCGGCGCTCACCGCCGCCGGCCACCGGGTGGTCGGGGCCGCCGGTGTCTCCAGCGCGTCCACCGCCCGGATCGCCCGGCTGCTGCCCGACGTCCCGCGCCGCCCGGTGCTGGCGGTCGCCCGGGCCGCCACCGACCTGCTGCTGGTCGCGGTTCCGGACGACGCGCTCGCCGCCGTGGTGACCGGGCTCGCCGAGAGCGGCGTCCTCCGCCCCGGCCAGGTGGTCGCGCACACCTCCGGCGCGCACGGGCTGGGCGTGCTCGCCCCGGCGGCCGAGGTGGGAGCCCGGCCGCTGGCGCTGCACCCCGCGATGACCTTCACCGGTACGCCCGACGACCTCGACCGCCTGCCCGGTGTCTCGTACGGCGTGACCGCCCTGCCGGAGCTGCGGGCACTGGCCGCCCGACTGGTGGCCGACCTCGGCGGCGTGCCCGAGTGGATCGCCGAGCCCGACCGGCCGCTGTACCACGCGGCCCTGGCGCACGGCGCGAACCACTTGGTCACGCTGGTCAACGAGGCGGCCGACCGGTTGCGCGACGCCGGGGTGGACGAGCCGGCACGGGTGCTGGCCCCGCTGCTGCGGGCAGCCCTGGAGAACGCCCTGCGGCTCGGCGACGACGCGTTGACCGGCCCGGTGTCGCGGGGCGACGCGGGCACCGTCGCGCGGCACGTCGAGCGGTTGGCGGCGACCGCGCCGGACTCGGTCGGGGCGTACCTGGCCCTGGCCCGGCGTACCGCCGACCGGGCGATCGCCGCCGGGCGGCTCCGTCCGGTCGACGCGGAGTCGCTGCTCGGGGTGCTGGCCGGCGCACGTAGGGAGGCGGTGGCGTGACCGCGGTGGTGCACACCCGCGCGGAACTGGCGACGGCGCGGGCCGCCCTGACCGGCACGGTCGGCGTGGTGATGACCATGGGCGCCCTGCACAGCGGGCACGAGTCGCTGCTGCGGGCGGCCCGGGAACAGGCCGACCACGTGCTGGTCACGGTCTTCGTCAACCCGTTGCAGTTCGGCCCGAACGAGGACTTCGACCGGTACCCGCGCACGCTCGACGACGATCTGACGGTGTGCCGGCGGGCCGGGGCGGACCTCGTCTTCGCCCCCTCGGTGGCCGAGATGTACCCGGACGGGGCGCCCCTGGTGCGTCTCGACCCCGGCCGGCTCGGCGGCGAGCTGGAAGGGGAGAGCCGACCCGGCTTCTTCCACGGGGTGCTCACCGTGGTCCTGAAGCTCCTCCAGCTCACCCGCGCCGACCTCGCGTTCTTCGGTGAGAAGGACTACCAGCAGCTCACCCTGGTCCGGCGGATGGCCCGCGACCTCGACGTGCCGGTCCGGGTGGTCGGCGTGCCGACGGTCCGTGAGCCGGACGGGCTGGCCCTGTCCAGTCGCAACCGCTACCTGTCCCCGGCCGAGCGGGTCACCGCGCGGAGCCTGTCGGCGGCGCTGCACGCGGGCTCGCTCGCCGCCTCCGACGGCGCGACCGCCGCCGACGTGCTGGTCGCCGCCAACGCCGTCTTCGACGACCGGTCGGACGTGGACCTGGACTACCTGGTCCTCACCGACCCGGACCTCGAACCCGGCCCGGCCACCGGCCCGGCCCGGCTGCTGGTCGCGGCCCGGGTCGGCACGACGCGGCTCATCGACAACATGGCGATCCGGCTCGACCCCCGATGACCACCCCGACCGGGCCCGGCCGGCCCGGACCGGCACCCGATGCGCGAAAGGCGACCCCGATGTACCGCACGATGCTGAAGTCGAAGATCCACCGGGCCACGGTGACCCAGGCCGACCTGCACTACGTCGGCTCGGTGACGGTGGACCAGGATCTCCTCGACGCCGCCGACCTGCTCCCCGGTGAGCAGGTGGCGATCGTGGACATCACCAACGGCGCGCGACTGGAGACCTACGTCATCCCCGGTGCGCGGGGCAGCGGCGTGATCGGCATCAACGGGGCCGCAGCGCACCTGGTGCACCCCGGTGACCTGGTCATCCTCATCTCGTACGGGCAGATGGACGACGCCGAGGCGCGGACGTACCAGCCCCGGGTGGTGCACGTCGACGCCGACAACCGCGTCATCGAGCTGGGTGCCGACCCGGCCGGGGTGGCCCCCGGCATGGTCGGCGACCCGGTCCGTGGGGATCTGCTGGCCGCCCACTGACCACCCGCCCGCCGCCGGTCCGCCGGGGCGGCACCGGGTCGAGGTGTCCGGTTCCGGCCCACCAATCCGGTCTGTTACCGGAGGGTCATTTCTGGTTACCCTTACCGCGCGCCGTCGGGCGACGGCCGCTGGCTGGGGGAGGCCGCGATGCGCCGTGCGAGGAGGAGCCTGGCCGCCGCGTTGCTGACGGCCGCCCTGCTGGCCGGCTGCGCCGACGCCGGTGGGCTCGATGGCGACCTGGTCGACGACTGGGCCGCCCTGGCCGCCCCCGGGCCGTTCGTGCCACCGGCCGGGGTCTGCCAGGTGGCCGACTTCGCCGACGTGGTCCCGCTCGCCACCTTCGAACCGGTGGACTGCGACGTCCCACACCGGGTCGAGACCACGCACGTCGGCACCTTCCCCGCTGCGGTCACCGCCCCGCCGGCCGTCGACTCGCCGTCGATGCGGGCCGCCTTCGCCGACTGTGACACCCGCACCTCGGTGTACGTGGGCGACGAGTGGCGGGCCGGTCGACTGCGGCTCGGCGTGGCCCTGCCGTCGAAGGTCGGCTGGGCGGCCGGCGCCCGCTGGTACCGGTGCGACCTGACCGAGGTCGACACCGTTGAGCGGGCCGCCCGGACGGTCCTGCGCACCGGCAGCCTGCGCGACGTCCTGAAGGCTGCCACCGCACCGCTCCGGCTGGCCTGTCAGAACGCGCGTACCGGCCCGGAGCTGGGGGTGCAGACGGTCACCCCGGCCGACTGCGCCAAGGCGCACAACGCGGAGTTCGTCGGGGTGTGGAAGGCGCCGGAGACCCCGTACCCGACGAAGCCCGCCGACTGGGCCCCGCTCTACGCCGGCTGCCGGTCGGTCCTGGCCCGCTACGCCGGCCTGCCGGTCGACGACTACCTGAAGTTCCGCACCGACTTGGTGGTACGCCCACCCGGCGCGGCCCGCTGGAAGGCCGGCGACCGGGGCGTCCGCTGCTACCTGTGGCTCAGCGACCGCACGGTGACCCGCTCGCTCAAGGGAGCCGGCCCGGCCGTCCTGCCCATCCGCTGATCGCCTCCCCTCCTAGGGGAGGCCGCGGGGGTCGGCCGCGCCACTCGGTGCGGCCCCGCCAGTGCAGGGCCGCCGCCGACGCGGTTGACTGTGCTCATGGAGCTGTCGACCGTCGCGCTGCCCGGCGTTCCCGACCTGCTGGCCGCGCCCGCGCCGGGCTGGGTGGAGACCACCGACGTGATCGTGGTCGGGTCCGGGGTTGCCGGGCTGACCGCCGCGCTGCACCTGCGCGAGGCGGGACTGCACGTCACCGTGGTCACCAAGGTCAACATCGACGAGGGCTCGACCCGCTGGGCACAGGGGGGAATCGCCGCGGTGCTCGACCCGGCGGACACTCCGGACGCGCATGCGTACGACACCGAGGTCGCCGGGGTGGGGCTCTGTGACCCGGCGGCGGTGCGGGTGCTGGTGGAGGAGGGACCGACCCGGCTGCGGGAGCTGATGCGGATCGGAGCCGAGTTCGACCGGCACCCGGACGGGTCGCTGATGCTGACCCGGGAGGGTGGGCACCGGGCGGACCGGATCGTGCACGCCGGCGGCGACGCCACCGGCGCGGAGGTGCAGCGGGCGCTGCACGCGGCGGTCCGCCGCGACCCGTGGATCCGCCTGGTCGAGCACGCCCTGGTACTGGATCTGCTCCGGGCCCCCGGGGACGGCCCCGGCGGTCTCGGCCGGGCCTGCGGGATCACCCTGCACGTGCTCGGCGAGGGGAGCGAGGACGGCGTCGGCGCGATCCTGGCCCGCGCGGTCGTCCTGGCCACCGGCGGCATGGGGCAGATCTTCGCCGCGACCACCAACCCGGCGGTGTCGACCGGGGACGGCGTCGCGCTGGCCCTGCGGGCCGGGGCGGCCGTCACCGACGTGGAGTTCGTGCAGTTCCACCCGACCGCGCTGATCGTCCCCGAGCAGGCCCGGGTGCCCGGGGCCGGGCACGCCCAGCAGCCGCTGGTCTCCGAGGCGCTGCGCGGCGAGGGCGCGCACCTGGTCGACGCGGACGGCAAGCGGTTCATGGTGGGGCAGCACGAGCTGGCCGAGCTGGCTCCCCGCGACGTGGTGGCCAAGGGCATCCACCGGGTGCTGCTGGCCACCGGCGCGGACCACGTCTACCTCGACGCCCGGCACCTGGGCGGCGCGCACCTGGCCCGCCGATTCCCGACCATCGTGGCCTCCTGCCTGGCCATCGGGGTGGACCCGGCGACCGACCTGATCCCGGTCGCTCCGGCCGCCCACTACGCGTCCGGCGGCGTCCGCACGGACCTGCGCGGCCAGACCTCCATCCCCGGCCTGTACGCCTGCGGCGAGGTGGCCTGCACCGGCGTGCACGGGGCGAACCGGCTGGCCAGCAACTCGCTGCTGGAGGGGCTGGTCTTCTCCCGGCGGATCGCCGAGGACATCGCCCGCGGCCTGCCGGAACAGGCGCAGCCCGCGCCGACCGGCGCGTGGCGCGGCGGGGGCGGATGGGTCGTGCCGCCGGAGGTGACTCCGGTGCTGCAACGGGCGATGACCCGGGGGGCCGGCGTGCTCCGCTCGGCGGAGACCCTGGCCGCGACGGCGGCAACGCTGACCGAGCTCGGCACGGGTCGGGGCGGGCCCCGGACGGCGACCTGGGAGGCGACGAACCTGATCACGGTGGCTTCGGCGCTGGTCGCCGCCGCGTACGCCCGTCGGGAGACCCGGGGTTGCCACTGGCGGGAGGACTTCCCGACGGCCGACGAGACGTGGCGCGGCCACCTGGTCGGGTCGATCGGTACGGGCGGTCGGCTGGCCCACCGGTGGGAGACGTCCGCATGAGCGCCGGGTGGGCCGCGGTCGCGAGCGGAGGCGTCCGCGTGAGCGGGTGGCCCGCGGGCGCGTCCGGAGGTGTCCACGTGCGGAGTGCGCCGATCTGGCGAGTCCGGCAGTCGCGAATCGAGGAGGCCCGGTGAGGGAGTGGACGGAGCAGGCGCTGCGGGGAGCCGGGCTGGACCCGGCGGAGGTACGGCGGATCGTCGAGGCCGCCCTGCGTGAGGACCTCGGTCCGGAGTTCCGGGACGTCACCAGTCTCGCCACCATCCCGGCCGGGCAGACCGACACGGCCGACCTGGTGGCGCGCGCGGACGGCGTGGTCGCCGGGCTGGCTGTCGCGGCGGCCGTGTTCGAGCTGGTCGGCCCGGTGACCGGCGAGCGCCGTACGGTCGAGGTGTCCCTGGTGGCCGCCGACGGCGCGCGGGTGGCGCGCGGCGACGTGCTGGCCACGGTCACCGGTCCGACCAGGTCGCTGCTCACCGCCGAGCGGACGGCGCTCAACCTGCTCTGCCGGATGTCCGGGGTGGCCACCCACACCCGGGCCTGGGCGGACGAGCTGGCCGGCACGAAGGCGATGGTGCTGGACACCCGGAAGACCACCCCGGGGCTGCGGTCCCTGGAGAAGTACGCGGTGCGGGCCGGCGGTGGCACCAACAAGCGGATGGGCCTGCACGACGTCGCGATGATCAAGGACAACCACAAGTTCGCGGCCGGCGGGATCGCCGCCGCCTACCGGCGGGTGCGGGAGGCGTTCCCGGAGGTGGCGGTGCAGGTGGAGGTGGACACGCTGGCCGAGGCGGTGGAGGCGGTCGAGGCCGGCGCGGACTTCCTGCTGCTGGACAACATGTCCCCGGCGACGCTGACCGAGGTGGTGGCCACGGTGGGGGACCGGGCCGAGCTGGAGGCGACCGGTGGACTGACCCTGGACGTCGCCGCCGAGTACGCCACCACCGGCGTCGACTACCTCTCGGTGGGCGCGTTGACCCACTCCTCGCCGATCCTGGACATCGCGTTGGACCTGCGCACCCCGCTGACCGCCCGCGACGTTGTCTAGGCTGCGTGCGTGCTGCTCTGCATCGACATCGGAAACACCAACACCGTGCTGGCGACCTTCGACGGCGACCGGCTGGTGCACTCCTGGCGGATCAAGACCGACGCCCGGTCGACCGCCGACGAGCTGGGCCTGATGTTCCGTGGCCTGCTCGCCGGGGACGCGGTGGAGATCACCGGTATCGCCGCCTGCTCCACCGTGCCGGCCGCGCTCCGTTCGCTCCGGACCATGCTGGCCCGCTACTACGACAACCTGCCCAGCGTCGTCGTCGAGCCGGGGGTACGCACCGGCGTGCAACTCGCCATCGACAACCCGAAGGAGGTCGGGTCGGACCGGGTGGTCAACACGCTCGCCGCGTACACCCTCTACGGTGGGCCGTCGATCGTGGTGGACTTCGGCACCACCACGAACTTCGACGTGATCAGCGGTCGGGGCGAGTTCCTGGGTGGGGCGTTCGCCCCGGGCATCGAGATCTCCTTCGACGCGCTCGCCGCCCGGGCGGCCCAGCTGCGCAAGGTCGAGGCGACGAAGCCCCGGTCGGTGATCGGCAAGAACACCGTGGAGTGCCTCCAGTCCGGCCTCTACTTCGGCTTCGCCGGCCAGGTGGACCGGATCGTCGAGCGGATGACCGAGGAACTGGGCGAGGTCAGGGCGGTGATCGCCACCGGTGGGCTGGCCTCGCTCGTGATCAACGAGTGCCGGACCATCACCCACCACGAACCGATGATCACCCTCATCGGGCTCCGCATGGTCTACGAACGCAACGTCTGAGGCCGTCGGGCGGGCCGCCCGACGGCCGGGTGGAGAGGTCGCCCGACGGGTGGCCGCCGGTCGGCGTCAGTGCCGGTGGACGCGGAGCACCAACGTCCGGTACGGCAGGGCGAGGGTCTCCCGACCGGACAGGTCGGGATGGGAGCGGAGCAGTTCGCGCAGTTCCCGGTCGACCCGTCGCCGGTGCTCCGGCTCCGCGGTCAGGTAGTGCGAGCGGGTGCGGACCATGCCGAGCAGCTCGTCCGGGGTGAGCACGGTGGTGTGCGGGAACTCGGCCCACTCCGGGGCGCTGAACCCGGGGCCGAAGTCGGTGACGCTCGCGAGCAGGTGGTCCACGGTGTCGCCGATCTCGGCGATCCGGTTCAGCTCGGTCACCCAGGGCGTCCGGTCGTCACGCAGGTTCCAGACCGGGGCGAGGACGCCGCCGGGCCGCAGCACCCGGGCGATCTCCGGGTGCGCGCGCTCGCGGTCGAACCAGTGGTACGCCTGCCCGGCCAGCACCGCGTCGGCGTACCCGTCGGGCAGCGGCACCGATTCGGCGGTGCCGGCCAGCACGGCGACGCCGGCCGTGGCGTCCGCGAACCGGGCCCGCATGCCGGGGTCGGGCTCGACGGCGGTCACCGGGTGCCCGAGCGCGAGCAGGCCCCGGGTCAGGATGCCGGTGCCGGCGCCCAGGTCGACGATCCGGGCGGACGGGACGAGCCCGTCGAGTGCCCAGCGCAGGGCCGCCTCCGGATAGCCGGGCCGGAACCGGTCGTACTCGGCGGCGGCCGTACCGAACGACAGGGCGTGGGTGGGATCGACCATGCCGGCAGGTTATCGAGTGCCGGCCCCCGGAGGGGCTTGAGTAGGCTCGTCCCTTGGACCCACCCGATTTCTCCCGCTGAGGACGCATGCCGTGACCGAGCAGAACCCCGTGCCGATCGATCCCGCCGACGACCTTCCCGAGCAGATGAAGGTCCGCCGGGAGAAGCGTGACCGGATGCTCGCCGACGGCGTCGAGCCCTACCCGATCGGCTACCCCCGGACCAGCACGCTGGCCGTCGTCCGCGAGAAGTACGCCGACCTGCCCACCGACACCGCCACCGGCGACCGGGTCGCGGTCACCGGCCGGGTGATCTTCGTACGGAACACCGGCAAGCTCTGCTTCGCCACCCTCCGGGACGGCGACGGCACCGAGTTGCAGGCGATGCTCTCCCTGGACCGGGTCGGCCCCGAGCGGCTGGAGGACTGGAAGCGCCAGGTCGACCTGGGTGACCTGGTCGGGGTCACCGGCGAGGTGATCACCAGCCGGCGCGGTGAGCTGTCCGTTCTGGTCGAGCAGTGGGCGGTGACCGCCAAGGCGCTGCGTCCGTTGCCGGTGGCGCACAAGCCACTCAGCGAGGAGGCCCGGGTCCGGCAGCGTTACGTCGACCTGATCGTCCGTCCGCAGGCCCGCCAGATGGTGCGGACGCGGGCGGCGACGGTGCGCAGCCTGCGCGACTCGTTGCACGGCAAGGGATTCATCGAGGTCGAGACCCCGATGCTCCAGCTCCTGCACGGTGGGGCCGCCGCGCGCCCATTCGTGACGCACAGCAATGCGTTGGGTACGGATCTCTATCTGCGAATCGCCCCGGAACTGTTTCTCAAGCGGGCGGTGGTCGGCGGCGTCGACCGGGTCTTCGAGATCAACCGTAACTTCCGTAATGAGGGCATCGACTCTTCGCACTCGCCCGAGTTCGCGATGCTCGAGACGTACGAGGCGTACGGCGACTACGACACGATGGCCACGCTCACCCGGAATCTGGTGCAGCAGGCGGCGATCGCGGTGTCCGGGTCGACCACGGTGACCCACGCCGACGGCCGGGAGTTCGACCTCGGTGGCGAGTGGCGCTCGGTGACGCTCTTCGGTGTTCTTTCCGAAGCGCTCGGTGAGGAGGTCACCGTCCGCACCGAGCACGCCCGCCTGGTGCAGTACGCGGAGAAGGTCGGTCTTTCCGTCGACCCGAAGTGGGGGCCGGGCAAGCTCGCCGAGGAACTCTTCGAGGAACTGGTGGTGCCGGGCCTCCAGGAACCCACCTTCGTGCGGGACTACCCGGAGGAGACCAGCCCGCTCACCCGGGGGCACCGGCACGAGCCCGGCCTGGCCGAGAAGTGGGACCTCTACGTGCTCGGCTTCGAGCTGGCCACCGCGTACTCCGAGCTGGTCGACCCGGTGGTCCAGCGCGAGCGGCTGGTCGCCCAGGCGGCGCTGGCGGCCCGTGGCGACGACGAGGCCATGCGCCTCGACGAGGACTTCCTGCGGGCGATGGAGTACGGAATGCCGCCCGCCGGGGGTATGGGAATGGGAATCGACCGGCTCTTGATGGCCCTGACCGGCCTGGGAATTCGGGAAACCATCCTCTTCCCCTTGGTGCGCCCAGAGTAGCGAGGCTACCCGTGGGTGAATCGGCCGTCCTATTGACGGGGTCAGCATCGTGCCCGCTATTGTGCTCTTGTTAGCAGGAGAACCTGCTCGAAAGGAATGGCACGTGGCCAAGCAGATCATTCACAAGCTGGTCGATGACCTGGACGGCGGAGACGCCGACGAGACCGTCAAGTTCGCGCTCGACGGCGTTCAGTACGAGATCGACCTCTCCAACAAGAACGCCGACAAATTGCGGGAGCTATTCGCCCCCTACGTCGCGGCCGGCTCGAAGGTCGGTCGAGGCGGTGTGGTGGTCGGCGGTCGGGCCGCGCGCGGCCGGGGTGGCGCCACCGCGGACCGGGCGCAGAACAAGGCGATCCGGGACTGGGCGAAGCGGGAGGGACGGGAGATCTCCGACCGGGGCCGCATCCCGCAGGAGATCGTCGACGAGTTCCACGCGAAGGCCGGCCACTGACGCCGACCCTCGACCGAGCGACACCGACGCCGGCCCGGAGCATCCGCTCCGGGCCGGCGTCGGTTTTCCCGCCGGAGCCGGAGCCGGAGCCGGATCGGATCGGGTCGGGTCGGGTCGGCGCGGGCGGTGGCGGCTCGCGGGACCGCCGGAGCAGAGGGCTCGTTCCGACGGTGGCTCGTCCGGCCACCCGGGCGGCGGCTCGCGCCGGCGGGAAGGAATCCGGCGGAACGGACGTTGTCCACAACCGGTGGAAGAGTTGTCCACAGCCTGTGGAGAGCCGTCCGGAGCCCTGGAGGCCCGTCCGGCCCCGTCCACCGACCCATCGAATTTCGCTCTGCGCGTACAGGACAGGTTCCCGGAACACCTCCTGAGCGCGGACGGTTGGGTAAAACGACGCGAACCCGGCACCCAGCGGGGACACACGACCTCAGCGGAGTCGGTTCGCGGCGATAGAGTAATGAGGCACGGACGCCCACCCCGGTCGTCCGCGCACCGGCCCCGCCAAGAATCTTGACCACCAAGATCGAGTGCGCACGGCACGTGAGGAGCACGAGGGCATGTTCGAGCGGTTCACCGACCGAGCGCGACGGGTTGTCGTCCTGGCCCAGGAAGAGGCCCGGATGCTCAACCACAACTACATCGGTACGGAGCACATCCTGCTGGGCCTGATCCACGAGGGTGAGGGCGTCGCGGCCAAGGCCCTGGAGAGCCTCGGCATCTCCCTGGAGGGCGTCCGCCAGCAGGTCGAGGAGATCATCGGCCAGGGCCAGCAGGCGCCGAGCGGGCACATCCCGTTCACGCCCCGGGCCAAGAAGGTGCTGGAGCTGTCGCTGCGCGAAGCGCTCCAGCTCGGCCACAACTACATCGGCACCGAGCACATCCTGCTCGGCCTGATCCGCGAGGGCGAGGGCGTCGCCGCCCAGGTGCTGGTGAAGCTCGGCGCCGACCTCAACCGGGTCCGCCAGCAGGTGATCCAGCTCCTCTCCGGCTACCAGGGCAAGGAGCCCGCCGCAGCGGGCACCGCCACCGGCGAGGCCGCGCCGTCGACCAGCCTCGTGCTGGACCAGTTCGGCCGTAACCTGACCCAGGCCGCCCGCGAGGGCAAGCTCGACCCGGTCATCGGGCGCGAGAAGGAGATCGAGCGGGTCATGCAGGTGCTGTCCCGCCGCACCAAGAACAACCCGGTCCTGATCGGTGAGCCCGGCGTCGGCAAGACCGCCGTGGTGGAGGGGCTGTCCCAGAAGATCATCAAGGGCGAGGTGCCCGAGACGCTGAAGGACAAGCAGCTCTACACCCTCGACCTCGGTGCCCTGGTCGCCGGCTCCCGCTACCGCGGTGACTTCGAGGAGCGCCTGAAGAAGGTGCTCAAGGAGATCCGCACCCGCGGCGACATCATCCTCTTCATCGACGAGATCCACACCCTGGTGGGTGCGGGTGCCGCCGAGGGGGCGATCGACGCCGCCAGCATCCTCAAGCCGATGCTGGCCCGGGGCGAGCTCCAGACCATCGGTGCCACCACCCTCGACGAGTACCGCAAGCACCTGGAGAAGGACGCCGCCCTGGAGCGGCGGTTCCAGCCGATCCAGGTGGGTGAGCCCTCGCTGGCCCACACCATCGAGATCCTCAAGGGCCTGCGCGACCGGTACGAGGCGCACCACCGGGTGAGCATCACCGACGCCGCCCTGGTGGCCGCCGCGACCCTGGCCGACCGCTACATCTCCGACCGCTTCCTCCCGGACAAGGCGATCGACCTGATCGACGAGGCCGGTGCCCGGATGCGGATCCGCCGGATGACCGCGCCGCCGGACCTGCGTGACTTCGACGAGCGGATCGCCCAGGTCCGCCGGGACAAGGAGTCCGCGATCGACGCGCAGGACTTCGAGCGCGCCGCCCAGCTCCGCGACAAGGAGAAGCAGCTCCTCGGCCAGAAGGCCCAGCGGGAGAAGGAGTGGAAGGCGGGCGACCTGGACGTCGTCAGCGAGGTCGACGACGAGCAGATCGCCGAGGTCCTCGGCAACTGGACCGGCATCCCGGTCTACAAGCTGACCGAGGAGGAGACCTCCCGCCTGCTGCGCATGGAGGACGAGCTGCACAAGCGCGTCATCGGCCAGGAGGACGCGGTCAAGGCGGTCTCGAAGGCGATCCGGCGTACCCGGGCCGGCCTGAAGGACCCGAAGCGCCCCTCCGGCTCGTTCATCTTCGCCGGCCCGTCCGGCGTGGGTAAGACCGAGCTCTCCAAGGCGCTCGCCGAGTTCCTCTTCGGCAGCGAGGACGCGCTGATCCAGCTCGACATGTCCGAGTTCCACGACCGGTACACCGTCTCCCGGCTGGTCGGTGCGCCTCCCGGCTACGTCGGCTACGACGAGGGCGGGCAGCTGACCGAGAAGGTGCGGCGTCGGCCGTTCTCGGTGGTCCTCTTCGACGAGATCGAGAAGGCCCACCCGGACGTGTTCAACACGCTGCTCCAGATCCTGGAGGACGGTCGGCTCACCGACGGTCAGGGTCGGATCGTGGACTTCAAGAACACGGTCATCATCCTGACCACCAACCTCGGTACCCGGGACGTGGCCAAGGCGGTGTCGCTGGGCTTCCAGGCGTCGGAGGACTCCGAGTCCAACTACGACCGGATGAAGCAGAAGGTCAACGACGAGCTGAAGCAGCACTTCCGGCCCGAGTTCCTCAACCGGATCGACGACACCATCGTCTTCCACCAGCTGCGCCAGCAGGAGATCCTCTCGATCGTGGACATCATGATCGCCCGGATCGAGACCCAGCTGCGCAACAAGGACATGGGTCTGGAGCTGACCGAGAACGCCAAGAAGTACCTGGCCGTCAAGGGCTTCGACCCCGTTCTCGGTGCCCGTCCGCTGCGTCGCACGATCCAGCGCGACATCGAGGACAACCTCTCCGAGCGGATCCTGTTCAACGAGCTGACCCCCGGTCAGATCGTGGTGGTGGACTGCGAGGGTGACCCGGAGAACATCGACAAGTCCAAGCTCGTCTTCCGGGGCGCGGACCGTCCGGTCGACGTGCCGGACGCCGTCCCGGCGGACCTCGGCGGCACTGCCGCCACGGGCGCGGACGAGGCGGCGTAACGGTCGGACCCGACAGGTCTCACCACCTACGGAACCGGCGAACAACCGGAGCGAGGGGCCCGGCGGCGAAAGCCGCCGGGCCCCTCGCCCTTTTCGTATCCGCCCGAGGCCGCCGCGCCAGGTGGTAGCAGGGGTCCCCTGTTACCGCTTTTTGAGGAGCAGGGGACCCCTGCAACCACGCAGCCGGCAGCAACCCGGGCTGCCGGCAACGGTTACGCCCTCGGTAACCGCCTCAGGTGAGGTTCTGGCCGGCCGGCGCGGGGGCGTCGCCGACGAGTCGGTAGGTGGCCTCTCCGGCCGGCTCCACAAGCCCGTCGGTGACCAGTCCGGCCAGCGCCCGGGAACGCTGTACGTCGTCGGGCCAGACCTGGTCCAGCCGGGGCCGGGGCACCGGGCCGGTCGCCTCCCGTAGCACCGCGAGCAGCAGCCCGCGTACCTGCCGGTCGGTGCCGGCGTACCGCTGCGGGCGGCGGGTCGGCCCGGCCGGCGCCTCCTGCCCGGAGGCCCGCCAGGCGCAGACCGACTCCACCGGGCAGACCGCGCAGCGCGGCGACCGGGCGGTGCAGACCACCGCCCCCAGCTCCATGAAGGCCGCGCTCGCCAACGCGGCGGCGGCCGGCTGGACCGGCAGCAGTTCCTCCGTTGCCACCAGGTCGGACGGACGGGTGGTCGGGCCGGCGTCCGGCTCCCCGGCCACCGCGCGCGCCACCACCCGGCGGACGTTGGTGTCCACCACCGGGTGCCGCTGCCCGAACGCGAAGGCCGCCACCGCCCGCGCGGTGTACGTCCCGACGCCGGGCAGGGCGAGCAACTGGTCGAGCCGGTCCGGCACCTGGCCACCGTGCCGCTCGACCAGAGCCACCGCGCACTCGTGCAGGCGTACCGCCCGGCGGGGGTAGCCGAGGCGTCCCCACATCCGGATGGCGTCCGCGGGGCTCTCGGCGGCCAGGGCGGCCGGCACCGGCCACCGGGCCAGCCACGCCTCCCAGGCCGGCAGCACCCGTACCACCGGGGTCTGCTGCAACATGACCTCGCTGACCAGGATCGCCCAGGGGGTCACGTCGGGGTCGCGCCACGGCAGGTCGCGGGCGTTCTGCTCGTACCACCGACTGATCCGGTCGGCGAAACTCTGTTCTGTCATCGCGCCGCCGATGATGCCATGTCCGGCATGTCCCGCAGCGTGGGCGGTCGGGGCGGTTGCCGTCCGGCCGTTTTCGCTGGTCGGGGAGAATGCCGGCATGAACGAGCTCGCGATCACCGTCATCGGTCGGGACCGGCCGGGCATCGTGGCCGACGTCGCGGAGGTGCTCGCCGGGCTCGGCGCGAACCTCACCGACTCGACGATGACCCGGCTCCGCGGCCACTTCGCGATGACCCTGGTCTGCGTCGGCCCGGCCGCCGCCGAGGTCGAGGCCGCGCTCGCCCCGCTCGCCGCCGACGGCCAACTGCTGGCGAGCGTACGGGCGGTCACCCCGGACGGTGCCACGGCGCCCCCCGGGGAGCCGTACGTGATGGCGGTGCACGGCGCGGACCGGCTCGGCATCGTCGCGGCGACGACACGCGCGCTGGCCGACGTCGGTGGCAACGTCACCGACCTGACCACCCGGTTGACCGGGGCGCTCTACGTGGTGGTCGCCGAGGTCGACCTGCCGGTCGGGGCGGCCGACCGGCTGCGGGAGACGCTCTCCCGTACGGCTGCCGACCTGGGTGTCGAGGTGACACTCCGGCCGGCCGATTCGGACCTGTTGTGACCGCGCAGATCACCGGCCTGGACGGCTGGACACCCGAGGCGCTCGGTGTGCCGGGCGAGGTACGGCCGGTGGTGTCCGCGCCGCACGCGGTGCTCAGCCGGACGGGTGGTGAGGTCGACGCCACCTCCGACGAGGTGGTCCGCCTCGCCGCCGACCTGGTCGCGACGATGCGGGTCTCCCCGGGCTGCGTCGGGCTGGCCGCGCCGCAGGTCGGGGTCGGTGCCCAGGTCTTCGCGGTCGACGTGACCGGCCATCCGAAGTCGGTGACCGTGCACGGCGCGTTCGTGCTCTGCAACGCCCGGGTGGTGGAGGCCAGCCGGTGGAAGGCCGGGCGGGAGGGGTGCATGTCGGTGCCCGACCTCACCGGTGAC
Source organism: Micromonospora sp. NBRC 101691 (assembly GCF_030269285.1). Taxonomy (NCBI): domain Bacteria; kingdom Bacillati; phylum Actinomycetota; class Actinomycetes; order Micromonosporales; family Micromonosporaceae; genus Micromonospora; species Micromonospora sp. NBRC 101691. The sequence continues at coordinate 162,936 of NZ_BSTB01000020.1, forward strand.
GTCAAGCGGGCCAGCCGGCTGGTGGTGGAGGGCGTGCTGCCCGGCACCGGCCGACCGGTGCGGCTCGCCACCGACGGGTTCGAGGCCCGGGCCCTGCAACACGAGATCGACCACTGTGCCGGTCTGCTCTTCCTCGACCGGGTGGCCGGCGCGCACGCGATCTACCAACGCAAGGTCTACCTCTGACCGTCCGAGGGAGTTGGTACGGTGAGCCGTTCTCGCCCCGGCGCGTCGTGCCCGGTCGGTGACCGCCGCGCCGTTACCGTGGGGGCATCATGCGTCTGACGGTTGGCCCCCTGTCGCCCGCCGTGTACTGGCGGCGTCGTGCCGTCGTACTCGGAGCGGGGATCCTCTTTCTCATCGTCGTGCTCTACTCGTGCAGCGGGTCGAGCGACAAGACCGCAGGCCCGGAGCGGTCGCCCACCCCGACACCGTCGGCGGGTGATCCGGCCCCGAGTGGTTCGGTGCTGACGCCTCAGTCAGGCGAGCCGCCGGCGTCCGCCGGACCCGACGCGCCGGGCGGTGGTGGCCCTGCCGGTGGCGGTCCGGGCGGCGGCGGTCCGGCGACGACCAGCGGTGCGCCGCCGGCACCCGGGGGCCCGGTCGTGCCGGCCGGTGGTGCCGCCGGGTGCACCGACGCCGAGATCTCGGTGACCCCGGTGGCGGCGCCCACCTCGGTCCGCTCCGGCCGGCCGGTCGACCTGCAACTCAAGATCAAGAACACGTCGGATCGGACGTGCACCCGGGACGTCGGGGCCGACCTCCAGGAGCTCTTCGTCAAGTCCGGCGCGGAGAAGGTGTGGTCCTCGGACACCTGCGGCACCGCCAAGGGCTCGGACGTGCAGTCCTTCACCCCCGGCTTCGAGCGGTCGTACCAGGTCACCTGGAACGGGCAGGACACCACACAATGCGCCAACGGCCTGGCCAACGGCCCCTCGGCACCCGCCGGGACGTACCAGGTCTTCGGTCGGCTCGACACCAAGCTCAGCGCCCCGGTGAAGCTCACCATCACCAACAACTGACCCCGAGACGATCCCTCCTGCTGCGGAGGAACGTGCCCTGGGGGTGGTAGCAGGGGACCCCTGCACGTCAGCTTGGGTTCTAGTGGTGGTTGCAACACCTGACGTGTGCAGGGGTTGTGGTGTTCGGGTTGCGTGGGGTGCGGGCTCCTCAGGGTCGGGTGAAGTTGTCTGCCGAGCGGCAGGCTTATCTTGATCT
>NZ_BSTB01000021.1:0-155095 GCF_030269285.1 Micromonospora sp. NBRC 101691
CGGGTTGGGGCACGGTCGAGCAGATCACCGACCCCGCCTACTCCACCACCGCGTTCCTGAAGGGCCTCAAGCAGGTCGACGGCTGGAAGGACATGCCGCTGACCCAGGCCGCCCAGACCGTGCAGGTGTCGGCCTACCCCGACCACTACGCCCAGTGGGAGAAGCAGGCCGCCGACCTGGTCGCCGAACTCTGGACCAAGTGACACCAACGAGAGCCCCTTCCCGACCCCGGGAAGGGGCTCTCGCTCGTGGGTGCACCGTGCAGCCCTACGACCGCAGCTCCCCCGGTCGGGTCGGCTCCTGGCCACTCACCGACCCGGTGGGTGGTCGTGGTCGGCCGACGAGGTGGCGAGCAGGTGAGCCACCGCACCGGTCACGGCGAGGTGGCGGGCGGTCTCGGTCCGGATGCCCTCGGCGGCGAGCACTGCCCGCTGCTCCCCCGTGTAGCCGATGCAGTCGAGGAAGACCAGGTCGGCCCCCTCGGCGGCGACCTCACGTCCGGCGGCCGCCACCTCGTCGAGTCCGGCCGTGTAGGGGTCCACGGCCGCTGCGACGACCGACCGGCCCAGGCGTCCACCCCACCGTTCCCGGATGTCGGCCAACTGCTCCGGCACGGGGCAGAGCACGCCCAGTCGCCCGGCGCCGACGAGCCGCGCCACGAGGTCGTGGGCGAGGTCCTCCGCGTGGAGCACCGGCACCGACGCCGGGCCGTGCTCGACGCGGCCGGTGCAGAGCACGAGGACGGTCCCGCAGTCGTCGGCGACGCACCGTCGGATGGCGTCGTCGAGGGCCGGGGCGATGCTCGTCGCCCCGAGCCGGGCGCGCGAACCGTCCCGCAGGCGGGAGACGAGGGTACGCTCCCCGCCGTGTGGTTCGAGCCGGGCGATGCCGTCCGCGTCGAGCAGGTCCAACGCGCCGTGTTCGACCCAGTCCACGCCGACGAGGGTCTCCTCGACGTCGGGGATCAGGTCGACGCGGGGCGCCTGGCCGATCGTGACGAGACCGAGCTTCGGCCGTACCCGGGCCACCTCTCTCCCGGCCGCCACGGGCGTCACGCCGCCTCCTTCTCGGGCAGGTCGGCAGCGGCGACACCCCGCTCGACGATGCGGCGCCGTACGGCCCGGTCGACCCGCGCGGTGGGGTCGGCGACCGGGATCGCGGCGAGCAGCGCCCTGGTGTAAGGATGCCGGGGCCTGGTGAAGATCTCCTCGACGGTGCCCTGCTCGACGACCCGGCCCTGGCTCATCACGACGATCTCGTCGGCCATCATCTCGACGACGGAGAGGTCGTGCGAGATGAAGACGTAGGTGAGTCCGAGGTCCCGCTGCAACTGCTTCATGAGGTCGAGCACCTGGGCCTGCACCGACACGTCGAGTGCCGACACGGGCTCGTCGCAGACGACGAGGCTCGGGTTGAGGATGAGGGCCCGCGCGATGCCGATCCGCTGGCGCTGACCTCCCGAGAACTCGTGCGGGAAGCGGTCGATGGCGTCCTCCCCCAGGCCGACCGTCTCCAGGACCTCGACGATGCGGGCACGGATCGCCGTGTCGTCGAGGTCGGTGTGCAGCCGCAGCGGTTCGGCGAGGGCCCGGTGGATCGTCCACCGGGGGTCGAGCGAGGCGTACGTGTCCTGGAAGACGATCTGCATCTCGGAACGGAGCCGGCGCATCTCGTCGTCCCCGGCCGCGAGGAGGTCGGCCCCGTTGAAGGTGACCGAACCCGACGTCGGCTCGTGCAGCCGCAGCAGGGCCCGACCCGTCGTGGACTTGCCCGACCCGGACTCCCCCACGATGGCGAGCGTGCGGCCACGGCGGACCCGGAAGGACACACCGTCGACCGCCCGGATGGTGGCGGCCGGACGTCCCAGCCGGCGGCGGCGCCCGGTGAAGACCTTCGTCAGGTCGGTGACCTCGAGCAGCACCGGCGCGTCGTCGTCGGGTGCCTCCGCACGGGCCGCGACGCGGGCCGGAGAGCCGTCGCTCGCCGTACCGTCCTCGGCGAGCGCCTCGACCGCCTCGACGACGTGCGCGTTGGCGGAGGGGATGAAGCTGAGCAGCCGTTTCGTGTAGTCGGCCTGCGGCGTGGCGAAGAGCTGCTCCGTCGGCGCCGTCTCCTGTAGCTCTCCGCCGTACATGACGGCGACCCGCTGGCAGGTCTGGGCCACGACCCCGAGGTCGTGGGTGATGAGCAGGACCGCCGTCCCGTGCTGTTCCTGGAGGTCCATGACGAGGTCGAGGATCTGCAACTGGGTCGTCACGTCGAGCGCGGTCGTCGGCTCGTCGGCGATGAGCAGCTTCGGCTCGCACGCCATGGCCATGGCGATCATGACCCGCTGGCGCATCCCGCCGGACAGCTCGTGCGGGTACCCGGCGAGGACGCGCGCGGTGTTGCGGATCCCCACCATGTCGAGCAGGTGCCCCGCCCGGTCCGCCGCCTGCCGCCGACCGAGCCGCATGTGCTGGCGCAACGGTTCGATGAGCTGGTCGCGGACGGTGAAGACCGGGTTGAGCGCGGTCATCGGCTCCTGGAAGATCGTCGCGATGTCCTTGCCACGGATGCGGCGCATCTGCCGGTCGGACAGGGCGGCGAGGTCGCGCCCGTCGAAGCGGATGTGCCCGCCGGTGACGTGCGCCTGCCGCGCCGGCAGCAGTCCGGTGATCGACATGGCGGTGACGCTCTTGCCCGACCCCGACTCGCCGACCAGCCCGACCATCTCGCCGCGCGCGATGGTCAGGTCGAGGTTCCGGACCGGATGGATCGGGCCACGCGACGTGTCGATCCGGATCGAGAGGTTCTCGATCGACAGCAGGGTCTCAGCCATGTCCGTGCTCCTTGTTCCGTAGGCCGCCGGCGGTCGCGCCCGGTCAGGCGCGCCCGGGGCCCGTTCCGGTCGTCTGCAGGTGGGTGGCCGGGCCGTAGAGGCTCTCCAGGAGCGCTGCCTCGGCCTCGTCGTGGAAGGACACCGTGCCCGAGGTGAAGCCCTTGGCGACCTCGACGGCGAAGCGGGCGGCGAGGGCGATGTCGACCTCGTGACTCGCGCCGGTCGCGCAGCCGGCGACGGGCGTCACGGTGGTGATGGCGACCCCGACGACCGGCGCGGCCGTCGCGACGGCCGGCTGGAGGATCGAGTTGAGGTGGTGCAGGCCGTTGCCGTACGGCGTGATGTCCTGCGTCGACAGCGCGAAGACGACGGCCGGCTCACCGGACACGGTCTCCAGGACGCTGACCAGGTCGGCACTCACCGGGAGGATGTAGCCGGCGCGGACCGTCGGGGAGATGGCGATCCCCCGGTGGTTGACGATGCGGTTGCCCTTCGTGGTGTCGATGGACAGGACGGCGTCCATCTCCGAGGTGACCTCGTGCTCGTTCATCGCGGTGATGTCGACGGGCGAGTCCATGAAGGGCACCGGGTCGTGGGGCCGGGTGGGCGCGTCGGGGCAGATGTGCGTCGAGACGACGACGTCGCCGGGCAGGATGTCGCCGCGGGCGTGCATCGCGAGGAGCTTGGCGGCGGTGGCGACGGCGGCGGTCGCCCCGTCACCGTCGGACACGTAGCCGATGAGCTCCGGCCGGGCGCCCAGACCGCCGAGGCGGCCGACGACGCCGAGCGTCGGGGCGTCGCCGCCGGCGGTCCTGCCGCGGCTGCCCGGGACGGTGACCTGGATGAAGTCGGTGGAACCCTGCTCGCCGGCCACCGTCTCGACGGTGATCGAGCAGGCGTCGTCGCCGAGGGCACGCAGGTGCTCGGCGACGAGTTTGCCCGAGGCGTCGGGACGGTCGAGCAGGTCGAGGGCGGTGAGGACGTGGGACAGCACGATCATTCGCTTTCGACAGCGGTATCGGCGACGCCGAGGTACCGGAGGGTGGTCAGGGCGTAGGTCTTCGCGGCGAGGACCACGTCGGCGACGGGTGCCCTCTCGTCGAAGCCGTGGATGGTGGCCAGTTCGGCCGGCCCGTACTGGAGCACGGGAATGCCGTGGCTGCGGAAGGTGCGGGCGTCGGAGGACGCCCACTGGAGCACCCCCTCCGCGGTGGGGTCACCGGTCAGCTCGCGCAGGGCCGCGACGAGTTCGGTGACCACCGGGTCGCTCGGCAGCGTCCAGTTGGGCTCGCTGCGGAAGCCGGTCGGCTCGATCGTCGCCTCGACGCCGGCCTCGGCGAGCAGTTCCTCGACCCGGGCGAGGACCTCGGCGCGCGACAGTCCGATCGGCACCCGGGTGTCGACGTCGACGACGCACCGGTCCGCGACGACGTTCGAGGACGTACCGCCGTGGATCGTGCCGATGTTGACGGTGACGTGCTCGAAGACGGCGCCGATGCCGGGACCGTAGCCCTCCCGTTCCTCGGCGAACGTCTTCGACCGCTCGATGAGGTCGACCACGTCCTCGGGCGGCGACGGCTTCATGTCCCAGAGCTGTTGCAGGGCGATGACGGCCTTGGCCGCGAGGAGGTTCGCGTTGACGCCGTGCAGCGGCTGGAGGCTGCCGTGCCCCGGCCTGCCGTCGATCGTCATCCGGAACCAGTTGCTGCCCTTCTGGCCGATCGTCGGGTGCGTGCGTTCGGCGGGCTCGGCGATGATCGCGCCGGTCGCGCCGTCGAGGACTCCCCGGTCGAGGAGCCAGTCCGCGCCGCGCGAGCCGCCCTGCTCCTCGTCGGGGACCGCCGCGAGCGACAGCTTCCCGGCGAGCGGGACGCCGAGGCGGTGCAGGACGACGAGCGTGTGGATGACGCCGGCGAGACCGGCCTTCATGTCGCTCGCCCCGCGTCCACGGAGGTAACCGTCGACGATGTCCCCCGCGAAGGGGGGAAACGTCCAACGGTCCAGGTCACCGACGGGGACGACGTCGGTGTGACCGGCGAGCACCAGGTGCCGCGCCGACGTGGGATCGTCGTCCACCGCGGCGTTGCTCGCGGCACGGTGGACGACGATGCTGAGGCGACCGTCGCCCGCGTCGTGGACCTCGGGGTCGAGGCCCTGCGCGCGCAGATGGTCGGCGATGAAGAGGCCGACGTCCGTGCAGTCCCCCGGAGGGTTCTCGCTCGGGATCCGGATGAGATCCCCGGCGAGTGTCAGCAGTTCGTCCCGGGTGCGCTCGATCTCGTCGAGGACCCGGGTCTCCCAGTCGGGGGGTGTCGTGGTCACGTCGGGCTCCAGGTGTCGTTGCGGGAGGGGTGGGTTCGCGGTGGCCTGGTGGCGGCGGCCGCCGGGCGCGTCGGGGTGACGGCCCGGCGGCACGCCTGCCTCGGCGTCAGCCCTTGTTGCTCATCTGGAAGAAGCGGATGATCCCGTCGGGGTACGAGGTGTATCCCTGCACGCCCGCGCGCTGCGCGACGACGATGTTGTACTCGTAGAGGTACGCCCACGGCGCCTGGGTGTTGATGATCTCCTGCGCCTTGCCGTACAGGTCGTTGCGGACCTTCTGGTCCGGCTCGGTCGCGGCCCGCTTCCAGAGGTTGTCGACCTCGGTGTTGTGGAAGTTGGCGTAGTTGCTGGTGCCGTCGCTGGTCAGCAGGAGACCGAGGTGGTAGCCCGGGTCGTTGACGAAGGACGTCCAGCGGGTGATGTAGCTCTGCACCTTCTTCGTCGCGAGCGCCTCGAGGAACTGCGGACGCGCCATGTTCTTGATGTTCATCGTCACGCCGATCTTCGCCAGCTCGGCCTGGATGAGCACGGCGGAGTCCGACCAGTCCTGGAAGCCACTGCCGAGGGTGAAGTCGAAGCTGAAACCGTCGGGGTGGCCGGCCTCGGCGAGAAGCGCCCTGGCCTTCTCGAGGTCGTACGAGTAGCCGTTGCCGGCGTCGCTGAAGCCCGGGGTCGAGCTGGCCACGGAGGAGCGCATCGGCGACGCCTGGCCCTTCATGACGTCGTTGAGAAGCTTGTCGTACGGGATCGCGTACGAGATGGCCTGCCGGACCTTCGGGTCGTCGAACGGCTTGATCTCGTTGTTCATCCCGAAGAAGAGGATCTTGTTGCTGGCCCGGGAGTCGATGGTGACGCCGGACTGCTTCGACAGGGCGTCGACGTCCTTCGCCGGCACCTCGAGCGCGACGTCGACCTCACCCTTGCTGAGCAGCTGGACGCGGTTGCTCGCCTCGCCGATGAACTTCGTGTTGATGGTGCGCAGGGCGGGCTTCTCGCCCCAGTAGGTGTCCTTGCGCTCGAGCACGGCCTCGGTCGCCGGATCCCACTTCTTCAGCCGGTACGGGCCGGAGCCGGCGGTGTTCGTGTCGAGCCACTTGGCCCCGCCCTCGGCGTTGACCTTGTCGATGTTGATGATCGAGAACGAGTACATCGGCAGGATCTGGAGGAAGAGGTGGTTCGGCGCGGTGAGGTCGATCTTCACCGTCTGCGGGTCGACCGCGGTCACGGTGTCGATGCCGGCCATACCGTAGAGGAAGCTCGCCGAGCTGGACTTCTTGATGAAGTCGAACGACTTGACGACGTCGTCGGAGTCCAGGGGCGAGCCGTCCTCGAACGTCACGCCCTGCCGCAGCGTGAAGGTGTAGCTCGTCGAGTCGGGGCTCACCTCCCACTTCTCCGCCAGCATCGGGACGATGGTGTCCGTCTTGGCGGTCGGCTTGCCGTCCACCGTGGTGCGGTCGTACGTGACCAGCTGGTCGTAGGCCGCCACGACGAACGTGTCGGAGGTGACGTCGTTGGCCTCGGCCGGGTTGAGGGTCTTGCCGCCCTCGGAGTAGGCGACGACGAGGGTGTCCTTGCCGGCCCCGTCGGCCTGCGAGGAGCCGCCCTGGTTGGCGTTGGCTCCACAGCCGGCGGCGAGGAAGGTGGCGGCGACCGCGGCGGCCAGGGTGGCGCTGCGCTTCACGCTGTTCTCCTTCGGGTCAGGGTGGGGGATGGATGGGCGGATGGACTGGCGTCCGTGGCAGGTCCGCACCGGGTCATCGGCTCGTCCGCAGGCGCGGGTCGAGGACGTCGCGAAGGCCGTCGCCGATCAGGTTGAAGCCGAGAATCGAGGTGGCGATGGCGATGCCGGGGAAGAAGGTCATCCACCACTCGCCGCTGATGATGTAGCCACGGCCGTCCGAGATCATGACGCCCCACTCCGCCGTCGGCGGCTGCGCGCCGAGGCCGATGAAGCTGAGCGACGCGGCCGTGAGGATCGCGTAGCCCATGCCGAGGGTCGCGCGGACCAGGATCGGGGCGACGGTGTTCGGAACGATGTGGCGGACGAGGATCGTGCGGTCCCGCAGGCCGATGGCGCGGCCCGCCTCGACGAAGTCACGCTCCCGCAGCGAACGGGTCTGGCTGTAGACGATACGGGCGAACTCGGGGATGCCGACGACGCCCACGGCGACCATCGCGCTGGCCAGCCCCGGGCCGAGGGCGGCGGCGATCGCCATGGCCAGCACGAGCGACGGGAAGGCGAGGAGCACGTCCATCACCCGCATGAGCACCGTGCTCACCGCGCCGCCGACGAAGCCGGAGACGGCGCCGATCGGGACACCGATCAGGAGCGAGATCCCGACGGCGATGAGCCCGGTCCAGAGCGAGATCCGCCCACCGGCGAGCACCCGGGCGAGGATGTCGCGGCCGAAGTTGTCCGTGCCGAAGAGGTGTTCGCGGGAGGGCGGCTCGAGGAGCCCGCCGGCTCCGGTCTCGGTGGGCGAGTACGGCAGCAGGTCGGCCAGCAGCGCGCCGACGGTCCAGATCGCGATGAAGGCGAGACCGACCATGGCCAGGCGGTTGCGGACCAGCAGTCGCCAGGCGGTCGTGGGCCGCGATCCCGCCCAGTCGGCCGACGCGACCCGGTGCCCCGGCGCGGTGACGGTCACGGTGGTGTCAGGCATTCTCGATCCTCGGGTCCAGGCGGGCGTTGAACAGGTCGACACAGAGGTTGACCGTCAGGTAGACGACCGCGGCCAGCAGCGTGAAGGCCTGCACCGGCGCGTAGTCGGTGGCGAGCACGGACTGGACGACGTACTGGCCGATGCCGGGCCAACTGAAGACCGTCTCGGTGATGACCGCGCCGCCGAGGAGTTGGCCGAACTGGAGGCCGACGACGGTCACGATGACCGGGGCGGCGTTCTTCAACGCGTGCTTGAGGATGACCCGGGCGGGCGGCAGGCCCTTGGACCGGGCGGTGCGTACGTAGTCCTGGTTGATCACCTCGAGCATCTCGGACCGGGTCATCCGGGCGATGATCGCCGTGCTCCCGGTGGCGAGGCACATGGCCGGCCAGATGATGTGGGCCAGCGACGACTTCAGCGCGACGACGTCACCGGTCAGGAGCGAGTCGAGGACGTAGAGCCCGGTGATCGAGGTCGGGGGGTTCACGTCCTGGGCGATGCGGCCCAGCGGGGCCGGCTCCCAGCCGAGTTTGTTGTAGAAGACGAAGATCACGAGGAGGGCGAGCCAGAAGAGCGGCATCGACGCCCCGACCAGCGAGAAGATCCGGCTGGCGTGGTCGATCGGCCGGTCGCGTCGTGTGGCGCTGACGACGCCGATCGGGACCCCGACGAGCAGCGAGATGACGATCGCCACGACGGCGAGTTCCACCGTCGCCGGCAGCCGGGAGGCGAAGTCGGTGAGGACGGGCTGCCCGGTGTGCCACGCGAACCCGAGGTCTCCCGCGAAGAGGTCGCGCACGTAGGAGACGAACTGTGCGGCCAGCGGCTGGTCGAGGCCCATCTCGACGCGGATCTTCTCGACGGTCGCCGGGTCGGCCTGCTCCCCCGCGAGCGTCCGGGCCGGGTCACCGGGCAGGACGCGGGTGAGCAGGAAGATGCAGAGCACGACACCGAACAGTGCCGGGATCATCGCGAGCACCCGTCGCACGACGTGGTTCACGGCCACCTCCAATCTGCGCGTTGTTGGGCCTGACCTGGGCTTTGCGCCACCAAGGGTTCGCCCGCCCGGCAGCTCCGTGCAATACTTTCTCTCTATCTGAGAGGGCATCCCGAACCGGATCAGGGTGCGGTAGGTTCTGACACGTCCCGCCCAGCCCGGAGGACCCATGCCAGACAACGGCGTCGCCCGCCCCCGCTCGCCGCTCCAGACCGTGGACCGCGCCCTGGAGGTCCTCCTGTCGTTCACCGAACGGCGTCGCGACTGGGGCGTCATGGAGCTCGCCGAGGCCTTCGCCATCGACAAGTCGACCGCGCAGCGGATCCTCGCCGCACTCGCCGCGCGCGGCTTCCTCAGCGCCGACCCGGTCACCCGGCGCTACAGCCTCGGCCCGACCATGTGGCGGATGGCCGCCGTCTGGGAACGCGCGGGAGGGCTGGCCGCCCTGGCGCAGCGGGTGCTCGAACCCCTCGCCTTCCAGACCGACCGCACCGCGATCTTCGCCGTCCCGGACGGGCTCCACGTCCGCTGCGTCGCCGCCGTCGACGGCGGTGGACCGCTGCGGAGTCATCCGCTCGTCGGCGAGCTGTACCCGGCCAACGCGGGAGCCACCTCCCGCGGCTACTTCGCCTTCCTCGACAGCAACGAGCGACGCGCCCTGATCTCCGGCCGGGTCTTCGCCACGTTCACCGGACTGACGAAGGTCGACGAACAGGAGCTCGAACGGCTCTTCGTCGAGACCGTCGCGCAGGGCTACGCCTACTCGGAGGGCGAGTACGACTACGCCACCCGGGCGCTCGCCGTCCCGATCATCCTCCGGGGGCGGCCCGTCGGCTCGCTCAGCCTCGGCGAGAGCAAGTACCCGGCGCGCCCGGACGACGTCCGGGACCACCTGCCCGCGCTCCAGGCCGCGGCGGAGCAACTCTCCGCCCTGCTCGACAACCGGGCGAACACGGCCGCCGTAGCCCGGCAGACCAGGGTGACCCGAGCCCACTGACCGCCGTGCCGACGAGCCTGACCGGCCGTACCAAGGAGACACCGTGACCCAGGGCCATCCGAACCTCCTGCTCCTGTCCAACTCGACAGCCCCGGGGCGGGCCTACCTGGAGCACGCGCACGACGCGATCCTCCAGGCACTCGACGGCCGGCGCTCCCTCGTGTTCGTCCCCTTCGCGCTGGCCGACCACGACGGTTACACCGACACGGTCCGCCGGGCCGTGGAGCCACTCGGCATCACCGTCCGGGGCGCGCACGAGGGCACGCCACGCGACCTGGTCGCCGACGCCGAGGCGGTCTTCGTCGGCGGCGGCAACACCTTCCGTCTGGTCCGGGCGATCCACGAGCTCGACCTGATCGGCGTCGTGCGGGCCCGGGTGGCCGAGGGGATGCCCTACCTCGGGTCGAGCGCCGGCACCAACGTCGCGACGCCGAGCCTGCGGACGACGAACGACATGCCCATCGTCGCGCCGCCGTCCTTCGAGACCTTCGGCCTCGTGCCGTTCCAGATCAATCCGCACTACCTCGACCCGGACCCGGCCTCGACGCACCAGGGCGAGACCCGCGAGGAGCGGCTCACCCAGTTCCTGGAGGAGAACGACGTCCCGGTCCTCGCCATGCGCGAGGGCACCTGGCTGCGGGTGGCCGACGGCGTGATGCGGCTCGACGGCGTGGCCACCGGCGGGCGGATCTTCCGCCGGGGGGCCGAGCCGGTCGAGGTCGCCAGCGGCGCCGACGTGACCTGGCTCGTCGAGCGGGTGGGGTCGTTCGAGGTCGGCTCGGGAACGTGAGCAGCGGTGCGTCCCCGGCCGACCGGCCCTCCCGTCGCAGGGAGGGTCCGGCCGACCGGGGACGGGTCACCGGCGCCGAGGAGGGTTACAGGCCCAGCGTCCAGCTGTTGAGGTAGCCGACGTCACCGGAGGCGGCGTCCTGCACCCGTAGGGTCCAGGTGCCGTTGCGGGCCTCCGACGACAGGTTCACCGAGTAGGTCTGGTTGATGTTGTCGGCCGACCCACCCGTACGGTTGTGCAGCACGTACGCGCTGCCGTCCGGAGCGACCAGGCTGACCACCAGGTCACCGATGTAGGTGTGCACGATCGCCACCTGCACGCTGCTGGTGGACGACGCGTTGCCGGCGCAGCCGCTGACCACGATGGTGCTGGTGGCCGTGCTGTTGTCGGCGATGGTCACGTCGGTGCCGTTGGTGCCGCCGCAACTCGGGACGACCGGGGCGCCCAGGTTGAGCGTCCAGGTGTCGAGGTAGCCGACGTCACCGCTCGCCGCGTCCTGCACCCGCAGCCGCCAGGTGCCGTTGGACGTCTCCGAGGACAGGTTCACCGAGTAGGTCTGGTTGATGTTGTCGGCCGACCCACCCGTACGGTTGTGCAGCACGTACGCGCTGCCGTCCGGAGCGACCAGGCTGACCACCAGGTCACCGATGTAGGTGTGCACGATCGCCACCTGCACGCTGCTGGTCGCCGAGGCGGTGCCGGCGCAGCCCGAGATGGTGACCGTGCTCTCCACGGTGCTGTTGTCGGCGATCGTGGCGTCGGTGTTGTTGGTCTGCGCGCAGCCGGGCGGGCCGTTGACGGTCAGCGCGTACGACGTGCTCTGGGTGGTCACCGGCCCGGTGGCGGTGATGGTCACCTGGTAGGTGCCCGGCGCGGCGCTGCCGGTGGTGGCGATGGTCAGGGCGGCCGAGGCGCCGGTGCTGATCGACGCCGGGCTGAAGCTGGCGGTCGCGCCGGCCGGAAGGCCGCTGGCGGTGAGGCCGACCGTCTGCGGGCTGCCGACGGTGGTCGTGGTGGACACCGTGGCGGTCAGCGAGCCGCCCGGGTTGACCGAGCCGGCGGCCGGGGTCACCGCGACGCTGAAGTCCTGGGTCGGCGGGACGACGTTGCCGGTGTAGAGCAGCCTGTTCGGCGAGCCGGCGCCGGGGTTGGTCACCACGTTGGCGGTGGCGTCGTTGACCAGCTTGTCGCGCACCTGCTGCGGCGTGTACGACGGGTTGGCCGCGAGCACCAGAGCGGCCGCGCCGGCCACGTGCGGGCTGGCCATGGACGTGCCGCTGATGGTGTTGGTGGCGGTGTCGCCGGTGTGCCAGGCCGAGGTGATCGCGCTGCCCGGGGCGAAGATGTCCAGGCAGGTGCCGATGTTCGAGTATCCGGCCCGGGCGTCGGTGGACTCGGTCGCCCCGACGGTGATGGCGTTCGGCGTGCTGGCCGGCGAGACGTTGCAGGCATTGGCGCTGTACTCGTTGCCCGCCGCGACGGCGTAGCTGACGCCATCGGCGATCGACGCGGTGACCGCGTCGTTGGTGGCCTGGTCGAAGCCACCACCTAGGCTCATGTTGGCCACCGCGCGCTCACCCGGGTCGTGGTCGCCGGTCACCCAGTCGATGCCCGCGACGACCTGGGCGTACGTGCCGCTGCCACCGCAGTCCAGCACCCGGACGCCGACCAGCGTGACGCCCTTGGCCACGCCGTACGCCGTGCCGCCGACGGTCCCGGCGACGTGCGTGCCGTGCCCGTTGCAGTCGTCGGCCGAGCCGCCGTCGATGGCGTCGAAACCGCTCACCGCACGGGTGCCGAAGTCGCCGTGGCTGAACCGGATGCCGGTGTCGATGACGTACGCCCGCACGCCCGCGCCGTTGTTCGGGTAGGTGTACGAGTTGTTCAGCGGCAGGTTGCGCTGGTCGACGCGGTCCAGGCCCCAGGAGGGGGTGGGCGACTGGGTGGCCGCGACGCTGACCCGGTGGTTCTGCTGGACGTACTTCACCGAGGGGTGGGCGGCGAGCCGGCGGGCCGCCGTCGCGGAGAGCCGGACCTCGAAGCCGCGCAGCGCGTGCTGGTAGGTGCGGGCGACCGCGCCGCCGTACTCCCGGGCGAGGCTCCGGGCGGAGGCGTCGACCCCGGTACGGGCGACGGATGTCTCCTTGAGCACCACGACGTACGAGTCGGCTACGGCGGTGTCGCCGCCGGCCTGGAGGATGGCACCTTCGGCGGGTGCCGCGGTTGCCGGGGCGGCGAAGGCCACCGCGGCGGCCACCGCGGTGGTCACGACGCCGAGGCGCCAGCGTTGCCTGGCAGAGGGTTCGAGAGCCATCTGGGCATGTCCTTCCATCACCGTGAGGCTTGATCGACAGATGTCGATCAGGTGAGGAGATGTTAGACGGCAGACATTCGGATGTAGATACACTTCTATTAACTGGCGGGTTTCCGACTGACCGATTGGGAGCATTACTCCCGGTCAGTGCCCCGAACCCGGGTCTCGGCGCGGAAGCTCTGCCCCAGTTCCGCCCCCAACCCGAAGTAATGTCGGAAGTTGTAGATCAAGGGACTCCAGGCAGCCGGATCGATGTGCTGGGTGCCGGGAACCACGATCCGCCGGTCCGCGTGCACCCGGCAGACCTCGGCCTCGACGATGACGAAGCCGCCGGACGCGGCCGGGTGAATCCGGGTGGCCCGCGCCTCCAGCTGGATCGGGCAGTCGGCGACCCGTGGCGGCCTGACCACCTGGGAAGGCTCCGGCCGGAGTCCCGCCGCCGCGAACTTCGCCGGCTCGTACCGGAACGCGGCCCGCTTGGATGCGGGCACCGGGTCGCGTCCGGTCAACGGGGCCAGACGCTCGACGGCGGTCCACTGGTGCGATGCCGGTAGGTTGATCACCACCTCGGGTCGGTCGCGGAGATTCCGCGCCGTCTGCCCCTGCGCCCCGAGCCCAAGGACGACCACCCACCCCAGCGCCCACGCCGAGGAGACGGGGGCGAGGTTGGCGGACCCGTCCTCGTTCTCGGTGCTCAACAGCGCCACCGGAGTGCCGAAGTACAGGATCCGGGGCTGGATGGTCAGGTGCCCGTCCGATCGGTCGGGGATGGCGTTCCCGCAGGTGGCGTTGGTCATGGTGGGACCGTAACCACCCGACGTTTCGTTGCCGGCCGAAGCGTTTCGCGGGCAGGATCGCCACGGTGAGCAGTCAGAACACCGTCTTCGGCCAGCCCGGCCGGTCCGACTCCGGCCGCCGGTACGGGCCCGGCCGCCGCGACGAGCCCGACGGCTCCCGGGCCCACGAGGCCACGGTGGGGTTGGCCACCCTGGCCGGCCTGCTCGCCGATCACACCCGAGCGGCGTTCTGCCTGGCGCTGCTGGACGGGCGGGCATGGACGGCGACCGAGCTGGCCCGGCACGCCGGGGTGGCGCCGTCGACCGCGACTGCCCACCTGCACCAGCTCGTCGCCGGTGGCCTGGTGACCGAGGAACGGCAGGGCCGTCACCGTTACCTCCGGCTGGCAGACGCCGGCGTCGCCGAGCTGATCGAGACGTTGACCGGCGCCGCACCGGTCGAGCCTGTGCCCGTCCGGTCGCTCTCGGCGGCCACCCGACGCCGGGCGCTGGCGTACGCCCGTACCTGTTACGACCACCTCGCCGGAGCCCTCGGCGTGGCGGTCACCGACGCGATGACCGGGCGCGGCCTCCTGAGCTGGGAGCGCGGGCTGAGCCTGACCGACCGGGGCACGGCATGGCTGGCCGGGCTCGGCATCGCGCCGGAGTCGATGCCGCCGACCCGCCGCGCACCGGTCCGCTCCTGCCTGGACTGGACCGAGCGGCGGCCCCACCTCGCCGGCACGATCGGTGCGGCGCTCTGCCGGCACGCCCTGGACGCCGGTTGGGTCGTCCGGATCGGTACCGGTCGGGCGGTCGCCGTCACCGCCGAGGGCCGCCGGGCGTTCCGCGAACACCTCGACCTGCCCGACCACGTCCTCGACCCGGAGCCGGGACGGCCCGAGGAGGGCGGTGGCTCACCCGGAAACCCCGGAGCCCGCCGTTGAGCCGGTGTCGCCGTGCGGTGACACCGGCCGCCCGGCGCGAATCTGGCGCAGGGCGGCTTCGATGGCTGCCTGCTGCGCGGCGGCAGAGTAGGTGTCCAGGTCGACGGCCGCCAGCGCGTTGAGCCCTTCCACGAGCGCGACCAGGGTGACGGCTTCTCGCGCGGCCTGCTCCTGGCTCCAGTCGGGGCGGCAGGCCGCCACGAGCTGCTGGATCCGGCGGAGGAACGCGCGGTTGTGCGCCTGGTGCAACCGGGCGAGTTGGGGATCGGCGAGCGCGGCGGCCAGGAAACCCACCCACACCCGGGCCTCCTCGCGTTTGTCGTCACTGCCGGACGCCACCTGCATCAGCACCGCACGCAGGGCGTCCAGGGGCTCGGGACCGGACTTCTGGGCCGCGTCGGCGCGGGCTGCGGTGCGTTCGTGCAGCAGCGTGCGGGCGTGGACCAGCAGGGCCTGCTTGTCGGGGAACGTGTGCAGCACCAGCCCGGTGCTGCATCCGGCCCGCTCGGCCACCGCCCGGAGGGTCAACCCCGCCAGGCCGTGTTCGGCGAGCACCGCCCAGGTGGCGGCCGACAACCGCTCCCGGTGGCCCTGGAGATCACGTCGTCTGGCCATCCCCGCTCCTTCGCCGTCACCTCGGAGCGATAGCGTAACATCCGTTACCGGAACACTTGTTACGGATTTGAGAGGGCACAACTGTGCAGGTCACGGTGAAGGCTGAGTCATGGGACGGTGCCGACGGGGTGCGGCTGCGCGCCGCGCAACGCGCCGAACTGGACGCCCGGTACGGCAACGACGACCACGAGCCGGGGGTCGCCCCCACCGCCGGCGACATCGACGTGTTCCTGATCGCCCGCGACGCGCACGGCGCGGCGCTGGGTTGCGGCGGACTGCGGACGCTGGGGCCGGACTCGGCGGAGATCAAGCGGATGTACGTCGAGCCGGCGGCCCGGGGCACCGGGGTGGCGGTGGCGATCCTGCACAGCCTGGAACACGAGGCGCGCGGCCGGGGTGTGGTGGACCTGCTGCTGGAGACCGGCACCGCCCAACCGGACGCGATGCGCTTCTACGAGCGGGAGGGCTACCACCGCATCGACAACTTCGGCCCGTACGCGGGTGAGCCGTTGTCGGTCTGCTACGCCCGCCGGCTCCGGTGACGGCACGACCGCGACGGCCGGTCGGTCGCTGCGCCAGCGAGTGCACCTCAAGATCCGTAAGCTGCGCTCCCGCACCCTCCACAGTGCACGGGGCCGTTAGGGTTGACGGATCGACAGTCGACGAACGAGAGACGCCCGCGCCGGGAGAGACTCCACGGGGTTCAGGCTGGACTGGGCTGCGTTGGGGGCGCTCGGTGCGGTCGTCGCGGCCATCGTCGCCCTGCTCGCCTACGTCTGGCCGCAGACCCCTCCCCCGGCACCACCGGCCCGGGACGCCGCAACGGCGGCGCCCCGGGAGACCGAGCCGACGCTGCCTGTCGATGCCACACCGAACCCGACGGCACCACCGACGACGCCCGGACCAGGTGCGAGCACCCCTGGACCAGTCAGGCCGACCCCCCGAACGCCCGACAGCAGGCCCCCGCTGTCGCTGGAGCCGATACTGCCCGCCGGCTGCCAGGAGGCACTCGCGGTCGTCGACAGGTACTACCGCACCGCAGGCTCGACCGAGCTGAGCCGGCAGGCCGCCGCGACAGAGGCGTACCAGGGGATGATGCGCGCGAGCCTGGCCGCCGAAGGGGCCGTCCACTCGGTGACGGTGGCGCTGTCGCAGGACTTCTCGACCATGCGCTTCATCCTGTCCGGCATGGTGTCGGGAGATTACGCCGCAGCACAGGCCAGGACCGACCGGGACGCCCAGACCCTGCGGGATGTCTGCGGTACCGACTGACCACGGGCCGGAGCGACCCTGCCCCGACCAAGATCAGCCAATCGCTTGACACCGCCCCGCCCCCTGTACGTACGTCGACCCCGAGCCCGGGGTGTGGGAGTTCGTGGTCGAGTCCCGGCGTACCAGCCCGCTGGGTGACAACCCGTTCCGCCTGGAGGCGTCCGTCACCCAGTGACGACGGCGGACCGGACCGACCGGCTGGGGCCTGGCCCCAGCCGGTCGTGTCGTCGTGGACGGTCTACCCGTTACCCGCCGATGGTGACCGTCGCGGTGCGGTAGTTGTCGCGCCGGTCGTTCTTCGTCGGGTCGTAGTTCCGCTCGATGTTGCCGGCGGTGTCCACCGAGAACCACCGGAACGTCGTCGTCTCGGTCACGTGGAACACCTGTCCCGGCTCCCGGAACTCGGTCGCCTCGTAGCGGGGCGACTCGAGGGTGGGCCGGCTGCCGTCCGTCGTGTAGTAGACGGTCGCCGGCTCGCTTGTCTCGAAGCGCACGTCGACGGGACCGCGGTACCTCCCGCCACCGGGGACGAGTTCGGACGTCGGCTTCTTCTTGTCCTTGCCCCACTCCGCCGCGATCCGGAACATCTCCATGATCCCGTTGGCGTACTCCATCGTCTCGGCGTGGCCGCTGACGAGCGCCGGGTCACCCACCCACGGCGGCTGGAACGAGCCACCCTGCCAGTTGCCGGTGGCCGGGTTGTAGACCGAACCGCCGACCTCCCAGCCGAAGGAGTAGATGCCGTAGGTGTGGTACATGTCCTCGCGCACGTTGCCCGCCGAGGAGTAGAGGACGTCCGACGATCCGCCCACGTTCTCCGGCGTGACGACGGTCTCCCGGTGCGCCTTGACCTGCGACAGGATCCGGCCGGCCGACTGCCAGTAGAACGCCTCGTCGCCGAGCGGCGGACGCGGCGTGGTGATCCGTCCGTCCGCGATGTACGCGCCGGGCTGCCAGAACAACTGGCCGCCGTTGGAGTGCACGGACATCATGAACTTGATGTTCGAGTACTTCTCGACCAGCCAGACGATGTTCTTCGACTCCGGCTCGGACAGCTTCTCCGGTCCCTGGTAGGTGCCGCTGGTGCAGGTGGTCGACGCGCCCGCGTAGCCGTCGTGACCCGACCCGACCCGGTAGTTCCGGTTCAGGTCGACGCCCCAGGAGTTGCGCCGGGCCGGATCGGCGTTCGCGTCCTCGCAGTGGTTGGTCAGGTTCTTCCGCTGCGAGGCGTAGTTGTAGAAGCTGTAGTTCGCTCCGTCGGGGTTGTTGGAGAGGATGAGGAAGATGTCCGTGTCCTGGACGATCTTCTTCGTCTCCTGGTCGGTCTTGTAGTTGCGCACCAGACGCTCGGCCGTCTCCAACGTGGTCGTCGCCGGCACCCACTCGCGGGCGTGGTCCTGCGCCTGGATCAGGACACCGGGGTTCCGGCCGTCACGGTGCTTGCCGATCCGCAGGACGGGGATGGAGGCCGGGCCGCGCGGCACCTCGCCCTCCGGCGCGCCGACCCGCTTCTCGTCGAGGAAGTCGGAGAGCGCGACCGGGCCCGCCGTCGGCGCGACGATGCCCGTACCCGTGTTGGTGCGGTACGGGTGCGCGCGGTCGATGAGCCCCTGGGACTGGCTCTCCAGTGCCGCGGCCACCTGCGCGGCGGTGCTGGCGAGCGCGCCGGAGGCGTCCTTGGCGAGCAGGACGCGGACCGCCTTGCCCGTCACCTCGACGGTGAGCGGGAGGTTCGCCCCCGGCCGGTCCACGAACTCGACGGTGATGTCGTTGCCGCCCTCGTGGCCCCAGGCCGCCGAGCTGACGACGACCGCCTCCTGCCCGGTACCGCCGATGGTGGCCTGCGCCTTGCGCTGGTAGCCGTTCGTCTGGTGCGGCAGGTAGACGATCTCGGCGATGTCCGGGTACTGCCGGGCGATCTCCTTGGCTCGGCTGAAGAGCTGCTGCGGGTGCTGGTAGCCGTCGACGAAGTCCGACTGGTAACCCGGCCTCGCGGTCAGCGGCGGCGGGGCGTCCTCCAGCCAGTTGGAGACGGTGCCGGTGGTCACCCCGCCGGTCGAGCTGGTGACCCGGATCTGGCTCGGGCGGGCGTCGAGCTTGAACAGGTTCCGGTGGAACATGTACTGCCCGGAGTCGACGAACCGGCTCATCGTCCGGGCGAAGCCGAACGGCGTGCCCTGGCCCGAGTCGTTCTCGAGCTGCATCGCGACGATCGGGCTCGCCTGCTGCCCCTCGGTGGTGCGCGCCTCGACGTAGAGGAAGCCCTGGCCCTTGGTGGTGAACCAGTCCGCGCGGACGACCCGGACCGTCTTCTCATGGCTGTACGACGGGACGGCCCGCGCGCCGAGGGACCGCAGGCCACCGTCGGCCTCCTCGCTCCACTCGAAGCCCTCGTCGTCGTCGAGGACCTGGACGCCCATCGCCTTGAGCGCGGCGACCTGCTCGGTGGTGACCACCGCTTCGCCCTCGATGCCGTCCGGCACGCGCCGGAGGCCGTGGTCGATGTCGAAACCGGCGGCGACCACCTTCTCCAGCATGGCGGCGCCGGTCATCTGGATACGTACGGAATTCGCCGAGTGTGGATGGTCGTGGGCGTGGTCCGCGCCCGAGGGGGCGGTCGGCTCCGCCCCGGCGGGTGCCGTCGCCACGAGGCTGCTCCCCACCAGGGCGGTCAGCGCGAGTAGCGTGATGGGCAATCGCGATCGTCGCACTCTTCCTCCTTCTGCTTGTGCCGTGCGGTTCGGCCGAGGGCCGGCTCTGGCACGAGCGCACTAATCCACTGAGGACGGTCGTCGGGAGCCCGTGCACGGCACGGGTACGTCGGGGGTGTGTCGTCGGTCGTGCGCCGCGACCGAAGGGCCCGACGCCGGTCTCCCGACGCCAGGGTGGCTGTCCGGTTCCGCCGCGACGGACGCCCCTGGAGCTGTCCCCCATCGCCACCTCGGTCGGTGGGTCCGCAGTGGCAGGAACCGGCTGGATCCGAGGTCAGCGTATGGACATCGGTGGCTACCAGCGGTCCTGGGCACCGGATTTGAGGATTAATTGAGGATCTTCACACCGGGCGTGGCCACCGCCGGTGTCCGGGCCCGCGCATGCCCGCGCGGACCCGGACGCCGGCCGGGGCGGTGTCGGACCGGGTGGCCCGCCACCCGCCCCGGCCGGCCCGCGACACCCCTGGTACGCCGGCGGGTCAGCCGGCGGGTGGGGCGGTCCAGGAGGACCGGATCAGCTCCCGCTCGGTGGCGGCGAGGTGGGCGGTCGCGGCGAGCCACGCCCAGGCGTACCGGTCCGGGTCGGGATCGGTGAGCCGACCGAAGGTGTCCCGGCCGCGCCGGTCGGACTCGTCGGCGAGCGCCGCGGCCACCGCGGCGGCGGTGGTGAAGCCGGCGCGGCGCAGCGGACCCGCCAGCCCGGCCCGCTCGCCGCGTGCCGCCTCGGCGACGGCGCGACGACCACCGGAGACGGCCAGCTCCACCAGCCGGCGGACCCGCCACAGCGGGGACTCCGCCACCGCGTCGGCATCGACGGCGAGAACCGGTTCGGTCGTCGCGGCCGGGTCGCGCGGCGGCAGGTGTCCGCCCTGGATCTGGTCGTAGCCGAGGTCCGCCCGGCCGTGCCACTCCTCCGGCAGGCGCAGCGTCGCGGTGGCACCGGGCACCGCGCCGACCGCGAGCGGGCGCAGCGTGCTGGTCCGGTCCGGGTCCAGCCGACCGATCACCCGGATCCGCAGGCCGGGTCGGGAGGCGAGCCGCCGCAGGTTGGCCACGTGGGACAACGCCGGGTGGGAGTTGACCGGCACCAGCCGGATCAGCGGCCCGTCCGGCACCGGCGCGCGGTCCCCTCCGGCCGGGTCGGCGGGGGCCAGCTCGCGGGCCAGCACCTGGTCACCGACGGCCCCGACGACCAGCAGGTCACCGCCGACCAGCGCGGTCCCGGCCCGGGCCGGATCCTCCGGGTCGTCGGCGGCGAGCTGGGCGGTCACCACCTCGGCGAGCGGGCGGGCGAACAGGTCCGCCAGCGCTCCGGTGGACCAGTCGGTCCCGGTCAGCGGGGTGGCCCGGACCCCCTTGCCGGCGCCGAGTCGGCCGTCCGGGGAGACGGTGGTGCCGGTGATCCGCAGGCCGCCCCGGGCCAGCACCGCGTGGTTGACCGCGACCGCACCCATCTCGGTGACCGCCCGCGCGCAGTCCCGGGCCCGGTCCGGGCCGCCCGGTTTCACGTCACCGAAGGAGAGGCGGCGCCCGTCGGCGGCGACCAGATGGGTGACCACGCCGGCGTACCCGGTCGCGCTGATCACCGGTTCCCGGCAGACGCCGTACACCTCCAGCGTGCCGTCCGGCTGGTAGGCCCGCCGGAGGGTGCCCACCAGCGCCGGGTCGGGATCACCGGCGGCCAGCCGGCCGGCCACGTACAGCAGGTCGTGCAGCACCTCGACCAGCTCGGCCAGTCGGTGGCCGTTCTGCCGTCCCCGGTGGGCGCGCAGGCCGCGCACCGTACGCAGCGCGGCGCTCTCGGCGCGCGGCAGACCAGCCAGCCGGGCGCTGTGCGCGGCCCGCAGCAACTCGGCCTGGGCAACCGCGCCGGCGGCCGGTACGCCGGCCGCGAGCACCGCGGCGGCGGCCCGCCACAGCGCGCCGGCGGCGGCCCGTTGCGCCTTCGTCGGCGCGGCGCCACGGCCGGCGGACGTGCCGTCCGCGTCAGCCGCCTTCCCGGCACGTCCGTTCTTGCCGCTACGCCCGGTGCCCTCCGACCGGGACGGGGCGACGACGGTGGACGCCGGATGGGTGGCCTGGTCGGCGACCGGGCAGGCCACCAGGACGGCGGTCCGGTGCAGGCACCGGGGCGTCAGCAGGCAGCTGCACCGGGCCTGCTCCGGATCGGTGACCGCGCCCGTCGGTCCGGGCGTCAGGGTGACCAGGGCCTCAGGGCCGCAGTCGACCGACACCCCGCCCTCGGCCGGGGCGACCGGCACCCCGGCCACCCGTTCGACGGTGGCGTCCAGTCGTCGGTGCAGCCGGGGCGGCAGGGACGCCACCGCCGCGGCGACGACTCCCGGCAGCACCGGCGGCAACCGGTCGGTCTCCACGGCGATGGCTGTGCGGTCCGTCAACGTGATCCTCCGCGGACGCGGTCGCCCACCCAGCGGGCGAGTTCGAGCGGGCTGAGAGCGGCGACCGGCATGCCGGCCGCGACGAGCTGCTCGGCGACCGGCACCGAGTAGCAGGGCACTCCCCTGTCGTTCAGCGCGGCGCAGCCGAGCAGGTGCACCCCGGAACCGGCGAGCGTGCGGACCTCGCCGAGCAGCCCGGCCAGCGGGTAGCCCTCCTCGAAGTCGCTGACCACCGCGACGATGGTGCGGCTCGGCACGGTCACCAGCGAGCGGGCGTGGGCCAGTCCGGCGGCGATGTGCGTACCGCCGCCGACGCGCACCTCCAGCAGCAGCGACAGCGGGTCGTCGACCCGGTCGGTCAGGTCGACCACCTCGGTGGAGAAGGCGAGGAAGTGGGTGGACAGGGTGGGCACCCCGGCCAGGACGGCGGCGGTCAACGCCGACCACACCACCGACGCCTCCATCGAGCCGGACACGTCGACCACCAGCACCAACCGCCAGTCGGCCTCGTTGCGGGTCCGGGTGTTGAAGACCGGGCGTTCCGGCACCACCACCGTCCGGCCGTCGCCGAGCCGTTGGGTGTGCGCCAGGTTCGCCCGCAGCGTACGGGCGAGGTTGATCCGGCCGCCGGGACGGCGGGACGGACGCGGGTTGGCCAGCCCGGTCAGCGCCGGACGCACCTGCGTGGCCAACTGCCGGGTCAGCTCCTCGACCAGCCGCCGGACCAGGGGGCGCAGCTTGGCCAACTGCGCCTCGGGCAGGCCGCCGGCCAGGGACAGCACCGAGGTCAGCAGCTCCATCGAGGGGCGTACCGCCGCCGGGTCGAGTTCGGTGAGCACGTCGGTACGGCCGTTCTCGGCCGCCCGGGCGATGACCTCCTCGCGTACCGAGGTGCCGAAGAGCGCCTCGAGTTCGTCGGCCCACTCGCGGGCGGTCGGAAAGGAGGCTTCCTGACCGCCGCCGGCCGCCTGACCGAGGTCGGTGGCGCCCTCGCCCTGCCCGGCCCCGTACAGCTCGTCGAGCGCGCGGGCGTAGCGGCGGGCGTCGGCCGGCAACCGGTCGGGTTGGCGGCCGAGCAGCAGCCGCCACCGGTCCGCGGGCGTGAGCCCGGCGGCCGGGATGTCCGGTCCGGGTGCGACGCCGGCCGGCGCGTCGACCGGGCCGGTCAGCGTGCCCGGGATCGGAATGCTGCGGGCGACCAGGGCGGCCCGGCCGGCCGCGTCGGCGGCGGCCCAGCGGGCCAGCAGCTCGGGCGGAGCGGACAGGGCCAGGTCGAGCCGGTCGCCCAGCCGTTCGGTGACGGTGTGCAGCAGCCGCTCCCGGGCCGCCGGGGTGAGCACGTCGAACCCGCCGCGCAGCGCCGGCAGCCGGTCCAGGAACTCGGTGTCGGTGAGCCGCTCGATCCGTTCCAGCAGCGGGTCCAGCGCGGCCGGGGCGGACTGCAGCAGCGGGTGCGCCGCCGTGAGCAGGCCGCCGAGCAGCCGGTGCAGGTGCCGTCGGGTGTCCGGTCCGGTCGCCGCGTCGATCCAGCCGGCCACCCGGGCGCCCAGGGTTTCCAGGCCGGTCAGGTCGAGCAGGACCCGGGCGGCCAGGGCGGCGCCCTGGATCAGCGCCGAACCGGACCGGGCCAGATGGTCGAGGGCCTCGTCCAGGCGCAGCCCGATCCGCTCCTCGCCGGCCCGGACCGCGAGGTCGACAAGCGCGACGGCGTCGGCCGTGGCGTCGCTGCCGGCCAGGCCGGGCAGTCCACGGACCGCCGCGTCCAGCAGCGCGACGGCCAGCTCGGCCGCCCGGGCCCGACCGTCCGCCGTGGTGCCGGGCAGGTGTTCCCGGCGCAGCGCCTCCAGCAGGTCCAGTGCGGCCAGCAGCTCGGGCAGGGTGCCGGTGCCCGGCAGCACCGTGGCGGCCAGGTCGAGCCGGTCGGTGACCAGCTCGGGCAGGTCGCACCGGGCGGCGTCGCGGAGCCCGGTGAGCAGTTGCCCGGCGGTGGGGCCGCCGTCGGCGACCTCCCGGCGGAACCGCTCCCGCAGGGTGCCGGCCGCGGCCAGCGCCGCGGTCACCCCGCGCACGCCGACCAGGTCCAGTCGGGCCGCCACGGAGGGCGTCCAGGCCAGTTGCCAGCGGGTGGTCAGGGCCGCGCCGTCCCCGGTGCCGGACACCGCGATCGCTTCGCCGTAGCCGACGCCGCAGACCTGGAGGCGTTGCAGCAGGATCTCCCGCCGCCCGTCCAGCTCGGTGCGCAGCGGATCGAGCCGGACCTCGCGGGACTTCGGGCTGTCCGGGTTGGGCAGCCGCAGCGCGGCGAGTTCCGCCTCGACCGAGGGGCCGAGCCCGGACCGGGGCGTCCCGGGGGCGATCCGGCCCCGCTCGGCGCCGACCAGCACGGTCTCCAGCGCCCTGGCCAGCGCCCGGCCACGGCCGAGCAGTTCACCCTGGCCGAGCACGGTGGTCACCGCCTCCAGCACCTCGCCCCGGCCGGGGGCGGGCAGGTCCCGTAGCCGGGCCAGGTCGCCGGCGAGTCGTACCGTCTCGGCGGCCTCGCCGGTGCCGGCGGTGTGCCCGGCCGAACGGAGTTCCCGGCACAGGTCGGTGACCGCCCGGGCGGCGGCGGCCCGGATCCGTTCCGGGTCGCCGGCGGCGGTGAAGACGGACTGCTGCCAACGCGGGTCACGGATCCCGGCCGGGTAGCCGGACCGGGAGTCGAGCAGGTCGAACGCGTAGGGCACCAGCGAGGTGACCGCCGTGCCGCCGCCACTCCTGGTGGCCGGGCCGGCCGGGGCCGTCACGGACCGGAGCGGACCGGCCGGGGCCCCGCCGGGCCGGGTGGCCGCGGCGGTGACCTCGTCGGTCGACGGGGTGGCGAGCAGGGCCGGGGCGTGGAAGGCGCCGACCACGGCGGCGACCCGCCGGCCGTCGGCGCCGGCCTCGGCCAGCACCCGACGCATGTGCCGCTCCCGGGCCAGGTCCCGGGCCGGTACGCCGTCGCCGCTGGCGCTGTCGGTCCGCATCGCCCAGCCGACGCCGAGGGCGGCCCGGCGGACCGCCTCGGGCGGGCAGCCCGGGGCCCGCACCTCGACCACCCGGTCCCACAGGTCGTCGCCGTCCCGGCCGGTGCCGCTGGCGCCGAGCGCGGCGGCGTAGCCGGACCGGCGCGGGCCGGGCACCGGCGCACCGGCGTCGGGATCGCCGTCGACGGTCGGCTCGGCGTCGACGACGACCGGGTCCGGACCGGCGGCTTCGGCGGTCCAGCCCGGGTCCGCCAGCGGCAGGTCGCAGCAGACCACCTCGACGCCGCGCTGCCGGGCCCAGCGGATCGCGGCCAGTTCCGGGGAGAAGTCGGCGAACGGGTAGAAGCCCATCGGCCCGTCCGCGCCGTGGCTGCCGACCAGGGCCAGCGGGGCCCGCGCGGCCGGGTCGGAGAGGTACGGCAGCCAGTGCTGGAAGTCGGCCGGCAGCTCGACACAGACCACCTCGGCCCCGACGGCGTCCAGCAGGGCCGGGACCACCGCCGCCAGGGCCGGGCTGTGGTGCCGCACCCCGATCAGGTACGGCCGGACCGAGCCGGCGAGCGCGTCGACCACGGCGCGCGGGTCGGCCGTCACCTCGTCGACCGCCGGCGGGGCCGCGCCGCCAGACGTACTGGGGAGGGTCGTCAACGGAGGTTCTCCCGCAGGTCCCAGAGCCGGCGCCACATCGCCGAGCCGTCCTCGGCCCGGCGGCGGACCGGGCCGTCCCAGTAGCCCAGCAGCCGCGCGTGGTCGTTCTGGTCGTCCTTGCGGACCACGCCGAGCAGGTGCCCGGGGACCAGGTCGAGCGCGTCCCCGCCGGGCAGGTACGCGGCGGCCAGACCGAGCGACGCGGCCACCTGCACCGCCTCGGCGGTGGACATCACGGTGCCGGGCCGTTCCACGTCCCAGCCCTCGCCCGACCGGCCGGACCGCAGGTCACGGAATACGGTGACCAGCGCGTCCAGCACCGCGTCGTCCACCGTGTACGTCGCGCCGGCGCGCTGCACGGCGGCGGTGGCCTGCCGGCGGACCAGGTCGGTCTCGGTGTCCGCGTCGGAGATCGGGTGGATGGTCTCGAAGTTGAACCGCCGCTTCAGCGCCGAGGACATCTCCGACACGCCCCGGTCCCGGAGGTTCGCGGTGGCGATCACGGTGAACCCGGGCATCGCGCGGATCAGGCCGTCCTCGGTGCCGGAGAGCTCCGGCACGTTCATCCGCCGGTCGGACAGGATGGACACCAGCGCGTCCTGCACCTCGGGCAGGCAGCGGGTGACCTCCTCGATCCGGACCACCCGACCGGTGCGCATCGCGGTCAGCACCGGCGAGTCGACCAGCGCCTGCGGGGTGGGGCCCTGGGCGAGCAGCAGGGCGTAGTTCCAGCCGTACCGGAAGGCGTCCTCGGTGGTGCCGGCGGTGCCCTGCACGGTCAGCGCGCTGGTGCCGCAGACCGCGGCGGCCAGCAGCTCGGACAGCATCGACTTGGCGGTGCCGGGCTCGCCGACCAGCAGCAGGCCCCGCTCGCCGGCGAGGGTGACCACGCACCGTTCGACCAGGCTCCGCTCCCCGACGAACTTCGGCGGGATGGTCATGCTGGCCGGCAGTACGGTGCCGTCCGGACCGGTGCGCCGGCCGGCGGGCAGCGTCAACGTCTCGCCGTCGCTGCCCCGGATGAAGGTCACCACGGCGCGCGGGGTCAACGCCCAGCCCGGCGGCCGGGCCCCGTCGTCGTACGCGGCCAGGAAGGCCAGCTCGTCGGCGTACCGCTGTTCGGCGGAGAGAACCTGGGCGGCGGTCTCCGGCGGCGCGGTGGGGCGGACGTGTTCCGTCACGGTCACGGGTGTTCCTCGATCTCTCTCTGGTTCGGACGGGGTCGTTCGGGACAAAGGTCAGCGGTGGTTGCCACGGGTGGGCAGGTTGTCGAACCGGGGCCGGTCGCCGTCGCGGAAGCGTCGCCAGGCCCGCCGGTAGAGGTCGGCGGCCGGCGCGAAGGGCACGGTCACGCCGAGCCCGGCCGTACCGTCGGGCGCCAGGTCGAACAGGGTGACCTTCCAGCCCTCGATCGGCGCCTGCCCGCTGCCGCGCTCCAGCCACGGGCCGGGCAGGAACAGCGACCGACCGGCCCGGGACCGGCTGGCCTCGACGACCAGGTCGGTGCCGGCGAGTTCGGTGCGGGCCGCCTTGAGCTTGGCCGGCTTCCAGCCGGTCCACTTCGCCGTGTTGCGGTCGGTCGGGTCGGGCATGGCCAGCAGCATCAGGTACACCGCCGCCGCGTCGCCGCCCAGGCCGTGTTCCCCGGCCACCTCGGCGACCAGGTCGGGCACCGACCGGGTCGGATCCTGCGGCCACCAGGTCCCGTCCGCCGCCCGCGCGCCGCCGGCCGGCTCCCCCGGGTCGGCGAGCAGCGCCGCGAACCGCGCGTCACGGACCAGGCGCAGCGCCACCTCCATCGGGTACGGCTTGGCCGCGTCCTGCCGCAGCGCCGGCAGGTACGGGTCGGTCCCCTCGGCGTCGAGCAGGTCCGGCCGCAGCGCGGGCGACGGCTGGCCGTCGTACGTGGCCAGGACGATGGCCCCGTACCGTTCCCAGCCCGCACCGGTCTCCGACGGGCTGCCCGCCACCTGACGGAACGCGGGCAGCGAGACGTACGTGTCGACGTCGAGCAGCAGGCGCGGGTTGGCCAACCGGTCCCGGAGCACGGCCAGCGCGGCCGGCAGCGCGCCCCGGCACGGGTCGCCGGCCGGCGTGTGGTGGGCGACCCAGGCGGCCAGGGCGACCGTGGAGGACAGCACCTGACCGGTGAAGCCCGTCGCCGCGCTGTCGGCCTGCCGGGCCCGGTCGCCCCTGATCTCGAAGGTCAGGTCGGTGCTCAGCTCCACCGAACGGGCCGGGTCGAGCAGCGCCGGCAGCGCCTTCGCGGGGCCCCAGCCGGTGCGGACCGTGCGCACCGCCTCGGCGAGCAGCTGTTCGGGCACCACCACCCGGCGGCCCAGGGCGGCGTTCCAGACCGCCGCGGCGGCCGCCACGTCCGGACCGTCGGTCCACAGCCGGGCCGGCTCGTCCGGCAGCAGCGCCGCGACCACCGCCCGCCGGAGCTGCGGGCTGGCCTCGTGCAGCACCCCGAAGGCCAGCTTGACCTCGCCGACCTGCCTGATCCCGAGCGCCCGGCGCAGCTCGGTCGGCACGGTGCCCACCGAGTCCACGTACGGCAGGCCGGCCAGCACCAGCTTCGCGGCGGTGGGGGTGACGCCGGTCAGCTCGGCGAACCGCTCGGCCGCCTCCGGCCGCCAGGGCAGCGGGCCGCGCGCGGCCCACTCGGTGAGGAAGCCGGCCAGCCAGCCGTCCTTCCGCTCGTCACCGACCGGCGTCGAGGACTGCGTGGTGTACGGCTCCGGCACGGCGAACACACCGGCCGGGTCGTGGTGCAGCGCGTCGAAGGAGTAACCGGTGGCCGTGCCGCTGGAACTGCGGACAGCGACGAACGCCCCGTCGGGCAGCGGCAGGATGCCCGGCCGGCGGGGCCGACGGTTGCCCTCGTGGTCGTTCAGGTCGTCGTCCAGCAGGTGCAGGGTGCAGCGGCGCCACCGGCTCGATCCGACCGCCACGCTCAGGTCGAGCCGGTCCAGCTCGGTGAGCAGGGCACGCAGCGTCTCCCGGTGGTCGTCCGGGGTGACCGCCGCGACCGCCCGGTAGGCGACGGCGGCGACCCCGCCGAGCACCGGCCACCAGTCCAGGGCGGCCGGCAGCGACGGTCCGTCGAGGTGCAGCCGTACGCCGGGGTCGCTCCCGGTGGGGGTGGCCCGCTGGGCGGCGAGCGCCTGGAGCTGAGCGAAGGCGTGGACCGCCTTGTTCGCCCCGTAGGCCGAGCCACGCAGTCCGTCCAGCGCCCGGTTGAGCTGCTCGTCGGTGGGTCCGGTCACGGTGACCACCGGCGCCACCGCCGCCGGGGCGGACAGCGACCGGGTGAGCCGTTCGGTCACCGCGTCCAGGTCGGTGCGCACCCGGGCGGCCAGCCGCAGCAACCCGGCCACCCCGGCCAGCACCGCGTCGTGGCTGACCGCCGGCACCGTCGAGCGGACCAGCTCGACCAGCGCGTCCCGGTCGTCCTCGTCGGCGGTGGCCGGTCCACCGGAGGCGGCGGCCGGTGCGCCGACCGGGGCCGCCGTAGCGGCGACG
Source organism: Micromonospora sp. NBRC 101691 (assembly GCF_030269285.1). Lineage (NCBI taxonomy): Bacteria > Bacillati > Actinomycetota > Actinomycetes > Micromonosporales > Micromonosporaceae > Micromonospora > Micromonospora sp. NBRC 101691. Next base: position 28,809 of record NZ_BSTB01000021.1, read on the forward strand.
GCCCGGCCGGGAATGGTCTGCGGGGCCCGGAGCAGGCCGGACCGGGTCGCCGCCTGGGCTGCGGCCCGCGCGGCCGCTTCGGCCAGGGCGGCACGGCGTTCGTCGAGGGCGACGGTGAACAGCGCGGCGGCGGTGTCCCGGTCGATCCGACGCAGGGCGGCGGAGCCGGCCGGGTCGCGGGGCAGCAGGTTGCCGAGGAACTCCGGCCCCGGCAGCGGGCGGGAACCGGAGGTGTAGTCCCGGCTGGACGGCGGGCCGGCGGCGGCCGACGCCACCCCGTCCGGGTCGACCAGGACGAGACCCTTGAGGACGGCGCGCGGCCGGTCGTCGCCGGGCAGCACCAACGCCGCGATCGGTTGCTGCCCGGGGGCCACGGTGACCGTACGCCCCGCCAGGTCCTCGCCGCGTACCGAGCCGTCCGGCAGGGTGACCACCCGCCAGCCGAGCAGACCGTCCACCGGCGCCGCGGCCGGGGTGGCCCGGTCGGACAGGGCGGGCCGCAGCCAGCTGCCCGACTCCTGGAGGCGGCTCCCGGCGACCGGAAGGTCGGCCAGGAACCGGGGCAGGCTGCGCCGACCGTGGGTGCCGCTGGCCGGGTCGTACTCGTGCCAGCCGTGGTCGCCGTCGTCCTCGCTGCGGCGGTGGACCCAGTGGGAGAAACCGTCGGTGATGACCGACCGTTCCGACGGGACAGCGGTGTCACCGGCGTGCAGCACGCCGTCGCCGGTGGTCCGTCCGCCACCGGGCAGCGGCAGGGTGATCCGGTTCGTGCGCGGCTGGCTGCCGTGGTGGTCACCGGCGATCGGCTGCGGCTCGCCGGGCGACGAGTGCCAGTAGCCGCGCAGGTTGTAGCCGAGCGACTCGGAACGCCAGTAGACCAGCAGGTGACCGTCGACGTAGTGGTAGCCGGGCTGGCCCCACATGTCGCCGGCCGGGATGCGCAGGTCGTGACGGAGCACGATGCCCTCGGCGCCGAGCACGCGCACCGTGGTCGGCCCGCCCAGGATCAGGTACGGCCAGGCTTCCTGCTGGACCGGCTCGATCCGGCGGTCGCCGCCGGTCACCTCCTGCCGGGCCAGCTCCCAGTCCGGCCAGCCCAGCTCGTCGATGAGGCCGCCGCGCAGGCTGCGGGCGACGTGCTCGACGAGGTCGACACCGAGGGCCTGCCCGAGGTCGCCACCCCCGGCGGGGCCACCGGGTCGGTCGAGGTCGCCGAAGACCAGACGCAACGCCTCGACCGGGAGCCGGCCCAGCCAGTCCACCGACTCCGGCAGGTACGGCAGTCCGGTGGTGAACCGGTCCCGGATCCGGGCCCGCAGCCAGTCGGTCAGCAGCGGCCGGACGCCCGGCGTGCCGACCATCCGGCGCAACGCGTCGGGCTTGTCGTCCAGCTGGTCGAGGCCCCGGCGCAGGGCCCCGGTGAACCGGTCGTCGCCGGCCACCGCGAGCAGGTCCCGTTCCCCGCCGACCCTGGCCCACTCCGCCAGGTCCAGGGCTTCGCGCTCCTTCGGCGGGTCCACCGGCAGGTCGAGGGCGAGCAGCAGGTCGAGCAGCTCCAGGTCGCCGTCGGCGGCGAGGGTCTCGCCGCTGGCGGCCAGTTCGGCGCGCAGCCGGTCGGCCATCCGCTCGACGAGCGGGTACAGCTCCGGCATCCGACGGCGGCGGTAGCCCGAGTTGGCCCGGCTCGTGAAGCGGCGCAGCCAGCCGACCGAGCCGTCCTGCGGGCGGGTCGGGCCCGGCGCGTCCGGATCGGAGAGTCCGGCGAGCGCACCGGTGTCGGTCAACAGGGTCAGCCAGGGAACCAGGTCGTCCCGGTCGGTCGGCATCAGGTCGAGCAGGCTGCCCCGCACCGCCGGGTCACGTCCGGCCAGGGCCGTCACCACCGGCCGGTGCGCCTTCCACCAGCCGGCCGGTGCCTCGGCGGTCACCGGCAGCCGGAGCAGCTCGGTCAGGTAGGCCGCCTCGCGGTCGGCGACCGCGGCGGCGCCGGACCGGCCGGCGGCCTTGGCGGCGGTCCGCACCAGCCGGTTCACCGCGTTGGCCGACTGGGTGGACGGCGCGACGCCGGCGGCCGCGGCCCGCAGCGCCAGCCGGCAGAACCGGTCGAAGGCCTCGTCGGCCGGCAACTGGGCGGCCAGTTCCTTCGCGTAGCCGGCCAACGCGGTCGCGGAGACCACCTTGGCCGAGGCGAACTCGACGTAGACCTCGTCCAGCCGGTTCAGGTCGACCGGCAGGCCGTGCTGCGCCTCCGCCTTGCGTGCCTTGTTGAACAGCTGCGTCGCGTAGGTGTCCTGCCCGGCGGCCAGGAACACCCGCGCCGCCTGCTCGAAGAACGTCGGCAGGAAGTGCGGCAGCGTACGGGCGAACCGGTCGGCGATCCCCTGGTGCCCGTCCAGGGCGGCCTTCGGTCGGGACCGGACCTGCTTGGCCAGCTTCTGCAACTCCGGCACCACCGCCAGGGCGTGCCTGCCGTCCGCCGGGTGGTGCACCAGCACCCACTCGGGGAAGGCCAACGGGCGACGCGGGCCCAGCCCGACGACGGCCGGCTCAGCGCCCGGCGTCAGGCCGAGGAACCCGACGGCGATGTCCTCGCCCTCGCCGAGGGCGGCGTCGACCAGGCGGACCACCGGCCGGTCGTCGAGGGCCGGATGCCGGTAGGTGCGGGCGGTCAGGGGCACCGCCCGGTCGCCGGCCCCGGCGGTGTCGGTCGGCAGCACCGCGCCGGCGGTCAACAGGCTCTCGGCCGAACCCTCGCCCGACATGGTCGTCATCGCGGTCACGCCTTCGTCCCCGTTCCGGTCACGGCGCCGGAGAGGGCCGTCGCCATTCGCATTCCTTCCGACCAGGCCACCGGCCCGACCTCGGTCAACCGCAGCGTCGGCCCGTCCACCACCGACCAGGAGAGGGTGCCCAGGGTCGCCTCGGAGTCCCAGTAGTCCTCCTCGAACCAGATGGCCGCCTCGACCGTGCGACCGGCCTCCCAGACCCGGCACCGGACCTGCGAGCCGGAGACCCGGAAGCCGAGCGCGGCGGCCCGGACGGCCAGCCGGTTCGGGACCGTGGTGCCCCGGAATTCGGTGACCGCGGTGTCCCGGTCCTTCAGGTCGGCGGGCCGGTCCCAGGTGCCCCGGTGCAGTTGCTCGATCCGCTGGGTGGCGTCGATCTCGTCGGCGAACTCGCGCAGGTCGGTCAGCTCGGCCAGACGCACCGGGTGGGGAAGCGTGGCGCTGGCCGGCGAGAACCGGACGGTCTCCCCGTCGAGGTTGACCACCCGCAGGTCACCGGTGTCGGTGACGTCCCGCAGGAAGCCCGACTCGGCCGGGTCGTCGCCGAGCACCACCAGGTCACGCAACGCGTCCCGCCAGGCCGGGTCCGGCCAGACCCGGGCCAGCAGCCCGGTCGGCACCGGCAGCGAGGAGACCACCCAGGCGTCGACCCGGGCCAGGCACTCGGCGGAGTGGCGGTCCAGCCACTGGGCGAGTTGGCGCAACCGGTCCACCTCGGGGCTGTCCCGCAGCACCTTCGGCAGGGTCTTCAGTGGACGGCCGGTGGCTCGCGGACCCGAGGACCGGGCCGCCACCTTCCCGTCGACGAGAGAGATCTCGTACGAGTCTCCCACCGGTAGCCAACCCATCAGGAATACCCTCCGCAGTGGCAGAAAGCCATATTTCACAAGGAATCGCCATGATCGACGACGCAGCGCGAGGCTAACAGTAGTGACCGACACAACCGGCCCCGCAGTGGCGGCCTCGGCGACGCGGAGGTCGGTCGCGCTGGCGCGGACGAGTCCCGGCCGGTGTCCCGCGGCGAGCGACGGACGAGGAGACACGGCCGGCAGAAGCCGGGTCGCGCCGAGGCTGCGGTCACCGGGGTGCCGAGGGGTGCCTTGTGCAGCGGCGAGGGCCGCCCCGGCACGTGGCGGGAATCAGCCGGCGACCGGAGGACGGGCGTGCCCCCGGAGCGGGGCGCGGTGCCGGGGAGCGCCTCCCACGCCAGGGGCGACGGGTCGGGCCCCTGCGGTGACGGCTGGGCCTGCGTGACCGGTCAGCGGCGACGGGCGTCGGGCCGCAGGGACGGGCTGGTCCACTCGTTGTCGGCCGGGTTGAGGGTGATCCCGGGCGGGACGATCTCGTCGATGCGGTCGAGAACGTCGTCGGTGAGCGTCACGTCGGCTGCGGCGAGCTGGGCTTCGAGGTGCGCCATGGTGCGCGGGCCGATGATCGGGGCGGTGACGGCCGGGTGGCAACGGACGAACGCGATGGCCAGCGCGACCAGGCTGATCCCGGCCTCATCGGCGAGCCTCGCCAGCCGGTCGGCGGCGTCGAGCTTGCGCTGGTTCTCCGGCAGCGACAGGTCGAAACGGTCCGCGAGGCGCTTCCGGGCCACCGACGCCGGGCCGATGTTGTCGGTGTCCCGGTGGTAACGCCCGGAGAGCCAGCCACCGGCGAGCGGACTGTACGGGATGACACCCATGCCGTACCGCTGGGTCTGCGAAAGGATCTCGTTCTCGACGGCCCGGGTGAGGATCGAGTAGGGGGGTTGCTCGACCACGAACCGTTCCCGGCCGCGATCCCGCGCGACGTACTGCGCCTCGACGATCGCGGAGGCCGGAAACGTGGAGTGGCCGAGGTAGCGGACCTTCCCCGCACGAACGAGGTCGGTCAGCGCGCCCAACGTCTCGTCGAGGTCGACCGCGGGGTCGTAGCGCTGCATCTGATAGAGGTCGATGTAGTCGGTGCCGAGCCGGCGCAGCGAGTTCTCGACCGCCTGCACGATCCAGCGCCGCGAGCCGCCGCAGTGGTTCGGGTCGTCGTCGAAGGGCATGAAGAACTTCGTCGCCAGCACGACGTCCTCGCGGCGCCCGGCGAGCGCCTTGCCGACGATGGTCTCGGACTCCCCCTGCGAGTACAGGTCCGAGGTGTCCACGAAATTGATCCCGGCGTCCAGCGCCCGATGGATGATCTTGACGCACTCGTCGTGGTCCCCGTTGCCCCACGCCCCGAACATCATCGCGCCGAGGCCGAGCTTGCTGACCGAGACGCCGGTACGTCCCAACAGCCGGTGCTCCATGGCGACACTCCTGAGAAGCTGGGCGGGATCAAGTGGGGGGCGCCCTGTCGAAGGCGAGAGGCGGGGCGGGTCAACGGGCGGCGTACTCCTCGTCGGTGACCAGGTCGCCCCACTCGGTCTCCGGGCCGCCGTCCTCCGGGGCCTCCCACATGGCCAGATGTGTCATGAAGTGGTCGGCGGCGGCGCCGTGCCAGTGCCACTCCCCCGGCGGCGTCCAGATCGTGTCGCCCGGACCGATCTCGACGACCTGGCCGCCACGGGACTGCACGAGCCCACGGCCCTCGGTCACGTGCAGGGTCTGGCCGACCGCGTGCCGGTGCCACGCGTTGCGGGCACCAGGGGCGAAACGGACCACGTTGACCCGCATGCGTGACGGGGTCTCGCCTTTCACGATCACGTCGTACCAGGCGTCGCCGGTGAACGTCTCCGCCGGTGCCCTGACCGTCGGCTGCTGGTGCAGGATCTCCATGCCGTCAATCCCATCCATCGGGTACCGAACTGGCTTCCCCAATGGATGGGGTTCATTCGTCCGGCGTTCCGACCGCCGGTGTGCGGCACCGGCGCCAGGTGGTTGCGCCCGGCCCCGCCCGGACCCGACACCCGGATCAGGGCGGGGCCGGGTCCGGGCGGGGCCGGGCGGTCGAGGTCAGGAGCGCCGGCCGGAAGGGATGACCTTCCACGCGATCAGCGCGGACACCGCCAGCAGGACCGCGGCGATGACCGAGGTGATCTGCATCCCGTGGGCGAAGGCGTCGCGGGCGGCGGCCAGGACCTGGGCGCCCTGCTCGCCGGTGCCGGCCAGGGCCTGGGTGCCGGCGGCCAGCGAGTCGGTGACCGCCGCGCGCGCGGGGGCGGTCAGACCGGACAGATCGGGCAGGCCGGCGCGGTACAGCGCCATGTGCAGGGTTCCGAGCAGGGCGATGCCGAGCGCGACGCCCAGTTCGTAGGACATCTCGGAGATCGCCGAGGCGGCTCCGGCCCGCTCTCGGGGCACCGCGCTCAGGATGGCGTCGGTGGAGGCGGTGAACGCCATCCCGATCCCCAGCCCGACCAGGATCAGCCCGGCGGCCAGGCCGGCGTAACCGGCCGCGCCTTCGGTGATCGCCAGCACGCCCAGCCCGGCCGCGGCCACCAGCAGCGCCGCGGCCAGGGCCCGTCCGACACCGAGCCGGGCGATGATCCGGACGGCGACGACGACCACGGCGATGGACGCCAGTGTGGCGGGCAACTCCCGTAGGCCGGCCTCCAGGGGCGAGTGACCACGGACCAACTGGAGGTACTGGGAGAAGAAGAACAGCAGCCCGCTGAACGCGAAGATGGTGATCAGCGAGACGAGGATGGTGCCGGTGAACGCCGGCCGGGCGAAGAGGGTGACGTCCACCAGGGGCGTCCGGAGCGTGCGCTGACGGCGTACGAACACCAGTGCGGCGCCCACGCTGAGCGCGGCGGCCAGCAGGCCGGCCACGTCGATGCCGCTCTTGGCGGTGTGTTTGACCGCCCACACCAGCGGCACGATCGCGGCCACCGACAGCACGGCGCTGACCAGGTCGAACCGGGCGGCAGCGGGGTTGCGCGACTCGGGCACCAGCAGCGCGACGCTGATCAGCACCAGCAGCATGATCGGCAGGTTGATGACGAAGACCGACCCCCACCAGTAGTGCTCCAGCAGGACGCCGCCGACCAGCGGGCCCAGCGCCGCGCCGCCGGAGGCGCCGGCCGACCACACCGCGATGGCGCGGGTGCGCTGGGCCGGGTCGGTGAAGACGTTACGCACGATCGACAGCGTCGACGGCATCAACGTCGCCCCGGCCACGCCCAGCAGGACCCGGGCGGCGATCAGCCAGCCGGCGGTCGGCGCGAAGGCCGCCACCAGCGAGGCGGAGCCGAAACCGGCGACGCCGATCAGCAGCAGCCGCTTGCGGCCGATGCGGTCGGCCAGCGTGCCCATGCTGATCAGCAGCCCGGCCAGGGCGAAGGAGTAGGCGTCGCCGATCCACAGCACCTCGGTGGAGGTGGCCCCGAGGTCAGCGGTCAGGGCCGGCATCGCCAACGCCAGCACGGTGCCGTCCACGGCCAGCAGGGTCACCGCCAGGGTGAGCGCACCCAGCGCGGCCCACTGCCGGGCTCCGGCCCGGACCGGGCGGTGGGATGTGTCGGGCGTGGCACCGACCGACGGGGAGGGCGTCGCGGACGTCATTCCCCCAAGCTACCGACCATATGGTCGGTTGTGCAAACCATTTGGTCGGCTCCTAGGATCGACGCAGCGGTGAAGCGCGCCGCGCGGAACGAGCCGGAGGCTGTGATGCAGGGTCGGGAACGCGACACGGTGAGAACCCGCCGGGTGGTGCTGGACGCCGCCGCGAAGGTGGTCGGCACACACGGCTCGGGCGCCAGCGTGGACGCGATCGCCCGGGAGGCCGGGGTCTCGAAGAGCGGCCTGCTGCACCACTTCCGCTCCCGCGACCAGTTGCTGCTCGCCCTGGCCGAGGACATCGCCGAGCAGTTCGCCGCCACCGTGTACGCGGCGGTCGATCCCCGCGACCACGCCCCCGGACGCCTGGTGCGCGGCTACGTCAACGCCACCTTCGACGATCTCCTCGACGGATCCACCGTCCCCGAGCAGGCCATGCTGGCCGCCACCCTGTCCACCGTCCCCGGCGTCGCCGAGGTGCTGCAACGCGACAAGCAACGGTGGCGGGAGGCGTTCGACGCCGACGGGCTGCATCCGCAACGGGCCCTGCTCATCGTCCGCGCGGCCGACGGCGTGGCCATCGCCGGCCTGTACGAGGGGGACAGCGATCCCGAGGAGCTGCGGCAGGCCCGACATCTGTTGCTGGCGCTCAGCCGCCAGGACGGCCCCCTCGTCGACCTCCCGGAGGCCGGCTGACCGGCGGCCCGGCGCGGGGACCTGCGCACCGGGGACCTGCTCGTCGGCGGCCTCGCGGAGCCGCCGCCGAGGTCGGCGGATCCGGCGACGGGCGGGCCGGACCCCACCGTGTCCCGTAGGACGGGGTCCGGCCCTCGTCGGTGGCGCTCCGTCAGCTCGCCGGGTAGCGGACCAGGTAGACCGGCGCGCCGGTCCGGGTCGTGTCGGCCGGTTCGCCCACGCCGTTGACCACGTGGTCGATCGTGCCGGCGCTGAGGTTCACCGTCATCACGTGGTGCAGCCGGACGCCCGGCGTCACCGGGACCTCGAAGCCGTTCTCCGTGTGGATCGAGGGATTGTTCTGGTTGAAGACGTAGACGCCGCCGCCGTGGAGCGTGTGGTGGCGTACCCGGTCACCGACCTTGTAGCCGGCCCAGCCCTGGACGTCGCCGTTCATCCAGTCGGCCTGCGTCGGCGGGTCGTACGGCAGCTCGTTCTGGTAGAGGACCGTGGTGCCGTGCTCACCGTTCCAGACGGTGTTGTACCGCTGGAAGTGCTCGACAAAGAGGCCGGTGGCGGTCACGTGGTCCCCGTTGATGACGGCCCCGTAGCGTCCGGTGTTGGTCCGCCACCGGTCGGTGTCGCCGTTCACGCCCTCGGTGAACCCCTCGACACCGTGGTCACCCCGCCACACCCAGGTGTGGTCGATCAGCACATGGTCGCTGTTGACCTCCAACGCGATGTGCGTCCTGCCGATGTGCGGGCCGCCGACCCGGAAGTAGACGTCGGAGAGGGTCGTCGGGTTGCGGGGGTCGCTGCGGTCGGGTCCGTGCTTGCGGCCCACCCGCAACAGGACCGGCGACTCGGTGAGCCCGGCGTCGATCGTCACGCCGGCCACGACCACGCCGGGAACACCGGCGACGTCCAGGGGGACGGCGCCGTCCACAGCGGTCAGCGTGGCGTGCCCGATGCCGAGGACCACCGTGTCGGGCCGCCGGACCTCGATGCTGCGCGCGATGTCGTACACGCCCGGGGTGAGCAGCAGGTGCCGGCCACGGGCGAGTTCCCGGTTGATCACGTGGACCGGGTCGGACGGCCGGGCGACGAAGAAGTCGCCGATGGGGATGGTCCGGCCCGGGGTCAGGCCCTCGGCCCAGGTGACGCCCCGGGTGTCGCGCCGCGCGGCGGGCACGCGGACCTGGTACCGGCCCTTAGCGTCGACGAAGAGGTACGGCTTCTCGCGGCTGACCGGGGTGGTGTCGAGCGTGGTGTAGGGCGGGTCGGGGAAACCGGCGTCGTCGGGCGCGCCGACGACACCCGCGAAGACCTGGTTCCACACCGCGTTGGACCAGCTCTCGACCTCGCTGTTGCGGGTCAGCCACTGCTGCTGCGACCCGTTCGTGGTGGCGGGCAGCCGGGAGTCGGCGATGAAGCCGCCGCTGGCGTACTGCGGGCCGGCGGTGCAGTAGTCCATCAGGGACAGGCCGCCGCCGCTGATGTCGAGCCGCCGCATCGACACCGCCTGGGACACCGCCCAGAGGTTCGCCGTGGAGCGGCAGCCGTCCTGGCCCGTGGCGTTGATGCGGAGCGACAGGTTGGACACGGTGCGCCAGAAGTTGACCAGCGCGATGCAGTTGGCGGTGCCGCCCTCGGTCAGGCAGCGGTTGTACGCCTCGATCTTGCCGTTGATGACGACGTCGGTGGGCGAGGCGCCCAGGCCGGAGATCTCGGTGTAGTAGCCGACCTTGATCTGGAGCGGCTGCTCGGCGGTGCCGTAGACCCCCGGCTTGAACAGGTAGGCGAACCGCCTGGTCCCCATCTCGTCGTTGACCTGGGCGGCGTGCGTGGCGTCGAGCTTCGCCTGGATCTCGCTGACCGGCATGCTCGGGTCGAAGACCGTGACGTGGGATCCGAGGTTCGGGGTGTCGGGGCGGGGCGGGCCGGCGGAGACCGGGCTGCTCACCGTGGTGGCGGCGAGGGCCAGCGCGAGCCCGAACGTGAGCGTCCGGCCGAGCCGTACCCGGAGGTGGGTGGGCGGGATCGTCAAGGGTTCGTCCTATCGACGAGGCGGTGGAAACGCCCGGTTCCGGCGGAGCGGTCCCGCCGAGAGAGCGCTCTCTCATCCTGTCGGAGATCTCGCGCTTTGTGAAGGGCCGTCCGGTCCGGCTCGGCCTCTCCCTCCACCGACGGCCCGTTGCCCACCGGAGCGTCGGTCGCCGCACGCCTGCGTGCGGCGGCGTCCCGCGAGAAAGGACGTCGCCGCACGACAGGCGTGCCCGATCCGCCACCGGTCGGACCGGCCACGGACACCGGCCCGACCTACCGTTCGGCGGTCGCCAGGTTCTCGCCGCGCCCGGCCCGCAGCAACTGCTGGCGCTGGCCGTCGCTGAACCACAGGTTGCGCGTACCGGGCCGGCGCGCCTCGTACGCCAACTGCTTGACGGTCTGCCTGACCACGACTTCCTTGAGCCTCCCGGCGAGGCGTCCGGCGAGGTGGAGCCCGGTCGCGGTGTCGTTCCGGCGGGCGAACTGGACGATGCCGGCGTGACGTCCCAGGCTGATGCACTGACCGACGAACCCCACGTCGACCGGCGCGGGCTGCTCCCCCGCGATCCGGCTGAGCACCGTCTCGGCGGCCTGCGGGCCCAACTGCACCGCGGCCTGACAACCCATGCGGTACGGCAGGCCCGACGGCGCCGCCGAATCGCCGGCCGCGACGACGCGTACGTCGTCCACGCTCGTCAACGTCTCGTCGGTGAGCAGGCGGCCCAGGGCGTCGGTGCTCAGCCCGCTGCGGTGCGCCAGGTCCGGCACGCCGAACCCGGCGGTCCAGATGGTCACGTCGCTCACCAGCTCACGGCCGTCCCCGAGCCGCACGCTGTCGCGAGTCACCGCCGTCACCGTCGCGCCGGGGCCCTCGACCACCGTCACGCCGAGTTCGGCGAGTCGCCCGGCCACCGCGCGCCGACCCCGCGGATGCAGGTACGGGCCGAGCGTCCCGCCGCAGACCAACGTCACGGTACGGCCCGCCTCCGCCAGCTCGGCGGCGGTCTCGATGCCGGTCGGGCCGGCTCCGACGACCGTCAGGGCGGCCGTCGCCGGTGCGGCGTCGACGACCGGCCGCAGCCGCTGCGCGTCCTCCAGGCTGGCGATCGGGTAGGCGAACTCGGCGGCTCCGGGCACCTGCGGGTCGGCGCTGCCACTGCCCACCGCGTAGATCAGGTAGTCGTAGCCGAGCGTGCCGCCGGAGGCCAACGTCACGCCGCGCCCGGCTGCGTCGATCCGGGTCACGGTGTCCACGAGCAGCCGGACGTCCCGGCCCAGGACGTCCCGGTAGTCCACGAGCGCGTCGTCGGATCCGCCCACCAGTTGGTGCAGGCGCAGCCGCTCCACGAAGCTCGGGCGCGGGTTGACCAGAGTCACGGTCACGTCGTCGCGTCGCGTCAGGCGATTGGCCGCCATCACCCCGGCGTATCCGCCGCCGACCACGACCACGTTGCTGTTCCCTGCCATGGTGTCTCCTTCGTCAGAGGGTTCGACCTGAAGACACCGTGCGACCGAGCATTGTGACAGTGCGTGACGCAGTTCACTCCACACCGTGGGGGTCGGCACCGTCGCCGCGACGCCGGCCCCGGTCCATCTCGAGCGCGCCGTCAGGCGGCGAGGGCGGCGTAGCGACCGGCGCGTTCCAGCAGGCCGTCGTGGCTGCCGGACTCGACGATCCGCCCGTGGTCGAGCACGGCGATCTGGTCCGCGTCCCGCACGGTGGAGAGCCGGTGGGCGATGGTGATGGTGGTGCGCCCCCGGGCCACCTCCTCGAACGCCCGCTGCACGGCGCGCTCGGTCTCGGTGTCCAGCGCGCTCGTCGCCTCGTCGAGGATCAGGACGCGCGGGTCGCGCAGCAGCGTACGGGCGATGGCGAGGCGTTGCTTCTCGCCGCCGGAGAAGCGGTGCCCCCGCGAGCCGACGACCGTGTCGTACCCGTCGGGCAGCCCGGCGATCAGGTCGTGGATCTGGGCGGCCCGGGCGGCGGCCTCGATCTCGGCGTCGGTGGCGTCCGGGCGGGCGTAGCGCAGGTTCTCCCGGACCGTGGTGTGCAGCAGGTAGGTCTCCTGGCTGACCACCCCGACGATCGCGGACAGGTCGGCCAGGCGCAGGTCGCGCAGATCGACGCCGTCGACGGTGATCCGGCCACTGGTCGGGTCGTACAGTCGGCTCACCAGCGCGGCCAGGGTGCTCTTGCCGGACCCGGTCTCGCCGACCAGGGCCAGGCCGGTGCCGGCCGGCACGTCGAGGGTGATCCCGGCGACGGCGGCGGTGTCGCTGCCGGGATAGTGGAAGGTGACGTCGGTGAGACGCAGGTCGCCCCGGACCCGGCGGGGGTCGACGGCGACCGGCTCGGCGGGGTCGTCCACCTCGACCGGCAGGTCCAGGTACTCGAAGATCCGGGCGAACAGCGCCAGCGAGGCGGTCACCGAGACGCCCACGTTGAGCAGGCCCATCAGCGGACGGAACAGTCCGCCCTGCAACGTGGTGAAGGCGACCAGGGTGCCGATGCTGAGCGTGCCGGCGGCGCCGGGCAGGCCGGCGCTGAGGTAGAGGACCGCCGGGATGGCGGCGAACACGATGCTCATCGTGGCCATCCGCCAGCGTCCGGCGAGTTCGGAGCGCAGTTCGAGATCGACCAGGCGGGCCGACGAGGCGGCGAAGCGGGCGGCCAGGGCGGGGCCGGTGCCGAGGGTCTTGGCCAGGTGCACGCCGCTGACCGAGAGCCCCTCCTCGACGGTGACGTTGAGGTCGGCCAGCTCCCGCTGGCGGCGCGCGGTGATCTCACGGCGCAGGTGGGCGACCCGACGGGTCAGCCAGATGGCCGGCGGCAGCACGACGAGGGAGACCAGGGCGAGTCGCCAGGAGAGCGCGACCATGGCCGCCCCGGTGGCGATCACGGTGGTCAGGTTGGACGCGATCGAGGTGGCGGTCGAGGTGACCACGCTCTGCATGCCGCCGATGTCGTTGGTGATCCGGGACTGCACCTCGCCGGTGCGGGTGCGGGTGAAGAACGCCAGCGACTGCCGTTGCAGGTGGGTGAAGACGTCGGTGCGCAGCCGGTGCATGACCTGCTGTCCGACCCGGGTGGAGATCCAGGTCTGCGCCACGCCCAGCACGGAGGTCACGGCGGCGACCGCGACCATGCCGCTCACCAGCCAGACCAGCAGCGTCAGGTCGCGCTCGGGCAGGGCCCGGTCGATCACGGCGCGGAGCAGGAAGGGCGAGGCCATGGCGAGCACCGAGGACACCACGATGATGCCGGTGACCGTGGCGAGTGCGCCCCGGTGCCGGGCGAACAGCCGGCCGATGCGCCGCAGCGACACCTGGCGGGCCTGCGCCTTCTCTTCGACGCTGACCTTGCGGGGGCCGCGGTCGCGGCCGGAGGGGTGGGGTTCCAAAGAGGCTTCCTTCCGTCGATAATGCTGAGGTTACCTCAACATGAGGGAGCAACAGCTTCTGCTGTTACCGTATTCCCGTGACGGCGGAGACCGACGAGCCCGAGAACAGCCTCGCCGAGGCGTTCTGGGCGGTGACGCGGCGGCTGCGCCAACGCACCCGGGAGGCGCTCGCGCCGTGGGACGTGACGCCCGCCCAGTCCCGCGCGCTCGGCGTGCTGACCCGGCACGGCGCGCTGCGGCTCAGCACGCTCGCCGAGCACCTGCGCATCGCCCCACGCTCGGCCACCGAGGTGGTGGACGACCTGGAGGCACGCGGCCTGGTGGGGCGCCGGTCCGATCCGACCGACCGGCGCGCCACCCTGGTCGCGCCGACCGAGGCCGGCACGCGTGTCGGGGCCGCCATCCAGGCCGCCCGCCGGGCCGCCGCCGAGGACCTCTTCGGGAGCCTCCCGGCGGCCGACCGGGAACAGTTCGCCCGCATCCTGCGTACGCTGCGCGACTGACCCGCCCGGAACCTGGTCGTCGTCCACCGGGGGCGGGTGGTTTTCCGATTCGGTCACCGGACCGCCTCGGATGATCGGGTCTCCCGGAGGACCCCGTGCTTCCATACCGATATGTCGATCGAGATTCCTGACCCCGTTCCGGTCGAGATCGTCGCCAGGTGCGCTCCGACCGATCCCCCGGACGACACCGTCCCGTTGACTCCCAAGGAGGAGCTCGACCTCGCCTGCACGATCGCGGCGTCGTTCCAGCAGAACATCCAGCACGCGGACAGCAAGGGAAGCATGCTCGCCGTCCTCGCGTCGGGGGTCGTGACCCTCGTCGTCACCCAGGCCGATCAGGTACGCGACGGCCTGACCGGAGCCCGGCCGGTCGCGGTCGCGTTCGTCGTCACACTGGTCGTGCTGGTGGCCGCGTTGGTGACGACCGGGCTGCACCTCGCCGCCGCGTTACGTCCCCGGATCACGCCTCCCGGCCCGGCCAACCGTTTCGCGTTCCCGGCGGTGGCCGGACGGGACACGTGGTCCTCCGACATCCGGGTCGGCGACCTGCGGACCGAGGCGTGGGCCCTCAACCGGCTGTTGGCCGACATCGCCCTGGCCAAGCATCAGCACATCGTCGGCGCGATCCGGGGCGTCGCCCTCCTGGTGGTCGCCTGCCTGACCATCCTGGTGCTGGGCGTCGTCACCGGTTGACGAGGGCTTTCCGCCACGCCGCGTCGCCCAGCGGGGTGAACAGCACGGTGCCGTCGTGGCTGGCCGAGGCGAGGTGACCGCCGCCGGGCGAGAACGCCACCCCGCAGACCCGGCCGTCGTGCGTGGTGGTCGTCAGCGCGTCTCCGGTGTCGGCGGACCAGATCCGGGCCGTACGGTCGTCGCCACCGGTCGCGATGAACCTGCCGTCCGGGCTGAACGCGACGCCGTGCACCCCGTCGTCGTGCGCCAGTTCGTGGAGCACCTCGCCGGAGTCGACGGACCAGACGCGGCAACGGGTGTCGTGGCAGGCGGTCGCCAGGCGTCGACCGTCGGCGCTGAAGGCGACCGCGGTCACCCAGTCGTCATGGGTCAGTTCCCGCCGGATCCCGAGGCTGAGCAGATCCCAGACCCGCACCAGCCGGTCGGCGCAGCCGGTGGCGAGCAGCCGCCCGTCCGGGCTGAACGCGACCGCCTTCACGAAGTGGGGGTGGGAGAACTCGACCAGTCGCCGCCCGGTGCGCGCGTCCCACACCCGGGCGGTCCGGTCGTAGCTCGCGGTCGCCAGGCGCTGCCCGTCCGGGCTGAACGCGACCGCGCTGACCCAGTCGGCGTGGTCGAGGACAGCCAGGCGTTGCCGCCGTACCGCGTGCCACACCCGGGCGGTGCCGTCGAGCCCGGCGCTGGCTATCAGCTCGCCGGTCGGGGAGAACGCCACCGCGGTGACGACCGGCGGGTACGACCTCCCGACGAGCAGCGGTGGGTTGGCGCTGCCCGTCGCCCGCCACGAGTGGCCCGGCGACGCCATGTCCCGTACCTGCACGTCGGCGAGCGAACCGAGCGCGAGCCGGCGTCCGGTCGGCGCGAAGGACACCGCGCTGAGCCGCTGTCCGGTGACGATCCGCGCCGGGACCACTCCGTCGGCCGCCCGGTCGTCGCCGGGCCACGCCGCCTCGGCGGGCATCCGGGCGAGCGCGAGCGCTCCCCGGACGACGGCCAGGTCCGGTCGGTCCAGGCGCAGGACGGTACGGCCGGACCGGCGGCTCAGCAGGTTGCCGACCAGGGGTATCCGGCTGGACCCGCCGACCGGCACGACGCGATCGACGTCCGCCCAGTTCATCCCCAGTTCGGTGAGCATGTTCTCGGCCACGTCCACGGCCCGGGTCAGGTCGGGGCGGAGCAGCGTGTCCAGCTCGTCACGGGTGAGGACGAACTCCTGCGGCACGTCCAGCTCGGAGAGGAACTCCCGGCTCGACGTCTCGCGCGACAGTTCGATCTTCATCCGTTCCGCGTCCGCCCGCAGCAGTTCGCGGCGACGCAGCAGGTCACCGTCGACGGTGCCGCCGCGCAGGAACGCCGTCGCGTCGGGGAACCCGTCGGCGATGTGCCGGACGATCCGCCGGTCGAACCACCGTCCGCCGACGTCGGACAGGTGCCCGGGGGCGCCGAGCACCTCGAACCGACGGTTCGGCGTCGACCGGGCCACCGCACAGTCGAAGGTGCCCCCGCCCAGGTCGAAAACCAGCGCGGTCATCGGCGCGCCGGTGGTGCCGGCGAACGCCGAGGCCGCCGCGGCGACCGGCTCGAAGACGACCCGTACGACGCGCGGGTCGAACCCCGCCCGTTCGGCGGCCGACACCATCCGGTCCCGCTTACCCTGCTCCCACGACGCCGGGACGGTGATCACCACCGTCTCCGGATCGCCCGGGACCTGGGCGCGGGCCAGCTTCCGGAGGAAGCCGAGCACCTCGGCGCACAGCTCCTCCCCCCGGAAGGAACGCCCGCCGATCATGGACGGCGTGTCGCTGCCGAAGTCCGCCTTGAACTCGCTGCGGAAGTGACTCGGCCGGGAACCCTTGGCCCGCTCAGCCGCGGCACCGACCACGATCTCGCCGGCCGCGCTCAGGAAGACCGAGGTGGGGATGCTCTCCTGACGGCCGAGTTCGCCGCGCGGGTCGCCGCAGACCACGGTGCTGCCGTCGTCCCGGCTGACCGCGACGACGGACTTGCAGGTGCCGAAGTCGATGCCGTAGGCCAGTCCCATCAGACCCTCCGTTCCGCCCGTGACGCGTCGGGCCGGTCGGGGGCGGGCATCAGTCGTTCCCCTCGTGCCCGAGGGAGCCGAGCCGCCCCCGGAGGTCGTCGTGCTGTTCGAGCAGCCGGCCGTAGATGTCCAGGAGGTTCTCGAGCGCCCCGATCCTCGCCGTCCGCTGTTCCTGGGTGTCCTTCAGCGCCGCGGTGAGGTCCCGGCCCCGGTCCGTGAGCAGCTGCCGCTGGGTCTGGCGGTGGGCCTGCCGCGCCTTCTCCAGTCCGACGGCGAGGTCCCGGGCCAGGGCGCCGACGCTGCGGTCGGCGGCGCGGCGGGCGGAGTCGAGGCGGGGCAGGACGTAGTCGCGCAGCTGGGCCACGACGTCCCGACGCTCCTGGAGCGCCTCCTGCCGCTGGGCCTCCTTCTTGCCGGCGAAGAAGCCACTGATCTTCCCGATCAGCATGCCCCCGGCGGCGCCGACCGCCGTACCGACGACCGGAATGATCGACCCGGCGATCGCGCCGATCGCGGCCCCGGTGCCGCCGCCGATCATGACCCCGGCGAACCGGGTGCGGAGCCGACTGAACACGCTTCCCCCGGTCAGCGTCCGGATCGTCAACTCACCGGTCGTGCCGCGCGGGCCACCGGGCACGTCGTCCTCGGCGGCGGCCGTGTACCCGTTGCCCAGCCCGTACTCGAGCGCCACGGCGACGGCGGCGGCCCGCAGCTCACGGCTGGCCCGGTCGGCGATGTCGACGGTCAGGCTGATCGTGTCCTTGGCGAGGCGGGGCGGGTCGTCCGGTGCCGTGGGGCGGTTGAGGACGTCCCGGAAGCCCTCGCCCAGGCTGTCGAAGTCGTCGGCCATCCGTTCGAGCACGGGCCGGGTGGCCCGGTCGAAGCGGTTGGCGAGCTCGGCCGCCTCGGTCGGCGCGATCTGGTCGAGGGCCGCCAGGTCCTTCTTGATCTGGTCGAGCTGGTCACGGATGCCGGCCGAGGACTCCTCGGCGCGCAGCGCGGCGATCTGGTCCGCCAACGGTTGCCGCAGCGTCTCCACCAGCTCCAGCCAGGTGTCGAGGGCCGCGCCGACCCGGACCCGACCGCAGGTGGCCGCGAGACCGTCCCACAGTTCCCGCTCCAGCAGCGGGAACCCCGACTCGGTGAGCAGTTCCGCGTCCTCGTCCTCGTCGGCGTCGTGCTTGCGCGGCGCCGAGACGCCGACCACGGTCAGCTCCTCCACCGGCCGGTCCACCAGCTTGGCGATCTTCGCCGCGGCCTCGGCGACCGCCTGCGCGGGGTCCACCACCATGTCCACGAACGTGACCGCGGTGATCACCGTCGGGCAGACGTCGATGGCGTCGGCCAGGAAGTCCAGCTCGTTCGTGCTCAGCCCCTCCTGGGCCGACGCCACGAAGATCAGCGCGTCGGCGGCCAGGATCTCGCTGCGGGTGACCACCCCGTGGGCCGGATTCATGCTGCCGATGCCGGGGGTGTCCACCAGGACCAGCCCCTGCTTCAGCCCGTCGAGGGGAAGCCCGACCGCGATCCTGGTCACGTTCTTCTCGTTGAACGGGTTGCCCTGCTCGGTGGCGTAGTCGGCGATCGCGCTCAGCGGGATCTCGCGCGGGGGCGGCATGTCGTCCGGCCCGTTCGCGGGTGCCGCGAAGTGGACGACCGCCACCTCGACCGGCGCGTACGACAACTCGACCACCACGGACGTGGCGATCTGGACGTCGACCGGGAACAGCCCGGACCGGTCGACCAGCGCGTTGAGCAGGGTCGACTTCCCCCGCTTGAACTCGCCGCAGACGACGACCCGGTACCGCTCGTCGGCGAGCCGGTGCCAGGCCTGCTCGGCGGCCTCGAAGAGCGGGGCCGGCGCGCTCCGCTCGGTGATGTCGATGACGGCGCGGAACCCGGACAACACGGCCTTCCGCAACTCGGACAACTGGTTCATGGTGCCCTCCTCGGGTTCAGGGTCGGCACCCGACCGCGTCGGGGTGCGTGGTGACGACCTGTTGGGTACGCAGCAGCGAGCCGCGCCAGAGATAGCCGACCCGGACGGTCTCGGCGATCACCTCGGTGTCGACCGGGCCCGGCCGGCTCGCCACCACCTCGTGCCGGTCGAGGTCGACCGGACCGGCCGGGTCGGCGATCGCGACGAGTCCGGCCGCCTCCATGACGGCCGGCAGTTGCCGGTCGAGCCAGCGCAGGACCGCGGCGGCCTGGGCCGGGTCGGTCGGCGTCGCCCGGGACGTCAGGTCGGCGAGCCGGTCCGCGATCGTGACGAGTTCCCGCACCCCGCCGGGAGGTTCCCCGGCGGGGGCACCGGCCGGCCGCGCCGTCCCGTCCGCCGGTTGCCCGGAAGCTCCACCCGCTCCGGCCACGGACTCCGCACGCCGGTCGATGCTCTCCTGGAGGGCGGCCACCTGTACGCCGAGCGCGCGCAGAGCGGCCACGGCCTCGTCGATCCGGCTCTCGATCCGGCGCAGCTCCCGGCGTCGCGGCCGTCGCCACCACCTCGACCTGTCGGGCAGCCAACGGGTCAGGTTCGCGCGCATGTGGGTGCCTCCAGGTCGTCGGACGGGGGGTGCGTGCGGTGCGGCCGGGTCTCCGCCGAGGCCGACGTGCCCGGCCCGGACGATGCCCGCCCGGCGTCCACGGTCGCCTCGGCCTCGATCCGTTCGAACGAGCGCATGAGTTGACGGGCCACCAGCGCCGCGACGGCGTCCCGCATCGGATCCTGGAGCTGCGCGGCCCACCAACCGGCGGCGGCGCGGGCGGCCCGCGCGATGTCCCCGGCGGTCGCGGTCGGCGGCAGTCCGACCCGGGAGGCCGCGTCGAGGCCGTGTTCTCCGGTCACCCGGAGCAGCGTGTCGACCTCCTCGTCGACCAGTCCGAACTCGCCGTTGTAGTAGCGGCCGAGGGTGCGCAGTTCCGCGAGGCCGGGCAGCGCGTCGTGCAGTCGTTCGAGCTGGGAGGCGACGTGGTCGACCTCCGGCGCCACCCGGAGGCCGGCGCGCTGCGCCGCCAGTCGCAGGCGGACCACCTCGGCGCGGGCGCGCTGCGCCACGCCGTCCACCTTGAGCAGCGCCGACCGGTTGCCGAAGTGCCGGATCACCAGGGCGCGGAGCCGGGGTATCCCGCTGTGGTCGAGCAGCCGCTGCCGCACCTGCCCGGGACCGAGCCCGTCGTCGAGGTACCGGCACGCCAGTGCGACACCCCAGGCGCCGACCCGGGTGACGAGGTGCCGCCGCTGGTCGACCGGGAGCCGTACACCCCGGAGGTCCTCCCGGTTCGCGAAGCGTTCCGCGTCGCGCAGGAGCCGGACGACGTTTCCCGCGCCCCCGTCGCGGACCAGGTCGGCGAGCCACTCGAACTCGCGGTCACCCAACCGGTTCGCCCCCGCCGCGAGCAGCCCCGCGACCGGCAGGACCGTGTAGAACGTCCGGGCCGCCGGTGCCCAGCCGAGCAACTGCCGGGCCAGTTGGTCGCCGACCGTGAGCGGGTCGCGGGCGAGCGGGTCGACGCCCCTTCCGGCAGTCCGGTCCGGCCAGTACTGGTCGCACCGGCTGAGCACACCGAACGCCTTCAACGGGGTCAGCGAACCGCCGGCGGAACCGATGAACTGCGACAACGCCGTGTGGTCACGCTGGTGCAGGGCACGGCTGAACAGGTAGAGCACCGCGTCGGCCTGGTCGAGTTCGGCGATGCTCTCCCGGTGTACGGTCGCCCCGTCCCGGCCGCTGTCGGCGAGCGCCTGTGCGAGGGCGTGCCGTTCGGACCCGTCGGCGATGTCGCCGATGCCGAGGATGTCGCGGGTGTTCGCGGCGTCCACCACGTGCACGCTGCCCAGCCCCGGCGTGTCCACCAGGCGGAAGTGGCGCAGCAGCGGGTTGGGGATGCCGTACTCGACCTTCCGGATCCGTCGCAGGTGCTCGGCCCGGCGGGCGTCCCGGGTGGTCAGCTCGTGGAACTGCGCGGGCGCGAACCCCGTGGACACCGTCCCGTCCTTGTAGTGCACGACGATCTCTGGCCGGTCGGCGTACCGGAACTCGCTGACCGTGAAGGTCAGCTCGGCCCGCCCGGTGGCACTGAGCTCCGCGCCGAGCAGAGCGTTGACCAGGGTCGACTTCCCTCGCTTGATCTGACCGACGACGGCCAACCGCATGGGCTCGGTCAGCCGCAGACCGCCGGTCCGCAGGATCCCGGCCAGCGGCGCGAGCTGCGCGCCGCCGCGGTCGGCCAGCGCCGCGCAGGAGGCGAGCAGCTCCCCGGCATCGACCGGCTCTCCTGGTCGGACCGCCATGTTCCTCACCGTCCACTGTGTCGGTGGTCCCGCCCGATCGCGAGCGCTGCCGGCGTAGATGGCGATGATGCTAGGTGCGCGGCCGGACGCGCTTCCCATCACCGGATGGGAAGCGGTGAGCCGAACAGTGCGTCAATTGACACGAAGAGCGACCGTCCTCGACCACAAGGAGCGATGGCCGACCATTGTGGAGCCCGATACGGTCGTCGTCATTCGGAGTGGACAACTACGTCGCTGGCGTCAGCGGGTGTGGGGCATTCGATGAGTCATGCGCACCGACCGTGGTCGGCCACGACCGGGGCCTGGCGCCCCGGCACCCTCCTCGACCGGCTCCGCGAGGCCGACCGGACCGCGCTCGTCAGCCTCGGATCCGACCGGCGGTACGCCTCGGGCGAGGCGCTGATGCTGGACGGGGACAGCAGCACCGACGCGTTCGTCGTGCTGGGCGGCTGCGTCAAGGTGCTCGGCGGAACCGTCGACGGTCGTACCGTACTGCTGTCGTTGCGGGGTGCCGGGGACATGGTGGGCGAGCTCGCCGCGATGAACGGCACCCCCCGGTCCGCCTCGGTCTTCGCGGCGACCGCCGTGCGGGTCCGGGTGATCACCGCCCGGTCGCTCCGGACGTTCATGGCCGAGCGTCCCGAGGCGGCCACCGCGATCCACGCCTCGGTCGCCGACAAGTTTCGGCGGGCGACCCGGCACCGGGTCGACTTCACCACCGCGTCCACCCTGGTCCGCCTGGCGTTGGCGCTGCAACACCTGGCCGAGGCGTACGGGCGGCCGTACGCCTCCGGCGTCCGCATCGAGGTCCCGCTCAGCCAGCCGGAGCTGGCCTCGCTCGTCGGGGTCTCGGACCCGAGCCTGCAACGGGCGTTCCGCCGGCTCCGGGAGACCGGCCTGATCAAAACGGAGTACCGGCGACAGATCGTGTGCCGCCCCGACCTGCTGCGTCATCTGGTCGAGAGGGGCACGCTGCCGCCGCCGGCAGCGCAGGAGGGAGACGAGCGATGATCCGCCCCGCGACCCCGTACCGGTTGAGTCTCTTCGTCGACGTCGAGGGCTACAGCACACGGTCCGTGCCGGGTCAGCTTGACGTGCAGGAACGGCTGCTCCGGGTGGTCCAGTTCGCCTGTGAGCGGGCCGGGATCCGACGACTGGACCGGGAGAACGTGCAGGACCACGGGGACGGCCAACTGGCGGTCCTGCCCGAGGGGGCGGACCTCGGCCGGGTCGTGCCGGGGCTCATTCTGGGACTGCGGCACGGACTGCACGAGGCCAACTCCGAGCCGGGTGACGCCGGCCGGATCCGCCTGCGGGCGGCCTTCGTCGGTGGCAGCACCGGCCGGGGAGCCACCGGCTTCGTCGGCCAGGCCGTGATCATGGCCGGTGACCTGGTCGGCTCGCCGGTCTTCAAGAAGGTGTTGGCGGCACTGGCCAACACCGGAGCCGATCTCATCGTCATCACCGACGACTTCCTCTACCAGGACGTCGTCAGGAGCCAGCGGTACGGCGGGGTGCCGGCCGAAGAGTTCCGCGCGCAGCAGGTCGTCGCGCGGGCGCACGGCGCTGGGCAACCGGCGTCGGAGGTGCGGGTCTGGTACTACCTGCCGCCCGCCGGACCGGCCCCCGACCGGCGGGCGGCGCGGGCCGTCTGGCGCGGCACCCGGGCGCCGCTGACGCTGCTGGGGCTGGACAAGGTCCGGCAGCGGATCCGGGACCGGCGCGGCGGCATCGGCCTCGACGGTCTGCTGGTCGACGTCACCGGCACCATCTCGGAGCGGCTGCCCGCCGACCACCACGAAGCCGGTGACGTCATCGCCGTGGACGTGGTGTACGACTTCTCGTCGCACGTCCACCACTCCGACCAGCACGGGCCGGCGGACCGGGCCGGCGCCGCCTCCGGCGGTCACCCGCTGACCGGGCAGCACGGCGCATACGCCCACCCGACGTATGACGGATCCGACCAATCGACCGACGCGTGACGGCACTCGCCGGCCCGGCGACTCGACGACAGGGCTCAGGCGGTCGCCGGTGCGCTGACCCACCGGCCGCATCGGCCGCGCCCCGGTCAGCTCCGTCTGACGGAGAACTCGTTGCCGTCCGGGTCGGCCAGCACGACGACGCCATCCGCACCGGTCTCCAGGCGGGTGGCCCCGAGGGCGACCAGCCGGTCGACCTCCGCCTGCTGGTCGCCACCGGCCGGGGCCAGGTCGAAGCGCTGCCGGTTCCGGCCCACCTTCGGGGCCACCGGCGGGCCGCCCCACGCGACCTTCGTACCGCCGTGCGGGGACTGGACCGCGGTCTCCTCGTCCTGGTCCCACACGAGCGGCCAGTCCAGCGCCGCGCTCCAGAAGAGGCCGACCTCGCGGGTGCCGTCGCAGGCGACCTCCCCGAGCAGCCCGCACCCGGCGAGGAAGTTGTTGCCCGCCTCGATCACGCAGAACTCGTAGCCCTCGGGATCGGCCAGGACGACGTGCCCCTCCTCGGGGCGCTGCCCGACGTCGAGGTGGCCGCCGCCGAGCCGCAGCGCCGTCGCCACCGTCTCCTGCTGACCGGCGGCGCTCGCGCTGGTCAGGTGCAGGTGCAGGCGGTTCGGCGGGGTCATCTCCGCGCCGCCGGACGCGAACCGGAGACCGACCTGGGTGTCGTCGCCGGGCAGGAGCACGCCACCGGCGTCCTCGACGACCTCCCGGCCGAGCAGACCGGCCCAGAACCGCGCCAGGCGGGTCGGATCGTGCGCGTCGAAGGTCACCGACAGCAGTCGCAGAGGCATCACCGTACGGTAGGCACGGACCCGCAGGGCGACAAGGCAATATCCCGTTGAGCCCGGCGGGGCGGCGGTGTTTGGATCTCGACGTGTCGGTGGTGATGAGCACGCCAGGGGTCGACGGGCTGGGCGAGGCCGTACGTGTGCTGCGCCGGTGGCAGCACGACGGGTCGCCGGTACAACTGCATCCGGGGGACCTGGGCTGGCACTGGAGTTTCGGAGCGGAGACGACGGCCCGCGCGGTCCGGACCTGGAGCCGCGACGGAACGATCCTCGCCGTCGGGCTGCTGGACGGTCCCGGGCTGGTGCGGATCGGGATCGCCCCCGACGCCGGCCAGGACGAGGAGCTGGCCCGCCAGATGGCCGACGACGTGACGCGGCCGGAACGCGGCGTCCTCCCGCAGGGAAGCGTCGCCGTCGAGGCGCGGTGCGACGGCGTGTTCCGTGCGCTGCTGCTCGCTGCCGGGTGGGACCTCGACGAGCCGTGGACACCGCTTCGACGTGACCTCACGGAACCCGTGGCGGACCGCGGCGTACGGATCGAGTCGGTCGGCCCGGAGCAGGTCCACGAGCGGGTCGCCGTGCAGCGCGCGGCGTTCGACCGGTCGACGTTCACGGACGAGCGGTGGCACGCGATGGCGACCGGACCGGCGTACGCCGACGCCCGGTGTCTGGTCGCCTACGACGACCACGGCACCGCGGTGGCGACCGCGACGGTGTGGTCGGCCGGTCCGGGACGGCCCGGGTTGCTCGAACCGATGGGCGTGCACCGCGACCATCGCGGCCACGGGTACGGCACGGCGATCACCGTCGCGGCGGCGGCAACCCTGCGCCAGATGGGCTCGTCGAGCGCGATCGTGTGCACCCCGAGTGCCAACGCCGGTGCCGTCGCCACCTACCGCTCGGCCGGCTTCCAGCAGCTCCCCGACGTACCGGACCTGCGCCGAAACCCCTGATCAGCCGCCCCGCCCCCGCACCGCCCCCGCCCCGCACCGCCCCCGCACCGCGTCGCCCCGTCGATCATGGAGTTCGGGCACCCACCAGACCGCCACAAAGACCACATCCCGTGGCACCACAACTCCATGATCGACGGGGAGGGGCGGGCGGGTCAGGGGGTGGTGCGGAACTGTCCGGCGTGTTCCTGAGCCCACTGGGCGAAGGTTCGGGCGGGCTGCCCGGTGACCTCCTCGACGGTGGGCAGGACCACGCCGGCGGTGTCGGGAGGGTTGGTGGCCAACTGGATTCCGAACTCCACGTAGTCGTCGTCGTAGCCGTAACCGCGCAGCCGGGCGCGTTCGCCGTCCTCGGTGAGTTGCACGAAGGCGATGTCCTGACCGGTGGCCTCGGCGAGGATCCGGGTTCGTTCCCGTGGGGTGAGCGCCTCGGGTCCGGTGAGCGGGTAGGCGCGTCCCCCGTGGCCGTCCCGGGTGAGCGCGGTCGCGGCGACGCGGGCGATGTCAGCTTCGTGCACCATCGCGCTCGGGTAGGCGGCGAGCATGGAGACGGTGCGACTGGTACGGATCTCCTCGGCCCATTCGAGGGCGTTGCCCATGAACTCGACGGGTTGCAGGATGCTCCAGCCGATGGTGCTGGACATGAGGGCGTTCTCGACGCTGGTGGGAGACCAGCCACCGAGTACGGTGGCGCGACCGACGCCATGGCGCTCGGCCAGGTCGACGATCTCCGAGCCGTTGGTCAGGTCGTCGAAGCCGTCGCCGCCGAACGTGATCAGGTGGATTCCGTCGACTCCTTCGAAGGCGGGTCCGAGCGTGGCGGTGTCGGTGAGGTCGCCTGCCATCACCCGGACGCCGGGCGGCAGGTCGGCCTTCGCGGGATTGCGGGTGAGCGCTCGGACGTCGTGCCCGGCCTCGTGCAGTTGAGCGACGAGGTGACGCCCGACCTGGCCGGTTGCTCCGGTGACGAGAATGCGCATGCTCGTAGGTCCTTTCCGTTTCATGGCACGTCCCATCCTCACCACCCTTGTGGCCGCTATACGGCCACAAGGATCGCTAGAGTCGGGTCATGTCGAGCAGCACCCGGGTCCTCGAACTCCTCGGACTGCTTCAGAACCGGCGTCACTGGCCCGGCGACGAACTCGCCCGTCGCCTCGGTGTCAGCCAGCGCACGCTCCGCCGTGACGTCGACGGCCTCCAGGAACTCGGGTATCCGATCACCACGACGCGGGGCACCGGCGGTGGCTACCAGCTCAGTCCAGGGGCTTCCCTCCCGCCCCTGGTGCTCAGCGAGGAGGAGGCCGCCGCCGTGGTCATGGGGCTCAAGGAGATCGCCTCCCGCGCGCACCCGATGTCCGGGGAGGCCGCGCTCAGCGCAATGGCCAAGATCGTCCAGGTGCTTCCCGTACGTATCCGGCGCCGCGTCGACAGCCTCCGAGCCGTCGCCGTTCCGGCGCCGGGCACCGAGGCGCATGCCGCCATCACCGATGTCGCCTCGTTGACGACCATCGCCCTGGCCTGCCGAGATACGGAGACGCTGGAGTTCACCTATCGCAGGCGAACCGGTCAGGTCACCAGCAGGACGACCGACCCGCACCGGATCGTCAGCGTCGAGAACCGCCTCTACCTCATCGCCTGGGACCACGGCCGGGGCGACTGGCGCACCTTCCGGGTCGACCGGATCGATGGCCCGGACTGCACCGGGAAGAGCTTCGCGCCCCGCCGGCTGCCTGCCGACGACCCCGTCGGGTACGTGCACGCCCAGATCAGATCGATGCCCGCCAGGTATCCCGTCCTTGCCACCGTCCAGGCCCCCGCGGAGCGGGTGCGCAACGAGATCGGGCACTACGGCACCGTGGAGCCCGTCGACGACTCGTCGTGTCGGGTGTACCTCGCCGCCGATTCCCTCGCTTGGGCCACCTTCTGCATCGGAGCACTCGAAGCCCCGTTCGTCGTGCACGGACCACCCGAGGCCGTCGAGTACATGCGCGACTGGGGGCGACGTCTGGCCGCCGGCACCCGTTGAGGCCGTTGCCGCCTGGCCACACCGTCCGGTGACCGAACCCGAAAAACGCGAATTGCGCGTACGGGAATTGCGCGCACATGGCTGTCGTCGGCGCATTCCGGTAGGGTCCGATACGTAATAGCCATTGCGTGGACGGCAACGGGTCAACCATTTCCTCAGCGACAGGTCGACGTTTCACCGGTGGCGTACCGATGTAACAAAACGCAACGCAGGAAAGGGTGGCGGATGGCCGACGACATGGGATCGACCGTCCCGAGACGGCAGCTCGGGCGGGCGCTGCGGGAGCTACGCACCGAAGCACAGATGACCCTCGACGGCGCGGCGGACGCGCTGCACTGTAGCCGGCAGAAGATGTGGCGCATCGAGTCCGGCCTCGGCTCGGCCCGCGCCATCGACGTGCGGGCCCTGTGCGAGTTGTACGGCGCGACGCCCGAACTGTCCCGCGCCCTCACCGCCCTGGCCCACGAGACCAGGGCCAGGGGCTGGTGGCACTCGTACGTCGATGCCATTCCCGAGTGGTTCGAACTCTATGTCGGCCTGGAATCCGCCGCGTCGTCCATTCGCCGCTTCGACGAAGCTCTGATCCCCGGCATGCTACAGACGCGCGCCTACGCCTTCGCGGTCTACCAGCACCGCCGCACCATGACGGACGCGGAGCGCGAACGTCTGGTCGAGGTACGACTGCAACGACAGGCCCTTCTGCACCGGAGACTGCCTCCGGCACCCAGGGTGGAGGTGATCCTGGCCGAGGCAGCGCTGCTCCGCACGGTCGGCAGTGCAGCAACGATGGCTGATCAGCTTCGGCACCTCCTGGCGGTCGGCGAACTCCCCAACGTCTCTGTTCGAATTTTTCCCCTCAGCGCCGGCCTGCACTTCGGCGCGGTCGCCGGCTCGTTCGTCATGCTTGACTTCCCGATCCGGAACCGGATCGAGCCCGAGCCGTCGGTCGTCTACAAAGAGTCGTTGACCGGTGCGCTCTACCTCGACCGCAAGGAAGAACTCGCCATCTACGACGAAGTATGGGCGAGCCTCGATGATCTGACGCTGGATGAGGCACAATCAAGACAGCTGATCAACAAGATCATCGGGGAGGTTCACCGTGGCTGAAATGGCCGGCGCTCGGTGGCGCACGAGCACCCGCAGCGGCGACAACGGGGGTGACTGTGTGGAGGTCGCCGACAACCTGCCCGGCCTCGTCGCCGTACGCGACAGCAAGGACCCGTCCGGCCCGGCCCTGACCTTCTCCCCCGCCGCGTGGGCCAGCTTCGTCCGCTCCGTCAAGCCGGCGCACTGACCGGTCAGCGCGCCGGTAGGGCCGAGGCGCGCAGTGCCGCAGCCAGCCACTCGTACGGGAACGACTCCGGTGGCACGCTGTTCACAGCGGTGACCAGCGCCATGTACCGGTCGAGCGGTCCCTCCGGGTCCGGCGGCGTACGCTCCCACTCCGCGCCCGCCAGCATGTGGTCGGCGGTCTCGATGCGGAACTCGGGCGTGTCCGGTATCCCGGGGTTGTCCGGTGTCGCGAAGATGCCGGTCAGCCACCCCATCCACCGGTCGGCGATCTCCCGCCCCCGGGGCGAGTCCGGCGCCACCCGCTCCCGCGCCGCGTCCATCGCCGCCTCGGCGATCGGCGTGGCGGCCTCCAGGCTGTCCAGCATCGGCGGCGAGGTCATCAGCGGCCCGGCCCCGGTGGTGCACACCTCGCGCAGATGACGGCGCACGGCCTGCCGGACCTCGGTGTCCCGGACCAGCTCGGCCAGCTCGATCCACGCCTCCAACTGGGCCGTGGTGGGATGATCGGGCAGCTCCGGCCGGGCCGCCCGCCACCACTGGATCATCCGCTCCGGCGGCTCCCAGCCGGTGGAGACCTCGGTCCAGAACTCGTCGATCAGCCGGTCGCGCTCCTCGTCCGACATGCCGGCCAGCTTGTGCATCAGCAGGACCTGCTCGGCCGTGGAGTCCTGTCGCAGGATGGCCGACAGCACCGCGCGTCGGCTGCGCAGCCGCGCCTCCTGCCGGGCCAGCAGGGCCAGGTGGGTGGCGGCCAGCTCGCGCAGCGTCGCCTCGCCGGCCAGTACCCGCCGGATCTCGTCCAGGCCGGCACCGAGTTCCCGCAGCGTCCGGACCAGCTCCAGGCGGGCGATGGCCGACACGTCGTACCGGCGGTGGCCGGCCGGGGTGCTGGCGGCCGGCGTTACGACACCGGCGTCCGCGTAGTGCCGGACCGCGCTGACGCTCAGGCCGGTCCGCCGGGCGACGTCCCCGATGGCGTACAGCTCGTTCATGTCCACGACGCCCACTATGCGATCTCAAGCGGCTTGAGATGCAAGTCCGGCCCCGGGGAACGAACGAGCCTCACACCGGGCGATCGCACTGATCACGGGCCGCCGGGGGCGTCGTGCACCCCGGCGGCCCGTGGTCGACCGTCGGTCAGCCGTTGTTGTCGATCAGGCTGGCGATCTCGTTGTAGATCAGGTGCGCCTTCGCGCCCTGGTTCGACGGGCAACCGCCGAGGTGGTGCAGGGCGATCACCCGGTGGCTGCCGTTCAGCACCGGCGAGCCCGAGTTTCCGCCCGAGGTGTCACAGCTGTAGCTGATGTTCCAGCTGTTGTAGTTGGCGTTCTTGACGGTGCAGTTCGCGCCGTTCTGGGTGTCCTCGAAGATCGACAGTCGCTTCGGGCTGCCGTCACCGTGCCCGGGGATGTACATCCGGGTGCCGGTGGTGGTGGCGGTCGTCGCCAGGTACAGCGTGCCGAACCCCTGGATGCTGCTGAAGTTGTTCACCGAGTACAGGGCGTAGTCGAGCTCACCGGAGCCACCGGTGCTCACCTTGTAGAGGGTGAGGCCGCTGACCTTGGTGCCGGCACCGGGGTTCGAGCCGCCACAGGTGGCGCACTGGTAGTTGAACTGCGTCTCGCTGGCGCTGACGGCGGCCTGCGTCGAGAAGCAGTGCTTGTTGGTCAGCAGGCGGTTGGTGTTGCCGACCCGCCAGGCGGTGCACATGCCCCCGCCACTCATCAGCAGTCGCGCCACCGCCCGACCCCGGGCGAACTCGGTGGGGTGGCTGTTCTGGTAGCAGACCACGTCGCGGCGGGCGTCGGTGCTGCAGACGGACTGCGTGGAGAAGTTGTACTGCTTGATCTCCGTGGCGTCGTAGCCGCGCCAGAAGCGGTCGATGGTCGCGGCTTCACCCCGGCCGGCGCGGCTGCTGTGCAGCGTCACCACGGCGGTGTCACCCTCCACCGACATGGCCCAGAAACCCGGCTGGCCGTCGGTGGTGTAGTCCGAGCCGGTCGCCCGGTCCAGGTCGCGGTCGTACCGGTAGCTCTCCCGACCGTCGGGGCTGGCCACGGTCACGTACTCGCCGGGGGCCAGTCGCAGTGCGCTGAAGTGCACCTTGACGTACGACGCCCCGGGATGCCGGATGATCTGCGTCCGGCTGTCCCGAACGCGGGACAGCGAGCCGTCGACGGTACGGAGTTCACCGACCGTGGTGACGCCCTCGACCGAGAACTGCTCCGACTCGGGCGCCCGCTCGGACTGCGGTGCGAGCGGTTGCACCGAGGGCGCCTCGGCGGCGGCGGGTGCCGACAGCAGGCTCAGCCCGAGTGTGCAGGCGCTGAGCGCGACCGCCGCCGTTCGCAGGCGGCGCAGGGTGTCATTCATCGTCGCTCCTCCCCAGGAACCAGCACCAGACGTGCCTGGAGTCTTCATACACGAGCGAAGCAAGACATGCAAATGTATCGATGATTTGGAGTCGTTGAGGTTCCACGCACCGGGCCAGGCCGCACCGTTGATCGGTGCCGCCACCCGGCATAGCATCGCCGCATCTCCTGTCGCGACCCCGGCGGCGGCCACGGCCGTACGGGCTGAAACGTCGACTCTTCACGAAAGGGACGACGTCATGCACCCGATGCTGCGCCGGCTGGACGATCTCGCCACCCACCTCGCCACCCGGCCGGACACGGTGGCCCTCCTCGGCCTCGGTTCGGCGGGGCACGAACACGATCGGCTCGACGAGCACTCCGACCTCGACTTCTTCGTGGTCGTCGCCGACGGCGCCGTCTCCCGCTACGTCGACTCCATCGACTGGCTCGCGGCGCCCTGCCCGGTGGCGTACAGCTTCGCCAACGACCGCAACGGCCGCAAGGCGCTCTACGCCGACGGGATCTTCGTCGAGTACGCGGTCTTCACCGTCGACGAGTTGACCCGGCTGCCGTTCGCCGGCGCCCGCGTCGTCTGGCAGCGACCCGACGCGCCCGCCGGCCTCGCCGAGAGTCGGCGTCCTCCGGCGTGCCCGCCCCACGACACGCCCGCCTTCCACCTGAACGAGGCGCTGACCAACCTCTACGTCGGCCTGCACCGCGAGCTGCGCGGCGAGCATCTGTCCGCGTCGCGGTTCATCCAGTCGTACGCCGTGGACCGGGTCCTCGCCCTGCTCCGGCTCACCTCCCCCGGCGTCGCCCACCGACGCGACCCGTTCGATCCCGCCCGACGGGTGGAGCAGGCGTACCCGCCCGGGGCGCTGCCGTTGGCCGCGATGGTGCCCGGCTACCGGGCGAACCGTGCGGCCGCCCGGGTCGTCCTCGAATGGCTGGAGGCACGGTTTCCGGTGGATCCGGTGATCGCAGTCGCCATCCGGAACCTGCTGGCGACCTCGCCGCCGAACCCGCCGGACGGCGGCCCCGAGTCCGGTCGGGCGTAACGATCAGGTCACTCAGCAGCTTTCCGGAGTCGACGGCGCCGCGTTGTCGAGCTGTAGCCGCGCGCGAAGCCGTCGCGCTTCGCGACCGCGGTACGCACGCAGGGCGCTTTCGAGGGTGTCGCGTACGTGCGGATCGGGATGGTCCGCCAGGTACGCCAGCTCCTCGGCACCGCCGCGCCGGCCACGACCCAGCTCCCACAGCACGTCGATGATCTCGTCGGCGGTGGCTGCCGTCCGCAGTCGGGCCATCAGCTCGCCCTTCGGTCTGGGCGGCTCGTTGTCCGGGAACCGGCGGCGCAGCTTGGCGACATTGCGGGCTCCGCGCGGCAGGCAGGCTGGACACGGACAGGGCCGCCGGCCGTGAGCTCCCGGCAGGTACCGCCAACCGACTCCCTGCGGGACGTCCTGGATCCGGCGGACCTCGGCGGTGGTGACCGCGCGGGGCACGAACACCTCGCAGCCGCGCGGGTCGTCGAGCCCACGCACCGCCGCAACCGCTTGTGCGGCGGTGACCGCGCGCGGTGGGGCACCGTAGTGCCCGACGGTCACCGGCTCGTCGTCGGGCAGCCGCAGATGCACCGCGACCAGTACGCCGGAATGCCAGCGCCGCAGCTCACGCACCCACTGGTAGGTGAGAGTGAACGAGGGCAACACCGGCATGCAGTAAACGCCCCGTCCACCGGCGTGCCCGGTGCTGCGTGCCGCGATCCCCGACCGCTGGATGCGTCGAGCCGAGCGCGCGAGGGTGACATGCACGAACTCCGCCATCGCCACGGATGGTAGCCAACTGCCGGATGGCGGTGGTCGCGATTTATCCGGGACCCGACGAGCCCGTGGCCGCGTCGAGGTCGGCGACGAGCGAGTCCGGGGCACGCATGTGCCACGCGTCGGTGACCAGTTCCGTCAGGCGGTCGACGTCCACCTGCGCCAGCCGCAGCATGACCAGGGGCAGCCCGTCGTACGCGGGCGTCGTGAAGAAGACCTCGGGCTCCCCGAGGAGCAAGGCCTGCTTCTCCGCTTCGTCGCCGACGTAGAGCACCGCGACGTCGGTGCGGATGAGGCGCGACGCGCCGGGTCGGCGTTCGGGGTAGGACCAGACGAACCCCTTGTCGGCGACCCGGAAGTCGAAACCGTCACTGTCGATCTCGGCGACGTGAGGCAGCGCCAGCGCCAGGCGACGGACGTCGTCGGCGTCAGCCATCGAGGTTGCTCCTGAGAACCATGTCCCGCACCCGCACAGGCTACAGCCGCCCACCGACATCGTTGCTCCGGCGCGGAGCCTGTCGACGGGATGAGCCGTGGTAAATCCCTGGTCGGCGGAGGTGTGTATCGCCGATGATGGCGGCCATGTCCACGACTCGACGAGCCGACGTCGACGGCTACGTCAGTGGTCCCGACGCCTGCACCCTGGCGACGGCCCGCGCCCTGGCGAAGGTCGACGACGCGGTGGCCGTGGTGCTGGTCGAGGGGATCAGCGACCAGATCGCCGTGGAGACAGCCGCCGTCGGTCGCGGCCGGGACCTCGCGGCGGAACGGATCGTGGTGGTGCCGATCGGCGGGGCGCACGCGATCGGCCGCTTCCTGACGGGGTCGGGTCCGCTGGGCGCCCGGGTGCGGCTCGCCGGCCTGTGCGACCTGCGGGAGGAGGAACTGTTCCGACGCGGGCTCGCCGCCCGGATCGGCTCGACCCCCACCCGCGCCGAGATGGAACGCCTCGGGTTCCACGTCTGCGTCGACGATCTGGAGGACGAGCTGATCCGCGCGGTGGGCGCGGCCGGGGTCGAGGCGCTCTTCGACGCGCAGGGCGACCTCGGGTCGTTCCGCTCGTTGCAGAGCCAGCCGGCCTGGCGCGGTCGGCAGCCCGAGGCGCAGATGCGGCGGTTCCTGGGCAGCGGCGCGCGCCGCAAGCTGCGCTACGCACGGCTGCTCGTCGAGGCGGCCGTCGGTCGGGACGCCCTGCCTCGGCCGCTCGACGCGCTGCTCACCGCCGTGTGACCTACCGGTCGTCCGCCCCTCGACCGGTCCGCCACCCGGCCGGGTCGACACCGCCGGGCACCGGTGCCGCCGGATCGTAGGGCGCCCGGGTGAAGACGAAGGTGCCGAGATCGAGGTGGCTCACCGCGCCAGCGGCGTCGCGTTCCACCCGCAGCCGCTCGCCGGCGAAATAGCCGTTGAGCCCCTCCCACCGGCCGTCGCCGGTCGGGCGCAGCCGGGTGCCGCGTCCGCCGCCGGACATCGAGGCCAGTTCCAGGAAGCCGTCGGCCAGCGGGCGCAGCAGGTAGGGAGCGGGTCCCCAGTACCACGGGCCGGCGAGGTCCAGCAGCTCCGGATCGACCGTGGGCAGCGGACGCCACGGCTCCGGGATCCTCGGCTCCCGCTCGGCGACCGTCCGCAGCAGGTCGGCGGCGACCGCGCCGGCGGCGAGGCCAGCCGTCACGTTGCCCAGCACGACGGTGCCCAGACCGTCGTCGGCGCTGACCCAGACGGCGGCGACGAAGCCCGGCATCGAGCCGGTGTGACCGGCCAACAGTCGGCCGTCCCGGCGCAGCAGTTGGGTGCCGAGCCCGTAGCCGCTGTCCCAGCCGGTCGCCTCGGGCGGGCAGGCGGGGGTGCGCATCTCCGCCAGCGTGTCCGGGTGCAGCACCCGCTCGTCGCCGTCGGTGAGGAAGGCGACGAACCGGGCCAGGTCCGCCGCCGTCGACCAGAGCTGCCCGGCCGGCGACATCCGCCCCGTGTCCACGGCGGGCTCCGGCAGCAGCACGTCGGCCCAGGGGTGGACGGCCCAGCCGGTGGCGTGCGGCGCGACCGGCAGCAGGGTGGTGCGGGTCATCCCGAGCGGCGCCAACACCTCACGCCGCAGCACCTCGTCCCACTGCTCGCCGCGCACCCGCTCGACGAGCGCGCCGAGCAGCGCGTAACCGGGATTGGAGTAGTGGTGGCGCTGCCCGGCCGGATGCACCTGCGGGTCCTGGCCGAGCACGTCGGCCAGGTCGGGCCGGAGCGCGCCCGGGGTCCGCTCCCACCACGGGCCGGGCGGCTCGGCGGCGAGCCCGGCGGTGTGCGCCAGCAGTGCGCCGACGGTGGCCGCACCGGCCACGGTGCCGGGCAGGTGCGCGGCCAGCGGGTCGGTGAGGGCGAGCCGCCCCTCGTCGCGCAGGCGCAGCACCAGCAGCGCCACGAAGGTCTTGGTCACCGACCCGATCCGGTACTGGGTGTCGCCGTCCGGCGGGTCACCGTCCACGCTTCCCCGGCCGTCCATCCACACCGGACGACCGTCACGCACCACGGCGGCGACGACGGAGGGCGCGCGCCCCTGCACCTGACGGGTGGCGAGCAGGTGACGCAGCGCGCGTCGCGTCTCGGGCAGCAGTTCCGTCTCGGTCGGCGACATGCCGGCAAACGTACCCCGGCAGCCGTGGCGGTCGGTGTCGGTTTTCGCCGTCGGTGGCTGCGGCACGGGTGGTCGGGACGGGAACCCGACAAGATCTGTCCACCGCAGGAGTCGAGAGGTTCTCATTGCCAGGTGCCGGGCCACCGTCGGGCACGGGTGACGAGGAGGCCTTGGGTGCGGAGGATCGCGGTGGGGTGGCTGGCGGCGTTGAGCGTCGCGGGCACGATGCTGGTGGGCACGCCGGCAGCGGCGCAGCCGGTGCCGGACGGCGCGGCGCTGGAGCGGCTGAAGGTCCGGTTGGACCAGGCCACGAGCGTTCCGGCCGAGGTGACCGGCTGGCACGCCGACGTGGACGGCGGGGCGCTGGTGATCCAGGCGCTGCCGGGTGGAGCCCCGGCCGCCCGGCGGTTCGCCCAGGGCGTCGGGGCGCCGGAGAGCAGGGTACGCGTCGTCGAGGTGGCCGGGCGACCGCAGCAGCAGGCCGACCGGTTGAGCGCCGGCAACGGCTATCTGATCGGCGGGACGGCCGGCTGCACGACCGGCTTCGCCGTGACGGAGAACCTCAGCGGGGACGCCGGGTTCCTCACCGCCGGACACTGCGCCCTCGAGGCGCCCCCCGGGGCGCTCACCGCGCAGGGCCGGCCGCTGGGCGTCTGGGGCGGCTACTCCTTCCCGTCCGCCGACATGGCCTGGGTGCGGACGTACGCCGACTGGCGTCCGAACGCCGAGGTGCTCGGTCTCGGCCCGGTCAACGGCGACGAACCGGCCGCCGAGGGCGCCTCGGTCTGCCGTACCGGCGTCACGACCGGTGTGCGGTGCGGGACCATCCTGGCCAAGAACGTCACCATCGTGTATCCCGGTAGGAACGGCGGCCCGGACAAGGTGGTCACCGGCCTGACGATGACCGACGCCTGCTCCGAACCGGGCGACTCCGGCGGCCCCTACGTCGCCGGTGACCAGGCCCAGGGGGTGCTCTCCGGTGGGCGCAACCTCCCCTGCGGTGACGAGGACGACCGGTCGTACTTCCAGCCGATCCGACCGATCCTGCACACCTTCGGCCTCACCCTGACCCGCTACTGGCAGGGCGCGCTCCCGGTGCCCGGCGGTCAGCCCGTCGCCTCCAGCCCGGCGGTGACGAACTTCGGCGGCGGCGAGCACGTCTTCGCCCGCCGCGCCGACGGCCAGATCGTCTACACCGTCCGCACGGGCACCCACTGGTCGGGTTGGCTCCCGGTGCCGGGTGGTCGCACCACCCCCAGCGCGCCAGCGGTCGCCGTCCACCACAACATGCTGTACCTCTTCGTCCGCGACGACGCCGGCCGGATCCACGTCAACACGTCCACCCGCACCGCGTGGTCCGGCTGGGTCGAGTTGCCCGGCGGCGGCACCACCCCGAGCGCCCCCGCCGTCGCGGTCGTCGGCGACAAGCTGCACCTGATCGTCCGGGCCGGCAACGACAAGCTCGTCGAGAACGTCCACGGCGCCACCGGCTGGTCCGGCTGGAACGTGCTGCCCGGCAACGGCTCCACCCCCGACGCGCCCGCCGTGACCGAGTACAACGGCACGCTGCGCCTGGCCGTGCGCGCCACCGACGGCCGCATCTACCTGAACACGTCCTCGGCCGGAGTCTGGACCGGTTGGGTCCCGGTGCCCGGCAACGGCTGGACCGCCAGCCCGCTCGGCCTCGCCAGTTACGACGGCCTGCTGCGCCTGTTCGCCCGGGGCGGCAACGACCACCTGTTCAGCGTCACCTCCAACGGCACCACCTTCAACCGTTGGACTCCGCTCTCCGGTGCCGGCACGACCCCGAGCGGCCCGGTCGCCAACGTCTACGACGGCGAACTGCACCTGTTCGTCCGTGGGCCGGACGACCAGCTCCACGTCGACACCGCCCGGGTCTGACGCCCGGGGGCCGTTGCCGCCGGAGCCCTCCATGCCGCCGGACATGGAGTCATGAACCCGCCGGCAACGGCCCCACCGGACCCGGCTCAACCGATGCGGCACCGTTACACGCTGCGGCTGCCCGAGGCGGAGGTGGACGGACCACGGGTGACGCGCCCCGCCCCGAGGCCGCCTCGACCGGCTGGTCCCGCGTTCCACCACATGCCGTGGCGTACATTCCCGGCACATCCGGAGCCCATTATCGACGATCATCTTGACCGTCCTGCCGTACGCCCCGATAGTCGGGCGAAAGCGACCTCCGGCTTTCCGGCAGAAGAGCCGTCCCCGGCTCCGGCACCCGCAGCGTCCACGCGACGTTCCGCGCTGCCGACCATCCACAGCGCACCCCACGGAGAACATGTGATCACGAGAAGAAGTCTGCTCGTCGCCGCCGGCGCGGCCGTGGCCGCCGCCGGTCCGTTGGCCCGCCCGGTCTCCGCCGCGCTGCCCGAGGTCAACATGGAGGCGCTGATCAAGGCGGCGCAGATCGACCCGCGCCGCGCGGACACCGCCCTGACCGACGGCGCCAAGGACAGCGTCCTGCTGGTCGAGCGCGCCCTCCAGGCCAGAGGGCTGCTCTCCGCCACGTACGTGGACGGGCACTTCGGGACCAGCACGGTCGCCGCCTACGCCGCCTACCAGCGGTCCCTCGGCTACACCGGCCTCGACGCGACCGGACTGCCCGGTCCGACGTCGCTACGGCTGCTCGGCGAGGGACGCTACACCGTCGCCCGGGCCATCTCGCCCGGCACCGTCGTGAGCCTGCGCGGCGTGCGCGTCAACACCCGGACCCGGTCCATGTTGTTCGAGGCGGAACGTCTGCTCGGACGCCAGCTCACCATCACGCAGGGGTCGTACAACACCGGGGTCGGCGCGTCCGCGGGCACCCACGACGGCGGTGGCGCTCTCGACCTGTCGGTGAGCGGGCTCTCCTCGGCCACCCGGACCGACATCCTGCGCCGACTGCGCACGGTGGGCTTCGCCGCCTGGCTGCGCACGCCGAGCCAGGGCGACTGGGGTTACCACATCCACGCCATCGCGCTCGCCGACACCGACCAGTCGACGGGTGCGCAGAACCAGGCCGGCGACTACTACCTCGGCCGCAACGGGCTGGCGAACCGGGGTCCCGACGACGGTCCGGCGGTCAGCCCCAAGCGGACCTGGGAGGAGTACCAGCGGACGCTCTGACCGCACGCCGCGATTCGACACCCGCAGTTCAGCGCGTTCAGGAGGAACGTTGTCCACTCGTACCAGCCGCGTCGTGCGCGGTGCCGTCGCCGCGCTCACCACGGTCCTCACGACGGCGGTGGTCGGCCTCACCGGTGCCACCGCCGCGCAGGCCGCCGTGAACACCTCACCGAACTATCTGGTGGTCTACAACAACAACATCGAGAACTGGCTGCCGGCCTCCTGTGCCGACGGTCTCGTCTGGGACCGGCTGATCACCTACCTCAAGGGCCGGCCGCTGAGCCCCGACATCTTCACGGTGCAGCAGGTCTCGAACCAGACGCAGCTCAACCTCCTGACCCAACGTCTCTCCGACGAGTTGCCCGGCACCTACGCCGGACAGATCGCGATCGCGAACCCCGGCTCGATGGGCTACACCAGCACCTGCGGCAAGATGAAGAACCAGCAGACCAACGCGGTCGTCTACCGGTCCGACCGGTTCACCTACGAGGCCGCCACCCGCTGGCGGTCCGACGCCCCGGAGGACTACGACGCCGGCACCGGCCCGTGCCGGAACCTGGAACCCACCAGGAGCAGCCAGGACCGGGTCCACAACATCGCCGTCCGGTTGCACGACAGGGTCGCCGGACAGGACGTCTCGGTGGCGTCGATCCACTGGCCCACCAACACCTGGCACGCCCCGAAGTGCGCGGACGAGAACATCAAGGAGGCCGACGAGGCGATGGGACGTCTCGGCGGCGACCTGAAGATCGTCGCGGGTGACACCAACGCCGAGCCCGACACGGCTGGCTGGTGGAACGACGGCAGGGCGTACGGGTACCGCGACCCGATCGCCGAGAAGTGCGGCAGCCGCAACTGCTCCTCGGCCTACGACACCCTCAACAGCCGGCGGATCGACTTCCTGCTGGTCAAGAGCGGCAACGGGTTCAGTAACGTCGCCACCGTCACCGAGTCGATGACGGGCGGCGCGTACTCCGACCATCGGGCCGTCACCGCCTACGTCAACTACTGAGGACCGGCGTCGCCGACCGCCCGTACCCGCTGGTCGGGACGCTCGTCGGCAGGCCGACAGCCGACGTTTCCCGGACTCCCGGCGCGCACGCGTCCGCCGCCGGGGGTCCGGGCCGGACCCGGCACCTCCCGCCACGAGACCGAACGTCTAGGCTCACCGCGTCCATGGATGGATGGCGATCGGATCTCCAGGGATCGTGGGAGGTTCGCGGGTATGACGATCGAGTTCGGTCTGTTGGGGCCGGTGACCCTGCACGTCGGCGGTGACCAGGTCGCGCTGCCGGGTGGTCGGCCCCGGCTCCTGCTGGCCGGGTTGCTCCTGGGTCGAGGCCGGCGGGTGCCCGCCGACCGGCTCCTGAGCGGTCTGTGGGCCGATCCCCCACCGTCGGCGCAGGCCAACCTACGGACCTACGTGACCCGGTTGCGGGCGGCGCTGGGGCCATACCGTGACCGGCTGACCTGGGTGAACTCCGGTTACACACTGCTTGTCGAACCGGGTGAGCTGGACCTCGACCGGTTCGAGAGCGACGTGCGGGACGCCCTGGGCCCCGGCCGCGCGACCCGACCGGAGCAGTGCGCGGACCTGCTCGCCGCCGCGCTCCGCCGCTGGCACGGCGAGGCGGCCGAAGGGCTGCCCCGCCACGGCGCGCTCGGCCGCAGCCTCGACGCGCTCGACGAGAGCCGGTGGATGGCGGTCGAACGGTACGCCCGGACATGCGTCGAAGCCGGCCGGCATCAGCCCGCGGTCGCCGCCCTACGGTCGCTGCTCGCCGACCAGCCGGCACGTGAGTCCGCCTGGGAGGGCCTGGTCCAGGCTTTGGTCTCCTCGGGTGACCGGGCCGAGGCCATGGCGGCCCTGACCGCGGCGGACGCCGCGCTGCTCGGCGCGGTCGGCCGGCGTCCCGGGAAGGTGCTCCGGGAGGTCGAACGCGAACTGCTCGACGGGGCGTCCGGCCCGGCCCGCCGCCCGACGCCCGTGGTCCGTGACGCGTCACCGCCGGAGGGGACGCCCTCCACCCTGCCGCCGCCGGTGGTCCTGGTCGGTCGGGAACACCTGCTGGCCCGGGTCGAGGCCGAACTCGGCAGGGCGAACATGATCGTGCTGCACGGGCCGGCGGGGGTGGGCAAGTCGGCGCTGGCCGGCGCCCTCGCCACCCGGCTGGCTCCGTCGTGTCCGGGTGGACAGCTCTACCTCGACCTCTGCGGCAGCAGCCCCGGCCTGGCCCCGATGACGGTCGAGGAGGCGATCGGCAGCCTGCTCCGCGCGCTCGGGGGTGACCGGTCCGGCGGTACGCCGGGCGCGGAGGCGGCCGAGCTGCGGGTACGAGCCGGCGAGCGCCGGGTGCTGGTGGTGCTGGACAACGTGGTCGACGCCGGTCAGGTGCGACGGTTGTTGTCGCTCCTGCCCGGCGCCACGGTGATCGTGACCAGCCGAACGACGTTGCCGACGCTGGACGTCACCCACCTCGCCGTCGGCACGTTGGGCCCCGAGGAGTCGGTGACGCTGCTCGCCCGGCACGCGGGTCCGGAGCGGTTCACCGGTTCCGCCCGGCAGGCCGAGGCGCTGGCCGCGTTGTGCGGCCACCTTCCGCTCGCGCTGCGGATCGTCGGCGCCCGGCTCGCCGGACATCCGGAGTGGACACTCGCCGCCATGGTCGCCCGGCTCGCCGACGAGCAGTACCGACTGGACGAGTTGAGCTGTGACGACCTGGCCGTACGGGCGAGCCTCGCGGTCACCTGCGATGTTCTCGCCGAACGGCCCGGTGGGCCGGAGTCCCTGGAGTTGTTCGACCGCTGGGGCATGGTCTGCGCGCCGGTGCTCGGCCTCGACCTGGCCCGGGTACTGACCGGGGCCACGGCGCGGGCCACCCGTGCGGCGCTGGACCGGCTCGCGGACGCCGGCCTCGTCGAGACGTGCGGGATGGACCGCTACCGCCTGCACGACCTCGTACGGATCTTCGCGACCGAACGCGGCCGTCGTGACCCGGCGGCACGGGTGGCCGCCGTGCACGCGGCCCGCTGCTACTTCCTCGACACCGCGCGGCGCGCCCGGGACCAGATCCGGCCCGTCTCCCGTCGGCCGTCGGACGGGTTCGTCGAGACGCCCGCCACGGTGACCTTCGCTCATCCGCAGGAGGCCCTCCGGTGGCTGGAGACGGAGCGGGACAACCTCGTCGCCGCGGCGCGCGTGGCGGCGCAGGACGGCACGCCCGAGGGGGACCTGTTCGCGGTCCGGTTGTGCGCGGAGCTCTACCCGTTCCTGCCGATGCGGGGTTACTACCGCGAGCTCCGGGAGGTGGCCGGCGGCGCGTTGCGGTCCGCCCGGCGGCTGGGCAGCCGTCCGGACGAGGCCACCTCGTTGACCTACGTCGCGGTGGCCCGGTCCCGGCTGGGCGAGACCGACCAGGCCGTCGACGCCCTTCTGGTGGCCCTCGCGCTGCGGGAGGCCGACGGGGACCTGCACGAGGTGGCGGTGACCCTGGACCATCTCGGTGTCCTGCTGGCCGCCGCCGGCCGCCTCGACGAGGCCCGGACCGGCTTCCTGCGGGCGCTGGAGATGCACCGCCGGGGCGACGACCGACGGCGGGTCGGTCTCACCCTGAACAACCTGGCCGACGTGCTGCTGCAACTCGGCCAGACCGGCAGCGCGCTGGTCCACCTGCGGGAGAGCCTGCGGCTGCGCCGGGAACTCGGTGACGAACTCGGCCTCGGCATCACCATGGTGACCATGGGTCAGGTCTATGCCCGTCGGGGCCAGTGCCGGCAGGCGTACGGGTGGCTCGGCCGGGCCCTCACCGTCGCACGGTCCACCGGGAACCGTGAGGCGGAATGGCGGGTGCTCACGGTGCGCGCGGAGGTGCACCGCGCCACGGGGCAGTGGCGGGCCGCACGCGAGGACCTGCACCGGGCGCTCGCTCTCTCCGAGCAGATCGGTGACGTCAACGGTACCCGCGAGGTTCGTCGGGCCCTGGTCGTGCTCCGTCAGCCTCCGGACGTTCCTCGAACGGCGGCACCGGCAGGTGAGCCGGCGGCGGTACGCGGGGTCGCCGGCAGGTGAGCCGGCGGCGCGACGGGGAAAGCGGCCCGGATGCCCGAGCTGACGTTCTTCCTCGGCGGCGACGTGATGACCGGCCGGGGCGTCGACGCGATCCTGCCCGCGCCCGGCCCGCCCGAGCTGCGGGAACGGGCGATCCGCGACGCCCGCGACTACGTCGACCTCGCCCGCTCCGTCAACGGGCCGGTCCCGCGTCCGGCGCCCCCGGCCTGGCCCTGGGGCGAGGCGCTCGACCTGCTCGACGCGCTCCGCCCGGACGTACGGGTGGTCAACCTGGAGACAGCGGTGACTCGCCGGGGCGCGCACGCGTCGGCCAAGGCGATCCACTACCGGATGCATCCGGGGAACCTGGCGTGCCTCACCGCGGCCCGGCTCGACGTGTGCGCGTTGGCCAACAACCACGTCCTCGACTTCGGTCCGGTGGGGCTCACCGACACCCTCGACGCGCTGGCCGGCGCCGGCATCGCCACGACCGGCGCGGGCCGGGACGCGGTGTCCGCCGGCCGACCCGCCCGGGTGCCGCTCGGCCAGGGCCGCGACCTGCTCGTCTGGTCGGTGGCCGCGCCGTCGAGCGGCGTGCTCCCGTCCTGGGCGGCCACCTCGGGCGGGCCCGGGGTGGCGTACCTGCCGGAGGTCTCGGCCGCCTCGGCGGACGCGCTGGCCGGGCGGATCGCCGCCGTGGCCGGGCCGGCGGACCGGGTGCTGGTCTCCGTGCACTGGGGCACCAACTGGGGGTACGACGTGCCGCCCGGACACGTCGACTTCGCCC
Organism: Micromonospora sp. NBRC 101691; assembly: GCF_030269285.1. NCBI lineage: Bacteria > Bacillati > Actinomycetota > Actinomycetes > Micromonosporales > Micromonosporaceae > Micromonospora > Micromonospora sp. NBRC 101691. Next base: position 71,526 of record NZ_BSTB01000021.1, read on the forward strand.
ACCGGCTGATCGACGGCGGCGTGGACGTGGTGCACGGCCACTCGTCGCACCATCCGAGGCCGGTGGAGGTGTACCGCGACCGGCTGGTCCTCTACGGCTGCGGCGACCTGATCGACGACTACGAGGGGATCAGCGGGTGGGAGGAGTACCGGCCGCACCTGCGGCTGCTGTGGCTGCCGACCCTCGACGCGGCCACCGGCGCGCTGCGGCGACTGCGGGCCGCCCCGATGCGGATGCGCCGGATGCGGTTGGAACGGGCCGCGTCGGACGACGCCCACTGGTTGGCCGAGCTGCTCGGCGGCTTCGGCCCGCCGTTCGCGCCCGGGTTCGACGTCGCGGCCGACGGACTGCTGACCCTGCGCCCGCACTGACCGGGTGCCGATCGGCATGGCTGGTCGGGCCGTGGCGCAGGCCACCTTCGACGGGGGCGCGGCGGCACCGTCCGAGGCGGGATTCACCATAGATACATGCCGCATCCCTCCCCCTCGGGCCGGACGACCGCGCCCTCGGCCGCCGAACGCGCCTACCAGTACCTCAAGCGCGCGATCCTGGAACAGATCCACCCGGGCGGCTCGCTGGTCAGCGAGGGAGAGATCGCCGAGGCCACCGGGGTCTCCCGCACCCCGGTCCGCGAGGCGCTGCTGCGCCTGGAGGCCGAGGGGCTGGTCCGGCTCTATCCCAAACGGGGCGCGCTGATCCGTCCCGTCTCCGCCCGAGAGATCACCGACGTGATCGAGGCGCGGCGGCTGGTCGAGCTGCACGCCGCCGAGCAGATCTGGCCCCGGCGCGAGTCCCTGCGGACCGACCTCGCCGCTCGGCTGGCCGAGATGCAGGAGGCGTACGCCGCCGGTGACCTGCGCGCGCTGATCGAGGCCGACCGGGCGTTCCACGCCACGGTCGTGGACGCGGCCGGCAACGAGATCCTCGCCGAGCTGTACCAGCGGCTGCGCGACCGGCAGCTGCTGATGGGGATCACCAGCTTCCGGCTCTCCCCCGGCTCGGCCGAGCGGGCGATCGCCGAGCACGCCGACCAGCTCGCCGCGCTCGACTCCGACGATCCCCGGCGCTGGCTCGCCGCCGTCGCCGCGCACATCGACAAGGTCGCGGACGTGTTGCGGACACTGCGGTGACCGCACCGACACCAGCGGTCAGCCCGCGCAGGTCGGCGCCCGGACTGGTCTGGGGCGTGGCGGTGACCGCCTACCTGGCCGCCGTGTTCCACCGCAGCACGCTCGGCGTCACCGGCGTCGACGCCGCGCACCGCTTCGACATCAACGCCTCGGCACTGGCCACCTTCTCCGTCGCCCAGCTCGCCGTGTACGCGGCGATGCAGATCCCGGTCGGCGTGCTGCTCGACCGGTTCGGGTCCCGCCGGCTGCTGGTCGTCGGCGGCGCGCTCATGGTCGCCGGTCAGCTGAGCTTCGCCCTCGCCACCGACGTGCCCCTCGCGATCGCCGCCCGGGTGCTGATCGGGCTCGGTGACGCGATGACCTTCATCAGCGTGCTGCGGATCGTGTCGCTGTGGTTCCCGGGGCGGCGTTACCCGATGATGACCCAGCTCACCGGCATGCTCGGCCAGCTCGGGGCGATCCTCGGCGCGGTGCCGCTGGTGGCCCTGCTGCACCAGGTGGGCTGGACCCCGACATTCCTCACCGTGGCGGCGGTGGGGGCGACGGTGCTGCTGATGATCGTCGCCGCCGTCCGGGACACCCCGGACGGGGAGGGTGCGGCCGGTACGGCGCCCACCCTCGCCGACGTCCGGCGGAAACTCGCCGACGCGTGGGCGCACCCGGGCACCCGACTGGGGTTGTGGACGCACTTCGTCACCCAGTTCTCCGGCACCGTGTTCGGCCTGCTCTGGGGTTATCCGTTCCTGGTGCAGGGGCAGGGGCTCAGCCCGACCGCAGCCGCGTCGCTGCTCACCCTGATGACGGCCGCCATGCTGGTGACCGGGCCGGTGGTGGCGCACTTCTGCGCCCGGCACCCGTTCCACCGCTCGGCGCTGGTCTTCGCGATCACCGGCGCCACCGCCGTCGTCTGGGGCGTGGTGCTCGCCTGGCCGGGACGCGCCCCGGGCTGGCTGCTGGTCACGCTGGTGCTGGTGCTGGCGGTCAACGGCCCGGGCTCCCTGATCGGGTTCGACTACGCGCGCAGTTTCAACCCGGTCAGCCGGATCGGCAGCGCCACCGGAGTCGTCAACGTCGGCGGTTTCGTCGCCTCGATCCTGCTGGTCCTGGCCGTCGGCGTGGTGCTCGACCTGGCCACCCCGGCGGGCCGGGCCGCCCCGGACCTGGCCGCCTTCCGGTGGGCCTTCGCCGTGCAGTACGTCCTCTGGGCACTCGGCGCGGTCCAGGTGCTGCGGTACCGCAACGCCGCCCGCCGCGACCTGACCGCGCGGGCGCGCGCCACCGCCGCGCCCGCCTGACCGGCGCACCGGCGTCCGGCACACCACGCCCCGCGCCGACGCCCGACCCGGCCCGATCAGTCGTCGATGGTGATGCTGGTGATCCAGGACGGCGGCTGCGGCGCACCCGTGCCGATCAGCCCCGCGACGACCCGGGTGGACTCCAGCGGCGCGGCCGGCCACGGCGTCAGCCCGTCGGTCAGCACCACCACGATGTGCGGTCGGTCGCGCAGCGCGGCCTCGATCCCCACCCGCATGTCGGTGCCGCCGCCCCCGGCCAACCGCACCTCGCCGACGGTGTGCACCCGCCGTACGACGTGCACGGCGGCGTCGCAGGAGAGCACCGTCACCCGGTTGCCGCCGACGCCCACCGCCCGGAGCACCCCCGAGACCTCGGCGAGCGCCGCGGCGAGCTGCCCGTCGCCCATCGAGCCCGACGTGTCCACCACGATGGCCACCCGGGGCACCGGTTGGCGCAGGCTGGGCAGCACCACCCGCCGCATGGCGGCGGCGCGCCGCGAGGGCCGCTGGTAGGTGTAGTCGACCGCGCCGACCGCCCAGGCCGCCGCCTCACGGACCGCGCCGGTCAGCGCCCGACGCCAGTCCACCCGGGGTTCGAGCACCTGGGCGGCCCAGCGTTCCCAGCCGGCCGCGACGGTGCCCCGGGCCCGCACGTGGGCGCGGACCGCGTGCGCGGTCTCCCGGCGGATCGCTCCCGCCTCGACCGTGCTGACGCCACCCACGCTGCCGCGCTCCCACGGCCGGTCGACGCCGTGCGCCCCGGACCCGCAGTCGTGCCCACCGGACCCCGACGCGCAGTCGTGCGCCCCGCCGCACATCCCCGCAGGCAGCAGCGGCAGGTACGCCTCGAACAGCAGACCTTCCGGCAGCCCGAAGGTCCTCGGCTCGATCCGGTCCGGCGGCAGCGGCAGACGGTCGGCCAGCAGGTCGTCGTTGATCTCGCAGTCCTGCGCGACGTTGACCCGGTGATGGTCGCGCCGCTGCCCGACGGGGATCCGGTCGGCGCGACCGTGGTGGTCGCGGAGCAGGTGGGCCACCTCGTGGATCCACACCGCCGCGAGTTGGGCCACCGGCAGCCGGTCGACGAACCCCGGCGAGACGTAGCAGCGCCAGTGCCGGTCGACGCCCATGGTGGGCACCTGCGGGGACTCCACCACCGTGACGCTGTACAGCGCGGTGGCGAGGTAGGGCCGGTCCTGCGCCGCCCGGAACCGGGCCGCGAGCAGTTTGGTGCGGTCCAGCCGGCCGCCACCCGGGCTCATCCGGGCAGGCGTCCCGACAGCCGCAGCACGTCGGCGAAGGCGTGGATGCTCGGCGGCACCGGCCAGGACGTGTCCCGCAGCGCCGCGAGGTCCATCGCGGCACGCGCCGCGACGTCCGGCACGCCCGCCTCGACCGCCTTGCCCAGCACCACCCAGCCGGCCTCCCAGCGGGACCGGTCGACCTTCGCCTGCACCGCCGAGATCACCGCGGTGAGGAACGCCAACTGCCGGTCGCCCCGCTCGGGCAGCCGGAACGCGTCCGGGTCGGCGAGCACCCGCTCCGGGTCGGGCAGGTCGAGGTTCTCCAGGTAGGTGACGAACTCCAGGCCCGCGCCGTCACCCACCGCGCCGATAACGGCCAACGCCAACGCCTGCGCGTCGGTCCCGGCCGCGTGGTGGACGGTGAGCAGCCGCAGCACCATCTCCCAGGTACGCGGCGACGGCCAGGCGCCGCCCCGGGCCTCGGCGTCGGCGGGCAGGTGGTGGGTCAGCCCCGGCCGGGCGGTGAGGAAACCCGCGATCGCCCCACGTGCCCGGGCCAGCGCCGTCGCGGTGCGGCCGGGCCGGACCGCCGGCACGGTCACCGCCGGCCACGTGCCGGCCAGGCCCCGCGCGACGGTGCGCGGGTCGTGCGTCCAGTGCAGGTGCACGAACCGGTTCGCCAGCGGCGGGGCCAGGTGCCAGCCGTCCGCCGCGCTGGTCGGCGGGTTCGCCGCCGCCACGATCCGCACCGACGGCGGCAGCGCGAGGCTGCCGACCCGCCGCTCCAGCACCACCCGCAGCAGCGCCGCCTGCACCGCCGGCGGCGCGGAGGAGAGCTCGTCGAAGAAGAGCAGGCCCGATCCGGTACGCGCCAGCCGGACCGCCCAGTCCGGCGGGGCCATCGGCACCCCGTCGGTGGCCGGGGAGTCCCCGACGATCGGCAGCCCCGCGAAGTCCGACGGCTCGTGGACGCTGGCGATGACCGTCTCCAGCGGCAGGCCCAGCCCCTCGGCGAGCTGCTGGAGGGTGGCGGACTTGCCGATGCCCGGCTCACCCCAGAGCAGCACCGGCAGGTTCGCCGTCACCGCCAGGGCCAGCGCCTCGACCTTCGGGTCGGCGGCCGGCTCGGTCCGCCACCCACGGGTCGCGGCGACGAGGTCGTCGGCCGCCGCGAGCGCACCCGTCACCGCTGCGTCCCCTCGGTCAGCACGTCCCGGATCCGGAGCACCGGTCGCCCGTGCTCGTCCTCGTCGTCGTACATGCCCGCCTTGCCCTCGGCCAGGTCGAACGGGGTGAGGTCGCCCCCGTCGGGGGCGTGCGGGTCGGCGCCGGCGTCCAGCAGCGCGCGGACCATCTCCGGGCTGCCACCGTCGCCGACGGCCACGTGCAACGCGGTACGCCCCCGGCGGTCCCCGGCCATGACCGGCACCCCGGCGTCGAGCAGCCGCCGGACCAGCGACACGTCCCCCACCGCCCGCAGGTGGTGCAGCAGCGTCCCGCCCCGGCCGTCGCCCATCCTCGGGTCGAGCCCCGCGTCGAGCAGCGCGGTCAGCGCCGCCGCACCGCCGTGCTGGATCCGCAGCAGCACGTCGCGTCGCAGCGCGCGCAGTGCCCGGGGCAGCCGGCCCTCGCCGCCACGCCACGCCTGCACGGCGGCGAAGCAGCCCGCCGACCGCCCGCCCAGCGCGCGCAGCAGCTCCTCCCCGGCGACCTCCTCGGGGGTGTGCGAGATCGGGTCGAGCCGGCCGTCCCCGTGCACGAGGGTGTGCCATTCGCCGCCACACCGCACCGGCACCTTCACCCGCAGGCCGCCCGCCTCGGACGGGGCCGCGTCCGGTCGGGCGGCGTCCGTCGCGGTTGGACGGTCAGCCACCAGGACCGCGTCGCGCGCCACGGCGGGTGCGGCCGGAAACAGGGCCCGACGCACCAGGGGGTGCAGCTCGGCGGGACGGAGCAGGCCGTGCCACAGCAGGTCCAGGTCGACGGGGCGCTCGTGGACCACGCCGACGACGCGGACGCGGTTGACCTGCCTCGGGTCGTACCCGACGAACCGGGCGGCCACCGTGCCGTCGTCCCGTCGCCGCAACTCGACCCGCCGCCCGGCGGACCAGGTCATGACCCGGTCGACGCCGTAGCGATCATGAATTCGGGCCAGCTCCGCGTCCAGCCTGAGCGGAACCAGGCGGCCGAGCACGGCTCGCTCCGAACCGTGAGCGCGGTGGTAGGTGTCCCGGGCCTCCGGGTCGAGGTCGACGCCGGCCACCGCCCACGCCTCGACCAACTCGCCGTCGGCGACCAGCCGGTCGAAGACCTCGGCGCGGCTCGCCGGATCGCCCGGGTCGACCACCGTCGCGTACGACTCGAACGGCCGCCGGGTGCCGTCGGGTGTGAATCCGGGCAGCCGGGCCGGGGAGCCGCCGTACGCGCCGGCGAGCCCGTCGACGGCGACGGCGCTCCAGTACACCGACGGCAGGTCCTGGACAGGGTGGTCCCCGGCCAGTGCGGAGCCGACGGTCAGCCGCAGCCGCTGCGACCCGTCGACGGTCTTCGGCGTGTCCACCACCAACACGACGTCGTGCTCGTCGAACCGTCCGTTTCCGGTGGACAACACGAACCGCTCGTGGGTGGCCACCCCGGTGCGGCCACCGAGCACGCGCGGCAGGTGCCAGCGCAGCAGGTCCGGGGCGAGCACGTCGAGATCCGCCTCGACCCGGTCGGCGCGGGCCCGGCCGTGCTCCCGGGCCACCTCGGTCAGGTCGAACGCCACGTCGATCCGCCCGGCGGCGCAGGCGGCCCGCCAGTCGCCGGCCGCCCGGGCGGCGGCGCACGCCTCGACCATCGCGGCCGGCACGGCGTACCGGCGGACACGCTGCCAGGTGCGGATCTCGTCGATCACGGGCGGTTTCACCGGTAGACGCTCGCGATCGCCCGGATGTCCTCGTGCGGCGGGGTGACCGGCCGCTCGGCGAGCAGCGCCGAGGCGCGGCGCCGCTGCCGGCGCGGCACTCCCCCGTTGATGCCCAGGTACTCCAGCGTCGGGTGGCCCTCGACGGCCTCGACGAGCCGCCGCGCGCCCCGCCCGCCGACCTCCGTACGCCGCAGGTCCAGCCGGCGCAGCCGGGCTGCGGGCAGCGCGTCGGCGAGCAGCGCCGCGCCGTCGTCGCCGACCACGTTGCCGCGCGCTCCGAGAGCCCGCTCGGACGGTGGCCGGGCCAGGTCCAGCGCCCGCCAGGCACCCAGGTGCCGGGCCAGCGCCGCCACCCCGGCCGGGGTGATCCCGTTGCCGCCCAGCCCGATCGTCACCGGCACCCCGTCGAGCAGCTCGGCGAGGGCGGCGGCGCCGGCGTCCCCGAGGTGGTTCGCCGCCAGGTAGAGCTCCCGGACCCCGGCGTCCCGCACGAGTGCGCCGAGCGCCGGCACGGCGTCCGGGCCGAAACCGTTGCCGCCGAGGAAGAGCCGCTGCACCGGCTGCTCCCGGGCGGTCAGCGCGGCGGCGAGCGCATCCAGCCCTCGAACGCTCATCCCGACGTTGACCAGGTCGAGCGTGCGGATGGCGGAGTTCACCGCGAGCGCGCCGGCGAGCCGGCGGACCCCCTCGTCGCCGACCGGGTTGCGCTTGAGCCACAGCGCGCGCACCGTGTCGTCGTCGGCCAACCGGGTGGCGAGGGCCTCGACGCCGGTCGGGTCGATCCGGTTGCAGCCCAGGTAGAGCGTCTGGAGGCGGTGCCCCGGACGCAGTGCCTCGGCGACCGCCCGCGCGCCGTCGGCGCCGAGGCCGTTGGTGCCCAGCAGCAGGTGCCGCACCAGCGGCGAGTCGACCACGGCGGCCACGATCCGGGCGGTCTGCGCCGGGCCGATGCCCTGCTTGCACAGGTCGAGCCGGCCGTCCGGCTGCACCGTGCCGCGCGGGAACTCCTCGGCCGCCACCACGGCGTCCGGCACGGCGAGGCGGGCCAGCAGCGGGTCGAAGTCGCCCGGGTGGGCGAGACCGGCGTCGGGGTCGGCGATGGCCGGGCAGCGCACCGGCGTCGGGTCGGTCACCAGGGCACGCTCCGGTAGTCCTTGAGGAACTGGCCGCTCACCGGGGCGCCGCGCACGCCCCGCACGATCGGGTCGTAGACGCGGGCGGCCCCGTCGACCACGTCGAGCGGAGGCCGGAAGCCGAGTTCCCGCTGGGCGGCCTTGTCGGGATGGGGACGCTCGTCGGTGACCCAGCCGGTGTCCACACTGTTCATGTGGATGCCGCTGGTGAGGTAGTCGGCGGCGACCGTACGGACCAGCATGTTCAGCGCGGCCTTGGCCATGTTGGTGTGCGGGTGCCGGGTGGTCTTGCCGGAGCGGGAGTAGCTGCCCTCCATCGCGGAGACCTGCACGACGTGCCGCTGCGGGTGGGCGCTCGCCTCCATCAGCGGGCGCAGCCGGGAGGTGAGCAGGAAGGGCGCGAAGGCGTTGACCACGTGCACCTGCAACCATTCGTGCGGGCTCACGTCGGCGTCGCTGAGCACCCACGAGTTGACCGCACGCAGGTCGAGCGGCTGACCCGTCTCGTCGACCTGTCCGGCGGGGAAGAACGCGTCCAGCCCGACGGGCAGGTGCCGTGACGCGGTGGCGGCCGGGGCGGCGCCGACCGCGATCCGCGCCGCCGGCCCCGCCAGCGCCGTGGACTCGGCCGCCCGCACCTCCCGGTGGTACGCCTCCGGCCGGTACAGCGTCTGGGCGGCGTTGTTGACCAGGACGTCCAGCCCGGCGAAGCGCCGCCCGACCAGGGCCACGAAGTCGAGCGTCCCGGCCAGGTCGAGCAGGTCCAGTCCGTGCACGTAGAGCCGGTGGGCCCAGTCGTCCGCGTCCGGCACGGCGGCGAAGCGGCGGGCGGCGTCCCGGGGGAACCGGGTCGTCACGATCACCTCGGCGCCGTCGCGGAGCAGCTTGAGCGCGGTGTGGAAGCCGATCTTCACCCGGCCGCCGGTCACCACGGCGGTACGGCCGGTCAGGTCGCAGCGGGCGTGCCGCCGCTCGCGGTTCTCCGCCGCGCACGGCGGGCACATCAGGTGGTAGTCCACGTCCACCTGCCGGTAGGGCAGCTTGCACACGTAGCAGTACCGCTCGCGGCGCAGCGATCCGTGCCCGGTCTCTGCGACCGACCCGACGGCGTCCCGGTCCACGCCGTTCCCCACGGCAGCGGGCCGGTCGGTGGTGGCTCGATCGGCGGTGGGCGGGGCGGAATCCGGGATCTCGGTGTGGAAGCGGGTGGCGCCGGCCAGCAACGCGCGGTCCGCCGCCCGGGTCGCGGCGTCCCGACGGGCCTTGGCCCGCTTCTTGACCCCCCGGTGGGCGACGGCGACCGCCCGCTCCAGCTCCTGCCGCGTCACCTCGTCCAGGTCGGCGTCGTCGAGGCGGGCCAGGACGGCCAGGCAGGCCGTCAGCTCGGCACGCTCGACGGGCACGGTGCTCCTTCGGGAAGGGTGGGGGCGAGACCGACCGGATTCGAACCGGCGTCCTCCAGCTTGCCGTCAAGGCGCGTCGACCTCTGCGCTACGGCCTCGCCGCGCGGCAGCATACCGAAGGCCACCGACAGTCGTTCTGCCACCGTCCGATCAGCATGCCGCGCCGGTGTCCGGCGGCGAGTGGGCCGGAATCGAACCGGCGTCCTCCCGGTTTTGGAGACCGGGCGCGACGACCTCTGCGCTACCACCCGCCGGGAGCGAGTGTAGGCAGCCCTGAACTGCTTGCTGCGGCCACACACCCCCTAAACCGTCCTAGGACATTGATGTCCGGAGTGCACTCGGCTCCACTTGCGGCATGTCGGGGTCTCCGGCCGGTCCGACACCCCGACGTGCCGCAACCCGAGTTGATCATCTGTAGTTGTAGACGATGTAGCCCCGGTAGCGGCCCACCTTCTCGTACAGCGCGCGAGCGTCGGCGTCCACTTCGGTGTTCCAGTAGAGACGTGGGGCGCCGTGCTCCTCGGCGTCCCGTGCCACCCACGCGATCAGCGCGGTGGCGACACCTCGCCGTCGTACCTGCGGTTCCACGAACAGGTCCGCCAGATAGCATCTCCCGACCGACCAGACGCTGGCGGGGAACAGGTAGTGCGCGATGCCGACCATCCTGTCGTCGAGCCTCGCGGAGATGCCACGTATCTGCCCACGGTCGAGCAGGCGTTGCCAGGTGTGTTCGTAGCCGCCGTCGTCGACCCTGGTCTCGGGCCGACCCGGCCGGCCGGCGAAGTGCGCGTGAAAATCACGGGCCAGCCCTTCCCACTCGTCCCGGTCGCGAACCGTCAAGGGGCCGATCGTCAGCACGGTCGCCATCCTCGCACCGTCCCAGCGCCGTCGGTGCGCACCGCGGCTCGCCTCACCGCCGGAAACCGGCAGAGGGGACCGCCAGCTCTCGACCCCGGCCCGAGACACCCCCAGTCACCGTGACGGTGGGATCTCACGATGCGTGACCAGATGCCGGGGCGGCAATCTCCCCCGGCTTCCTTTGCTCTGCACCCGAATAGGCGACACGGGTCCCGAGCAGCGTTTCGGGCGTGCGGACCAGTTTCGGCCCGGAAGGGAACCAATGACCGAGCGTGTCTGGCGCGTGCGGGGGTGCAGAGCAAAGGGCGTGGAGGCGGGGCATGTCAGGCTGTCGCGACTCAAGCTGCGACGTACGGCCAGATTCGTGCGACGGGCCAGCGCCGGGCTGCCCTGACGGCGTCCGACGTTCCGTACGCGGTTGTCCCTGCTCCGGAGCGGGCCGGCGTCATGCCACGACGGCGTCCCAGATCTGCGCCACCGCCGGCGCGTCGGGCGGCAGGCCGGCGACCTGGGCGACGAGGAGCCGGCCGGTGTCGACGAGGTGCCGGCGCATCGCCGCCTCGGCGGTGGCCCCGTCGCCCCGCGTGATCGCCGCGATCACCGGTTCGTGCTCGCCCCGGATCTCGTGCAGCGATCGGCCTCCGGCCGACGTGGGTGGCGCGAGCAGTTCGGTCGTCGCGCGAAGGGACGCCACGATGTCGGCCGCGCGTCGGTTGCCGGCTTCCCGCAGGATCCGGTCGTGGAGCATCCGGTCAGCCGCCCAGAAGGCGCGCTCGTCGTCGTGCCGGAGGGCGGCGTCGAGGGCGTCCAGGGTGTCGGCGACGTCCAGGCCGGCGTCGGCCGCCCGGCGCGCGGCCGGCGGCTCCAGAGCGAGCCGGACCGCGAAGATCTCGGCGACGTCGCGCGGGTCGGGCAGGACCACGCGGAAGCCACGGTTGCGTTCGAACTGCACCAGTCCCGTCTCGGCCAGGCGGAGCAACGCCTCCCGGACCGGGCTGCGCGACACGCCCAGGAGTTCCGCGAGCTGGTACACGGAGTACAACTCGGTGGGCACGAAGCGGCGGGTCCTGATCCCGTCCCGCACGACCTCGGCCACCCGGTCGGAGAGGTTCGGCGGCACACTGAGGGGCAGGTCAGGCATGAGTAACATGTTACATGTGACGCGCGATCCATCCCCCTCCCCCGACCTGGTCGGAGAACTGCGCCGCGCCGGGCTCGAGGTGCGAGACGACACGGGGACCAGAGCCATGTACTCCACCGACGCCTCGCTCTACCGCATCCCGCCGCTGGCGGTGGTCCGACCGCGCGCGGCGGACGAGGTCGCGGCCACCCTGGAGATCGCCCGTACGACGGGTGTTCCGGTGACCTCGCGAGGGGCGGGCACCTCGATCGCCGGCAACGCGGTCGGGCGGGGTGTCGTGCTCGACTTCAGCCGTCACATGAACCGGGTGCTGAGCGTCGACCCCGAAGCGCGCACGGCGATCGTCCAGCCCGGCACGGTCCACGCCGCCCTGCAGAAGGCCGCGCTGCCGTACGGGGTCCGCTTCGGCCCCGATCCGTCGAGTCACACCCGGTGCACGATCGGCGGGATGATCGGCAACAACGCGTGCGGCAACCGCGCGCTCGGTTACGGCCAGACCTCGGACAACGTCGTCGGTATGCGGCAGCTGCTGGCCTCCGGCGAGTCCCTCGTGACCGGGTACGACGCCGACGGCCGTCCGGTCGCCGACGGCCCGGCGGGCCTGCTGGCCGCCCTGCGTCAGGTGACGGGCCGCCACCTGGCCACCGCCCGCACCGAGTTCGACCGGCTCGGCCGGCAGGTCAGCGGCTACGCGGTGCAGCACCTGCTGCCGGAACGCTTCGACCTGAACCAGGCCATGGTCGGGTCCGAGGGCACCCTCGCCGTCGTCACCGAGGCGACCGTCCGTCTGGTCGAGGATCCCCGCCACCGCGTCCTCGTCGCGATCGGTTTCGACGACATCGTCGGCGCCGGTGCGGCGGCTCCGACGGTCAAAGCCTTCGGGCCGACCGCCTGCGAGGGCATGGACGAGCGACTCGTCGCGGTGCTGCGGTCGCGCCGGGGCGACGCCGCCGTCCCGCCGTTGCCCCGGGGCCGGGCCTGGCTGTTCGTCGAGATCGCCGGGAACGACCGGGTGGAGGTGCTCGACCGGTCCCGCGCGCTCGTCCGGGCCGGACTGGGCGTGGAGTCGATCCTGGTCGACGATCCCGCCACCGCCGCGAGACTGTGGCGGATCCGCGAGGACGGAGCCGGCCTCGCCGGCCGCGCGCCGTCCGGCCAGCCGGCCTGGCCCGGGTGGGAGGACGCGGCGGTCCCGCCGGAGCAGCTCGGCTCCTACCTGGCCCGCTTCGACGAGCTGGTCACCTCCTACGGCATGACCTCCGCGCCGTACGGCCACTTCGCCGACGGCTGCATGCACGTCCGTCTCGACTACCCGCTCGACCGGCCGGACGGCCTGCGGCTGCTGCGCCGGTTCCTCGTCTCCGCCGCCGAACTGGTCGCCGAGTACGGCGGCTCGCTCTCCGGCGAGCACGGGGACGGTCGGGCCCGGGCGGAACTGCTGCCGAAGATGTACTCCAGTGACGCCATCGCGCTCTTCGGCGAGATCAAGCACGCGTTCGACCCCGACAACCTGCTCAATCCCGGGGTGCTGGTCGACCCCGACCCGTTCGACGCCGACGTGCGGGTCGCGGCGGTGGCGCCGTACCGCCGACGGCTGGCCTTCGCGTACGAGGACGACGGCGGGGATCTCGCGCAGGCGGTGCACCGGTGCACCGGGGTCGGGAAGTGCCGGGCGGACAACTCGGCGGCCGGCGGGGTGATGTGCCCGTCGTACCTGGCCACCTTGGAGGAGAAGGACTCCACCCGGGGGCGGGCCCGGGTGCTCCAGGACGTCGTCCGGGGCGCCGTCGACTGGCGGGACCCGGCGGTCGCCGAGTCCCTCGACCTCTGCCTGGCCTGCAAGGGCTGCGCGTCCGACTGCCCGACCGGCATCGACATGGCGACGTACAAGGCGGAGGCCCTGCACCAGCGGTACCGGGGCAGGCTGCGTCCGCTCGCGCACTACACCCTGGGCTGGCTGCCCCGGTGGAGCCGGCTGGCCGGTCACGTCCCGTGGCTGGCGAACCTCGCCCTGCGGCTACCGCTGCTGCGCCGGCTGGTGCCGCTCCTCGCGGGCGTCGACCACCGGCGGTCTCTTCCGACCTTCGCGCGTACGCCGTTCCGGCGCCGGTGGGCGGCGCGGGTGACGCCCACGGCCGGCACCGGCAGACCGGTGATGGTCTTCGTCGACACCTTCACCAACTCGTTCTCGCCGACGGTGGCCGAGGCGGTGGTCCGGCTGCTCCGGTCGGCCGGCTTCGAGCCGCGCCTGCCGGCGACGCAGGTGTGCTGCGGGCTGACCTGGATCAGCACCGGACAGCTCGACTCCGCCCGACGCATCCTGGGCCGGACCGTCGCGGAGCTGGCCGTCGCGGCACGGGCGGGTGTGCCGGTGGTGGGCGTCGAACCGTCCTGTACGGCGGTGCTGCGCTCCGACGCGGTCGAGTTGCTGGCCGACACCGACCACGCGGCCGACGCCCGCGCCGTCGCGGCGGCCACCACGACCGTCTCCGAGCTGCTGGCGACCGCCGACGGCTGGAGCCCACCCGATCTGACCGGCACCGTCGTCGTGGCGCAACCGCACTGTCACCACCACGCCGTGCTCGGCTGGTCCGCGGACCGTGCCCTCCTCGAACGGACCGGGGCCACCGTGACCACCCTGGCCGGGTGCTGCGGGCTGGCGGGCAACTTCGGCGTGGAACGGGGCCACTACGAGGTCTCCGTCCGGGTCGCCGAGCAGAACCTGCTGCCGGCCCTCGACGTCCACCCGGAGGCGGTCGTGCTGGCCGACGGCTTCTCCTGCCGTACCCAGGTCGCCGACCTACGCGACAGACCGTCGCTGCACCTGGCCGAACTGCTGGCCGGACCGGGTTGCTCCTCGGGTTGACAATTGCTCCAGTCGTTGCATCGACTGCCGTGACCCGACGTGAGCGAGGAGCGCATCCCGATGCCCGAGGTTCAGGTTGACGTGGAACGGGCCGCCATGGCGGCCGTCGAGAGGGTCGGTGGCGGAGAGGAGCTGCGCTCGGGCGTGCTCGCCGCGTTGCACACGCCCGGCCAGCCATCGCAGCGGTACAACGAGACGATCGACCTCATCGCGCTGATCGTCAGCGTGGCGACGTTGGGTTGGACCGTGTTCTGGAGTCTGCGCGGCCCGACGTCACGGCCGAACCCGGAGGTCGTCGCCCGGCGGATCCGCGTCGAACTGTCCGCCCCTGCCACGATCACCCCCGAACAGCGTGACCTCGTCATCGACGCGGTGGTCGAAGAGATCCTGTCCACGGACCAGGACCGGTAAGCGCGCGGTGCGGGTCCGGTTCCCGGAACCACACCGGGTGGTGGTGTCGGCGGCCGCCGGTGACCTCGATCTGCTCGACGACGCGGAGATCGGTGAGCTCCGCTGGTACCTCGAGGACTATCTCCAGGCCCCGTTCGGGGTCTACGCGACACGCGGGACACAGGTGGCGGGCCGGCTGGCGACGTGGGGCCAGCGGATGTTCGAGGCCATCTTCGCCGACGTTTCCGAGCAGTACGAGTCACTTCGGGCGGCCGCCGCACCGGAGATCGTGCTGTGCGCCGACCGGGCCGACTGGCTCAGCCTGCCGTGGGAGCTGCTCACCGACCCGAACCGGCCGACACCGTTGGCCCTCGACGGGGTCCGGATCACCCGGATGCTGGCCTCCGCCGACGCGGTGCCGGGATTCGCGGTGCCCGACGACCGGCTCCGGGTGTTGATGGTCATCTCCCGGCCGGACGGCCCACGGGACGTCGCGTTCCGCAGCATCGCCCGGCCGATGCTCGACGCCGCCGAGGGACGGGCGGACGTGGTGGTCCTGCGGCCGCCGACGGTGGAGGGCCTCGCCGAGACGCTCCTCGACGCGCGGGCGCAGGGCCGCCCCTTCCAGATCGTCCACCTGGACTGTCACGGACGGTTCGACGGCGAGGCCGTGCTGCTCTTCGAGCAGCCGGGTGCCGGCGCCGAGCGGGTGCCCGCCTCCCGCGTGGCGCGGGTGCTGGCCGACGCCCGGGTGCCGGTCGTCGTGCTCAACGCCTGCCAGTCGGGCACCATGGGAACCGTGCTGGAAGCGGCCGTGGCCACCCGGCTGATCGCGGGTGGCGCGGTGTCGGTGGTGGCGATGGCCTACACCGTCTACGCCGTCGCGGCCACCGAGTTCATGTCCGCGTTCTACGGCAGCCTCTTCACGGGTCGCACCACGGCCGAGGCGGTGCTGGCCGGACGTGCCCGGCTGGCTCGCCGGCCGGAACGACCGAGTCCGTCCGGGCGGCTGCCGTTGGAGGACTGGCTGGTGCCGGTTCACTACGCCCGCGCCGATGTCCGCTTCACGCGACTGGGTGACTCCCCCGCCCCGCCCCCGGAGACCGGCCCCCTGGGTGCCGTCGGGACCTTCGTCGGCCGGGATCACGAGTTTCACCGGTTCGAGGCGTCAGCGGCGGACTCACCGGTGATCCTGCTGCACGGCCCGGCCGGCGTCGGGAAGTCGGAGCTGGCGAAGGCATTCGGACGGTGGTGGCGCGACACCGGCGGTGTCCGCTCGGCGGCGCACGTGGTGTGGCACTCGTTCGATCCCGGACTGCCGACCTTCGGGGTCGAGGGGGTCGTCACCACGATCGGACTCCAGGTCGTCGGCGCGCCCTTCGCGGCGGCTGACGGCGAGCGGCGGCGGGTGATCGTCCGGGAGCTGCTGCGCCGGGAACGCGTGCTGGTCATCTGGGACAACTTCGAATCCGTCGGCGACGAGCTGTTCGCCGACCTCCAGAGATTCCTGGACGAGACCGGGCGCGGCGTCGTGCTGATCACCAGCCGGACGCCGGAGCCCCGCCTCGGTGACGTACGTCGGATCAAGCTGTCGGGTCTGTCCCCCGAGGAGGCCGGTGAGTACGCCGACCGTCTCCTCGCCCCGTACCCGGACGCGCTGCCCCGCCGCCGGATGGCCGCGTTCCAGGAGTTGCTCGACTGGATCGGCGGGCATCCGCTGACCATGCGCGTGATCCTGCCCCACCTGGACACCACCGATCCCGCCGCGCTCCTCGCCGGCCTGCGCGGACTGACCGATCTACCGAGGAGCTACGGCACCGACCGCACCGGCTCGCTGGAGGCCAGCCTCACCTACTCCGTCTCCCGCCTGCCCGCACGCTGCCAGGAGCTCCTCCTGGTCACGGCGCTGTTCCGCGGCGTCATCGACGCCGACGTGCTGGCCCTGGTGTCGCTGCGCGTCCAGACTCCCGCTCGGTTCCGTGACGTCACCCCCGACGAGTGGGGAACCGTGCTGGACGAGGCGACCCGGGTGGGACTCCTCGTCGACCTGGGCGGCCGGATCTACCGGCTGCACCCGGCCCTGCCCGGCTTCTTCCTGAACCGGTGGCGTGCCGCGACCAGCGACGTGACCACGGAGACGGAGGCCACCCGCCAGGCCCTGGTCCACGCGATGGCGGTGCTGGCCGACTGGTCGTGGCGGCAGCTCACCGAAAGCGACGAGCAGACCGGTCACCGGGTCGCGCTGGCCCACCGCGCCAATCTCACCCAGGCCCTGCAGGAGGCGCTGGACCTGCGCCTGTGGCCGCAGGCGCTGAGCCTCGGCCGGCTGATGAACGAGGTGTGGGGCCGGAGCGGCCGGACCGATGAGGCCAGCGGGTGGACCGACCGGGTCCGGCTCGCGCTGGAGGACGAGGAGGGCAACCCCCCGACCACCCACGAGGACGGCAGCACGCTCTGGCTCCTCTTCGTCAGCGCCCAGCTCAACCGGGCCACCGCAGCGACGAGCATCGCGTCGGAGCCGCTGTACCGCAAGGTGCACGACACGTTGGCCAACCAGCCCGAGACCCCCGAACGGCAACGACAGCTGGCGGTCGTGGCGAACCATCTCGCCGTCCTCTGTCGACAGACGGGACGGCTCGCGGAGGCGACCTCCTGGCTCGACCGGGCCCTGGAGATCGTGCAGGGGTTCGACTACCTGCCCGCGGTCGCGCAGATCCACCACTCGTACGGCGACGTCGCTGTCGCGCGCGGGCAGTGGGACGAGGCCGAACGGTGGTACGGCCAGGCGCTCGCAGCCTCCCGTTCGGCACGCCACCCGGCAGGTGCCGCAGCCGACCTGCAGGCTCTCGGCTGGGTGGCGTGGATGCGGCGCGACTGGGACACCGCCGAGCGGCACTACCGGGCCGCGTTGGACCTCCGCAGCACGGCCGGGGACCAGCCGGGCACGGCGGCCTCGATGCGCGCGCTGGGGGAACTCGCCCAGTACCGCGAGGACCACGAGGGTGCCGAGCGTTGGTACCGGAAAGCGCTCGTCGTCCTGGAGACGCTCGGCGATACCACCGGCGCTGCCGTCGTCTGCTACGCCCTCGGTGCCCTGGCGCAGGCCCGCCAGCGCTGGGTCGAAGCCGAACAATGGCTGCGGCGCACTCTTGCCGTCCACACGACCGTGTCCGACTTCGCCCAGCTCGGTATGTCTCGCCATGCCCTGGGGACACTCGCCGAGGCGCAGGACCGCCTCGGCGAGGCCGAGGACCTATACCGGCAGGCTCTGGCCGACTTCACCGCAGCGGGCAACCGAATCGGTGTGGCGTCGAGCCACGGCTCCTTGGGGCTGGTCGCGGAGAAACGGGGTGATCTGACGTCGGCCCTGGAGCACACGGTGCGGGCCATCCTGCAGTTCGAGGACTTCCCGAATCCCGCGACCGGCCCTGCGCCCGACCACGTCCGTAGGTTGACCGAGATGCTGGGCGTCGAGGCCCTCGCGGACGTGTGGCTCCGACTCACCGGCGACAAGCTGCCCACCGACGTCCGGGAACACGTGACGGGCGCCCCGGACGCGTCCCCTCGCGAGAGCCCGGTTCCCGGCGACGACGGCGCGGTGCCGCAGGAGTGACCAGAAGCGGTAGGGACGGATCGTGGCCGCCGCCGCACACCGGGTCCGGGTCCACAGTGGCACTACGATGCGAGCGTGACTCACGTTACCCGGGTCCGGAGGCCGTATCCGCTGTTGGTCGCCGTCGTCGTCCTGTTGGCGCTCGGCGCGGCGGTGGCCTGGGGCGTCGGCGACACGCTCGGGCTGAGCCACTCCCCCGCCGACGTGCCGCACGAGGAGGTCACCGCCGCGCCGCCCCGGGTGGCGGCACCGGCGCCGCCGCTGGCGTCCCTCGCCGTACCCGACGAGCTGCGCACCCGGAAGGCCGCGACCGCCGTCGCCGACGCGCTCGCCTCCCGGGGCCTGCCCCGCCCGGTCGTCACCCCGGCCGCGCCGCGTCCCGGCACGACCGCCACCGCCCCAGGTGGGCCAGCAACGGCCGGACCGGGCAGCGGCCCCCGGCCGGCCGGCTCCGCCAGCGCCCCGGCCCTGTCGACAGTCACCACACTGCGCGCGGACGTGCTCGCCCCGTCGGCTGGGACGCCGGAGTCGTACCGGCTCGGGGTTCGCGGGACCGAGCTGACCGTCGAGGGCGGTGACCTCGCGGGCGTCGCGGCCGGGCTGTACCGGCTCGCCGACCGGATCCGCTCCGGCGCCGAGCCGCTCCCCGCCGCCGAGGTCGACCGGGTGGTCACGCCCCGGCTCGGCCTGCGGCTGACCGACGCGGGCTCGGTGGGCCGCGAGCCCGACCCGGCCGCCTTCGCCGCCGGCGACGACTACAACCTGAACACCGACGTGGTCTCACCGGCGCTGCTGCCGCGCGCGCCGTGGGTGGACGCCGACGCGGTGGCCCGCATCGACGCGCAGTTCCGGCAGTTCGTCGACCACTCGGTGGCGCAGGGCTACAACGGGATCGTCGTGCCCGGCTTCCTGGAGTACGTCACCTTCGCGGGTGTCGGCGACGGGCACGCGGTCTACCCGCCCGGCGACCCGCACGTCGACCGGGCGCGGGCGATGGTCGCGGCCTTCGGTCCGGTCTTCCGGTACGCCGACCAGATGGGCGTGAAGGTCTTCCTGCTCACCGACATGCTCGCGGTGTCGCCCCCGCTGGAGGCGTACCTGACCAGGA
Source organism: Micromonospora sp. NBRC 101691 (assembly GCF_030269285.1). NCBI lineage: Bacteria > Bacillati > Actinomycetota > Actinomycetes > Micromonosporales > Micromonosporaceae > Micromonospora > Micromonospora sp. NBRC 101691. The sequence continues at coordinate 90,615 of NZ_BSTB01000021.1, forward strand.
CCGTCGGCGGACTCGACGTGACCGACCCCCGGCTGTGGGCGGTCTACCGGGCCGGGCTGGCCGAGCTGTTCGAGAGCCTGCCGTTCGTCGACGGCCTGATGGTCCGCGTCGGCGAGGGCGGCGAGGTGTACGCCGAGGACGGCTGGACCTACTCGTCGAAGCTCGTGGTCACCACCGAGACGGCCGTACGCGCGATGCTGCGGGCGCTGCTGGACACCGCGGGCGCGGCCGGCCGGGAGATCGTCTTCCGCACCTGGACGGTGGGCGTCGGCGCGGTCGGTGACCTGCACACCAACCCGGAGTCGTACGCGCGGGTGCTGGGCGGGTTCGACGACCCGCACCTGGTCGTCTCCACCAAGTACACCCTCGGCGACTTCTACAGTCACCTGCCGCTGAACACCACGCTGCTGACCGGTGGACACCGTCGGATCGTGGAGTTCCAGGCCCGGCGCGAGTTCGAGGGGTTCGGCGCGCTCCCGAACGACCTCGGCCCGCTGCACCGCCGGGCGCTGCGCGAGTTCCTCGCCGCCAACCCGAGGGTCGAGGGCGTCTGGAACTGGACCCAGGACGGCGGCCCGCTGCGCGCCGGGCCCATGTCGCTGCACCTGCGGGCCGGGTTCTGGCAGCTGTACGACCTGAACACGTACGCCGTCGGCCGGCTGGCCTGGGATCCGGACGCCGACCCGGCGCAGGTCACGGCGGACTGGGCGTACCGTACGTTCTCCGCCGACCCGGCGACCGTCGCCGCGATCGGGCAGGCCATGGCGCTGTCGAGGGCGGCGGTCACCCGGGGCCTCTACGTCGGGCCGTACGCCGACCGGTCGGTGCGGGCGCTCGGGCTGGAACCGCCACCCATGATGTGGATCTTCGAGTGGGACATCCCGACCGGCGACTCCGCCGCGCTGAGCAGCGTCTACGCGGTGACCGGCGGTCGCGTCGACGAGGCGGTCGGCGAGGGTGGGCAGGCCGCCGCGCTGGCCCGACGCATGCGCGACCTGGTCGCCGCCACCGATCCGGCGACCTGGCGGGACGCCGGGCTGCGCGCGTACTTCACCCGGACGCTCGACTACCAGGTGGACCTGTTCGAGACCCTGGGCGCCTACCGGACCATGGTGCTGCGGCACGCGCAGTGGCTGGACACGGGTTCCCCGGCCGCGTACGACGACTGGCGGCTGGCCGCGACGGCGTACCGCGACGCGCGGGACGCGCACCGGCAGCGCTACGGCGCCGATCTCGACCTGCCGGCGTACAACTTCACCGCCGCCGACCTGGGGGCGGACCGCGCGGACCGGGACCCGGCGATGGCCTGGGTGGCCCGGGTGCTGCTCGGGTCGATCCTGGTGGTGGTGCTGCTCGGCCTGCGCGGGCGCGGGTTCGGCGGTGCCGCCGCGCGGGGGCTGCTGCTCGGCGCGGTCCGGCCGTGGCGGGTCGCCGCGCTGCCGACGCCGACGTCCCGGGCGGACCGGGTGCTGGTGTGGCTGGTCCCGGCCGTGGCGCTGGTGGCGAGTCGGCTCGTCCTCACCTGGTTCGCCGCCCCGGCGCACCTGCTGGTCACCCTCGGCGGGTGGGCGCTGTTCGCCCTGGTGGTACGGATCGTCGTCGGCCGGCGGGACCCGTTCCACCTGTGGGCGGTGGTCGGCGGCGTCGCGTTGCTGCGCAGCGTGTTGCTGCTGGCGGCGCTCGCCGGGCGCGGACCGGGGAGGTACTGGTTCGTCTTCTGGACCGGGCCGACCCTGCGCACGGTGTACGTCACCGTCGCGTTCGCGGCGTTCTGCTGGCTGTTCGTGGCCACCGCCATGGTCCTGCGGGACCGGTACGGTCTGCGGTGGCGTCCTGCCGTCGGGCTGACCCTGACCGCCGTCGGCGTCCCGCTCGGCGTGCTGTCCGGCCTGGTCGCGGTGGTCGGGCTGGAACGCGCGCTGACGGTGTGGAACGACCAGTTGGCGCTGCTGCCCTGGGGCCTGTCGCGCATCCTCGGCATCACCGTCCATCTGGGCATTCCCACCGACCTGCCCGGGTACGCCGCCGGTGCCGGCGCCGCCCTGGCCGCCGTCGGCCTGCTCCTGTCCCTGCGCTGCCGCCGGCAGGTCGCCTGACCGTCTGCCCTCAATCACCCGGTGGGGTTGTGGTCGCCGCTGGCGGCGAAGACCGGCTGACCCCTGGCCGGGGCCGCCGGTGACGCGACGCCGGACCGGATGCGGCGGCCGCTCAACCGCTCGTGGTGGGACGCCGACGGGACGGCACAGGGTCCACGACCGCAAATCGATCATGGACCCTGTGCCTGCGGTAGCCGAGCTGTGCCACCCGGCGGTCAAGGACACCGATGGCAGCCAGATCCGCCGCTACCCGGGCACGCCCGAGGTCGGCTGGCCGCCGGAGTTCACCGGCTCACGGCCGTCACGCCCTTGACGTAGTGGGCCTTCACCCTGTCCGGGGTGAGCGCGCGGTCATAGACGGCGACCTCGGACATCCATCCGCCGAAGGGGTTCCCCGAGTCGTCCCCTCGTGCCCCGATCTTCAGCGAGGCAGCCCCGTCGGTCGGCACCCGACTCATCGGCACGGACGCGCGCTCGGTGCCGTCGAGATAGATCTTGAGCGTCGAGCCGTCGAAGACGGACACCAGGTGATGCCAGCCCCACTGCAGCACGGGGACACCGGCCGGACCGGTGGTGGACAGGGTGTCCGAGAGGTTCATCGCCGCCGGCCGGTTCTTCGCGCCCAGACGCAGGAGGTATCCGTTACGCGCGGGCGAGTCGTACTTCTCCAGCACGCCCTGGTCACCGCCCTCCCGGACGTAGACCCACGCCTCCAGGGCATAGGGGCCGGTCAGGCTCAGGCTCGCCGAGTCGGGCACCTCGACGTAGCCGCCCTCAAGGCTCATCGACCGGCTGTTCTCGGCGGCCAGCGGTCCCGGCTGGCCCGGGACCACGGTTCCCCGGACGACCCCGTCGTTGCCGTGCCCGGACCGGTCGAGCACCGTCGCCCCGCTGTCGTCGAGCCGCCAGTAACCGACCGCACCGTCGGCTCGTACCAGGTCCGCGTAGGTCCCGGTGGCCGGCCGGGCCACCGTCACGGTCCTGGTGAACGCTCTCGGCTCCCCACCGTCCGGACGGGCGGTCATGGTGATCCGGTAGTCACCCGGGGCCGCATCAGCCGGGACCGAGACTCGGGCGCGGACGTTCTGCCACACGAGCCCGTTCTTGGCATTGCGGGCGAACGGGGTCTGCCCGGACCGTGACGTCCATCCGTTCGGCAGGTCCAGCGAGATCCGGCCCTTGACGACACCGGTCCCGGACATCTCGACGAGCATCCCGAGGTCGGCCGTCGCCCCTGGCGCCACCATGGTCGCCAGGTCTGCCGAGACGATCTGTGCCCGGGACACCGGGGCCACCGGAACCGGCTTCACGGTGGCGCGAACGGTCGTCGCCCCCGTGCCCGGGATGGTCACGGTGTCGTCCTCCTGGATGTCCACCGCCCGGCCGTTGGCCGTCGCGCCGTCCAGCCGGTAGCCCGCGGGCACTCGTAGGTGCAGCTTGACCCGCTGAAGTTCGGGCCGTCCCGCCGCGGCGGGTGGCGGCGTGATCGTGGCTTCGATCGTGCCCCGAGCGACCTTCGAGGTGATGGCGTAGGTCACCGGGCCGAACAGGGTCGGCATCTTGGTGGCCCCGACCGTCTGGCCGTCGGACAGCCACGGCCTGGGCGTCGCCGGCGCGAGGTCGAGCCCGGTCGGCACACCTGCGGCGTCGAGGGTCTCGTTGACGAGCATCCCCCGCAGCGCCTTGAGGTACGTGGCGTTGTTCGGTGACAGGGGTGCCCGGAACTGGGAGCGGTAGTACTCCATCGGGCACGGCGCGACGGTTTCGCCCTCGCCGCCGATGAAGGTGTTGCGGGTGAAGCCCTGGGCGAGCATGCCGTAGAACGTCAGCCCGATCCGGTCGGCGTCACCGATCTGGTCGAGGTACTTGAGGTAGGACCAGCCGTACTGCTGGTCGATGCCGCTCGAGCGGTAACCGTCCGCTGCGGGCCACGGGCCCGCAGGGCGGGTCTGGCACGCCTCGACCGGCTCACCGGAGAGGTTGAACCGGGTGAGCCCGAGGAACAGGCCGCCGTGGTTGTTGAGAAAGGCCGTCAGGCCCTGCCCGAGCGGGCTGTTGTGGTCGATCAAGCCGCTGCCCAGCGCGTACGGCATGATGAGGTTCCAGTAGCTGCCGTGCTGCGAGTCCGTGATCATCCCGGCCGGGTCGAAGTCGTTGGGATCGAGCAGCGCGATGGGCACGAAGATCGAGCCGTCGGGCAGCTGGGTCTTGCTCCGGTTGATCGCGTCGAGGGTCGCGGCGCGCAGCCCGTCGGCCTGCGCGGTGAAGGCGGCCGCGTCGTCGGGGCGGCCGATCAGGCGTAGCACCACGCCCATGTCACGCAGGCCCCGCCACACGTCGGACTGGTGGTGGATGCCGTGGGCCTTGGTGCTGTTGTCGGAGTAGAGGCTCGTCTTGGCGAGCAGCCCGTTGGGGTCGTTGGCGCGCTGCTTCGCGATGTCGGCGAGCCACGCCTTGAAGTCGGCAAGGTGAGTGGTGAGGAGCGCGGAGTCGCCGGTCTGGAGGACGTACCGTGCGGTTGCCTGGAGCTTGATGCCCCGCTCCCAGGTCGTGAACCCGTCGAGGTACTGCCCCCGGACGAGGAACTCGTCCATCGTCTGCCGGGTGCGCGGCGCGTAGCCGAAGTCGCCGAGCGACCCCACCGTGGCCACCACCTCGGGGATCCACGCGAACTTCGGGTCGTCGGGCAACTCGTAGCCGTTGCCGATCGTGAGGTTGTAGCCCATGACGAGGTTGGTCAGCAGCATGGACCGCATGGCGTCGGCGGCGTACTTCTCCGGAATCTGCACCCCGCTCCCGGTGTCGAGCTGGCCCTTCCAGTAGGCGATCATCTGCGCCCGTCTGGTGTCGTACCCGCTCTTGTCCATGACGACCGTCCCGAGCGCCTGGGGCTGGTTCATCAGGAGCAGGTGGACCTCCGCCGGGCCCTCGGTGAGGTCGAGGGTGTAGGTCAGGTCCGGTGCGCTCCACGCCGCCTGGCCGCTGTGGGCGAGGGCGAGCTTGTCGCCCACCTTGAGGTTGTTTCCGGCAGCCACCGCCCCGGCGACGTACATGCCGTTCAGGTTGACGCGGAGTGTCGCCGACGTCTGGCCGGAGTCCCCTGGCCGGACGGTGAAGCGGACCATGCTCATGAGCCGGGCGGAGTCGGAGAACCGCGTGACGAAGGACTCCCGCTCGTAGATCCGTCCCTGGCGGTCGGTGTAGCGGTTCTGCAGCACCGGCTGGTAGCCATCGGCGAGCGTCGGCTCGTGGAGCCTGGTCTCGGCCGACCCGTAGAGTTCGGCCCCGTCGCCGACGTAGAACTTGACCCACTGCCGGGTCCGCCCGTCGGCGAAGTCCGAATTGATCTGGCTACCGTCGGTGAAGTGGAAGCTGAAGTCCCGCTGCGCGCTGAAGTTCTTGAGGTCCGGCATCGGGTACGTCAGCGGGAGGTTGTTCCACCGGGTGTCGTGCCAGAAGTCGTCGCCGTGGTTGGCCGGCACGAGAAGGTCCTGCATGTTCGCCATCGTCGGGCCGCCGGGCAGCGCCATGAGCTGCTCGCCCCACGTGTCGGTTCCCTGCCGCAGGGCCGCCTGAACGCGCTGGACGTATCCGTCCGGGAACGTCGGTTGGTCCGGTCGGCCGCCGACCGGCCCGTCCGGCATGGTGTCTCCACCTGACGGCCCGGACGCAGCCGGTGGTGAAGCCGGCGCCGCTGCCGTGACCGGCGCTTGGACTGCTCCCCCGGAAGCAAGACAAACCACCAGGAGTGCAGCCACGCGTGCCCATCGGTTCGTACGTCGTCTTGTAGCCATCAGCCCTTCTCCTCATCGAGTCGGTGACCGCGACGCAGGCTGGCGGGCGTGCGCTCGGTGCCCGGACCGCCCGCAGGTTCGGGCAGGTGCGGCGTAGGCTAATACTGGTATAGACCAATGGTCAAGGACTGTCCTGGCTGCGACGACAGGCTGGCGTGTGACCGCCGAGCCCCGAAGGCTCGCGGTGCGGGCCGCCGGGACCGCCCGGCGGGAGCGGCCAGGTCGGGATCACCAGGTGCCACTGTCGTACTAGGGTGGCTCGCATGGCACGGCCTTCCGCCGACGGCACCGCGAACCCGCTGACCTCGCTGACCCTGAACGAACTCCGGCAGCGCACCAGCGTCAAGTGGCGTACGCACCCGTCCGACGTGCTCCCCCTCTGGGTCGCGGAGCAGGACGTGCCCCTCGCCGCGCCGGTGGCCGACGCGCTCCGCCGTGCGATCGACCTCGGGGACACCGGCTACCCGCACGGGACGGCGTACGCCGAGGCGCTCGGCGAGTTCGCCGCCCGGCGTTGGGGCTGGCACGACTTCCGCGTCGACCACACCACGGTCGTGCCCGACGTGATGATGGGCGTCGTCGAGGTCCTCCGGCTCGTCACCGATCCCGGTGACGCGGTGGTGGTCTGTCCCCCCGTCTACCCGCCCTTCTACGCCTTCGTCGGCCACGCCGGCCGGCGGGTGATCGAGGCTCCGCTCGGACCGGACCTGCGGCTGGACCTCGCCGCACTCGACGACGCCTTCCACCGGGCCCGCGCCGCCGGCCGCCGGCCGGCGTTCCTGTTGTGCAACCCGCACAACCCGACCGGCGTCGTCCACCGCCGGGACGAACTGGAGGCGGTCGCCGAGCTGGCCGACCGGCACGGGCTACGGGTGATCTCCGACGAGATCCACGCCCCGCTGGTGCTCCCCGGCGCGCACTTCACCCCGTACCTGACCGTGCCCGGCGCCGAGTACGCGTTCGCCCTGACCTCGGCCTCCAAGGCCTGGAACCTCGCCGGCCTGAAGGCAGCGCTCGCGGTCGCCGGGCCCTGGGCCGCCGCCGACCTGGACCGTATGCCGGAAGAGGTGGGTCACGGGCCCAGCCACCTGGGCGTCATCGCACACACCGCCGCGTTCCACGCCGGCGAGCAGTGGCTCGATCTCCTCCTCGACGGCCTCGACGCCAACCGGACGCTGCTGGAGACGCTGGTGACCCAGCATCTCCCCACCGTCGGGTACCACCGCCCCGAGGGCACCTACCTCGCCTGGCTGGACTGCACCCGACTGGGCATCGCCACCGACGTGCCGACCGGCGAGCCCGGTGTGGTCAGCGATCTCGCCGGTCCGGCGAAGATGTTCCTCGACCACGCGCGGGTCGCCCTCAGCTCCGGGCACGTCTTCGGCACCGGCGGGACCGGCTTCGTACGGCTCAACTTCGCCACCTCCCCCGCGATCCTCACCGAGGCCGTCACCCGCATGGGCCGGGCGGTCGACGCGCTGTCCTCGTCGGCGGGCTGAGCCCGACCCGGTTTTCCGGCATCCGATTTCCGATTTACATTCGTCATGATGCGAAGCCGGACGGCGCGGCCGGGGGATGCGGGACGTCTGGGCTGCCCAGGCCACGGACCGTGGGCGTTTTGCTCCAGACGACCGCCGATGTCCTTAAAGATCTCCTAAGGTTTTGCCGCGCAAAATATTGATCGGCGATCATCTTGATCCTAGTGTCAGTCCCGGGGCCGCTGGCGTAGATCCGCAAAGTGCCCGGGCACAGAGGGCCGTCCGTCCCTGCTCATACCCAGGGAGACCCTCTTTGCTCTCTCCACCATGGCTCGATCAACTCAGGATCGTTCTCGCTAGGAGAAAGCACGCATGTCAAAACGTACAACCCCGCGACGCCTCGGGCGCTCGCTGGTCAGCGCCGGTGCGGCGCTGGTACTCACCGTGTCGGGGCTTGCCGCGACCGGTTCCGGCGCGCTGGCCGCGCCGGGTGATTCGTCCTCAGTGGAGGGCAAAGTCCGTTCCGAGCTTACCAAGGCGTTCGAGGCCAAGGAAGAGACGGACTTCTGGATCCGGTTCGGACCACGCGCGGACCTGAGCAAGGCCAGCGCGATCAAGGACTGGAACGAGCGCGGCACGGCGGTCGCGGCGGCGCTGAAGAAGACGGCCGCCGAGAGCCAGGCGAAGGTCCGCGCCAAGCTCGACAAGGCCGGCGTCAAGTACGAGACCTTCTGGGCGAGCAACGCCATCAAGGTGAGCAGCGCTTCCTCGTCCATGGCGCAGGACATCGCCGCGCACGGCGAGGTCGAGGGACTGTACGCCCCGGTCGTCTACGAGGTGCCCAAGCGGACCGACGGCGACGACCAGAAGACCGTCAACGCGGTCGAGTGGGGCATCGCCAACATCAATGCCGACGACGTCTGGTCGGAGTACGGCGTCAAGGGCGCCGGTATCACCGTCGCCAATATCGACACCGGCGTGCAGTTCGACCACCCGGCGCTGGTGGGCTCCTACCGGGGCAACAACGGCGACGGCACGTTCGACCACAACTACAACTGGTTCGACGCGGCCGGGGAGTGCGCCACCGCCCCCTGCGACACCGACGGCCACGGCACGCACACGATGGGCACGATGGCCGGCGAGGCCGGCGCCAACCAGATCGGCGTCGCGCCCGAGGTCACCTGGATCGCGGCGAACGGCTGCTGCCCCAGCGACGCGGCGCTCATCACCTCCGGTGAGTGGATGCTGGAGCCGACCGACCTCAACGGGCAGAACCCGGACGCGAGCAAGCGGCCGAACATCATCAACAACTCCTGGGGAACGCGCCTGCCCTCCAACGACCCGTTCATGGAGGACGTGACGCTGGCCTGGGCGGCGTCGGGCATCTTCGGCACCTGGTCCAACGGCAACAGCGGCTCGGCGTGCCAGACCAGCGGATCGCCGGGTAGCCGGACCGCCAACTACTCCGTCGGCGCGTACGACGTGAACAACAACATCGCCAGCTTCTCCAGCCGGGGCGCCGGGCAGGGCGGCGAGATCAAGCCGAACATCGCGGCCCCCGGCGTCAACGTCCGGTCGAGCATCCCGGGCAGCAGCTACGCCAGCTACAACGGCACCTCGATGGCCGCGCCGCACCTGGCCGGCGTCATCGCGCTGCTCTGGTCGGCGGCACCGGCGCTGGTCGGCGACATCCCGGCGACCCGCGCGCTGCTCGACGGCTCGGCGATCGACACGCCGGCCAGCCAGTGCGGCGGCACCGACGACGACAACAACGTGTTCGGCGAGGGGCGGCTGGACGCGCTGGCCCTGCTCAACGCCGCGCCGATCGGTGACACCGGCACCCTCGCCGGCACCGTGACCAACGCGGACACCAGCGCGCCGCTCGGTGGCGCCACCGTCACCCTGACCGGTCCGGCGGAGCGCACGCTGACCACCGCCGCCGACGGCACGTACTCCTCGCTGCTCCCGGCCGGTGACTACCAGGTCGCCGTGTCGGCGTACGGCTACGGGAGCAAGACCGTCCCGGCGACGGTCACCACCGGCGCGACCACCACGGTCAACGTGGCGCTCACCCCGGTCCCCAGCGTCACGGTGAGCGGCCGGGTCAGCGACGGTTCCGGACACGGCTGGCCGCTCTACGCGAAGGTGACCGTGGCCGGCGCCGGTGGCGTCTCCGACTACACCACGCCCGCGAACGGCCGCTACAGCCTCACCCTGCCGGCCGGCGGGACGTACAAGCTGACGGTCGAGTCCCAGTACCCGGGCTACCAGACCGTGACCAAGGACGTCGTGGTCGGCTCGGCCAACGTGGTCGCCAACGTCGACGTACCGGTGAAGAGCGACTCCTGCTCGCTCGCGCCCGGCTACCGCAACGGCTCCGACGGTGTCTACGAGACCTTCGACGGCACCACCACGCCGGCCGGCTGGACCGTGGTCGACCACATCAACAGCGGGTTCGTCTGGCAGTTCAACGACCCGGGCGCCCGCCGCAACCTGACCGGCGGCGCGGGCGGCTTCGCCATCATCGACAGCGACGAGTACGGCAGCGGCAAGCAGCAGAACACCTCGCTGGTCAGCCCGATCGTCGACCTGACCAACGTCACCGCGCCGGTGATCCGCTTCAACCAGGACTTCAACCACCTCGGTGGTGAGTTCGCCGACGTCGACCTGAGCATCGACGGCGGCGCCACCTGGACGAACGTGCTCAAGCAGTCGGCGGACGTCCGGGGGCCGAAGCTCACCGAGGTGGCGATCCCGCAGGCCGCCGGCAAGTCGCAGGTCCAGGTCCGGTTCCACTACCACGTCGGCTCCTACGACTGGTGGTGGCAGGTCGACAACGTGCTGATCGGCAGCCAGATCGTCTGCCAGCCGGTCAACGGTGGCCTGGTGCTCGGCCACGTCCGCGACAAGAACACCAACGGCTACGTCAACGGCGCGACCGTCACCAGCAACGACCGGCCGGCGGAGACCGCCACCACCGTGGCGACGCCGGACGACACCGAGCTCGCGGACGGCTTCTACTGGATGTTCTCGTCGGTGACCGGTGCCCACCGGTTCACGGCCAAGGCCTCCGGCTACGTCAACCAGGCGAAGTCGATCGACGTCGAGGCCGACTGGGCGACCGCCGCGAACTTCCAGCTCGCCGCCGGCCGGCTGTCGGTGAAGCCGGCGACGGTCTCCGCCACGCTGCGGATGCCCACCGGCAAGACCACCAAGACGTTCACCGTGACCAACACCGGCGGAGCGCCGGTCGACGTCACCTTCGGTGAGCAGGACAAGGGATTCGAGCTGCTGCGCGCCGACGGGTCCCGGATCAGCCAGCAGCAGATCCTCGGCTCGACCGGTGCCCAGCGGGTGCGCCTCAACGCCCCGACGTCGTTCGCGGCGGCCTCGCGGATGGGGACCGGCGTGATGCCGGCGGCGACCGGCCCGCACGCCGCGCCGTGGACCGACATCGCCGACTACCCGAGCAACGTCATGGACAACGCGGTGGTCACCCTCGGCGGCAAGGTGTACTCGATCGGCGGTGGCAACGGAACGGCCTCGTCGACGAAGAACTACGTCTACGACCCGGCCACCCAGGCCTGGACGGGGATCGCCGACCTGCCCGAGGCGCGCAACGCCATGACGGTGGGTGTCGTCGGTGGGAAGATCATCGCCACCGGTGGTTGGGGCCCGTCCGGCCCGGACGCCGCCACCTGGTCGTACGACCCGGGCGCGAACGCCTGGTCGGAGCTGGCCGACAACCCGGCGCCGCGGTCGGCCGCCGGAGCGGCGGTGGTCGGTGGCAAGCTGCTGGCGATCGGTGGTTGCACCACCGCGAGCTGCACGCCGATGTCGAACGACGTCGTCGCGTACGACCCGGCCGGTAACAGCTGGGCCGCGCTGCCCGACTACCCGAAGTCGGTCGCCTTCGCCTCCTGCGGCGGCATCGACGGAGTGGTGTACTGCACCGGCGGCAACGACGGCACGAACCCGCAGAAGGCCGGCTACGCCCTCAACCCGGGCGCGGCCAGCTGGACCGCGATCGCCGACGCGCCGGCCACGAGCTGGGCCAGCTCGTACGCGACCGCGAACGGCAAGCTGATCGTTGTCGGCGGCTCGCAGGACGGCGCGATCACCAACGCCGGGTTCTCCTACGACCCGGCCGGCAACGCCTGGTCGGCCCTGCCGAACGCCAACACCGCCCGGTACCGGGGCGGCGCGGCGTGCGGGTTCTACAAGGTGGGCGGCTCCTCGGGCAGCTTCACGGCCACCCCGGACAGCGAGGCGCTGCCCGGCTTCGAGGGCTGCTCCGTGGCTGCCGCCGACGTCAGCTGGATGACGATCGACAAGACGGCGGCCACCCTGGCCCCCGGCGAGTCGGTCACCGTCACCATCGGGCTGGCCGCGAACGTCGACCAGCCGGGTACGTACTCCGCGGCGGTCACGATCGGGGAGAACACCCCCTACACGGTCGACCCGGTCGCCGTGACCATGGTGGTGCAGCAGCCGACCACCTGGGCCAAGCTGACGGGCACCATCACCGGCACGAGCTGCCAGGGCGCCACCGCGCCGATCGCGGGAGCGACCGTGCAGGTGGACTCGTGGGCGTCGTCGTACACGTTCCAGACCGACGCCGCCGGCAAGTACGCCTACTGGATGGACCGGCGGAACAACCCGCTGACGCTGATCGTCGCGAAGGACGGGTTCAAGCCGCAGACCCGCCAGACGAAGCTCAACACCAGCACGCCGACGGTGGAGGACTTCAACCTCTCCGCCACCGGCTGCTGACGTAGCGTCGGCTGACGAACTCCGGCCCCGCCTGGTCTCGGACCGGGCGGGGCCGGACCTCGTTCCGGCCCGGATGCTCAGGTGGTAGCAGGGGTCCCCTGCTCATCACCAGGCGGTAGCAGGGGGCCCCTGCTACCACCCGGGGCGTCAGAACGGCCACCGGTCGCGGGACCCGGCCTCGATGAGCGGGATCATCGCGAACGCCGCGTCGGACAGGCCGCCGAACGTGTGCCGGTTGCCGACCGTCGGCGTGTGCCCGACCCGGTATCCGGCCAGGTTCCAGGTGTACACCGGGACCTGCGCGGGCACCGCCGCCGCCACGTCCGTCGAGCCGTGCCAGTGCGCCTGCTCGTCGGTGAGGATCACCACCCGGTCGTGCCGGTCGTAGTGCGCCCGGACCGCCTTCTCGGTCTGGGTCCCGCCGCCGTAGAAGTAGCCGCCGTCCTTGAACCGGCGCACCGCCGACAGCACCGACTCCCCCGCCACCGCCGGGAACACCCGGGTGTCGTTGGAGAACGACACCACGGTCGCGTCCTGCGCACGGGCGGCCAGCGCGAGACCGAACACGGTGGCCGCGTCCCAGCAGCGCAGCGTGCCGTCCTTGCTGAACCCGCTGTTCATCGATCCGGACGTGTCGATGAGGATCAGGGTCCGCCCGTCGAGGGCGGGCACGTTCGCCAGCGCGTGCTGCAACGCCTTCTCCAGCGGGTACGCCCACCGCAGGCTCGGTGCCGCGTTGTACGCCGACAGGAACCGCATCGGCAGCGCACGCGACCGCGCCACCGCGCCCGGGTCGGACAGCTTCGCCGCGACGCTCCCGGCGACGGCGTCGCCGACCCCGGCCTGGTCGAAGTTGCGCAGGTTACGCAGCAGCGCCAGGTACCCCATGGTCGGGATGACCGCCTCCCAGGCCGTGGCGTCCATGGCGGTCTGCCGCCAGCCGGCGAGGGCCTCCCAGGTCATGCCGGCCGCGCCCAGCACCGTCGGGTCGGTGACCTCCCGACGCCGCTCGACCGGCAGCGCCATCAGCTCGGCCCGGGCCGCCAGCACCGCCAGCGACGCCGGCAGCGGGTTGTCGCGCCGGTGACGCCGGTCCAGCGCGTGCCGGAACAGGTCGCCCTGTCGTTCGTCCCGCGCCCTCGGGTGGGTCAGGTCGATGACGTCACCGAACCGCACCGCACCGCCGTCGGAGTCGTACTTGAGCAGGCTGCGCTCGTGGTACAGCCGCACCACGGCGTCGGCGACGCCCCGCTTGACCGGCTTCGGCAGCGCCCGGCCGTGCCGGCCCAGCCAGTACGCCAGCGCCTCACCCGGCTCGTCGGCTCGCTGCAACGCCGCGTCCACGATCGCCCGCGACCCGGGAATGCCGGCGGCGACCTGCGCGCGGGCCCCCTCCAGGGCGGCCACCACCGAGGCCGTCCGCAGCATCGCGCCGGTACGCAGCCACGGCACGAACCGGCCGAACCACTCGGGGTCGGCGACCGCCACGGTGGCGACCAGGTCACGGAAGCGGGCGTCCCGGTCGGCGGCGCCCTCGTAGAACGTGTGCTCGCCGACCATGTTGGACACGGCCAGCAGGAAGAGCTCGGCGCGCGGCTCACGGCTGAATCCCGGCGCGCCCTCGGCCGTCACGGCGTCGGTCTCGCGCTGGTTCCGGCGCAGCTTGAGGTTGAACTTGGCCATCACGCCCCCAGGTCGGTCGAAGACAGGGAGGCGCCACCACACCGCACACCCGAGATCGAAGGTCGGCGACGGACTGTGTCCGCTGCTCTGTCCGATTGAGCTATCGGCCCGAGGGCTCCGGGGGACTCGAACCCCCAACCTGCGGATCCGGAAGTAACCGTTGCCTGCGCACCGGGTGTACGGCGTGGTCGCGCCTCCCGAGATCAGGGTCCGGTGACGGACGGGCCACCCACCGGATCGTGGGTCCCGTCCGGAGGTGTCGTCACCGTCGCACCGGGAAGTGCGTGCCCGACGCTAGCCGTGGCGACGACGGCCGGGCAACGGAGTTTGCCGTCCTGTGATCATGGGCGGAGACGACACACGCCGCACACCCGAGATCGAGGGCGACGACGGCATGCCCATTGCTCTGCCCCTGAGCTACCGGCCCGTCGGACCGGGAGGGATTCGAACCCCCGCCCCATGGATTACGAAGTATCCGTCGTCTGCGCACCGGGTGTACGGCGTGGCCCTTCCCGAGTCCGAGGACGGCGACGGGCTTGGTAAGAGAAGGATCCGTCACCTTCGCACCGGGAAGTGCGGCGACAGCCTACGTGCGCCGCCGTCGGGGCGACAACACGATTCCGGTCCCGGAACCGATGACGCCGCACACCCGAGGTCGAGGTTGGACACGGCGTCAGCGGACTTGAACCGCAGGGCCACAAGGGCCCCTTACCAGAGAAGTAGCCGTGACCCTCGCACCGGGTGTGCGGCGTGCCGGCACCTCCCGAGACCACGGCGGCGACGGCGACTGGCCCTTGCGGGCCAAGGTGACCTGGGCCTCTGGTCGATACCGCCGAAGCGGCAGCGGGATTCGAACCCGCGGCTCCCCGTTGAGAGCGGAAGTAACCGTTGCCTGCGCACCGGGAGGTGCCGAAGAGGACGGTAGGGGACCACACCCGTGGCAGCAAGCCAGATTGGGCGGGCCTGGTCCGCGCACGCGGGCCGGCCGTGCCCGCTCAGCAGCCGGGCTGGTGGATCCAGCCCACCCCCACCCCGTGGTCGGAGTCGACCGAGCCGACCGCACGGACGCACTCGACCGGGGCGTAGAGCATGTCGCTCCAGCTCACGGCACCGGCGACCCACGGCCGTGTCCAGGTGAACAGGGCCTGTCCGGACGGGGTGTCCCGGTAGGTGTTGGTGGTGATACCGCCGGCCCATCCGCTCGGCGAGGCGTACTTCGTCCGCACGGAGATCCAGTTCGTGCCGCAGTTGCGGCTGTACCAGAGGTAACCGGTGCCGACGCTGACGCCGAACTGAGTCACGATGTCCACCGTTTCGAGCAGCACCTGGGACGAGGCGCATCCGGTGTCGTACGGATCCCGGTTGTCGTATCCGTAGCCGCTGTAGGCGGCGGCCGGGGTGGCAGGGGCCAGGACCAGCGCGAGGCCCATGACCGTGGTGGCGGCGGTGACCGCCAGGTGTCTGATTCGCATCGGGGTCTCCATTCGGTTCCGCCCGCGGGGCGGGTCGCCGCGTCGGGCTACTCGACCTGCCGTCGACGCTAGGGCCCGGACAGGGTGGCCGGAGTCCGCGTTGCACACCCGGACGGATCGTGCACGAGGGGTTCCGTCCCGGCCCCGGAGGACCCCGGTCAGCCGGTGGACCGCTCGCGGGAGACCGCCTTCAGCCGTTCGACCGGACGAAGTCCGGAAGGTTCAGCCACCAGCGCGCGGCGTCGCGGCTGGAAGCCGGCAGACGAGGATCGTCGCGTACCCGCCGCAGCGCCGGCTCCTCCGTCGCCATGCCGAGCGCGAACACCGCCCGGTCGAGGGCCGCCCGATGGACCGGGGCACCGCTGTCGAGCCATCGGGAAACGTGGAACGCCAGCACCGGGGCGAGTTCCCCGCTGCTCCGTCCGACGCTGTCGCCGAGGACGCCGACCGCCGCGACGACGACGGAGTCGGCCGCGCCCGCCGCGACGGCGACTTCGCTGAGCAGCGCCCGCTCCGCCGGCCCGGCATTCATCCCGAGCGCCGAGACCATCGCGGTCGCCAGCCCGGCTTCGGCCCGAACGGCGGGGCTCCTCAGTTCCGTACGGAGCGCCGCGCAGAGGTGCGCACCGTACGGGGTCGACCGGAGCATCCACATCGCCTGGAACCGGCGGTCGGCGACCGGGCTGAAGAGGAGTTCCTCCACGGCGGCTCGGAGCATTCCGTCCTCGCCGGCGCCCTGCCCGTCGGGCATCCGGTTGACGACCGCCCCGATCAGACGTCGGCACAGCACCGCCCGCGCCGCGGCGGCCGGGGCCGTTCCGGCCGCTGGACGGACCGCGCCCCGGCCGGACGTGGCCAGCGCGGCCGGGGACGCCCGTCCGGTGCCCATCTCGGCGAGCAGGTGCGCGGCCAGCACGGCGGCGTCGCCGGGTCCCGAGGCTCCGGTGGCGAGGCGGCGGCACTGGGCGGCGAGCCGCCTCCGCTCCTCGGGCCCGAAATGGCCGTGGCGGATCTTCCGTA
Organism: Micromonospora sp. NBRC 101691; assembly: GCF_030269285.1. Classification (NCBI taxonomy): domain Bacteria; kingdom Bacillati; phylum Actinomycetota; class Actinomycetes; order Micromonosporales; family Micromonosporaceae; genus Micromonospora; species Micromonospora sp. NBRC 101691. Next base: position 106,931 of record NZ_BSTB01000021.1, read on the forward strand.
CGCAGGCGGTCAGGGCCGCGTAGCGGGTCGCGCCACTCGTCGGCTCCGTGATCTCGCGCAGAAGGTGCGCGTTCGCCTCAGGATGGCGACTCGCGTCCAACATGCTGACCGTCTCGAAGGGCGCCTGGTTGGTGGGATCACGAGCCAGGTCGGCGCAGGAGGCGATGGCGTGGCGTGCGCCGACCGGGTGCCCGAGCAGCCGGTGGAAACCCTCGAAACGTTGGGTCCACCCGATGTCGGTGGCGACGAGCATCTCCATCAGCAACCGGTCGGTCACCGTACGCCAGCAGGAGGAGGGAACCAGCAGAAGGTCCGGGGTGAGGCTGATCGCCGTCGTCAGTCGGTCCCACTCGTCCCCCGACATGCGGTCCCGGGAACACGCCTTCTCGACCAGCGTGTCCAGGGTGGCCCGTCGGGTGTCGACCCCGGGCGCCGGCGCACGCAGGACCGAGGGCACGGAGGCGTCCACCATGGCGTAGCGGCCGAGCGCGTTTACCAGCGACGTGAGACCTCCCGGCGGGATGCCGAGCAGTTCCTCGTACCGCCGTACCGCCAGGTACGGCACGGCGATCCGACCGGTCTCCCACCGGGAGATCATCGACGGGCTCACCGGGCCCGACCAGCAGCCGCCGCCGAACTGCCGGCAGAAGGCCGCCGCCGATCCGTAGTGCGGCAGGCGGTTGACCCGCAACAACCATCCCAACGCGTTACGGTTCGACCACCGTGGTCCGAAGATCAGGTCTGCCACGTCCACCTCACTCCTCGAAGCGGGTGTGGGCGATGCCGGGTACCACTTCCGTGCGGCGGCTGACGTGGTACGACCGTTCACGAGTGGGGAGGCAGCACCGTTCCAGCCGGTCCAGTCTGACCTGCCGGCGACCGTTCGGCCAGCGGGTCGACGGCCAGGACCGGTGAACGGACGGCGGGAAGGACCCGGCCCGGACGACCGAGCCCAAGACGGACGGGCCCCGGCCGATCGCTGGTGGATCGGTCGGGGCCCGTCGGTTCAGGCAGGATCAGGCGAGGTCGAACCGGTCGAGTTCCATCACCTTGGTCCAGGCGGCGACGAAGTCGGTCACGAACTTCTCCCGCGCGTCCTCGCTGGCGTAGACCTCGGCGAGGGCCCGCAGCTGGGAGTTGGAGCCGAAGATGAGGTCGACCGCGGTTGCGGTCCACTTCACCTCGTCGGTGGCCAGCTCCCGGATCTCGTACACGTGCTCCTCGGACGCCGACGCCTTCCACCGGGTGCCCGGGGAGAGCAGGTTGGCGAAGAAGTCGTTGGTGAGCACACCGGGCCGGTCGGTGAGGACGCCGTGCGACGTGCCGCCGACGTTGTTCCCGAGGGCCCGCAGACCGCCGACGAGGACGGTCATCTCCGGCGCGGTCAGGTTGAGCATGTAGGCGCGGTCGACGAGCAGCACCTCCGGCTGGGTCTTCTCGCCCGGCCGCAGGTAGTTGCGGAAGCCGTCAGCGCGCGGCTCCATGACCCGGAAGGACTCGACGTCGGTCTCCTCCTGGCTGGCGTCGGTGCGGCCGGGCCGGAACGGCACGGTCACCTCGACGCCGGCGTCGCGGGCCGCCTTCTCGACGGCGGCCGAGCCGGCCAGCACGATCAGGTCGGCGAGGGAGATCGTCGCGCCACCGGCGTCGTTGAACTCCCGCTGGATGCCCTCGAGGGTCGCCAGGACCGTCGCGAGCTGCTCAGGCTGGTTGACCTCCCAGCTGCGCTGCGGTTCGAGGCGGATCCGCGCGCCGTTGGCGCCGCCGCGCTTGTCGGTGGACCGGTAGCTGGCGGCCGAGGCCCAGGCGGTGGAGACCAGCTGGGCGGTGGTGAGGCCGGACTCCAGGACCTTCGCCTTGAGGGCGGCGACGTCGGCGTCACCCACGACCTCGTGGTCGACGGCCGGCACCGGGTCCTGCCACAGCTGCGCCTCGGGGACCCACGGTCCGAGGAAGCGGCTGACCGGCCCCATGTCGCGGTGCAGCAGCTTGTACCAGGCCTTGGCGAAGGCCAGCGCGAACTCGTCGGGGTTCTCCAGGAAACGGCGCGAGATCTTCTCGTACGCCGGGTCGACGCGCAGCGACAGATCGGTGGTGAGCATCGTCGGCTTGTGCTTCTTCGACGGGTCGTGGGCGTCCGGGATGATCGCCTCGGCGTCCTTCGCGACCCACTGCTTCGCCCCGCCGGGGCTCGTGGTCAGCTCCCACTCGTAGCCGAAGAGGATCTCGAAGAAGCGGTTGCTCCACTGCGTCGGCTTGTCGGTCCACGTCACCTCGAGACCGCTGGTGATCGTGTCCCCGCCCCTGCCGCTGCCGTGGGTGCTCAGCCAGCCCAGGCCCTGCGCCTCCAGCGGGGCGGCCTCGGGCTCGGGACCCACGTGGTCGTCGGCGACGCCGGCGCCGTGGGTCTTGCCGAAGGTGTGGCCGCCGGCGATGAGGGCGACGGTCTCCTCGTCGTTCATCGCCATCCGGGCGAAGGTCTCCCGGATGAAGTGCGCCGCCGCGAGCGGGTCCGCGTTGCCGCGCGGGCCCTCCGGGTTCACGTAGATGAGGCCCATCTCGGTCGCCCCGACGCCGGCCACCATCTCCTTCTCGGAGGCGTAGCGCTCGTCGCCGAGCCAGGTGTCCTCCGGACCCCAGAAGATCTCCTCGGGCTCCCAGACGTCCTCCCGGCCGAAGCCGAAGCCGAAGGTCTTGAAGCCCATCGACTCCAGGGCCACGTTGCCGGCGAGCACGAGCAGGTCGGCCCAGGAGATCTTCTGGCCGTACTTCTGCTTGACCGGCCAGAGCAGCCGGCGGGCCTTGTCCAGGTTGGCGTTGTCCGGCCAGCTGTTGAGCGGGGCGAACCGCTGGCCGCCGTCACCGGCGCCGCCACGGCCGTCCTCGATGCGGTAGGTGCCCGCGGCGTGCCAGCTCATCCGGATCATCAGGCCGCCGTAGTGACCGAAGTCGGCCGGCCACCAGTCCTGCGAGGTGGTGAGGACCTCGACGATGTCCCGCTTGAGGGCCTCGACGTCGAGCTTGGCGAACTCCTTGGCGTAGCTGAAGTCCTCCCCCAGCGGGTTGCCCTTGGACGAGTGGGCGTGCAGCACCGAAAGGTCGAGCTGGTTGGGCCACCAGTCCCGGTTGGTGCGCGGACGACCGCCGGTCTTCGGGGTCGGCGAGTCGATCGCCGGGTTCTCGCTCTCGCTGCCGTGCGCGGTCACCGAGTCGTGCGCGACCGGGCAGCCAGCCGCCTCCTTCCGGTCCACGCCCTGCGCGCTGGATGGGACGTTGTTCTGGTCGCTCATCTACTTCCTTCCGACTGGCGGTTTCACTGGGAGATACGTTCGGTCGCGCAGTCGGGGCAGGTGCCCCAGTAGACGACCTCCACCTCGTCGACCCCGAAGCCATGGTCGTCGGAGGCGGTGAGACAGGGAGCATGGCCGACGGCGCAGTCGACGTCGGCGATCGCGCCGCAGGAGCGGCAGACGACGTGGTGGTGGTTGTCCCCCACCCGGGACTCGTACCGGGCGGTCGCGCCGGCCGGCTGGATGCGCCGCACCAGCCCGGCGTCGGTGAGCGCCCGTAGTACGTCGTACACCGCCTGGTGGGAGACCGTGGGCTGATCCGCCCGGACCAGCGCGATCACCGTGTCGGTGTCGACGTGCGGATGGTCACGCAGCGCGGCGAGCACCGCCAACCGGGGTTTGGTCACGCGCAACGAGACCGCCCGCAGCTGGGTCTCGAAGTCGGCCGTCATACGACGAACCTAGCACTGTTCTGGAATGAATCAAGTTTTCCCGGGCCATCTTTTGCCGACTTCTCGCCCCGGTGGCGGTGCGGTCGGCGGGTCAGACGGTGATGACCACCTTCGCCCGCGCGTGTTCACCTTCGAGGTACCGGATGGCCTCGGGCACCTCGTGAAGCGGATAGGTCCGGTCGATGACCGGGGTGAGGCGGCCGGCTTCGGCGTGGACGCGGAGCGCGTCGAGGTGCTGCCGGCCGGGCACCGTCGCCAGCGTGACGATGCGGTGCCGGACGAAGGGCGCCAGCAGCTGTCCGCGCGTGAGGAGCCAGACCGGTCCGACGAGACTGCCGCCCCGGTACACGCCGCCGCCGGAGAGCACCAGCGTGCCGGTTGGGGTGAGCGCCCGCCGGAGCGCGGTGAGCGAGCGGTTGCCGACCAGGTCGAACACGACGTCGTGGCGGCGGTCGTCGCGGGTGAAGTCGTCGCGGGTGTAGTCCACGACGCGGTCGGCGCCGAGGGAGCGGACCAGGTCGACGTTGCGGGTGCTGCACACCCCGGTCACGGTCGCGCCCAGCGCCTTGGCCAGCTGGACGGCGAGGGTGCCGACGCCGCCGGAGGCGCCGTTGACGAGGACGCGGTGGCCGGGCTCCACCCGCCCGACGTCACGCAGCCCCATGAGCGCGGTCACACCGGCGAGCGGCAGGGCGGCCGCCTGCTGCGGCGTCAGGTTCGCCGGCTGCGGCGCGACCAGGGTCTCGGGCACGCACACGTACTCCGCGAACGCGCCGTTGGCGTCGCCGAGGTCGCCGAAGACGGCGTCCCCCGGTCGCACCTGTCGCACCCGGGCGCCGACGGCCTCGACCCGGCCGGCGAAGTCGCGGCCCCGGATGCGGGCGCGGGGCCGCGACCGCCCCATGGCCAACCGCGCCATCCGCGGATCGCCCCGCATGGCGTGCCAGTCGTACGCGTTGAGCGCGGCGGCCTCGACCCGCACGAGCACCTCGTCGTCGGCCGGCACCGGCGGGTCGACGTCCGCGAGCGTGAGCGTTTCCGGGGGGCCGTACCGGTCCTGGACGATCGCCTTCATCGCTTCCTCCTTCAGGTGTACGGCGTACACCGCCGCGGGATTCACGGTAGGTGTACGCCGTACACTGGTCAAGGCGGTTATGGTTTTTTCCACCGCTGCCGGAAGACGGGACCGAGATGGCTGAGCAGGCCGAGACGCTGCGCCGGACGCCGCTGAGCAGGGACCGGGTCCTGCGCGCGGCCGTCGCGCTCGCCGACGAGGCCGGCATCGAGTCGCTCAGCATGCGCAACCTCGCCCAGGACCTGGGCGTCGTGCCGATGGCCCTCTACAAGCACGTGGCCAACAAGGACGAGCTGCTCGACGGCATGATCGACGTGGTCGTCGGCGAGATCGACCCGCCGGTGCCCGGCGCCGACTGGAAGCGGACGATCCGCGAACGCATCCTCTCGGCCCGGCAGATGCTGCTCCGCCACCCCTGGGCGCCACTCGCGATCGAGTCGCGGAACATGGCGACGCCGGCCCTCCTCGCCTACCTCGACTCGATGGTCGGGACATTCCGGGCCGGCGGGTTCTCCGCCAACCTCGCCCACCACGTGATGCACGCGATGGGCAGCCGGATCCTGGGCTTCAGCCAGGAACTGTTCGACCCCGCCCGGCGCGCCGGCCGGTCCGGCACGACCAGCGCGGACCCGCCGACAGGCCTACCACCGGAGGCCGCGGCCCGGTTCCCGCACCTCGCGGAGATCGCCACGGCGGCGTCCCACGACGACGCGTCGGTCGTGGGACAGGGCTGCGACGACCAGTTCGAGTTCGAGTTCGCGTTGGACCTGCTGCTGGACGGCATCGAACGGCTGCGACAGCAGGGGTGGACATCGTCGCACCGCCCCCGGTGAGCGGGTCGGGACGAGGCCCGGCCACGCCGCCGCCCGAGGTGGGTTCAGCCTGCCTGGACGCCGGTGGCCGTCACGTGGCGTGCGGCACGGTGGCGGGGAGCGCCACGTACGTGGTCTCCAGGTACTCCTCGATCCCCTCGAAGCCGCCCTCCCGGCCGAATCCCGACGCCTTCATGCCACCGAACGGCGCGGCCGGGTTCGAGATCAGCCCGGTGTTGACACCGACCATGCCGTACTCCAGCGACTCCGCCAACCGCACCGTCCGGGCGAGGTCCCGGGTGAAGACGTAGGCGGCCAGGCCGTACTCGGTCGTGTTGGCACGGCGCACCGCCTCCTCCTCCGTGGTGAAGACGCTGACCGGAGCGACGGGCCCGAAGATCTCCTGGCCATTGATCTCCGAGTCCGGATGGACGTCGACCAGCACGGTGGGACGGTAGAAGTAGCCCGACCCCTCCACAGCGGAGCCACCGACCACGAGGCGGGCACCGTCGCGGACCGCGCCGGTGACGAGCCGGTGCACGGAGTGGACGGCGCGCTCGTCGATCAGCGGACCGACGTCCACACCCGGGTCCTGGCCGCGACCGACGACCAACCGGCCCATCCGCTCGGCCAGTCTCGCGGCGAACTCCTCGGCGACGTCCGCATGGACCAGGAAACGGTTCGCGGCGGTGCACGCCTCGCCCATGTTGCGCATCTTGGCGAGCATCGCGCCCTCGACGGCGGCGTCGACGTCGGCGTCGGCGAAGACGAGGAACGGGGCGTTGCCGCCGAGCTCCATGCTCAACCGCGGCAACTGGTCGGCCGACTGACGCACGAGCTGCCGTCCGACCGGGGTGGATCCGGTGAAGGACACCTTGCGCAGTCGCGGGTCCGCCATCAGCGCCTCGCTCATCGCGGCGGCACGGGAGGTCGGCACCACGTTCAGGACACCCGGTGGCAGCCCGGCCTCGTGGAGGATGTCCGCCAACGCGAGCATCGTGAGGGGCGTGAGCTCGGCCGGCTTGACCACCATCGTGCAGCCGGCGGCGACCGCCGGACCGATCTTGCGCGTCCCCATCGCCATCGGGAAGTTCCACGGCGTGACGAGGAGGCAGGGGCCGACCGGTTTGCGGACGGTGAGCAGGCGGCTGGCCCCGTCGGGAGCGTGCATCCACCGGCCGTGGATACGGACCGCCTCCTCGGAGAACCACCGGAGGAACTCGTTGCCGTAGGCGACCTCGCCCCGGGCCTCGGCGATCGTCTTGCCCATCTCCAGGCTCATCAGCTCGGCCAGCTCGTCCGTCCGGCCCCGGACCAGGTCGAACGCCCGGTGCAGGATCTCCCCCCGGTCACGCGGCGCGCTCGCCGCCCAGTCCCGCTGCGCGGCGACAGCGGCGTCGAGGGCGTCGACCGCGTCCCGGACCGAGCCGTCCGCGACCGAGGCGAGGACGGACCCGTCGGCCGGGTCGCGCACCGTGAAGGTGGCTCCCTGCTCCGCCGCTCGCCAGCGACCACCGATGAAGAGGCCGCGCTGATCGGGTCCGGGCAGAACACGTCCGGGCATGGCCGAACTCCTCGGGATCGTCGGGTGGGGACAGTCGCACCGGGTCCGGCGACCCGATCGGGGGCAGGACGACGACCGGCGGCTCCGGGCGCAGGTGACGGTGCCGCCCGGGGCCTCAGCGGCTGGCTGCCGCCGCCGCCCGCCGCAGCGCCGCCTGGACCTTCGTGACGTACTGCTCGTCGGAGCGGGTCATCGGCACGACCACGGCCAGGACGCCGAGCAGGACGTCGCCCCGGAAGACCGGCGCCGCGACCGCCCACGACTCCTCGGTCGACTCGCGACCGCTGTAGCCCATGCCCTCTTCCCGGATGGCGGCGCATTCGGCCCGCAGGTCGGCCAGGGTGCGCACGGCCCCGGACTCCGTCGTGAACTCGTCGGTGCCCGGCGGCAGACCGAGGTACCCGTGCTCGGCGTGGCTGAACGCGATCAGGGCCTTGCCCGCGGCGCCCAGGTACACCGGCCCGCGCTCCCCGGGGTGACAGACCCTCCGTACGAGCCGGGCGGACTCCGCCGACTCGATGCAGACCCGGTCGTTCCCGGCGCGGACGAAGAACGCCACGGTCTCGTCGAGTTCGTCCCGGAGGCTGACCGCGGCCTCTCCGGCGAGCTTGCGGATTCCCGACCACTGGTCGCTGGCGTACAGGAGCGCGGTCAGCTCGGGCCCGGGGACGAACTGGCCGTGCTCGTCCTGCTGGAGGAAGTCGGCCATCCGCAGGGTGGCCAGGAGCCGCGACGCGGTGCTCAGGCTGACACCGGCCTCGCCGGCGAGTTCGGTGAGGGTCCGGCTCCCGCGAGCGGCCGCGGAGAGCAGGTTGAGCGCCCGGATCACCGACCTGACACCACGCTGCTCCGTCGGCTCGCAGTCCACCTCGGTCACCAGGGCCTCCTTCATCGTTCGGCCGTCGGGCCGAAGACGTTCACGTCACGTGTCCGCCAGATCATGCCCACCGTCTCGCCGGTCCGGTAGGGATGCTCGCCGTCGTCGTGCTGCATCTGTACCCGTACCGGGCCGAGTGTCTCAGAGTGGACGGTGTACATCGTGTGCGAGCCGAGGTACAGGCGGTGCGTGACCTTTCCGGTGCAGTGGCTGTATCCGTGCGGTGGGGCAGCCGCGACGTCCGTCAGGGCGATCCGTTCCGGACGCACGGCAGCGACCGACGCGTCGGCGGGCAGGGTCCGGTCGTCGTCGAGGGACAGCAGTCCGCCGTTCTCGACGCTCAGCCGCCCCGGTGCCTCGGGACGGACGGTGAGCATGTTGTTGGTGCCGAGGAAGTCCGCGACGAAGGCGGACCGGGGGTGCTCGTAGAGCTCCCGTGGCGTCCCCATCTGCTCGATCCGGCCGTGGTTCATCAGGGCGACACGATCGGACATCGACATCGCCTCCTCCTGGTCGTGGGTGACGTAGACCATCGTCACCTGCAACTCCTGCTGGAGTTGCCGGAGCTCGACCTGGAGACGCTGGCGCAACTTGCGGTCGAGGGCGCCCAGCGGCTCGTCCATGAGCAGGAACGCCGGGTCGAACACGACCGCCCGCGCCACCGCGATCCGCTGCTTCTGACCGCCGGAGAGCTGGTCGGGCAGCCGGTCCGCCGCAGCGGACATGTCGACGAGGTCGAGCGCCCGCTGCACCCGCTCGGCGATGACCTCGCGCGGCTCCTTCCGCATCTCCAGCGGGAACGCGAGGTTGTCGCGGACCGACATGTGCGGGAAGAGCGCGTAGTCCTGGAAGACGACACCGATGTTGCGCTTGTCGCTCGGCACGTGCGCGATGTCGGTGCCGTCGACCCGGATGGCCCCCGAGGTCGGCTCGGTGAATCCGGCCAGCATCATCAGGGTCGTGGTCTTCCCCGACCCGGACGGGCCGAGAACGGTGAAGAACTCACCCGGCTCGATCGTGAGGGTGAGGTCGTCGACGGCGACGTGGTCGCCGTACTCCTTGCGGACGTTGTCGAAGTGGATCGCGCCGTGGCGGACGGTCATCAGTTGCTCCTCGGGGTCCGGGTGAGGCGGCGGAACAGCGCATAGCCGAGCCAGATGACGGCGGCGCAGGCCATGACGAAGACGGAGATCACCGCCACGGTCGGGTTGGTCTCCAGGGAGAGCGCTTCGAAGATCCGCTTGGGGAGCGTCTTGACGTGGACGCCGGAGAGGAAGATCGCCACCGTCGACTCGTCGAACGAGGTCAGGAACGCGAAGAGGGCGGCGGTCGCGATGGACGGGGCGATCAGCGGCAGCACGATCCGACGCAGTTGGACCGTCCGGCTCGCGCCCAGGCTGGACGCGGCCCGCTCGTAGACCGGGTTGAGCGAACGGAGGCCCGCGCTGACCACGCTGAACACGAACGGCAGAGCCAGCGTCACGTGGGCCAGGACGATCCCCAGCTCGGTGTCGACGAGCCCGATCCGCTCGAACTCCACGTAGAAGCCGGCGGCGGCGACCACCGTCGGGAACAGCAGCGGCAGCATCATCAACGTCGAGGTCGCCGTGCCCCACCGGCGGACCGTGCCCCGGACGACGCCCATCGCGGCGAGCGTCCCGAGCACTCCGGCGATGACGGTCACGAAGAACGCGATCCGGACGCTGACCGCGAGCGGATCGAGCCAGCTCGCGGTGAAGAACTCCGTGTACCACTGGGTCGAGTACCCGACCGGCGGGAAGACCAGCGCCTTGGTGGAGGCGAACGAGATCGGGATGACGATGAACTGCGGCGCCAGCACGAGAGCCCCGAGGACGGCGGCCAGGATCTTCGGCAGTCGGTGGCTGCGGGTGACGCCGAGGCGGTCGAGTCCACCGGCCGCGCGTCCGGCGAGCTTGAGCACGCGCCCGCCACCACGCCTGGTCTTGGCGGAGCGGATGGCCGCGGTGCCGGACCGCCCGGCCAGCTCGGTCGTCGACATCCCGGTCAGCCGCTGGAAGACCGCGACGATGGCCAGGACCAGGACGCCGAGCACGAGGGCGGCGGCCGAGGCGAGGCCGTAGTCGCCGCTCTGCTTGATCGCGCTGTGGATCAGCGAGCCGAGCATGCTGCCCTCGGAACCGCCGAGCAGCGCGGGGATCACGAACGCGCCGATGCCGTAGACGAAGCACAGGACCGCTCCCGCCTGGATGCCGGGCTTGGTCAACGGCAGGTAGACCCGGACGAACGCCTGGGCCGGACCGGCGCCCAGACTGGTCGCGGCACGGGTCCGCGAGTCGCCGAGCGAACGCATGGTGGCGGCCAGGGGCAGGATCATCAGGGGCAGCAGGTAGTGGGAGAGGCTGACGACGACCGCGATCGGCGTGAAGACCATGCTGATCGGCTCCAGCCCGAACTGCTCGACGAGCTTGTTGACCGGGCCCTGACGGCCGAGGATCACCAGCCAGGAGAACGACCGCAGCAGGATCGAGGTCAGGTACGGCGCCATGATCGCCACGGTCAGGAAGGTGCGCAGCCATCTGCCGCCGTGCACCATCTGGTAGGCGATCGGGTAGCCGAACAGCAGCGCCAGGAACGTCGCGACCGCGGAGATCAGGATCGTCCGCACGATGCTGTCGCGGTAGCCGGCGTGCCCGAGGAGCCGGGTGAAGTTCTCCAGGCCGAAGGTCGGTTCGGTCACGCTGCGCAGGCAGAGGATCGCGACCGGAAGCACGAAGACCACGGCCACCACCACGGCTGCGGGAACGCCGCTCAGGTCCCAGCCGCGTGGGCGGCGGCGCCGGCCCCCCGTGGTACGGGAGGCCGGCTCCGCCAGGTCCGGTGACGTGCGGGTGGCGGTCACGCGTTCTGCCAGTCCTGCCAGCGCTTGAGCACGTCCGCGCCGTTCTTGGCCCACCAGTCGACGTCGATGCGGAAGGTCTCGTCGCTGGCGGTCTCCTGGGTGCCGGGAAGGTCGGCACGGGTCTGGGCGTCGAGGCCGTCGAGCACCGACTTCAGCGACGGCGTGTAGCCGAGCTTCTCCATCATCGCCGTCTGGACCTCGGGCTTCAGCGAGTACTTGATCGCCTCGAAGGCGTTCGGCTGGTCCGGCGCTCCCTTGGGCACGACGAGCTGCTGGACGGAGAGGACGGCGCCCTTCCAGGTGTAGTCCAGCGGCACCGCGCCGCTCTCGGCGATGCTCTTGATCCGGGCGAGGTTCCCGTAGCCCAGCGCGATCTCGCCCTGCGAGATGGCGTTCTGCAGGTCACCGTTGGACGGGAAGAAGACGGTGTCCTTGCGGATGGTCTCGAGCTTGGCGAAGGCGCGGTCGAGGTCGAGCGGGTAGAGCTGGTCGACCGGGACGCCGTCGGCGATCAGGGCGCCCTCGAGGATCCCCCAGGGCAGCGCCACCAGGCCGCGCTTGCCGGGGATCTGCTTCGTGTCGAACAGGTCGGCCCAGGAGTCGAGGCCCCCGGAGACCTCGTCCTTGTTCCAGAACAGGTTCCGCGAGAACGTGTACCACGGCACCGAGTACTCGGTGACCGCGCTCGGGTCGGCGAAGCCCTGGAGGCTCTTGGTGTCGATCGGCTGCAGGATGTCGGCGGCCATGAACTGGGCGAGCGAGGAGTCCTCGGCGTCGATCAGGTCGAGGTTCATCGAGCCGGACCGGGACATCTGCACCAGCTTGGCGACGTCGGAGCCGCTGCTGTCGTAGAGGACCTTGACGTCGGTCTCCTTGGAGTACGGGTCGAAGAGCGCCGCCTTGACGGCCTCCTCGTAGGTGCCGCCGAAGCCGGCGTACGTGATCGACCCCTTCTCGCCGCCGGCCTCCGAGCAGGCGGTGAGCCCCACAGCCGCGACGACCGTCGCCAGCACGGCACCGACGAGACGTCGGCCCCTGGTCACGTCGAGATATGTTCGCATAACGGTTCCTTCTTGGTCATCGCGGCCGGGTTGAGTGACTGAACCACCTCGGAGTAAGCTTCCGCACAATGGAAGTGTGACTTCCATTGCAGATGCTGATAGCCGGGGCGGCGGGCTGTCAAGAGCCGCGGCCAGGCTTTTCGGTGAAGACGCCGGCGAGCGACCCCGAGCGCTCGTACTCGTCGAGCACGGCGGCGTACGGCGTCACGTCGATGCCCTGGTCCGCGCGCCAGGACGCGTCGTAGTACGTCGAGGCGTAGCGTTCGCCGCCGTCGCAGATCAGGCTGACCACGCTGCCCCGCTCGCCGGCACGCTCCAGGCCGGCCACGAGCCGGAGGGTCGCCCACATGCTCGTCCCGGTCGAGGGCCCGACCCGACGGCCCAGGCGGCGCGAGGCCCAGAGCATCGTCGCCACCGACGCCGCGTCCGGCACGCGGCACATCTCGTCGATCACCTCGGGGACGAAGGAGGGCTCGACCCGTGGTCGGCCGATCCCCTCGATCCGGGAGCCCCGGGGCGAGCGCAGTTCGCGATCGCCGAGGCGCCAGGCGTCGAGGAAGACCGAGTTCTCCGGGTCCGACACCAGCAGCCGGGTGGGGTGCCGCCGGTAGCGCAGGTAGCGCCCGATGGTCGCCGCCGTGCCGCCGGTCCCGGCGCTGGCCACGATCCAGGCCGGCACCGGGTGCGCCTCGCCGGACATCTGCTCGAAGATCGACTCGGCGATGTTGTTGTTGCCGCGCCAGTCGGTGGCCCGCTCGGCGTACGTGAACTGGTCGAGGTAGTGCCCGCCCAGTTCGGCGGCGAGCCGCCGTGCCTCGTCGTACACCTGGCCCGGATGGTCCACCACCTGGCAGCGCCCGCCGTGCCACTCGATGAGCTCGATCTTGGCCGGACTGGTCGCGGCCGGGACGACGGCGATGAACGGCAGGTCCAGCAGCCGGGCGAAGTAGGCCTCGGAGACCGCGGTCGAGCCGCTGGAGGCCTCGACCACCGTCGTGGTCGGCCCGATCCAGCCGTTGCAGAGCGCGTACAGGAACAGCGAGCGGGCGAGCCGGTGCTTCAGGCTCCCGGTCGGGTGCGAGGACTCGTCCTTGAGGTAGAGGTCGACGCCGTGCCGACCGGGCAGGTCGAAGGTCAGCAGGTGGGTGTCGGAGCTGCGGTTGGCGTCGGCCTCGACGCGTCGGATCGCCTCGTCGACCCAGGTCCGGTCGACGCGGGCCGGCTCGCACATCGTCATTCGAGGTCTCCTTCGGGGTCTGCTTCCGAGCGCTCTCGCGGATGCCCCGGTGGCGCTTGACCGGGTTGGGATTCGGGGGCATCCTATGGTACGGAAGTCAGACTTCCACTGTACGGAATAGCTGAAGGAGTGCCGTGACCAACCAGCCCGTCGACCCGGCCGATGCCCGAGCGATCGAGGACGTCCTCAACCGGGTCGCGTACATCCTCGACAGCCACGAGTACGACCGGCTCTCCGAGGTTTTCGCGCCCGACGTCTCCTTCGACAACCCGGGCCGCCTCACGGCCAGCGGGCTCGACGAGGTGGTCGCGGCCTTCAAGGCGATCGCCACGCCCGCGGTCAGTCACCACATCACGAACGTGGTGGTGGACGGCGTCGACGCCGACACCGCCGAGTGCCTCAGCAAGGCGCTCGCCCTGCGGGCCGGCGGGCAGGTGACCGCCGCGGTCTACCGCGACACCGTGACCCGCACCGACGCGGGCTGGCGCGTCGCGGCCCGGCGTATCAGCCCGCTGGGCTGAATCCGCGACGGCGACGGAACGAGAGGAAGCGGATGGAGCAGGCGTACGACGTGATCGTCGTCGGGACCGGGCACAGCGGCCTGGTGGCCACCGGTTACCTGGCCCGGGCGGGGTTGAGGGTGCTTGCCCTGGAACGCCGCGACATCGTGGGTGGCACCTGCGTCACCGAGGAGATCTTCCCCGGTTACCGCGGGAGCAGCGTGGCCAACGCGAGCCACAGCCTCGATCCGCGCATCGCGCGCGAACTCGAACTGGAGAAGCACGGGCTCCGCTTCGCCCACCCCCCGCTCGGATCGCTGACCCTCTTCGAGGACGGCCGGGCCCTGCCGGCCTGGCCGGACCGGGCCAAGCGCCGGGCGGTCATGGAGCAGTTCGCGCACGGGGACGCCGACCTCGACGGCTACGCCTCGGTCATCGGGCTGTACGCCTCGGTGGCCCGGCAGATGAAGGTCTCCTTCTACGACCCGCCGCCGTCGTTCGCCGAGGTGGCCGCGCGCTTCACCACCCCACGCCAGCGCCGTGACTTCGAGTCGATCATGTTCGGTCCGGTCGCGGACATCCTGGAGGAGCGGCTCTCGTCGCCGCAGTTGCAGGCGTTCTTCGCCGGCACCGCGGTCGCCACCAACTTCGTCGGCCCGCGCACCCCGGGTAGCGGCTACCTGCTGCTCCAGCGACCGCTCTGGGAGGAGTCGCTGCGCAGCGTCGGCAGCCACGACGACAACGAGCTGATGATGCGCAACGCCGCGCCGCTGGGCGGCATCGGCGCCATCACCGGCGCGATGGCGGCCTCCGCCCGCGCCCACGGGGCCACGATCCTCACCAACGCGGAGGTCGAGCGCATCCTCTGCGAGGACCAGCGGGTCGTCGGTGTCGCCCTGCGCGACGGCCGCGAGTTCCGCGCTCCCCGGGTCGTCTCCAACGCGAACCCGAAGCTGACCCTGACCGAGCTGGTCGGACCCGAGGACATCGGTCCGGAGCTGTACGACCTCGCCCGGGCGGTCAGCATGAAGGGCACCTCCGCCAAGGTCCACCTCGCGCTCGACGGCACCCCACGGTTCGCCGCCGCGCGGGACGAGGAGGAGAACCGGCTCTTCCTCGGCACCAACTTCCGGATCGCGGCCAGCATCGACGTGCTCCAGAACGCCTACAACGAGGCGGTGCTCGGGCGCTGGAGCAGGCGACCCACCGTCACCGCGATGATCGACTCGGCGCACGACCCGTCGCTGACCCCACCGGGATGCCACTTCATGAGCATCAGCGTCCGGGGGGTCCCGTACCACCTGGCCGAGGGCACCTGGGACGAGCAGCGCGACGACCTGGGCAAGGCCGTGGTCGGCACGTTGGAGCAGCACATCCCGAACCTCTCCGGGATCCTGGCCGGCGTCCACGTCTACTCGCCGCTGGACCTCGAACGCGAGTTCGCCCTCGTCGAGGGGAACGGCGCCCACGGCGACATCGTGCCGGGGCACATCTTCGACTCCCGCCCGATCCCCGGCTGCGCCGACTACCGGACCCCGGTCGAGGGGCTCTACCTGACCGGCGTCGGCAACTGGCCGGGCAACTTCATGAGCGGCGTCACCGGCTACAACGCGAGCGACCGCGTGCTGGCCGACCTCCGCCGTAGCACCGACTGACCCGACCGCACCAACCGGAGGAACACGATGATCATCGGACGAGGCATTCCCGCAGACCGGGTGTCGGCCATGCGGTCGGCGACCACCACCGGACAGGTCTGGTCGGACATCGTCCTGGCCGAGGGCGGGACGCGCGCCCTCAACATGTTCTTCGCGCCCGGGTCGCGCACGCACTGGCACCGGCACCCGGGCGGCCAGATGCTCTACACCGTCTCCGGTGAGGGCTGGATCCAGGAACGCGGCGGCGAGGTGGTGGTGATGCGTCCGGGCGACGTCGTCTGGACCGAGCCCGGGGTCGAGCACTGGCACGGCGCGACCGCGTCCGCCCAGCTGGTCCAGTTGGTGCTCCACTTCGGCGACGTCGAGTGGACCGGCGAGGTCGGCGAGGCCGAGTACGCCGCCTGCTGCGGCGCCGGGGACGCGCGATGAGCAGCCGCCCGGCCGATCTGGTCGCCCGGCTCGTGGGCGACCGTCCGGGCTCGTGGATCGACGGCGCCTGGGTGACCTCCCCGGACACGTTCGACGTCCACGACCCGGCGACCGGAGCCACGATCTGCGCGGTCGCCGACGCCGACGCCGACCAGGCCAGCGCGGCGGTCGCGGCGGCGTCAGCCGCCCTCGACGCGTGGTCGTCGGCGACCGGCTGGCAGCGTTTCGAGGTCCTCCGCCGGGCGACCGACCTGCTCGGCGAACGGGTCGAGGCCATCGGCGAGCTGATCAGCGCGGAGACCGGCAAGCCCCTGGCCGAGGCGGTCGGCGAGGCCCGCAACACGGTCCGCTTCTTCGAGTGGTTCAGCCACGAGACGCTGCGTCTCCCCGGCGAGGCCTGGTCCGACGTCGCGCCCGGCCGCGACGCCCTGGTGCTGCACGAGCCGATCGGGGTGGTCCTGGCGATCACGCCGTGGAACTTCCCGGCGTTCATGGTGGCCTGCAAGGTCGGCGCGGCGCTCGCGGCCGGCTGCACGGTCGTGCTGAAACCGGCCCCGCAGACGCCGCTCACCGCACTGGCCATCGCCCGCTGCTTCGAGGACGCGGGTCTCCCCTCCGGTGTCCTGAACGTCGTCGTGGCCGGCGATCCGCAGCGGGTCAGCGACGCGCTGCTGGACGCCCCCGAGGTCGCGTGCGTCAGCCTCACCGGGTCGCGCCGGGTGGGCGAACTCGTGATGCGCAAGGCCGCGTCGTCGATCAAGCGGGTCCTGCTCGAACTGGGCGGCAACGCGGCCGCGGTGGTGCTACCCGACGCCGACGTCGCCCGGACCGCGCGTGACCTGGTCCGGGCCCGGTTCCTCAACTCCGGGCAGGCGTGCATGGCCGCCAACCGGGTCTACGTCGTCGAGTCGACGGCCGGCGACCTGGTCGCCGAACTCACCGCGGCGGTCGACCGGATCGTCCTCGGCGACCCACGCGACCCGGCGACCACGATGGGCCCGCTCATCGACCACGCGGCCGTGGGTCGGATCGAGGCACAGGTGGCCGAGGCCGTGGCGGGCGGTGCCACCGTCGTCGCGGGCGGCACCAGGACCGCCGAGAACGAGGCGAGCGCGTTCCTCGCGCCGACGCTGCTGACCGCCGAGGGGAAGAGCCAACCCGCCGTACTCGGCGAGGAGTTCTTCGGCCCGGTGCTCAGCGTCATCCGCTGCGCCGACGTCGACGAAGCCGTCCGGTTGGCCAACGCGACCGAGTACGGCCTCGCGGCGTACGTGTTCGGCGGCGACCAGGCCGCCGCGACGGCTGTCGCCCGCAGGCTCAGGGCGGGCTCGGTCGGTGTCAACGCTCCCCTGGTCAGCGAGCCGGCCCTGCCGTTCGGCGGCATGCGCAGCAGTGGTCTCGGACGGGAGCGGGGGCGGCTCGGCGTCGAGGAGTACCTGGAGACCAAGACCGTCCAGATGCCCGCCGTCCGCTGACCCACCTCCTGACCCGCCACCGTCGCCTCCATCCCCTACGACGGCGGCCTCACACCCATGCCCAGAAAGAGGTAGAGCAGTGCCAACAGAGACAGTGTGCTTCGTCGGTGGTCGGGTCCGCACGATGGACCGGACCGGCACCGTCGCGGAGGCGTTCCGCGCCGAGGACGGCCGGATCGTGGCGATCGGCACGACGGAGGAGATCCTCGCGGCGGCCGGCGAGGCACGGGTCGTCGACCTGGCCGGCGCGACGGTGATCCCCGGGCTGGTCGACTGCCACTCCCACCTGGAGCTGCTCGCCTACTCCTGGGAGCTCGCCGTCGACTGCCGCTCGTCCCGGGTGTCGAGTGTCGAGGGGATCGTCTCGGTGCTCGCGGAGCGCGCCGGCGCGACGCCCGCCGGCGAGTGGATCCTCGGCCAGGGCGAGCACTACCAGAATCTCAAGCTCGCCGAGGGGCGTTACCCCGACCGGCACGACCTGGACCGGGTCAGCACCACCCACCCGGTCATGTACCGGGCGAGCTACCACCTCAACGTCTTCAACTCGCTCGGCCTGGAGCTGCTGGGCGTCGACGACGACACCCCGGACGCGCCCGGCGGCCGGATCGAACGTGACCCGGCGACCGGCGTCGCCACCGGCCGCACCTACGACATGTTCGAGCCGCTCGGCGGCCCGCAGCCGCCGGTCGAGGAACTCGCGGCGGCGATCAAGCGGGTGCAGGACCGGTACCTCGCCGTCGGGGTCACCACCCTCGGCGACATCCCGCTGCACCGCGCCGGCCTGGACGCGATCGCCTCGGTCGCCGCCGACGGCGACCTGGTGCTGCGCGCCGCGGTGTACCCGAAGCTGGAGGCGGTGGTGTCGGCCGAGGACGTGCGGACCGGCCGGACCCGGGAGCGTATCGACGCCCTCGACCCGGACCATCTCGGGATGGCGGGGTTCAAGGTCTTCCTCGACGGCGGGCTCACCGCCGGGGCGGCCGCCCTCCACGAGGACTACCCCGGCCAGCCCGGCTACCGCGGCGAGCTCGCGTTCACCGACGGGGAGGTCGCCGCCCTGGTCGCCACCGCCGACGCCGCCGGACTCCAGATCGCCATGCACGCGATCGGCGACCGTGCCCTGGACCAGGCTCTCGACGGCGTGTTGGCACTGCCGACCGAGCGGCACGGCGTCGCCCGGCACCGGATCGAGCACGCGGGCAACATGTTCATGACCGACGAACGGATCAAGCGGCTGGCGGCCTCCGGGGTGGTCCCCGTTCCGCAGCCGGCCTTCCTCATGACCACCGCGGCCGGATACGTCGCGCACCTGGGCACCGAGCGGATCGGAACCGTGATGCCGTTCCGTACGCTGATCGACCACGGCCTGCCGGTCCCGGGCAACTCCGACGCGATCGGCATCACCGAGGACCAGCACCACCCGTTCCCGGCGATGCGGGCCGCGGTCACCCGGCGCACCAACGACGGTGACGTGCTGGCCGCCCAGGAGGCGGTCACGGTCGAGGAGGCGCTGCGGATGTACACCGAGTGGGCGGCGTTCTCGATCGGCTGGGAGGACCGGATCGGCTCGCTCGAGGTGGGCAAGTTCGCCGACTTCGTCGTCCTCTCCGGGGACCCGTTGGAGACCGCGCCGGCGGATCTGGCCGCCCTGACCGTCGCGCAGACCTGGATCGGCGGCGCGCTGGTCTTCGCGCGGAGCTGACCGTGGTGCCTCGTCATGCCGCCCCGGACGGATGACCCCGGGGCGCCCGCACCCGCCACGGCCGTCCGGGTGCGGGCGCTCCCCCCCGTCCCCCACCCCGGCGGGGACACGCTGGTCACGCCACCGTCCGGGCGTGGTGGGTCACTCGCCGGAGTTGACGCCACCCACCAGCTTGTCGGAGAAGCGGGCGTTCTCCTTCGTCATGACGTAGAACTTGTAGAACGTGGTGTGATCGAGGTTGGTGACCGTGTGGCGGTAGCGGTCGGTGCCCGGCTGCGCGGGAAGGTCGACGACCTCCTTGAACGTCCCGGACTCCCAGTAGCCGACGCCGCGCTCGCAGTCCCACTTCCACTTCCGGCCCGTCCAGTCGTAGCTGAGGCGGAAACCCTCCTCGGAGTGGGACGGGTCAGTGAACTCGACGGTGATCCGGTGCTCGTCGCCCACCTTCCACGGCGTGAGGACGAGGTCGGTCGGCGTGGCCGGATCGAGCGTGTACCACTCGGGGTGGAAGGTCGCCGGCTCCGCCACCGGCGCGGAGCCGTCCGGCACGTTCTCCAGCACCACCCTGATCTGGTGGCTACCGACCGTGGTCGGTGCCGGGAACGAGATGCCGAACCCGTAGTTCCCGCCCTGTGCGGTGTGCGGCAGGTTGGCGAGGACCCTCACCTGTGGCAGGGCGTTGGAGTACGCCCGGACCGAGACGGGGCCCCCGTTGGCGTCGCGTGCCCAACCGGTGATCCAGATTACGCCGCCGTGGCGGGAGTAGTACTCGATCTTCCCGGTCGGCGGCACGTCGCTCGGCGGGGTCGGGTCCTCCGGGAACGGGTCGTTGCAGATGGGCCTCGGGTCGCCCAGCTGGCACCCAGGATCGGCCGACGCGCCATGCGGCGCGGCGAGCACGAGGGTGACGGTGGCCATGGCCGCCACGGCCAGGGCGGTGCGGAGTCGTCTCATGCGGCCCAGCGTGCGGTCCCCCACTGCAAGATGACTGGCAAGCGACGGGGAGTCGCCCCGCGTAGGACCGCACGGCAGGCAGCAGGCGGTACCGGCCCGGCACCGCGCCGGCGTCGACGAGCACCAGCGACGCGCGGACCAGGCCGACCAGCGCCGACGTCACGTCCGGCGCCCCGGCCACCCGCCGCACGTCGGTGAGCGTGAACGGGCCGGGGAAGAAGCGCAGCCGGTGCAGCAGGCGGCGTTCCCCGTCGGTCAACCGGCGGTGGCTGGCACCGATCACGTCGTCGAGCAGCCCGTCGTCGAGCGTCGCCAGGACGTCGGCCGGGGCGAGGGCCGCGGCGCGTGCGGCGGCACGCTCGACCGCGAGCGGAAGGGCGTCGAGTCGCCGGCAGATCCGCGCCGCGAGCACCGGTTCCGGCACCGTACCCCCCACCGCCCGCACCCGGTCGGCCAACAGCCGTACCGCGTCCACGTCGGACAGCGGAGGTACGGCGACCACCCGCTCCCCCGGCACGCCCAGCGACCGGCGACTGGTGACCAGCACCCGCAGCGCCGGGCAGCGGGCCAGCAACGCGGTCACCACCGGCACGACGTCGGTGAGCAGGTGGTCGGCGTGGTCGACGACGACGAGCACGGCCCGGTCGCCGATGCCGTCGGCGAGCCTGCGGGTCGCCGCGACCGGCACCCCCACCGCCTCCGCCACGACCGTGGGGAGGCGCCCCGCGTCGCGAAGCCCGGACAGGTCGACGAACCAGGGTCCGTCCGGGTCACGGCGACGCCGGGCCACCTCCTGCGCCAGTCGGCTCTTGCCCACCCCGGGCGGACCGGTCAGCGTGACCAGGCGCCCGGCGTCGAGAGCGGCGGCGGTCGCGGCCAGCTCGGCCGTCCGCCCGACGAACGACGAGATGGGCGCCGGGACGTTGCCCGTCCGGACCGGTCGTCCGGCGAGGACGGTCTCGTCCTGGCGCAGGATCGCCGACTCCACGCGGCGCAGCTCCGGGCCCGGTTCGATGCCCTGCTCGTCGGCCAGGTGCGCGCGGGCCCGCCGGAGCACCGCCAACGCGTCCGCCTGCCGCCCCGCCCGGTACAGGGCCGTCGCCAGCAGCTCCCATCCGCGCTCCCGTAGCGGTTCCTCGACGACGAACGCCTCCAGCTCCCCGATCGCCGTCCGGTGGCGGCCGAGCGCCAGCAGCGCCGTCATCCGCAGCTCCGTCGCGGTGGCGTGCAACGTGTCCAGTCGGGCCCGCTCCGGGATCGCGAACGCGGCCTCTCCGACGTCGGCGTAGGCCGGGCCGCGCCAGAGCGCCAGGCCTTCACCCAGGGCCGCCTCGGCCTCCTCCGGACACCGGTCCACAAGCGCGCCGCCGCGCGCCACGAGGGCGGCGAAACGGTCCGCGTCCAGGCTCTCCGGCGGAATCCGCAGGGCGTACCCGGGACCGTCACGGACCAGCATCCGGCCCTTGGCGCGGGCCGGGCGGCCGGGCTCCAGCACGGCGCGCAGCCGGGCCACGTACCCGTGCAGGGTGGCGCGGCTCGCCGGCGGCCGGCTCTCCCCCCAGACGAGAGCCTCGATCCGGTCCACCGGCATCATCCGGCCCCGGGCGGCCAGCAGCGCCGCGAGCAGGGTGCGCTGTCGCCGCCCGCCCAGCGGGACCGGGTCGCCGTCCCGCCTCGCGTCGAGCGGACCCAGCACGAACAGCCGTACCCCCTCCATCGTGTCCCTCCCTCTCGGTGCCGGGTCAGCGTCGCCGCGCCGGCACCCGGAGACCAGGGTCCGCCGTCCCGGTCGTCCGGGACGGCGTCGCCTCGGCCGAACGGTCGAGTGTCCGGCGTCCCGGACGGTCGGGATCCCCGGCTCTGGTGCTCGGGCCGTTCCGGTCGGCAGGCTGGGGCGCCCGCTCTGACCGGTGAGGAGACCGAGTGCACGCACGACCGCCGACCGACGACGCCCGCCCGCTCGCGGCGCGGGCGGTGCTGGCCATCACGGGGGTGCTCAGCGTCGGCTCCGTGGCCGCGTGGTGGGCGGCCGCGCCGCCGTGGCATCCGTGGATGCTGTACTCGCTGGTCGACCTCGTGGTCGGCGCGATCTACGGGGTGGTGGCGTGGCTGACGCTGTCCCGACGGGCCCACCTGGCGGCATGGATCATGGCGGCGGCCGGGGTGGGCGGTGCGGTCTCGGCGGCCGCCGCGGCCGTCGACATGGTACGTTTCCGCTGGCCGGATCTTGACGTGCCGCTGCCGCTGGCCGGCATCGCGTACTGGGCCTGGGTGCCCGGCTTCTACGCGCTGGCCGTGGTGCTGCCGTGGCTGCTTCCGGTGCGGCCGCTCGGCCGAGCGGCGCGGGCCGCGGTCGGGGTCGGCGTCGCGTTCATCGTCGTGGCGCAGGTGTGCGCGGTAACTGTACCGGGGGTTCCGTGGGCACTGTCGCTGACCGGGCCGGCGGCCCGGGTCCGGGCGACGGTCGATCCCTGGCTGGAGCCGGTGCTGGTGCTGCTCGCGCTGGTCGCCGCCGTCGGCGTGCTGTGGCGCCGACGGGCCGCGCCCCCGGCCCGTCGACACGGCCTGGGCTGGCTCGCGGTCGGCACCCTGCTGCTCGCCGGGGCGTTCGTGCCGCTGGCGCTCAATCCGCTGCTGCCGGTGCGGGTGCCGACCCCCTCCGCGCCGCTGCTGATGCTCGGCGCCCAGGCCTTCTTCCCGGCGTCGGTGCTCGTCGTCGTGCTGCGCCAGCGCCTGTGGGGGCTGGAGCTGGTGGTGCGCCGGACCCTGGTGTGGGCGCTGATGACCGCGCTGGTGATCGCGACGTACGTCGGGGGTGTCCTGGCGCTGCGGGCCCTGCTGCCGGCGTCGTCGGCGGTGCCCGAGGTGGTCGTGACGGCATCGTTGGCGGCGGCGTTCCAGCCGCTGCGGCACTGGGTGCAGCGGCGCGTCGACCGGCTGGTGCACGGGGACACCGGGCAGCCGCTGATGCGTCAGGTCGCCGACCGGCTGCGGGCCACGGACGGCGGCCGGCAGATGCTTGACGCGGTCGCCGACGGGATCGCCGCCTCCCTCCGGCTGGCCGGGACCCGGATCGTCCTCGCCGGCGGGCCCGACTGCGTGTCACCGACGTCGGTCGCCCTGGTCAACGGCGACCGCCGGGTGGGCACGCTGCACGCCTGGCCCCGACCTGGCGAACGGCTCGACGGCCGGGCCGCCGCCGCGTTGACCGACCTCGCTCCGGTGGTGACCGCGCTCGCCGAGCTGGCCGCCGCCCAGCACGATCTGGAGCGGTCCCGCCAGGGTCTGGCCCGCGCCCGCGACGAGGAACGCCGCAAGCTGCGCCGGGATCTGCACGACGGCCTCGGCCCGGCTCTCAGCGGCGTCTCCCTGGCGCTGGCGGCGGGACGGAACATGCTCCGCCCCCACCGCCACCTGTCCGAGGTGGCGGCGGCCGACGAACTGCTCGACCAACTGGTGGCGGAGGTGGACCGTCAGGCGGCCGGAGTACGGGAGATCGCGCGGGACCTCCTGCCGCCGCTGCTCGACGACGGGGCCCTCGGCCCGGCACTGGACCGGCTCCGCGAACGGTACGCCGCCGCCGGGCTGGCCGTCCGGGTCCACGCCCCGCCCCTGCGCCTACCGGAGGAGGAGGCGACCGCCGTGTACGGCATCGTGGCGGAGGCCGTCCGCAACGTGCACCGGCACGCCGGCGTCGAACGGTGCGCGGTCGACGTCTCGACCGAGCCGGACGGCCTGACGGTCAGCGTGGCCGACCACGGAGTCGGCATCGGTGGCGCGGCCGGTACGGGCGTCGGCACGCGGGCGATGCGCGAACGCGCGGAGGCGATCGGCGCCGAGCTGACGATCGGACCGGCCCGCGCCGGTCAGGCCCGCCCCGGCACCGTCGTGTGCCTGCGTCTACCCCTGTCGGAGGGCACCCGATGAACGCGCCGACGGCGGACGGCGTCTCGGAGGACAACGTCGTCCGGGTCGCGGTGGTGGACGACCATCCGGTGTTCCGGCTCGGGATGACGGCGCTGCTGAGGACGCTGGACGGGATCGTCTGTGTCGGTGAGGCGGTCGACGTGCCGTCCGCGCTCACGCTCGTCGAGGCCCGCACTCCCGACGTCGTGCTGATGGACCTGCACCTCGGCGACCGTTCCGGGGTGGAGGCGACGCGGATGATCCGGGCCCGGCACCCGGGCGTCGCCGTCCTCGTGATCACGATGTTCGACGACGACGACTCGGTCTTCGGCGCGTTGCGGGCCGGCGCGTCCGGCTATCTCCTCAAGGGCGCGTCGCCGCCGCAGGTGGAGCGGGCGGTACGGGCCGTCGCGGACGGCGAGATGCTGCTCGGGCCGGAGATTCGGGCGCGCACGGTCGGCTTCCTCACCCGGGGAACCGGCACGGTGCCGCCCTTCTCGCAGCTCACCGACCGGGAGCGGGAGGTCCTCGACCACGTGGCGCGCGGGCTGGACAACCGCGCGATCGCCCAGCGGCTGGCGCTCAGCCCGAAGACGGTACGCAACCACGTCTCGAACGTGCTGGTCAAGCTCGGCGTGAGCGACCGTGGGCAGGCCATCGTGCGCGCACGCGAGCGGGGACTCGGTCGCGGCTGACACGCCCCGGTCGGCCCACGCCGTTCCGCTCGACGGTCGGGTGCCGCGCGGGCCGGCGGGACGTCGTCGACGCCGAGGTCAGAGCGTGATGGTGCCGCTGATGTGGCTGGTGGCGGCGCCGCCGACCCAGAGGGTGCCGTCCGGGTCGAGGGTGATCTCGATGGTCCCGGCCCGGCCCATCCGTCTGCCCTGCGAGACGCGGTAGGTGGGGGCCGCGCCGCCGGTGGCGGTGAGCCACTGGCCGACCGAGGCGTTCATGCTGCCGCACACCGGGTCCTCGGCCACCCCGGCCCCGGGGGCGAAGGTGCGCATCTCGAAGGCGTGCTCGGACCCGGCGGGGTAGGCCCCGATCGCGCCGACCATCGCGGTCGGGATGCGGGACAGGTCCGGTTCGAGAGCGAGCACCTCCTCCGCCGTGGGCAACTGGACCACGCACCAGCCGGGCCCGTTGTCGACCCACTGATGGGCGAGGACACGGTCACGCGGGATGCCGAACGCGGCGACGATCTCGTCGACGAACTCGTCGTCGAGCGCGCCGTCGCGGACGAGCGGCGGAGCGGCGAAGGACAGGACGCCGTCGCCGAGACGCACGTCGATCAGGCCGGCGCCGCATTCCTGGACGACCCGGTCGGCCCGGCGCGGTGCGCCGCCGTGGTCCAACCACGCGCGCGCGGACCCGAGGGTGGGGTGCCCGGCGAACGGCAGTTCGCCGCCGGGGGTGAAGATCCGCAGCCGGTAGTCCGCCTCCGGGTCGGTGGGCGGCAGCACGAACGTGGTCTCGGACAGGTTCGTCCAGCGCGCGAGGCGCCGCATCTCCTCGTCGGTCAGGTCGGTCCCGTCGAGGACGACGGCGACCGGATTGCCGAGATACGGGGTCGTGGAGAACACGTCGACCTGCGCGAACGTGCGTGAGCGCGGCATAGTCGTCAGGACCTTTCGTGGGCAGCGGACATTGGTCTCGGGCACCCCGCCCGCAGGCGGAGGCATGTCCATCCCAACCGATGCCCACCCGGCGGGACAGGGCCAGTCACCACCAACTGGACTGGCCCTCAGGAGCCGGTGGAGGCGGGGTCGTTCCCCTTGTCGGGGTGTTGGTCCCCGGGAAGGCCCGGATTGTCGGTGGGTGGGCCTAGCGTCTGAGGTGACCCGGTCACCCAGCCAAGGGAGCCCTGTGATGACGTCTCGTCTCAACCCGTACCTCACCTTCGACGGCAACGCCCGCGAGGCCATGGAGTTCTACCAGTCGGTGTTCGGCGGCCAGCTTCAGGTCAGCACGTTCGGTGAGTACGGTCCGCCCGACCCCGCCCTCGCCGACAAGGTGATGCACGCGATGCTCACCACCGATCGGGGCTACGTCCTGATGGCCTCCGACACCGCGCCCGGCATGGCCTACAACCCGGGCGACACCATCACGTGCAGCCTCAGCGGCGACCCCGGGGACGGCCTGGAGGAGGCATGGGAGAAGCTGTCCGACGGCGGCACCGTCACGATGCCGTTCGAGAAGCAGATGTGGGGCGACATGTACGGCGCCTGCGTCGACCGGTTCGGCATCCCGTGGATGGTCAACGTGACCCAGCCCCGGTGACCCGCTCCCGGTGGGGCCGTGGTCACGTCGACGTCGGTCGGCCCCGCTGACCGACGATCCGGTCAGTCGACGCGGACGCCGGTCAGGACCCGCATGGCCTGGCGTTCGCGGTCCGCGAGGTCGGTGAGGACCGCCGAGGCGCGGGTCAGGTGCTCCGGCTCACCGGTTTCCCCGGCGGCCGTGATGTGCCGGGAGACCTCGGTCCACAACGGGGCGATCTCGGCGTACATCTGGTGACCGAGGCGGACGTGGTCGTCGTCGACGATCGTGGCGCATTCGGCGAGGAAGTCGCGGTACATGGCGCGGAACAGGGCGCCGCCGGTCCCGCCGCGTTCCATCAGCGCCGCTGCCTGCGGCAGGTCGCGGGACGGGTCGTTCGCGCGGTCGAGCCACCGCGTCACCTGTCGGGCCGCCTTGTCGATGCCGCGGTGACCGAGGTTGGCGATGGGCGGGTTCAGGAAGGCGTGCGCGTTGTTGCGGACGGCCGTCCGGATGGCGTCGCCGAGGTCGGGTCGGTCGGTGGGGCTGGCGACCGTGTAGGAGAGGTTGCGGGCGGTCATCGGTCCGCGTTCGCTGCGCGCCCGTTCCAGGCTCGTCAGTGTGGTCGTCACGGTGCCGCCCTGCTGGGCGGTGTCGACCAGGTAGGCGTGGGTCTCGTCGTAGCCGTACAGCGCCACGAAGTGGCCCCCGAAGTGGACCTTGGTGGTGAAGTACTCCAGGTGGTAGCAGTCCAGTTGCAGGCCGACCGGACGTCCGGCGGCGAGGGCGGCGGCGACGTTCTGCCAGGCCCTACGGGGCGAGGCGGTCTCCTGGACGTGCAGCGTCAGGCCCAGCCGGTCGGCCACGGTCCGGGTGATCGTGGTGGGCTTGGTGCGGCCACCGAGGAACGGGAAGTCCATGTTCCTGGCGTCCCAGTAGACGAAGCCCAGACCTTCGCCGAGACCGAACAGCATGGGCTCGGACAGGTCGACGCCCGCGTGGCGCAGCAGGGCGCCGAGCGTGGTGGTCTCGCAGTGCCGGCCGTCGGGGAACGCCACGTTCTCAATGATCATCTGTTCTCCTGGTCTGCGGGTCGGGACGGGCCGGACGCGGGTCGGACCGGCCAGGCGATCTCCGTACGGAGCGCGGCCGTGGGCACGCCGGGCTCGACCATCCCCCGGAAGAGGGTCGATCTCCGGTCCGGCCCCTGTCGCACCGACCACGGACGACATCATCGCCGAACGGTCCGACGGTTACGGCCCGGACCCGTGTCGGCGGCCCACCCGCATCCGCCCGGCGTGCGCGGCGATTCCTTGCAGACGCGTTAACGAACCGCTATGTTAGCGATAACATTGATGAATGTAGTCGGACTTTGTTCCGGTCGCCGGCCACCACCCGGCGACCGCCACCGCGACGACGTCCGTCCCGCCGAGCCACGTCTGGTCCCGATCCCGGCCCCGTGCGTCCCGTTCCGCAGCGCCCCCGCACCCTCGTCGTCGCACCGTCGCCACCGAGAAAGGGCACCCCCATGACCCTGACCCGACGAGCCTTCACCCTGGGCATGGTCGCCACCGGCGCGGCCACCGCGACCGGCCTGACGCTCACCCCCCGGAGCGCCTCGGCCGCCACCTACACCGCGTACGTCAAGACCTACTTCACCGAGTCACCGAACCAGTCCGGAGCCGACTACGGCCTGCACCTCGCCGTCAGCCGGGACGGCCTGAACTGGACCCCGCTCAACCAGAACCGTCCGGTGGCCACCCCGACCGCCGGTGAGCTCGGTCTGCGGGACCCCTTCCTCCTCCGCAAACAGGACGGCACCTTCGTGGTGGTCGCCACCGACCTGCGCGGCACCGACTTCGCGCGCACCAGCCAGTACCTGCACGTGTACGACTCGACCAACCTGACCAGCTTCACCGGTTACCGGCGCATCCGGATGCACACCTACAGCAACGTCCACACCTGGGCGCCCACCGTGTTCTGGGACGCGGCACGCGGTCAGTACGCCGTCGTCTACTCGGCCAACACCACCGCGGACCTGTTCCTGGTGAACTACACGACCGACTTCCGCACGGTGAGCGGCCCGCAGACCTACTTCAGCCCCGGTTTCCCGGTGCTCGACCCGGACATCCAGGTCCACAACGGAGTCACGTACCTGTACTACAAGAACCTCGCCGACGGTTACCTGTACGGCGCCCGGTCGAACACCGGCGCGCCGAACAGCTTCACCACCTACACGAGCGGACTGCGGCAGGGCAACGCCATCGAGGGGGTGCACCTGGTCAGGCGCAACGACGGCGCCGGCTGGTGGCTCTGGGGCGACTCGTTCAGCCCGGTCAACAACGACTTCTACCTGTGGTCGAGCGGCAACATCGGGAGCAACTCCTGGTCGGTGCTGAACCAGCGCGACTACACCCCACCACTGAACTCGAAGCACGGCTCGGTCGTCGGCGTCACCGAGGCCGAGTACAGCGCCCTGATCAGCAGGTGGGGCACGCCGAACTGGGTGCGGTTGAAGTCGTCCAACTTCCCCGACCACGTCGTCCGACACCAGAACAACGTGGGCCGGCTCGACCCGTACCCGCTGGAGCCGTACCAGGACCAGATGTGGCGGATGGTGCCCGGCCTCGCCGACTCCGCCGGCGTCTCCTTCGAGGCGGTGAACCGGTCCGGCAGCTTCCTGCGGCACAGCGGCTACGCGGTCCGGCTCGACCCCGACGACGGCAGTGCCGCCTTCCGCGCCGACGCCACCTTCCACCGTACGGCCGGGCTGGCCGACGCGTCCTGGACGTCGTTCCGCTCGCACAACTTCCCCGACCGCTACCTGCGTCACTCCGGCTATCTGCTGCGCATCGATCCGCTGAGCACGTCCTCCGGCCTCACCGACCGGCAGGACGCGACCTTCCGGGTCATCTCCTAACGCTTCCGTCGGCCCACCTGGGCCGACGGTTCTCCGGGCCGGGCCGGGCCGACGGCGACGTGAGCGCGCCGACGCCCGCCCGGCGAGAACGGCCGGCGGGGCTCTGCCCACCCCGTCCGCCCGGTCGTCCCGCGCCGGTCCGTGGATCGGCGCGGGACGGCGCACACCCGTACCGCCCCCAGCCCCGCACGAGGGACCGGACGACGCGCCCGGCCACCGACCGGTCCGTCCCGTTCCCCTTCGGCCGGGACCCACCAGCTCCGGAGGCCGTGATGCCCCTTCCCGCCCTGAACCGTCGTTCCCTTCTCCGCGCCGCCGGCGCGACGGCCGTCGGCACCGCTGTCGCGCCGGCCCTCGGGTCCCTCGCCGACGCCGGTGCCGTCCTGCCCCCGGCCCGGCCCGACATCGGCGTCTCCACCCTCGCGTTCGAGCCGGGCCAGGTCCGGCTCACCGCGAGTCGCTGGCAGGACAACCAGAACCGCACGCTGGCCTACCTGCGGTTCGTCGACGTCAACCGGCTGCTCTACAACTTCCGCGCCAACCACGGCCTGTCCACGGCCGGCGCGACGCCGAACGGCGGCTGGGACGCCCCCGACTTCCCGTTCCGTACCCACGTGCAGGGGCACTTCCTCAGCGCCTGGGCGTACGCCTGGGCGGTGCTCGGCGACACCACCTGCCGCGACCGGGCGATCCACATGGTGGCCGAACTGGCGAAGTGCCAGGCCAACAACGCGTCCGTCGGCTTCGGCGCCGGCTACCTCTCCGGGTTCCCCGAGTCCGACTTCACCGCGCTGGAGAACCGCACGCTGACCAACCGGAACGTCCCCTACTACTGCGTCCACAAGACCCTCGCCGGGCTGCTCGACGTGTGGCGTCTGGTCGGCGACACCCGGGCCCGCGACGTCCTGCTGGCGCTCGCCGGCTGGGTGGACCGGCGCACCGGCCGGCTGACCACCGCCCAGATGCAGGCCATGCTGGGCACCGAGTTCGGTGGCATGAACGCGGTGCTGGCCGACCTGTACCAGCAGACCGGTGACGCCCGCTGGCTGACCGTCGCGCAGCGGTTCGACCACGCCGCCGTGTTCGACCCGCTCGTGGCGAACCAGGACCGGCTCAACGGACTGCACGCCAACACCCAGGTGCCGAAGTGGATCGGCGCGGCCCGGGAGTTCAAGGCCACCGGCGTCACCCGTTACCGGGACATCGCCGCCAACGCGTGGGCCATCACCGTCGACGCGCACACCTACGTGATCGGCGGCAACAGCCAGGCCGAGCACTTCCGGGCCCCCGACGCCATCGCCGGATACCTGCGCAGCGACACCTGCGAGGCGTGCAACACCTACAACATGCTCCGGCTGACCCGGGAGCTGTGGCAGTTGGACCCGAACCGGGTCGCGTACGTCGACTACTACGAGCGGGCGCTGCTGAACCACCTGATCGGGCAGCAGAACCCGGCCGACGCCCGCGGGCACGTCACCTACTTCACGCCGCTGCACCCGGGCGGTCGGCGGGGCGTCGGCCCGGCGTGGGGCGGCGGCACCTGGAGCACCGACCACCACTCCTTCTGGTGCTGCCAGGGCACCGGACTGGAGACCAACACCACGCTGATGGACTCGATCTACTTCCACGACGGCACCACGTTGACGGTGAACCTCTTCATGCCGTCGGTGCTCAACTGGACGCGACGCGGCATCACCGTCACCCAGACCACCGCCTACCCGGTCAGCGACACCAGCACCCTGACCGTCAGCGGGTCGGTCGGCGGGTCGTGGACGATGCGGATCCGGATCCCGGCGTGGACGAGCGGGGCGACCGTCAGTGTCAACGGCACGCCGCAGCAGATCGCCACCACGCCGGGCACCTACGCCGTCCTGAACCGGGCCTGGACCTCGGGCGACGTCGTCACGGTCCGGCTGCCGATGCGCGTCGTCATGGCCGCCGCCAACGACGACGCGGCGGTCCAGGCGATCACGTACGGCCCGGTGGTCCTGTCCGGCGACTACGGCGACACCGTCCTGAGCAGGCTGCCCGTACTGGACGTCGGTTCGGTCCGGCGGACCGGCGACAGCACCCTGGCGTTCACCGCCGTCGCCGACGGCGCGCCGGTCCGGCTCGAACCCTTCTACGACGCCCATGGACACAACTACACGGTGTACTGGCAGGTCGGCGCCGGCGGCGACGCGAGCTTCCGCCTCGCCAACGCGGCCAGCGGTCTCGTGCTCGGCATCCAGGACATGTCCACCGCCGACGGCGGGCTCGCGCTCCAGTGGGGCGACACCGGCACCGCCGACCACAACTGGCAGACGCTGGTCGACGGTGCGGCCGTCCGGCTGCGCAACGTGCACAGCGGGAAGGTGCTCGGCGTGGAGAACATGTCCACCGCCGACAACGCGCGGGTTCTCCAGTGGGCGGACAACGGCACCGCCGACCACCTCTGGACGGTGGTCGACGTCGGCGACGGAACCCACAAGCTGCGCAACGTGCACAGCGGCAAGCTGCTCGCCATCTCGGGTGGCGCCACCGCCCAGGGCGCCCTGGCGGTACAGGACCGGGACGACGGCAGCCCGGACAACCAGTGGCGGTTCCTGCCGAACGGGGCCCGGCGGATCCAGAACCTCGCCAGCGGCCTCGTGCTCGGCGTGCGGGACATGTCCACCGCCGACGGCGGCCTCGTGATCCAGTGGGGTGACAGCGGCACGGCCGACCACCTCTGGACCGCGATCGTGGACGGCGGTCACCTACGGTTGCGCAACTCGCACAGTGGCCGGGTGCTCGCCGTCGAGGGCAGCGCCACCGCCGGTGCCCGGATCGTGCAGTGGGCCGACAACGGTGCCCTGAACCACCGGTGGCGACTGCGGTACGGCGGTGGTGGCTACTTCCGGATCCAGTGCGCCGACGGCGGCCGGGTCCTCGGTGTCAGCGGCGGTTCCAGCAGTCAGGGAGCCCAGGTCGTGCTCGGCGACGACAACGGTGCGGCCGACCAGCGCTGGCGGTTCGTCTGACCGGTCGGGCACCGGTCCCCGGCCGGTGCCCCATGACGCGACCGGCCGGACCCGGGAAGGTTCCGGCCGGTCGCGCCTCGTGTCGCCCGCCCCACCGGAGGCTCGGACGGCGGGACCCGGGAGGGGCTATTCCAGGTGGAAGGTGGCGGAGGCCCGCTCGGCCGTCGAGCTCACCGCCTCCAGGTACAGCAGCCCGTCCCGGTGGCGTACGTACCGGCCCGGGAAGTTCTGCGACTCCAGCGTCAGCCCCGAGGCGTCGGCCAGGCCGGCCCGCCGCTGGAAGCTCGCGTCCGCGTCGAAGAGCGCCGTGCCGTCGTCCCGCTCGACGTACAGGGCGAAGCCCCGGTGCCGCAGGTAGTAGCCGGGGTTGTTGGTCGACTCCAGCGACACCGAGCCGGCCCCGGCGAGCCCGGTGACGATACGGAACTGAGAGTCCGCCAGGTTGGTGACGTTCGGCTCGACCCGGACCCGGTAGTCGTAGTGCCGGAGGTAGCTGGTGGACAGGTCGTGCGAGCGCAGCCGGACCGGCGTGACGCCGTCGGGGACCGGGATGCCGAGGTTCGGGGTGCCGTCCGCGTTCCAGTACAGCTTCTGGATCCGGGTCCGCCGGTTCGGGTCGTCGAGCGGGTCGCCGACGATGTCCCGGTAGTTGCGGTCGTGGTAGACCAGGATGTCGCTCTGCCCGTCCTCCGAGACGGTGAACGAGTTGTGCCCGGGACCGTACTGGCCGGTGGCGGCGTTGCTGGCGAACACCGGGGTGGGACTCTTGCTCCAGGCGGCCGGGTCGAGCAGGTTCGCCGTGGCGGAGGCGGTCAGCATCCCGAGGCAGTAGTTGGCGTCCGTCGCGCTCGCCGAGTACGTCAGGAAGACGCGCCCGTTGCGCTGGATCACCGCCGGCCCCTCGGCCACCCGGAAGCCCCGGGTCTCCCAGTCGTACGTCGGCACGACCAGCCGGGTCACCGTGCCGGTGATCTGCCAGGGGTTGGCGCCCATCCGGGCGAGGTAGACGTTGGAGTTGGTGGAGATGCCCGGCTCCTGCTGGGCCCAGGTCAGGTAGCGCACACCGTTGACCACGAAGGTCGAGGCGTCCAGGCTGAAGGTGTCCCACGGCGTCGTGATCCGGCCCCGTTCGGTCCACGAGCCGGTCAGCGGGTTCGCGCTCGCGTTCTCCAGCACGTACATCCGGATCCGCCACACGTCGTCGGTCCGGCCGGCGGCGAAGTAGACGTACCACCGGTTGTTGATGAAGTGGATCTCGGGTGCCCAGATGTGGGCGCCCATCTCGCCGCTGGCGTGCCGGTGCCAGATCGTCGTCTCGGGGGCCGTGGCCAGGCCCTGGAGGGTGGACGCGCGGCGCAGCACGATCCGGTCGTACTGCGGCACGGTGGCCGTCAGGTAGTAGTAGCCGTCGGTGTGCCGGACGATGTGCGGATCGGCGCGCTGGTTCACCAGCGGGTTCGTGTAGCTGACCGCCGGGGCGGCGTGCGCGGGCCCGGCCACCGGCAGGCCGGCCCATACGGCGAGGGTCACCAGCACGGCGGCCAGGGTCGCCCGCAGCCGACGGCGGACGGGGCGGCCGGTGCGGTCCGGGCCGGCGGGCCGACGGGGCACGGGCCGACGGGGCACGGGTCCGGTGGGGTGGGGTGGGGGCATCGGTCCTCCAGGACGTCGCGGACGGTCGTCGGTCAGAAGAGGTAGGGCCACCCGGCGGCGTCGTACCCGATCCGGTTGATGCCGAGCAGCGACACCCCGTTGTCGGCGTAGTAGTGGTAGAAGAGCAGGTCGCCGTCGTGGTCGGCGAGCACGGCCGGATGGCCGGGGCCGTGGACGCTGCCGTGCGAGGCGAGGATCTCCGTGCCGCCTCCGGAGAGCATGTTCCGGCCCGCGCGGTCGAGGAACGGCCCGGTCGGGGCGGCGGAGCGGCCGACCATCGTCCGGTAGGTGCTGGCCGCGCCCTGGCAGCAGCGGTCGAACGAGACGTACAGGTAGTACCAGGCGCCCCGCTTGACGATGACGGGAGCCTCGATGCCGGGTCCGTAGGAGGCCAGGCTGTGCATCGCCGTGCCCGACCGGCGCCCGGTGGCGGGGTCGATGGGGACGAGTTTGATGCCGGACCAGAACGAGCCGAAGCTCAGCCACCACCGGCCCTGGTCGTCGATCGTCAGGTTCGGGTCGATGGCGTTGAAGTTGTCGCTGGTGCGCGACTCGACGACCAGGCCCTCGTGGGTCCAGCTGCCCGACGCGCCGGTGGCGCTGGTGGCGAGGAAGATCGCCGACCGGTTCGAGCCGAAGGTCGACGCCGAGTAGTACAGGAGGTAGCGACCGTTTCGGTACGACAGGTCCGGCGCCCAGAGGTTGCGGCTGCCGTTGGTGTAGGTGGTGGTCCACGGCGCGCCACCGGGGAAGACCGCTCCGGCGTTGCGGAAGGTGATCCGGTCGGTGGAGGTCTTCAGCGCGACGTCGGTGCCGGTGTGGGCGACGAGGTAGCCGCCCTCGGGCCGCTTGACGACCGTCGGGTCGTGCACGCCGATGTCGCCCGCGACCCTGCCCGGCTGGGGGTAGGCGGCCACCGCGACGTCCGTGGGTGCGGCAGCTGCCGGCCGGCCGCCGCCGGGGGACCACTGGTCGGTCACGGCGGTCCCCCGGTGGCCGGTCGGTGTGCCGGGGCTCGCCGCTGACCCCGGGGGTGACCCGACCAGCAGCCCGGCGGCCACCAGCGTCGCCACCGCCACCCCGGCTGCCGACGACGCCCGCCGGCCGCGCCGCCGGGAATGCACCGGCGGAGTCTCGGTCCTCGTCTCCATGCCACTCCCTCCGTGGATCCTGGTCGGTACCGGCGAGGCGGCGGTCCGCCGTGCCGGGACGGACGTCGCCGGACCGGGTACGTCGGTCGACGTCGTCGTCGTGCCGCCGGCCGGCCCGGCCGCCGGCCTCACTCGCCGGACGGGACGGCGACCGGGCTGCCGAGACGGACGGGCGTCCCGAAGTTGGGCGTGCCGTCGGCGTTCCAGGTGAACCGCTGCGCCCGGGTGGACCGGTTCATGTCACAACCGCCGCCCGCCGAGTCGTTCGCGTGGTAGACGATCCAGCTCTCGGTGCCGTCCGGGGAGGTGAAGAAGCCGTTGTGGCCCGGCGCGAAGACGCCGTTGGCATCGTTGCGCTGGAACACCGGTTCCGGCTTCTTCGTCCAGTGCGCCGGGTTGAGCGGGTCGCTGCCGGTGAGGGTCAACAGGCCGAGCTTGTAGTCCGGTCCCCAACAGGCGCTGGCCGAGTAGACGATCATGGTGCGCCCGTTGTGGTACAGCGGCTCCGGCCCCTCGGCCACCGGATGGGTCTGACGTTCCCAGGGCAGTGTGGGCGAGGTCAGCCGGACCCGGCTGCCGGACAGCGTCCACGGGTTGCTCATCGGCGTGATGAACAGGCTCTGGCCGTAGCTGCCGCCGGCGTTGTAGGTGCCCATCAGGTAGAGCCGGTTGTTGACCGTCAGGATGCTGGCGTCGAGCTGCCAGTCCGCGCCGAGGTCGGCCTTGAAGGTGTACGGGCCCATCGGGTCGGTGCCGGCGCTCTCCAGCACGTGCAGTCGCTGCGTCGGGTTGAAGTCGGGGACGTTCTGGCCCGCGGTGTAGTAGAAGTACCAGCGGGGGCCGTTCGGGCCGTTGATCAGGTGGAACTCCGGGGCCCACATGTTGCAGCAGCCGTTCGGCCGCCCCGCCAGGTTGAAGACGACCTGGTCCGGGGCGCTGGACAACCCGCCCAGGGTGGCGGACCGGCGCATGGTGATCGTCGAGTTCCACGTGGTGGTGGCCAGGTAGTAGTAGCCGTCGTGGTGGGTCAGCCACGGGTCCGGACCGTTGCGCTTGACCGGGTTGGTGAACGTCCGTCCCGGGCTGCCGCCGAGCCGGACCAGTTGCCACTGCTGGTTCGTCCCGTCGAGGTTCTGGTAACCGGCCAGCATTCCACCGTCGGCCGTGGACCAGTTCCACACGTCGACGACCTTGCCGCTGTGCCGGTTGACGAAGCGCACGAATCCGTCCGCCGATTCCTGCAACCGGAACTGCTGCGTCGCGGCCCCGCTGTCGGTCCGCTGCACCAACTGCGTTCCGTCCGCCGCGCTCGGCAGGTCCAGCACCTTCCCGCTGTGCCGGGAGCGGATCCGGTAGTAGCCTCCGCCCGAGTCGACGAACTGCCACTGCTGCACCGCGAGGTCGTTGCGCGTCCACTGGTTGACCGGCGCGCCGTCGGCCGTCGACCAGTCGTAGACGTCCATCGCCTTGCCGCTGTGCCGGTTGACGAACACGTACGTCGCCCCGACGTCCACCGTCGCCGCCCGTGCCGGCGCCGGCCCGGCCAGCCCGCCGACGGCCACCAGCCCGGCCGTCACCAGCGTCATCACCGCCACTGCGGCGGCCGACCACGCCCGCGACCTTCGCCACCGCGAGCCGGGTCGGGGCACCGCGTCGTCCACCTTCATGGGTTTCCTCCCTTGTCGACGGCCGATGCCGGCTTCGGTAGGCAGAGTGACGGCGTCGCCGCGCGGGGCTCGTGGGCGCTCTCCGCCGGGAGACGTACCGGCAGGGCGAGTGGGAGACGGCGACAGCGCACCGGGGTGACATCATTATTGTTCGCGTTAACATCGACCGATGTCAAGGAAAGCGCTTACCGGAAAGAGCGGATCAGCGGGACGGCGGGGCGGCGACGCTACTCCGGGCGATCAGGGTCGGCGCGATGGTCCGGCGCAGCGCGCCGCCGGTGGCCGACTCGATCTGCGTCAGCAGCAGGTCAAGGCTCGCCTGGGCGACCGCGACGAAGTCCGGCCGCACGGTGGTCAACGGCGGGATGAAGTACGCGGCCTCCGGCACGTCGTCGAAACCCACCACGCTGATCTCGTCCGGCACCCGCCGGCCCTGCTCGTGCAGGGCACGCAGCACACCGAGGGCCAGATGGTCGTTGGCGGTGAAGACCGCGGTGACCTCCGGCATCCGGGCCAGCATCTGCCCGCAGCGGTATCCGGCGGCGGCGGACCAGTCCGCCGGCACCAGGGGCGGAACCTCGACGCCGGCAGCCTGCAACGCCTCACGCCACCCCTCGATCCGGCCGGCGCTGTCGAACCAGTCCGGCGGCCCGGACACGTGCCAGACCGTACGGTGCCCGGCGTCGAGGAGGTGCTGGGTGGCGGCCCGGGCGCCGGCAGCCTGGTCCACCGTCACCAGCGGAACCGGTCGACGCGGGTCACCGTCGACGGTCACCAGCGGAACGTCCTGCGGCAGCCGTTCGAGAGCCTCGCCGGCCGACTCGACCGGCGCGATCACCACGATGCCCGCCACCCGGTGGGCCAGGTGCCGCTCGACCGCCGCCGAGATCGACCGGTGGTCCAGGTCGCGCACACTGCCGACGCTGACCGCGAAGCCGGCCTCGGCGGCCTCCTGTTCCAGGGCGGCCAGCAGCGACGCCGGACCGTAGAGGGTGGTGTTCTGGGCGACCACGCCGATCACCTGGGACCGGCCGGTGACCAGCGCGCGGGCCGCCCGGTTGGGGCGGTAGCCCAGTTCGGCGATGGCGGCCTGGACCCGCAGCCGGGTCTGCTCACGCACGTTGGGATGCCCGTTGAGCACCCGGGACACCGTCTGGTGGGAGACCCCGGCGAGGCGAGCCACGTCCGTCATCGCAGGACCGCGCACGGCCACCTCACTCTCCCCCGCTGCCCATCGGTGACCACGGCCCGTCGACGTCGACTCCGAAGCAGCCCGGTGGCGAACTCGCTCGCAGCCGCCACGTCGGCTTCTGCCGGGTGGCCAGGGCTGGATCGCCACCAGTCTACGCCAGCCGTGTTACGGCCCATGGCGTGGCTGAGCCACCGGTCCCGGACCGGCGGAGGGAGATGCCCCGCGAGAGCCCTGCCCCGCGCGTCGCGGCGGGACAGGGCTCTCGGCAGGTGGAACCCGGAGGTGGCAGACGTCGCGGCTCAGAACCCCCGGGCGAGACGGTAGTACGCCTGGTTCCACCGGATCTCGGCGGCGAAGCGACGCGGGTCGGTGTCGGCGTCGATGACCACCAGTTCGGTCCGGGTCATCTCCGCCAGGTCGTGCAGCTCCTCCACCCCCACGGCCTGCGACAGCACCGTGTGGTGGGGCGCCCCGGCGGTGATCCACGCCTCCGCCGAGCCGGGCAGGTGCGGACGGGGCCGCCAGACGGCCCGGGCCACCGGAAGCCTCCGCAGCGGGTGTGGCGGGGCCACCACGTCCACCTCGTTGGCCACCAGGCGGAACCGCTCCCCCATGTCCGCCATGCCCAGCACCACCGCCGGGCCCGAGGCGGCGTCGAACACCAGGCGCACCGGGTCCTCCCGGCCGCCGATGCTCAACGGGTGGATCTCGGCGGTCGGCGTGCCGGCGGCGATCGTCGGGCAGACCTCGAGCATGTGGGCGCCGAGCACCAGTTCGTCGCCGGGGGTGAGATCGTAGGTGTAGTCCTCCATGAAGGAGGTGCCGCCCGGGACGCCGACCGCCATCGCCTTGAGCGTGCGGACCAGGACGGAGGTCTTCCAGTCACCCTCCCCGCCGAAGCCGTACCCGTCGGCCATCAGCCGCTGCACCGCGATGCCGGGCAGTTGCCGCAGTCCGCCGAGGTCCTCGAAGTTCGTGGTGAAGGCCCGGAACCCGCCCGCGTCGAGGAACGCGCGCAGGCCCAGCTCCAGGCGCGCGGCGTAACGCAGGGAATCGTGCCGGGCGCCGCCGGGCCGCAGCCGCTGGTCGACCCGGTACGTGTCGTCGTACTCCTTGACCAGGTCGTCGATCTGCGCGTCGGCCACCTGGTCGACGACCGCGGCGAGATCGTTGACCCCGTAGGTGTTGACCGAGACGCCGAACCGCAGCTCCGCCTCGACCTTGTCGCCCTCGGTGACGGCGACGTCGCGCATGTTGTCCCCGAAGCGGGCCAGCCGCAGTGACCGCATCGCCGCGTACCCGAGCGCCGCGCGCGCCCACGCGCCGATCCGGGAGATCACCCGGGGGTCGCTGACGTGCCCGGCGACGGTCTTGCGCGCCACGCCGAGGCGGGCCTGGACGAAACCGAACTCGCGGTCGCCGTGGGCGGCCTGGTTCAGGTTCATGAAGTCCATGTCGATCTCGTCCCACGGCAGCAGGACGTTGGCCTGGGTGTGCAGGTGCAGCAGCGGCGTACGCAGCGCGTCCAGGCCGGCGATCCACATCTTCGCCGGGGAGAAGGTGTGCATCCAGGCGATCACCCCGACCGCGCCCTGCCCGGCGGCGTCCCGACAGGCCTGGAGGATGTCGGCGCTGGTGGTCAGGACCGGCTTCCAGACCACCCGGACGGGCATGCCCGGCGCGGCGTCGAGCTGTGCCGCGATCTGTCGGGACTGGTCGGCGACCTGCCGGAGGGTGTCCTCGCCGTAGAGGCCCTGGCTTCCGGTGAGGAACCAGATCTCGGGTTGCGCGTGCGTTGCCATGGAAGTGCCTTCCGCGAGAGGGGCTGTCACTTGAGGCGGATGCCGACGAGGCGCTGGAGGAGGATGAACGCGAACAGCAGCCCTCCGATGACGATCCGGGTCCACCAGGAGTTCAGGCTGCCGTCGAACGTGATCAGGGTCTGGATGACGCCCAGGACCAGCACCCCGAGCACGGTGCCGAAGACGTAGCCGGACCCGCCGGTGAGGACCGTCCCGCCGATGACGACGGCGGCGATGACGTCCAGTTCCATGCCGATGGCGATCAGCGGCGCGCCGGAGAGGGTGTAGAAGGACAGCAGGATCCCGCCGACGGCCGAGCACAGCCCGCTGACCGTGTAGACGGCGATCCGGGTACGCCCGACCGGCAGCCCCATCAGCAGCGCGGACTGGGGGTTGCCGCCGATCGCGTACACGTTGCGGCCGAACCGGGTGTACGCCAGCACGTACGCGGCGACGAGGACCACCGCGAACGCGATCAGCACGCTGATCGAGACGAAGTTCCCGCGCGGATCGCCGATCCGCTCCTGGGACATGGTCGTCCAGAAACCGTCGGTGATGGGGATGGAGGAGTCACTGATGAACGTGCACATGCCCCGCGCGAAGAACATTCCGGCGAGGGTGACGACGAACGGTTGGATCTCGAAGAAGTGGATCGCACAGCCCATCAGGAACCCGAGCGTCGGACCGATCAGCAGGGCGACGAGCAGCACGAGCAGCGACGGCACGCCGTCGCGCAGCAACGCGGCCGACACCATCGCGGTCATGGCGACCACCGAGCCGACCGACAGGTCGATGCCGCCGGTGAGGATCACCAGGGTCATGCCGACCGCGACCACCAGCAGGAAGCCGTGGTCGATGAAGATGTTGAAGACGACCTGGACGTTCGAGAACGCCCGGTACTGGGAGACCCCGATGCCGTACATGACCAGCAGCAGGGCGAGCGTGGCCAGGACCGGGACGTGTCGTCGCGGCAGCGTCGGACGCCGGAACCGGCCGTCGACCAGTGACGTGCTCATGCCGGCACCTGCTCCTTCTCCCGGCGCGGGGCCGCCGGCCGGGGTGTGCGTCCGGCCCGTCGCCGGCTGACCGTGGCGCGGAACTGCGGCGACTGGATGAGGCAGACGGCGATGACGACCACCGCCTTGAACAGCAGTGCCGTCTGCGGCGAGATGTTCATGGCGTACACCGTGGTGGTGAGGGTCTGGATGATCAGGGCGCCGAGGATGGTGCCGCCGAGGGAGAACCTCCCCCCGGCCAGCGACGTGCCGCCGATGACGACGGCGAGGATCGCGTCGAGTTCGACCCAGAGGCCGACGGCGTTGCCGTCGGCGCTGGACACGTTGGCCGTCATCATGAACCCGGCCACCGCCGCGCCGGCCGCGCTGAGCACGTAGACCAGGAAGACGATGCGGCCCGAGCGGATGCCGGCGAGCCGGCTGGCCCCGGCGTTGCCGCCCACCGACTCGACCATCAGGCCGAGCGCGGTACGGCGGGTGAACGCGGCGACGAGCAGCGCCGCGGCGAGCGCGATGAAGATCGCCAGCGGAAGGGTCAGGAAGTGTCCGAGGCCGATCGCCCGGTACGGGTCCGAGTTGATCGTGATGATCTGCCCCTCGGTGATCAACTGGGCGAGGCCCCGACCGGCCACCATCAGGATCAGCGTGGCGATGATGGGCTGGATCCCGATCACCGCGACCAGGACGCCGTTCCACATGCCGAGCACCAGCGCGGCGCCGAAGGCCAGGGCGAGCGCGGTCCACAGGGTGGACATGCCGTTCTGGTCGGGTGCCTCGCTGACGTACAGGCAGGCGATGGCACCGCTGATGGCACAGACCGAGCCGACCGAGAGGTCGATGCCGCCGGTGGCGATGACCAGGGTCATGCCGAGCGCGACGAGGATCAGCGGCGCGCTCAGTCGGAGGATGTCGACCAGGGTGCCGTAGAGGTGCCCGTTCTTGACCTCGACGGAGAGGAAGCCGGGTCGGTACATCGCGTTCGCGAGGATCATGACGACGAGCACGAGCGCCGGCCAGAACAGCCGGTGACGGGTCATCTGACGGAGCCGGTCCGGCATGGTCCTCATCGGTCGGCCTCCCGGTTCGGTCCGCTGGCGATGGCCCGCATGACGCGGTCGGCGTCCAGGGTGTCGTCGTTGACGAGTTCGGCGACCATCGTGCGGTCGCGCATCACCACCACGCGGTGGCTCAGCCGCAGCACCTCCTCCAGTTCGGCGGAGACGAACAGCACCGCCGTGCCGCCGTCGGAGAGTTCCACCACCAGCTTCTGGATCTCCGCCTTCGCGCCGATGTCGATGCCCCGGGTGGGTTCGTCGAGGATCAGCAGGCGGGGCTCGGTGATCAGCCACCGGGCCAGGAGCACCTTCTGCTGGTTACCGCCGGAGAGGTTGCGGACCGGCAGGTCGGGGTCGGCCGGCCGGATGCCCAGCGCCCGGACGTACTTGTCGACCAGTTCGTCCTGCCGGCGCCGGGGAACGGGACGCAGCCAGCCGCGGGCGGCCTGCATCGCCAGGATCATGTTCTCCCGCACCGTGAGGTCGGGGACGATGCCCTCGGTACGGCGGTTCTCCGAGCAGAAGCCGATGCCCCGCTCGATGGCCTGGACCGGGTTGCGCAGGGGCACCTCCTCGCCGTCGACCCGGACCCGGCCGTGGTCGGCGCGGTCCGCGCCGAACAGCAACCGGGCCACCTCGGTACGGCCGGAGCCGAGCAGCCCGGCCAGGCCGACCACCTCGCCGGCGTGGATGCGCAGGCTGAACGGCGCGACCGCTCCCCTGCGCCCGAGTTCCACCGCGTCCACCATCGGGGTGGCGTCGGCCCGGGTGGTGGCGACCCGTTTCTGCTGCTCGTCGAGCCGCTCCAGCACGTCGAGTTCCTTGCCGATCATCTTCTCGACCAGACCGAACTGGGGCAGCTCCCCGGTCCGGTACTCACCGACCAGGGCGCCGTTGCGCAGCACCGTGATGCGGTCGGCGATCGCGTAGACCTGGTCGAGGAAGTGCGTCACGAAGAGGATGGCGATGCCCTCGTCCCGCAGCTGCCGCATGATCCGGAACAGCTGGGCGACCTCCCCGGCGTCCAGGCTGGAGGTCGGCTCGTCGAGAATCAGCACCCGGGCCCGTACGTCGATCGCCCGCGCGATGGCGACCATCTGCTGCACCGCCAGCGAGAACGTGCCGAGTTGCGCGGTGACGTCGAGGTCGAGGTCCAGCCGGGTCAGGAGTTCCCGCGCCCGTCGGCGCACCTCGCCCCAGCGGACGGCCCCGAGACGGCGGGGTTCCCGGCCGATGAAGATGTTCTCCGCCACCGACAGGTTGGCGCAGAGGTTGACCTCCTGGTAGACGGTGCTCACGCCGGCGGCGGCGGCCTGCATCGGCCCGCCGAAGGCGACCGGCTCGCCGTCGAGGGAGATCGTGCCCTCGTCGGTGCCGTACACCCCGGTCAACACCTTGATCAGGGTGGACTTGCCGGCGCCGTTCTCCCCCATCAGGGCGTGGACCTCGCCCGG
The DNA here is from genome assembly GCF_030269285.1 of Micromonospora sp. NBRC 101691. Classification (NCBI taxonomy): domain Bacteria; kingdom Bacillati; phylum Actinomycetota; class Actinomycetes; order Micromonosporales; family Micromonosporaceae; genus Micromonospora; species Micromonospora sp. NBRC 101691. Next base: position 149,972 of record NZ_BSTB01000021.1, read on the forward strand.
GAAGAGCCGGAAGTCGACGTCGTGGAGCGCGCGGACCCCGGGGAAGGTCTTGCTGATCCCGGTCATGGTCAGGACCGGACGGTCACCCGTCATCTCATCGGACCTCTTCTGGCTGGTGCTGGTGCGGACGTGCGCGACCGGGGTCGGGGCCGTCGTCCGGAGACGACGGCCCCGACGTCGGTCAGTACTTCCGGTTGGGCAGTGCCTCCTTGGCCTGCTCCTGGGTGAACGTGGTCTCCTCGGTCTCGATCCGGGCCGGCACCTCCTCGCCGGCATCGACCTTCTTCGCCAGCTCCATCAGCTGCGGGCCGAGCAGCGGGCTGCACTCCGCGATGAAGTTGAACTTGCCGTCCGCGAGCGCCTGCATCCCGTCCTTCACCGCGTCGATGGTGATGATGGTGATGTCCTTCCCGGGCACCTTGCCGGCGGCGGTGATCGCCTCCAGCGCGCCCAGGCCCATGTCGTCGTTGTGCGCGAAGAGCACGTCGATGTCCGGGTTGGCCTTGAGGAACTGCTCCATGACCTGCTTGCCGTCGGCCCGCTTGAAGTCACCCGACTGGGACGCGACGATCTTCAGGTTCGGGTTGGCGGCGATCGCCGCGGCGAAGCCCTCCTTGCGGTCGTTGGCCGGCGCCGAGCCGGTGGTGCCCTGCAACTCGACGATGTTCACCGGACCGGTGGCGGTCTTCGTCTGCTCCACCAGCCACTCGCCGGCGAGGCGGCCCTCCTTGACGAAGTCCGAGCCGAGGAAGGTCTTGTAGAGCGTCTTGTCGGCCGAGTCGACGGCACGGTCGGTGAGGATCACCGGGATCCCGGCGTCCTTGGCCTCCTTGAGCACGGTGTCCCAGCCGGACTCGACGACCGGCGAGAAGGCGATCACGTCGACCTTCTGCTGGATGAAGTTCCGGATCGCCTTGATCTGGTTCTCCTGCTTCTGCTGGGCGTCGTCGAACTTCAGCTCGATCCCCGCCTCGGTGGCGGCCTCCTTGATCGAGGTGGTGTTCGCGGTCCGCCAGCCGCTCTCCGCGCCGACCTGGGAGAAGCCCAGGACGATCTTTCCGTCGCCGCCGTCGCCGCCGGTGTCACTGTTGCCACAGGCCGCCATGCTGCCGGCCAGCAGCACGGTGGCGAGGGCCGCGACGATGGTGCGCGTTCTCCTGGTGCTCATCGGTCTCTCCTCGGATCCGGTGGTCCCGACCGCGCCGCCGTGCGGGCCGGCGGGCCGGGTGTGGTGGTGGTGTGGTGGTGCGGGAAGGGTTCGTGCCGGGCGGGTGCGCCGGGTCAGGGCGTCCCTGCGGCCCGGTCGGCCGGTGCCGGTCGTTGGCCGTAGACGTTCTGGTAGCGCTCGTAAAGCGCGTCGACGTCGGCCGGCGCGATGGACAGCGGCTGACCGAGCGCACGGGCCAGGTGTGCGGTGCGGGCGACGTCCTCGCACATCACGGCGGCCTTGACCGCCGCGCGGGCGTCCCGGCCGATCGTGAAGACCCCGTGGTTGCGCATGAGCACCGCCGGGGAGCGGTGCCGGGACAGGGTGCTGACGATGCCCTTGCCGATGTCGTCCCCGCCGATCAGCGCGAACGGTCCGACCGGGATCTCCCCGCCGAACTCGTCGGCCTGCGCGGTCAACCAGCAGGGGATCGGCTCGCCCCGGGCCGCCCAGGCGGTGGCGTAGCCGCTGTGCGTGTGGACGACGCCGCCGACCTCGGGCATCGCGCGGTAGACGTAGGCGTGCGCGGCGGTGTCGCTCGACGGCGAGGCGTCGCCGTCGACGACGGTCCCGTCCAGGTCGCAGACGACCATGGTGTCGGCGGTCAGGTCGTCGTAGTCGACGCCGCTGGGTTTGATCACCATCAGGTCCCGGCCGGGTACCCGCGCCGAGACGTTGCCGGCGGTCCACGCCACCAGTCCGTAGCGGGTCAGCTCGCCGTGCAGGCGGGCCACGGTCTCCCGTAGCGTGCGCACCTGCCGGGCCACGTCGCTGTTCATGCCAGCACCTCCAGGGCCGGGTCGGTCTGCGCCGCGGCCGGGTCGACGGCCGCGTTCCGGATCGCCCGCAGCCGGAGCATGACGTCGTTGGCACCACGGCCGAAGTGGTCGTGCAGCGCGCGGTACTCCGCGTAGAGGGCGTCGTAGGCCCGGACGTTGGCCGGGTCGGGTCGGTAGGCGGCCTCGTGCACCCGGCCCATCGCCGCCGACGCCTCGTGGATCGACGGGTACGCCCCGGCGGCGACGGCAGCGTGGATCGCCGAACCCAATGCCGGGCCCTGGGCGGAGCCGATGATGCCCAGCGGGCGGTTCGTGACGTCGGCGTAGATCTGCATCAGCAGCCGGTTCGAGGTGAGGCCACCGGCGACGACCAGGTCGGTGACCGGCACCCCGGCCTCGACGAACGCCTCGATGATCATTCGGGTGCCGAACGCCGTGGACTCCAGCAGGGCCCGGTAGATGTCCTGCGGCCGGGTGGCCAGGGTCAGTCCGACGACCAGGCCGCTGAGATCGTGGTTGACCAGCAGGGACCGGTTGCCGTTCCACCAGTCCAGCGCGACCAGGCCGTGGGCTCCGACCGGTTGGGCCGCGGCCAGCGCGGTCAACTGCTCGTGCCCGTTGACGCCGGCCGGCGCGGCGTGCGTGACGAACCAGCCGAAGATGTCGCCGACACCGCTCTGCCCGGCCTCGTAGCCCCAGGCGCCCGGGCTGATGCCGCCGTCGACGACACCGCACATGCCGGGCACCTCGGCGGGCTGGGCGCCGTTGACGACGTGGCAGGTGGAGGTGCCCATGATGGCGACCAACCGGCCGGGCTCCAGGGCCTGGGCGGACGCGGCGGTGACGTGTGCGTCGACGTTGCCGACCGCCACCGCGACGCCCACCGGCAGCCCGGTCCAGGCGGCGGCCCGAGCGCCGAGGGTGCCGGCCCGGGCGCCCAGCGGCAGCAGCGGACCGTCCAGCTTGGCCACGAAGTCCGCGAAACCCGGGTCGAGCGCGGTCAGGTAGTCCGCCGACGGGTACCGGTCGTCCTGCCGGATGCCCTTGTAACCGGCGGTGCAGACGTTGCGGGTCTCGACGTCGCAGAGCTGCCACACGATCCAGTCGGCGGCCTCGATGAAGCGCTCGGCCCGCCGGTAGACCTCCGGGTCCTCCGCCAGGATCTGCAAGCCCTTGGCGAACTGCCACTCGGCGGAGATCTTGCCGCCGTAACGGCCGATCCACGGCTCGCGCCGTTCGTGGGCCACCGCGTTGATCCGGTCGGCGTACGGCTGCGCCGCGTGGTGTTTCCACAGCTTCACCCAGGCGTGCGGGCGCTGCCGCAGTTCCGGTACCTCACACAGCGGGGTGCCGTCGGCGAGCGTCGGCAGGACCGTGCAGGCGGTGAAGTCGATGCCGATGCCGATGACTTCCGACGGGGCGACGCCCGCGTCGGCCAGGGCGGCGGGGACCGCGTGCCGCAGGACGTCCCGGTAGTCCTCCGGGTCCTGCAACGCCCAGTCCGGGGCCAGCGCCGGGCCGCCGTCGGGAAGCGCGGCCTCGATCACGCCGTGGCGGTACTCGCGCACCGCGGTGCCGACCTCCGCGCCGTCGCGGACCCGCACCACCAGGGCCCGTCCGGAGAGGGTGCCGAAGTCGACCCCGACCACGTACCGCTCGTCCGCACCGTTCCGGCCACCCATGGCCACCTCCGCACGACGACCCGCCTAGTGTTAGCGCTCACATTCATACACGTCAGAGCGCACTTCGGCAAGGGTCCCCTCGTGACGAAGCGGCGACCCCGGATGTCGCGGACGCACACCATCGGCTCCGACCAGGCAGACTCCCCTCTCGGTGGTGAGCCGGAGGCCGAGGGCGGGCTCGGCCGGTCGCCGAGCCCGCCGTTCGACCGCGGCCCGACCGTGCTCGCGGGCCGACAACGTTCACCCGGTTCGGTACCCGCCGCGGTCCGCGCGCCAGGAGGACCCGAGCCGGGCCTTGGTCACTGACGTTGCAGGGTCAGCAGGCCCGGCCGGTAGGGCAGGAGGCCGTAGTCGCCGCTGGACCTGGGGTCACGTCCCTGGTAGAGCAGTTGCAGGTTGCAGGGGTCGACGGTCATGGTCTGGTCGGCGTTGCTGCGGATCAGTTCGCCGTGGCTGATGTCGTTGGTCCAGGTGGCGCCACTGTTGGCCTTGCCGGCGAACGGGTTGCTCTCGGTCGCGGCCTGCGGGGTCCACGAACCGCCCAGGCTGGTGGCCGTGAACGAGCGGAAGTAACGCCCCTGCGAGCCGATCGCCTCGACGATCATCAGGTACCGCTCCTGGCCCTGGAGCTTGTAGACCTGGACCGCCTCGAACAGGTTGTTCGTCGTGTCACTCATGATCGTCGTGTAGGACGAACCGAAGTTGCCCGGGAAGTTCCCGATCGGCATGCTCGCCCGGTAGATCTTCCCGTTGTCCCCGGCGAAGAAGAGGTACATGTTCGTACCGTCCCCGATCAACGCCTGGTCGATCGGACCCGTGCCGGAACCGGAGATGCTGCCGGTGAACAGCGGCTGCTCCGCCGACCAGCCGTTCGGATTGGTCGGGTCGTTCGACGTCCGGTACGAGAACGCCGTCCCACCCCACTGGTAGGCCAGCACCCAGATGTTGCGCGGAGCGAAGTAGAACAACGACGGCGCGACGGTCGAGAAGGACATCGCGTTCTGACTCGCCGAGCCCATCTCCGACCAGTTCGAGAAGAGCCCGAAGTTCATCGAACCCCACCGCGTCCCGGTGTCGTGCGTGGTCGCGTACACCAGGTGCCGCCCGTTGTAGGGGGCGTACGTGAAGTCCTTCAGCGACACCCACCCGGATCTCGGCTGCGCCAACGGACCGGTCGACGTCCACCGGTACGTCGACGGCAGAGCACACGTGCCGGGCGGCGGCGTGGTGGGACTGCCCCCGCCGTCGACGCGGACGAGTCGCCACTGCTGGTTGGCGCCGTTCCAGTCGTCGTACTGCACGATGCTGCCCCCGTCGGCGGTCGAGGCACCCTGCACCTCCACCACCTTGTTGCTGTTGCGGTTGATCAGACGGACGTGGCCACCGTCGGAGTCGGCCAACCGGAACTGCTGGTTGGAACCGTTGCCGTCGGCCCACTGCACGATGTTGGCCCCGT
>NZ_BSTB01000022.1:0-143231 GCF_030269285.1 Micromonospora sp. NBRC 101691
CCAGACATCAAGCCCGACCAGCACGGGGTATAACTTAATTGGCACTGGCTTATCAAGCACCCTGTTGAGTTCTCAAAGAACAACCACACACCATCCGGCAACCCCCTCAGGGGCCCCATCCGGGGCATCTCGTCCTCGCACCCGCCGCTTCCGCGTCGAGCACTTCTACTACGTTACCTCACCGTTTCCGCCGTGTCAAACCGTGTGTCCCGGTCTGTCGTGCTTGGTACGGTTTGGCCCCGCTGACCGCAGGCAGCGGCGAACCACTGCGCTTTGATCATCGGATTCAGCAGGCCGGCCGCTGCGGTCTCCCGCTCGCTCGCCCGGTTCCCTGCCGGTCGTAAACCTTACCCGGCCGGTTCCGCCCCGCCAAATCGACCCCTCGGTCGACCGGTGAAGCACCACCCGGTCCCGGTGCCAGAGGAGTGAACCCCTCCCGCTCCGGTGCCGGCCCGTTTCGGACTCCCAGGTGTTTTGCCCTGTTTCGTCCGTTCCGCGCTGGCAGAGAGAAAGTTACGCGTCGGGGGTTTGAACGTCAAATCGAGGGGGTAGCGGTCCGCGTCACATCGTCGATGACTGGCTATATCGCATGGTCAGACGGGTGATGGGCACGGCTGTGGGCACGCCGCTGGGCGAGCACGCCACGGACACCCAGCACGCCGACCGCCGTACCGATGGTCAGGGACGCAGCGATCAACAACGCGTGGATCCAGAGGAAACCCGTACCGCCGCCCTCGCCGACCGTCCCGGTCGACCAGGCCCTCGGGTCGTTCCAGATCGCGACCGCGAACCTCGGCCAGATCGCCCAGGTCCAGACCCCGACACCGACAAGGAAGAGCGCCCAGCCCCGTGACAGCACCATGGCCGCCGAGTATGCCAGCGCCGGGGACGCGTCGCCCCTGGTCAGGGCAGCACGCATCGGCCTGCGGGGTTAACGTGGACCCGTGGTCCGGACGAGCAACCTCCCGGCGGCGGGCGTCGAGCTGAGCGACGACCTGCCCGCCGGTGCCGCGTCGTATCCGGCGGCGACCATCTCCGGAGACGGGCGTGACCGCCTCCTGGACGTCCTTCGTGCCCGCGGGCTCCGGTTCCGCGACGGCGCGCGATGGCAACCGGCTCGCTGAGCCGACCCCTGCCGACACACCGACCGGGACGTTCCGTCCCGCGTCGACGCGCGCCCGCGAAACCCCACCCGTACGACACGAGAGGCGTACCACCATGTCCGCTGCACGGATGCTCACCGGCGACCGCCCGACCGGGCGGCTGCACCTCGGCCACTACGTGGGCAGCATCGCCAACCGGGTCCGGTTGCACCAGCGCTACGAGAGCTTCTTCATCATCGCCGACCTGCACATGCTCACCACGAGGAACACCCGCGAGGACATCTCCCGGGTCGCCGGCAACGCCCGGGAGATGGTCCTCGACATCCTCGCCGCCGGGGTCGATCCGGACCGGGCCACGTTCTACCTCCAGTCCGCCGTCCCCGAGGTCGGCGACCTGAACACGCTCTTCCAGAACCTGGTCAGCGTGCCGAGGCTGGAGCGGGTGCCGTCGCTGAAGGAGATGGCCCGGGCCGCCGGCAAGGAGGAGATGCCGTACGGGCTGCTCGGCTATCCCGTCCTCCAGGCGGCGGACATCCTCTGCGTCCGGGCCGACGTCGTGCCGGTGGGCCGGGACAACGCCGCGCACGTGGAGGTGACCCGGGAGGTGGCGCGCCGGTTCAACCATCTCTACGGGGAGGTGCTCCCGGTACCGGAGATGATCCACGCGGAGACGCCGACGCTGGTCGGCACGGACGGCCGCGCCAAGATGAGCAAGAGTCTCGGCAACGCCATCGCGCTCGCCGACGAGCCGGCGGTGGTACGGCGCAAGGTGCGGGGCATGTACACCGACCCGAAACGGGTCCGGGCCGACGTGCCGGGGACCGTGGCGGGGAACCCGGTCTTCGTCTACCACGACGTGTTCAACCCGGACCGGGCCGAGGTCGACGAGCTGAAGGAGCGCTACCGGGCCGGCCGGGTCGGCGACGTGGAGGTCAAGGAGCGTCTCGCCGCGGCGCTCAACCGGTTCCTCGACCCGATGCGGGAGCGCCGGGCCGGCTTCGCGGCCGAGCGTGGCCTCGTCGACCAGCTGATCGCCGACGGCACCGAACGGACCCGGGAGGAGGTCCGGCGCACTCTCGCCGAGGTACGCCGGGCGATGGGGCTGACCGGCGCGTACCAGCAGATCCGCCGCCGGGCCGAACGGGCCCGTGGCCGGGCGGGCACGCCGGCCGCGGTGAGCACGAGCCGCGCCTGAGGAGCGGCCCGCCGGGGCACGTATCCTGGAGAATCCGTCTGCCCGCTGCCCAGGAGCTGCGACCTGATGACCTCCCCGGACCCTGCCGCCCCGGCGGGCCCCTCGCTGGACACCGCCCACGGGTCGGTCGTCCTGCCCACCTTCCTGCCCGACGGCACCCGGGCCTCGGTCCGGGCGGTCGACACCCTCGACCTGGCGACGGTGGGCATCCAGGCGGTGATGGTCAACGCGATGCACCTGGCCCAGCGTCCCGGGTTGCAGACCATCAAGCGGGCCGGCGGGCTCCACCGCTTCATGGCCTGGGACGGCGTGATCGTCTCCGACTCGGGTGGGTTCCAGGTCCTCTCCCTGCTCCGCAAGCAGGGCAAGAAGGGGGCCATCCGGTCCAGCGGGGTGACCTTCCAGGAGTCGCCGAGCGCGAAGAAGATCGTGCTGACCCCCGAGAAGGTCATCGAGTGGCAGTTCGGGCTCCGCTCGGACGTGGTGGTCGCCCTCGACGACTGCACCGGCCCGGAGGACTCCCCGGCCGAGCAGCTCGCCTCGACCGAGCGGACGATCCGCTGGTTCCGGCAGGCCCGGCAGGCGTACGACCTCCAGTGCCGGCAGCGTCGGATGACCGAGCCGCCGATGCTGGTCGGGGTGGTGCAGGGCGGTACCGATCCGGAGCTGCGCCAACGCTGCGTGGACGCCCTCGTCGAGTCCGGCGCGCAGGGGTTCGGCTTCGGTGGCTGGCCGTTGAGCGCCGAGGGTGAGCTGGAGCGTGAGATGTTCGCCCTGCTCTCCCGGATCACCCCGCAGGACGCGCCGTTGTTCGCCCTGGGGGTCGGCCGGCCCGAGCACCTGGTCTCCCTCTGTGAGCTGGACATGCGCTGGGTCTTCGACTGCACGATCCCGACCCGGGACGCCCGGCACGGCCGGTTGTACGCGTTCGTGCCGGAGATCGCCGACCGGCTGCTCACCCCGGACCGGAGCTTCTACCAGAACGTCTACATCCTGGACGAGGAGAACTCCCGCAAGGACGAGCCGATCTGCGCGACCTGCGACTGCCCGACCTGCCGGCGGTACAGCCGCAGCTACCTGCACCACCTCTTCCGGGTCAAGGACGGGCTGGCGGACCGGCTCGCCACCCTGCACAACCTGCGCTTCTACACCCGCCTACTGGAGATGATCCGGGCCGGGCGGATGGCTCGGCCGGGCCTGCGCGAGCCGGCCCGGCTGGGGTGACCGGCCGGTGACGTCGACCCCGCCGGACCTGGTGCCGGCCGGTGAACCGCCGCCGGCCACCCGGCCGGAGTCGGCTGCGCTGCCGGAGGCGGCTGCGGCCGTGCCGTCGTCGCCGGCGGCGGAGTCACCCGCCGTGCGGAAGGTGATCGCCCGGCTCACCGCCGCGGCGAAGTACCGCGACGTGCACCCGGAGACGATCGCCGACCTGGTCCGGCGGGAGGGCCGGGCCACCGGCGACGCCGCCGAGCTGGAACGGCGGGTCCGGGCCCGGCTGCACAAGGTCGCCGCCCTGCACCTGCTCACCGCCCGGCCGGCGGCGCTGCGCAAGGCGCTGGACCGGGCCGACCTCGACGACCCGCAGTCCCGGCGGGACTGGTGCCGGCAGGTGCTGGCCGGGCACTTCTCCACCGCCGAACGCCTGCCCGACCTGGACACCTTCTATCCGACCCTGTTCGGGCTGGTGCCGCCGCCGGAGACGGTGGCCGACATCGCGTGCGCGCTGAACCCGTTCACCGTGCCCTGGCTGCGGGAGGTGAGCGACGCCCGCTACGTCGGCTACGACTTCAACGCGACGTTCGTGGAGCTGGGCAACGCGTTCCTCGCCCGGACCCATCCGGACTGCGAGATCCGGCACGAGGACGTGCTCACCGACGGGCACCGGGTGAGCGCGGACCTGGGGTTGCTGCTCAAGACGTACCACTGCATGGAGGGACGCCGGCCCGGCGCGGGGCTGGCGCTGGTCGACCGGCTGGCGTGCCGGCACGTGGTGGTGTCGTTCCCCACCCGGGCCATGAACGGCCGGGCGGCGGTCTTCGTGCCCCGACACGTCGAGGAGCTGACCGAGCTGGCCCGCGACCGGGGATGGAGCTGGTCGCGGGCCACTCTGGCGTCCGAGGACCTGGTGGCGATCCACAAGGCGTGAACCGCCGGGTCTCAGTCCTCCCAGAGGCGCTCGACGATCGCGGTGGTCTCCTCCCGGGTGCGCGGCCGGTCCGCCAGGCCGTCCATCGCGCCCCAGGCGCTGGCGTACCAGGACTCCTCGGTGAGTTCGCGGTCGGTGAAGCGGCCGGTCAGCGCGGCGCTGACCCGGTCGATCCGGCCGCAGGCGTCCTCGACCACCTCGTCGGTGAAGGCCGCCGAGGGGGTCTGGTTGTCGCCCTCGAAGAAGAGCAGGCCCTCGGCCGCCGCGGCGGCGTGGAAGGCGTCGGCCACCTCGTCGTCGGCACAGACGAACTGGAAGAGGTTGCCGTTGCCGGCCAGGTCGATCGGGACTCCGGCGCCGGCGAACGCCGCCCGGGTGTGGGCGATGAACCGGTCGCCGGCGGCCCGGATGGCCTGCTGCGGTTCGCCGGTCGCCATCCGCCGCAGCGTGGTGGTCGCGGCGGCCATGGCGGTCGGCTCGAAGTACGAGGTGAACGAGACGTCCTCCAGCGCGGCGAGCAGGTGGGCGTCCCCGCCCACCGCCGCGACCGGGGAGCCGTTGGCCAGGCACTTCGCCACGATCCAGACGGCCGGGTCGAGGAGCGGGGTGGAGAGCCCGGCCCGGTAGCGGAGGCCGACCTTGACCTCGTCGGCGATGACCGGGACGTCCGCCTCCTTCGTCAGCCGGGTGAACTCGGTGTACCAGCGCTCGCCCAGGTGCATGTGGTCGGGGCTGATCACCACCGCCGCCACCTGCTCCGGGCGGCTGAGCCACTCGGCGAGCACGTCCAGGTCGAAGAGGAACTCGACGATGCCGTGCTGGTTGGGGGTGAACGGCTCGTCACAGTGCCACATCGGGTCGTACCCGTGGTAGCCCGAGCTGAGGACGATCGAGCGGTCCCGGGCGTCCCGGACGGCGCAGGTCACCGAGCGGAGCGCGGCGGTGCCGGTGCGGTAGAGACCGACCACGTCGCCGCCGCACACCTCCTGCAACTGGCCGAGCAGGGAGTCCAGCACCGGGCTCCAGGCGGTGCCCACGCCGGAGCGGCCCCGGGCGGCGCGGGCGATCGCCTCGGCGACCTCCTCGTCACCGTGGCCGAGGATGACCGAGCCCCGGGCGTTGTCGAAGTCGACCCACCGGCGGCCGTCCGGGTCGGTCAGGTACGCGCCCGAGCCCTCGACGAACACCCGGGGGCGTCCGTCGGCGTCCCGGGGGCAGGTGGGTTCCTGGGCCAGCAGCTTGCCGGCGCCGATGTCGATGGTCATGCACTCCGCTCGATTCGTTCCGTTCCGACAGGTCACAGCGAGAAGTCGGGATCGAGGCCGAACTCCCGGACCAGGAGCTCGCGGGCCATCCGTAGGGCGAGGGCCTGGATGGTGAGGGTGGGGTTGACGCCGCCCGGGTAGGGCATCACGCCGCCGTCGACCACCATCAGGTTGGTCAGGCCGTGCACCCGGCCGTCCGGGTCGGTGACCGAGGTGCGGGGATCGGTGCCGGAGCGGCAGGTGCCGTGCAGGTGGGTGCTGCCCATCCAGAAGTACGACGACTCACGCCAGGTCAGCTCGCAGCCAGCGGCGCGCAGGATCCCCTCGGCCCGCCGTTGCAGGTACTCCAGTCGGGCCCGGTCCCGGGGGTGGGCCGAGTAGTCCATCACCACGTCCGGCAGGCCGAACTCGTCGACGCCCCGGCCGAGGGACACCCGGTTCTCGGCGCGAGGCTGGTCGGGGACGATGCACTCCAGCCGGATGATCTGCTCGTCCGGACGCAGCCGGAGGGCCTCCTCCGGCTGGGACTCGAAGATCACCCCGCCGAGCCCGCCGGGTGCGTCGTCGGCGGTGTAGTAGTCGGTGATGGCGGCGGTGGAGAACGGCCCCGGACCGGTGACCCGGTCGCCGCCCGGGGTGTCGGTGCGCCGGTAGCCGAGGACGTACCCGCTCATCTTGAAGCACAGGCCTCGGCCGACCATGTCGTGCTCGTTGCCGAGTCCCTGTGGGCTCAGCTCGTCGGTCGAGCGCAGCAGCAGGGCGGCGCTCTGGACGGCGTTGCCGGCGACGACCACGTGCCGGGCCCGGAAGACGTGCCGGTTGCCGTTGTCCACCCGGACGCACTCGACACCGTCCACGCTGGTGGCGTCCCGCCGGAGCAGCCGGACGGCCTTCAGGCCGGCGAAGAGCCGCAGCCCCGCCTTGCGGGCCGGTTCGAGGAAGACGGTGAGGGCGTCCCCCTTGGCACCCCGGTCGCACCGGTTGGAGATGCACGGGCGCTCGCCGGCGCAGGGAAGCCGGCCGTGGTAGGCCTCGGTGGCGATGGCCAGCGGCGTCGGGAAGGGGTTCAGGCCCAGTGAGCGGGCCGCCTCCAGGATGACCGCCCCCTCCGCGGTGGTCTCCACCGGCCGCATCGGGTACGTCGGGTTGCGCGGCAGGCTCGGGTCGTTGCCCCCGCCGGAGATGCCGAGCGCCAACTCCACGAACTCGTAGTAGGGGTCGATCTCGTCCACCGTCCACGGCCAGCGCAGCGGCAGGTCGGAGCGGCCCAGCCGGCTCTCCGCGTCGAAGTCGACCGGACGGTAGCGGAAGGCCGCGCCGCCGAAGAAGACGGTTCCCCCACCGACGTTGCAGGTGGACCAGGGGTTACCGGTCTTCTCCCAGAGGCCGCTGTCCTGACGGATCCAGGCGGTCTCGGCAACCGTCTCGACGTCGTCGTAGCTCACCCAGGGATCCACGAAGGGACCCTGTTCGACGACCACGACGTCGAGACCGGCTCGTTGCAGGGCCCACGCGGTGATCGCACCGGAGGCGCCACTGCCGATCACACAGACGTCGGCGACGCGGGTGGTGTCGTCGGCGGTCGGCTCCGGACCGTACCGCAGCCGGGCTGTGATGTCCTCGTGACCGGTACTGAGGTCGGCGGAAACGCTGATGAGAACCTCCCGGGTTGGGTCTGCGTGCCGGCCGGCCGCCTGGGGTCCCGACGGGACCGACCGGTCACTGGGGTTGTCCGTGCGGGGGTACGACGGTCGGGGGTGCGCCGACGGTCACGGGGTCGGCCCGCAGCGCGTCGGGGGGTTGACGGACGCTGAGCACCTGCCCGGTGGTCCCGTGTTCCCGGGCGGCCGTGACGGCCCAGGCCACCAGGCGCGCGGCGGCCATGGTGTCGTCGGGCGCCTCCGGGCCGCCCATGTCGGTGGGGATCCAGCCCGGATCGATCGCGTTGACGACGATGTCCTGCTCGCGCAGGGCGACCGCCAGGTTGACGGTCATGATGTTCAGCGCGGCCTTGGACATCCGGTAGCCGGTGGCCTCCCCGTCGGCGGTGGCCGGGTCGGCGTCGTCGGCGCTCACGTTGACCACGGCGGCCCCGGTCGCGGCCCGTAGCAACGGCAGCATGGCGCGGGTCACCAGCAGGGGGCCGACCGCGTTGACGGCGAGCAGCTCGTGGACCGCCTCGGCGGTCACGCTCTCCAGGTCGGCGTCGCGTTCGTCGAGGAAGACCCCGGCGTTGTTGACCAGGCCGGCGAGGCGCCCGCCGGTGCGGTCGGCGACCAGGTCGACCGCGGCCGCGATGCTCGCCGGTGAGGTCACCTCCAGGGGTACGTGCGCGGCCCGACCGCCCCGGCGGCGCAGCGCCTCGGCGGCCGCCGCGCCCCGCCGCTCGTCGCGGCACCCGAGCAGGACGGACCAGCCGTCGTCGGCCAGGAGGGTGGCGGTGGCCAGCCCGAGGCCCCGGTTACCACCGGTCACCAGGACGTGGCCCCGGGTCGGGTGGACGTCCGTGCGCGTCGGGGCGGTGTCCATGCTCCGCTGCCCGGTCACTTCCCGCTCGCCGCCCCGGCCCCGGCGAGGGCGGCGCGGTAGCAGTCGATCATCCGGTCCCGGGTGGCGGCGACGTCGAAGGTGCTGGCGGTGCCGGTCTGCGCGGCGCGGATCTGGGCGACCACCGCGTCCCGGTCGGCCAGGACGTGCCGGACGACGTCAGCGAGTCCGCTCACGTCGCCGGGCTCGCTGAGCAGGTCGGGGCAGGCGGAGCCGATGGTGCTGCGCAGGCCCCCGACCGCGTAGGCGGCGACCGGGGTGCCCGTCATGATCGCCTCGATCGCGCTGCCGCCGAGTTCCTCGTGGATCGAGGGCATGACCAGGGTGTCCACCAGCGCGAGGGCGGCCGGCACCTGGTCGTGCGGGAGGAAACCGGTCACCACGAACTGGTGCGCGCGGCCGGCCTCGGCGATCTCCCGTTCCATCCGTTCCCGCTGGGGGCCGTCCCCGACGACGAGGAAGGTCGGGGAGAGGTCGTCCAGGAGTTCGGCCAGGCGGAGCAGGTCCGGCCAGCCCTTCTCGTGGGCGACCCGGCCGATGTAGCCGATGATCGGCCGGCGGCCGGTCAGGCCGTGCCGCTGCGCGAACGCCGCCGCTTCGGCGGGCGTGGCCGGGGTGATGTCGACCGCGTCCGGGTTGACCACGATGGCGGACCGGTCCAGGCCGGTCGCGGCGCTCACCACGTCGGCGGTGCGGGCGGTCAGGGTGCTGACCCGGGCGGCGGAGCGCAGCGCCTGTCGTTCCGCCTGGGTGACCAGGCGGTGCGCCATCGCGTCCACGGCCGACATCGGCTGGTAGACGGAGAGCCGGGAACAGTGCAGGGTGAGCACGTACGGCACGCCCAGGATCCGGGCGGCGATCCGCCCGGCGACCAGTGGCCAGATCTGGCCGTCGGCGTGCACGTGAACGAGATCGGGACGCCAGTCACCGCGGCGCAGCCGGAGGCATTCCCGGATGGTTCCGATCAACCATGCCTGTCCCAGCCCGACCAGACCGGTGATCTCGGAACGGATCTGGGGCAGGGACACCCGGGCGATACGAACGGTCAGCCCTGGCTCGATCTGCTTCGTCGGTGGTAGTCCCGGAAAGCCCAGGGTCAGCACGAGCTGGTCGACGCCCGCCCTGGCCAGGCTGCGGGACAACGCCAGGATCTGCACCTGCATACCGCCCACCGGATCGAACTCGGCCGGCCAGTGGTCGACGTAGTCGTGGTGGAAAAAGGGAGTCAGCCGAAGTACACGCACGACGCCATCCGATTCTTCCGGAAGAGTGCCGAAAAGCTATTTCTGAATGACGTAAATCAGCTCGTTGCCGATCTCCAGTCGCTGAATGCGGCACGACCGCTCTCTGGCCTGGGACTCAAAACTTTGTGAATAGTTCTGAAACATCCCCTTCGATCGCTGACCGAGAGACTTGGTCGGGAAGGTTACCACGATAATCGGCGAGTTGACAATGTCAATCACTTCCCAGCCGGAGCCTCGTCGCTGAGTCTCCAGACAGGGCAGCGTCTTCAGCAATAGCGTGACGTCGGTCGGCTCGTCAAGGCGGTCCTCGAGGAGGTCGACCACACTCGTGCGGTGCGCGACGCCCAACCTCGTCAGGGCGGCGTCCACGAAGTCGATCAGCCGGGCGTCGATGTCGGAGGCGACGTAGACGGTCTCGTCCGACAGGCTCATCCACGGGGCGGCCAGCGGGTTGAGGCCGCAGGCGAGGTCACGCAGCGTGTTGGGCCGGGGAACGTGGCGGAAGACCTCCCGGTAGAACTCCGCCAGGTGCGGCAACCGTTCGCGAGTGGACACGTGCACCGACATCGCGCGCCGCAGGGCCGCCTGGACCGCCTCGTCGTCACCGTCGTCCACGGCGGAGTCGAGCTGCCTGAGCAACGCTGCGTAGTTGGGTGGACTGGGCGGCAGGAAGGCGCCGTAGATCTCGTGCAGCCCGCGCTTGGTGCGCTTCACCGCGTCCGGCACGTCACCCCGCGTGGCGACGAGGGCAGCCCGGGCCAGCCGCCGCACGGTGGCCGGGGCCACCGTCTGGTAGCGCCGGCTCTTGGTGATGGCCTGCTCGACCTGCTCGATACGGTCGTCGGGCACAGATGTCGTCATCGAATCCTCCGAAAGATCATGAACCGGCAGCGAAGCGGAAAAATTCCCCCACCAATACCCGCTCCGCACACCAAGAGTCATTGCCTTGTGTACTTAAAGTTATTGCAGGAGTATTACCGAGCGAGCATGGGAGCGCTCGCAGCCCACCCCGCGCCACGTCCATATTGGTCGGCCTGTCCTGCAAGCCCGGCTTGGCCGGTTTTTGCACGTCGACACTGGTGATTGTGTCTGGCACACTTGGCCGGGGCCGCGATCTAACGGTTGCCGCAGTCTGGCTTGGGGAGGACGTGAAAGTGACCCTTCTTGCCGTCAATGGTGGTTCCCCTATACGTTCGCAGCAGTGGCCGTTGTGGCCCGCTCCTGCGCCCGGCGCCCTCGACGCCCTGAATGAGGTTCTCCATTCCGGTCGGTGGGCCATCAGCGGGCCATATCAGGGGAAGCAGAGCTTCGAGCGGCGATTCGCAGCGGCGTTCGCCGAGTTCCACGAGATCGGGCACTGCGTGCCGACCTCCAGCGGGACGGCCAGCCTCATGGTCGCGCTCGAGGCGTGCGGGGTCGGGGCCGGTGACGAGGTTATCATCCCGGGTCTGACCTGGGTCGCCAACGCATCCACCGTCGCCGGGGTCAACGCGGTCCCCGTCCCGGTCGACGTGGATCCGCAGACCCTCTGTCTCGACCCGGCGGCCGTCGAACGGGCGATCACCCCGCGCACCGCAGCCATCGTCGTGGTCCACCTCTACTCCGCCGTCGCGGACCTGGACGCGTTGACCGCGATCGCCGAGCGGCACGACATCCCGCTGATCGAGGACTGCGCGCAGGCACACGGCGCGCGCTACCGCGACCGTCGGGTCGGCACGTTCGGCGCCTTCGGCACCTTCAGCATGCAGCACAGCAAGGTGCTCACCAGTGGTGAGGGCGGTGCCGTCATCACCGGGGACCCCGCCCTCTCCCGGCGCGCCGAGCACCTGCGCGCGGACGGCCGCACCTACACGCCGGACGAGCCCGCGGTGGGCGAGATGGAACTGGCCCAGACCGCGGAGCTGATGGGCAACAACCGGTGCCTGTCGGAGTTCCAGGCGGCGCTCCTCCTCGGCCAGCTCGAACTGCTCGACGAGCAGAACGGACGGCGGCGGGCCAACGCGGCCCTGCTCGACGAGGGTCTCGGCGCGCTCGGCATGCAGCCCCAGGTCTCCTCGCCCGGCACCACCGAGCGCACCTACTACGAGTGGGCCGGTCGGATCGAAGACGACGAGATCGGGCAGATCGGCGTCGAGCGGATCGCCCCGGCGGTCGCCGCCGAACTCTCCGGCGCGGCCATCTACGCCAGCTACCCGCCGATGAACCACAACCGGCTCTACCGGCCCGCCACCCGGGCGCGGTTCAAGGGCGTCGCCGGGCTGGACCTGACCGGCTACTCGCTGCCGGTCGCCGAGGACGCCGGCCAGCGGGTCGTCACCATCCACCACTCGGCGCTGCTCGGCGACGAGTCGGACATGAAGGACATCGTTCGCGCTTTCGAGAAGGTGTTCGCGAATCACCGGGAACTACGCGGCTGACCACCCAGGCCGGACGGGGAGGTTCCCCATCGACCCCGGCCCCGGTAGCCGCGATCGGGAGCCCCGACCCCGGGGTTCCCGTCGGTTAGGGCCCCATCCAAGGGTTGTAGGGACCCGTGACGAAGGGTTGTGCGTATGGAGGTCGAGATACGCCTGGGCTCGGTTCGGTATCCGTTCCGGCTCGGCACCGACTGCCTCGGTGCCATCGTGGAAGACCTGGTCGCCATGTCGGCCAGTCGGCTCCTGATCGTCTGTGACAGCAACACCGGTCCACTGTTCGGCGCGGAACTGGTCGAACGACTCTCCCCACGGGTTCCGGCGAACCTGCTCATCCACCGCGCCGGTGAGCCGTACAAGGATCTCCAGGCCGTCGGCACGTTGGCCGACTCGGCGCTGCAACTCGGCGCCGACCGCGCCTCGGTGGTCGTCGCCGTCGGCGGCGGCGTGATCGGCAACATCGCGGGCCTGATGGCCGCGCTGCTCTTCCGCGGGATCCGCCTCGTGCACATCCCGACGTCGCTCATCGCGATGTCCGACTCGGTCCTCTCGCTCAAGCAGGCGGTCAACGCCTGCGTGGGCAAGAACCTGATGGGCACCTTCTACGCGCCGGAGTCCGTCCTGGCCGACACCGCCATGCTGCGGAGCCTGCCGTTCCGGGAGACGGTCTCCGGTCTCTGCGAGGTCGTCAAGAACTCGCTGGCCATCCGGCCGAGCATGGTCGAGATGCTCCGCACGTCGCTGCGGCAGGACGCCGTCTACGACGACGAGACCATGTACGAGATCATCTCCGAGAGCATCCTGGCGAAGGCCTCGGTCACCGAGGACGACATGCACGAGTGCCGCGCCGGGCTCGTGCTGGAGTACGGCCACACGGTCGGACACGCCATCGAGTACACCGCCGCCGGCGGGCTCTCCCACGGCCAGGCGATCGGCCTCGGCATGGTGGTGGCCGCCGAGGTGTCCCACCGGCTGGGTCACCTCGACCAGGAGGCGGTCGCCCTGCACCGGGAGCTGTTGACCCGGGCGGGCGCGATGGTGACCATCCCCGAGGAGGTCGACCTCGACGAGGTGATGCACCGCCTGCGGTTCGACAACAAGCGCGGCTACCTCGCCGACCCGGCCGAGAGCAGCGCGATGGTCCTCCTCGGTGGACTGGGCGAGCCGCTGTGGCACGACGGCCGTCCGCTGGTCTCCGTGCCGATGGCGCTGGTCGGCGAGGTCATCAACGAGATCGCCTGTCCGGAGATCCCGAACTTCGAGTTGGTGGCTCCGGTCGAGACGGTGGAGGAAGGCCGCGTGCCGGACACGGTGGGTGCTGCCGATGGTTGAGCGCTTGGGCGTCGCCGTCGTCGGCGGCGGGTTCATGGGTGGCGTGCACGCCGAGGTCCTCACCGCAGATCCCCGCGTGGATCTGCGGTGGGTGGTGGACCGGGACGAGCGCGTCGGCACGGACCTGGCCACCCGGTTCGGCGCACGCGTCACCACGACCCTCGACGAGGCGCTGGCTGACGACACGGTCAGGCTCGTGGTGGTGGCCACCCCGGCCGCCACCCACGAGCCGATCGCGGCACAGGTCATCGCCGCCGGCCGGAACGTCCTGGTGGAGAAGCCGCTCGTGCTCTCCACCGGGCACGCCCGGCAACTGGCCGCCGCGGCCCACGAACGCGGGGTGGTCCTCGCGCACGGTGGCAACTTCGTCTACGCCCCGAAGTTCGTCCGGGCCCACGAACTCGCGGCCGACCGGGAAGCACTGGGCACTGTCCACTCGGTCCGGGTAGCCTTCCGGACGTCCGGACCGGACACCGACTGGTTCCGTTCGAAGGCGACCGCCGGCGGTGGCGCCCTGACCGACCTCGGCTGGCACGCGGTCGAACTGTGCCGCTGGATGCTCGGCAAGCCGGCCATCCGCGCCGTCACCGCCTGCACCCGGCAGCTCAGTGCCGCCGGGGACGTCGAGGACCAGGGTGTCGTCCTGATCGAGTTCGCCGACGGCGCGATCGGTCAGTGCGACGTCTCCTGGGCCTGCCCCGGCGGTGAGCAGCTCACCGTCGAGGTGATCGGCACGGAGGGGCTGGTCACTGCCGATCTCTGGCAGGGCATGGGCGTCGAGGCCTACACCAACACCAAGTTCGGCGCGGTGTGGGAGCCCAACCAGGGATGGCTGCGCCCCGAGTGGGAGTGGATCCGCAACAGCGGATACGTGCACCAGGACCGTCAGGTCGTGGACGCGGTGCTCGACGGGCGGCCCATGACGCACACCCCGGACGACGCCGTCGCGGTCGTCGAAACGCTCGAAGCGGCGTACCGCAGCGCGGCCGACGGGCGGAAAGTGGAGATGAATGCCTGACAACAAGGCCCCCCGGGGCGTCCTCTCGCTGACACCGTTCTTCCTCTACGCCGATCACCAGAAGCTGTGGAAGCCACGGTTCGACCCGATGGGCGGCATGCACGTGTTGGGCCACGCGATCGTCACGGAGATGGGCCGGCGGGGCTTCCCGCAACGGGTCCTCACCATGGCCCCGCCCGGCGTCCCGAAGGACCTCCAGATCGCGCCGAACGTCACCGTGCACGCCCGGCGTCTGCCGGTGCTGCCGATCCCGTCCAAGCTGGAGGGCTACTTCGGCCTGGTCGGGGCGTGGGCGAAGGCCAGCCTGCTCTACGTGATGCGCAACAAGGAGCAGCTCAAGCGCGAGATCGGGATCGTGCACGCGCACTGTGACGGTTCCGGTTCCGCCCCGGCGTACGCGTACGCCGCGGCCCAGGTGCTCGACGTGCCGATCGTGTCGCACATCTACTCCTGCCGGTCGCTCACCCAGCACCCGACCACGGTGTTCGAGCGGGTGGTCGACCCGGTGGCGAAGTCGGCGGAGAAGTACGTCATCCAGCACTCCGGCGCCGTGCTCACCCTCAGCGACAAGGTGCGCGAGCGGATCCGGGACGAACTGCACGTGCCGGACGACAAGGTGCACCGGCTGGCGCATCTGGTCACCGACAACTTCGTCGGGCACGACACCCCGGAGCGCCGGGAGGAACTGCGGCAGCGGTTCGGGCTGACCGACGACAAGCCGACCGTCCTCTACGTCGGCCGGATCTCGTCCGAGAAGGGCGTGGACTGGTTCGTCAAGGCCGCCGCCGAGGTGAACAAGCGGCGCGACTGCCGGTTCCTGATCGCCGGGGACGGCCCGCAGCGCGGGGACATCGAGGCGCTGGCCCGCCAGCTCGGCGTCGCCGACAAGCTGGTCATCACCGGCTTCCTGCTCCCCGAGTACATTCCGTCGATCATCTCGCTCTCGACGCTGGCCGTCCTGCCCTCGCAGTACGAGGAACTGGGCGTCGTCGTCCTGGAGTACATGATGATGAAGCGCCCAGTCGTGGCGCACGACGTCAGCGGCGTACACAAGCTGGTCGAGCACATGGAGACCGGCGTGCTGGTGCCGCCCTTCGACCCTCCGAAGCTCGCCGACTCCATCGAGATGGTGCTCGACGATCCGGACCTGGCCCGTCGCCTCGCGAAGAACGCCGAACCGATTCCCCAGCGGGAGTACTCGCTGGCCTCGGCCGGTGAACGCCTCGAGGCGATCTACCTATCCCTCATGGAGGAGTCCTGAGATGACCGTCACTAAAAAGATCGTCACCGGTGTCGCATTCCCACCGTCGTTGTTGGCGGAGACCCCGCCGATCTCGGTGGCGACCCTCACGGCCTACCTTCGCGACAAGGGTATGCCGGCTCTCGGCCTGGACCTGAACGCGGACTTCAACAAGTACCTGCTCGACCGGGTCGAGATCGAGCAGGTACAGGGCCCGGAGAACACCCACGAGTTCACCGAGCCGTTCATCAAGCGGTTCTTCCTGAACCACATCACCGGCAACTACTTCACCGAGACGAACTTCGAGCAGTGGGACCTGCAGCAGCAGTGCCAGGTCGCGCCGGAGAGCCTCTCCATCTGGGACCCGCCGTTCCCGTACTCGTACTGTGAGTTCCTGTCGATCCTGCGCGACGAGCCGGAACGCATCGCGAAGCTGGTCCGGGACCCGGACGCGAACATCTACCACGCCTTCTACCACGAGAAGGTGGCCGGTAAGGCCGCCGACCTGGGCCTGATGGGCTTCTCGATCATGGGGTACAACCAGGTCATCCCCGCGCTGACCCTGGGCTACCTGATGAAGCAGGAGAACCCGGACCTCTACATCTGCTGGGGCGGCCCCTGGGTGACCTCGTTCGCGGACATGCTCATCCCGCGCCTGGAGGCCTGCCCGGAACTGGGTGACCTGATCGACTCCCTGGTCGTCCGGGAGGGCGAGGAGCCGCTGCTGAAGATGGCCGAGGCGTTGTCCCGGGGCGAGCGGCCGGTCGGTATCCCCGGCGGCTGCAAGCCGATGTCGGAGCAGAGCGTGCTCGACACCAAGCCGGTCGGTCGCAAGCTGCTGCTGGAGATGTCCAAGCCGCGGGAGAACATGCCCAACACCCACTGGCGCACCGAGGACGGCACCTACGAGCGCAGCGGTGACATCTCCTGGGTCGCGGACATGAACCAGCTCCCGACCCCGGACTACAGCGACTTCGACCTGTCGCTGTACACCACTTTCCAGGAGGGGCAGGGCAGCCTCGTCCTCCAGGGCTCGCGGTCCTGCTACTACATGAAGTGCTCGTTCTGCAACGCGATCACCAACTTCGCGCCGTGGAGTTACCGGGAACGCAGCACCGAGAACCTCCAGAAGGACATCGACACCTTCCTGGAGCAGTACCCCGGGACCGTGCACTTCGACTTCGCCGACGCGGTCTTCCCGGCGAAGCGACTGGTCGAGCTCGCCGACTTCTTCATCGCCAAGCAGCGCCCGGAGCTGTTCTGGGAGGTCGACGTCCGGTTCGAGGGCAACATCGACAAGGCCGTCCTGACCAAGATGCGTGACTCGCAGGGCACCCTGCGCTTCGGCCTGGAGACCGCGAACGAGCGCCTGCTCGACCTGGTCCGCAAGGGCAACCGGATGGAGGTCGTCCACCGCCTCCTCCAGGACAGCCGGGAGCTGGGCTACAAGCCGTTCCTGATGACCATCGTCGGCCTGCCCACCGAGGAGCGGAACGAGGCCGAGGAGCTCTACCAGTTCCTCAGCGACTACCACGACACGGTGACGTACCAGATCGCCGACTTCATCGTCGAGCGGAACTCGCCGATCCAGCTACGGCCGGACGAGTACGGCATCCACATCGACGACGACGAGCAGGAGAGCTTCCACCACAACCTGCACTTCACCCGTCGCGCCGGCTACAGCGACGAGGAGGCGCAGGAGGTGTACCAGGACATCCTGGTCCGCACCATGCAGCGGTTCAAGGGTGCTCACGAGGTCGACGTGGAGCAGGAGCGCAGCCGGGTCGCCCCGGACGACTCCGTCTACCGCCTGAGCCTGCGGGCCGGCTCCTTCGCATTGGAGAACTACTGGGTGAAGCACAACAACCTGCCGTTCGAGGGCCTGGTGCCGATCGGCTACAAGGTCCAGCAGCAGTGGACCGACATGAGCGACAAGGGCACCGTCTTCGAGATCGACCCGGACATCGCCCTCGGGGCCCTCGCCGGGGCAGGTAGCCGCTGATGACGCAGAAACTGGCCATCCTCGGTGGCGACCCGGTCCGGACCCGGCCCTGGCCGGAGTGGCCGCACGTCGGCCCGGAGGACGTGGATCGGCTGCGGACCGTCATCGAGACCCGCAACCTCGGCGGCATCCCCTTCCCGAACACCATGCACCAGCAGTTCGCCGATCGGTTCACCGCCAAGCTCGGGGCGAAGTACGGCCTCCTGGCGACCAACGGCACGGTGACCCTCTCCATGGCGCTGCGCGCGCTCGGGATCCACGCTGGCGACGAGGTGATCACCACCGCCTTCACCTGGGTCGGGACGGTCGCCGGCATCGTGCACGTCAACGCCGTGCCGGTGCTGGCGGACATCTCCGACGACAACTGGTGCATCGACCCGGTGAAGGTCGAGGAGGCGATCACCGACCGGACCAGGGCGATCATGGTGGTGCACCTGGGCAACCAGGTCGCCGACATGGACGCGCTGCTGGACATCTGCCGCCGGCACAACCTGCTGCTCATCGAGGACTGCGCGCACGCGCACTTCGCGGAGTGGCGCGGCCAGTGCGTCGGCACCATCGGCGACGCCGGCAGCTACAGCTTCGAGACCAGCAAGATCATGACCTCGGGCGAGGGTGGCTTCCTGGTCACCGCCACCGAGGAGGCGTTCCACCGGGCGATGTCCCTGGCGCACGTGGGCCGCAAGGAGGCCCCGTACGACAGGTTCCCGGGCCGGGTCTTCGGCTGGAACCACCGGGCCACCGAGATGCAGGCGGCCGTCCTGCTGGGGCAGCTCGACCGGTACGACGCCCTCGACAAGCAGCGGACCGCGATGGCGGAGATGCTGACCCAGGGGCTGGTCGAGATCGGCGGCTTCAAGCCGCTGGCGGAGGACCCCCGGGTCACCCGCCGGCAGCGCTACGAGCTGCTCTTCCGGTTCGACGCCGAGGCCTGGGACGGGCTGCACCGGGACAAGGTGCTGGAGGCGATCCTCGCCGAGGGCGTCGAGTTCGAGGGGAACACCTTCTACCCGCCGATGCACCGCGACGAGCTGTTCCACATCACCGCCGACGACTGGCCGGCGATCCGGGAGCGGTACGGCGAGAAGATCGAGCCGGACGCGTTCCACCTGCCGGTGGCGGAGCGGGTGGCCTTCGACGAGGCGGTGTGGATCCACCACTCCCTGCTCTCGGTGGAGCCGGAGGACGTACAGGACATGCTGGATGCGGTGGTCAAGGTCCGGGACAATCTGGGGGCGCTGAAGAAGAGCCTATGATCGGATCATGGCTCTGACGAAGCTCGGTCGGGCGGACACCCCGCCCGACCGATCCCTCGAAACATTCCCGATCGGCGACAGCTCGCAGGAGATCACCATCGACTGCCGGGAGTTCACCTGCCGCTGCCCCATCACCGGGCAGCCGGACTGGGCGACCATCCGGATCGAATACCGTCCCGGCGACCGGGGAGTGGAGACCAAGAGTCTCAAGCTCTACCTGGAGACCTTCCGGGACGAGGGGATCTTCCACGAGCACCTGGCGACGAAGATGCGTGACGACCTGGTGGCGGCCCTCGAACCGGTCTTCCTCAAGGTCACGGTCGATTTCAACGTCCGGGGCGGCATCGCGTTGGCGGCGTCGAGCACGTACCAGCGCTGACCCCACGACGCGACGAACGGCGGCGGCCGGTGGTTCCTCCGGGAAACCACCGGCCGCCGCCGTTTCGTGCTGTCCGGGTCGGTTCCGCCCGAGTCAGTTCTGTGCGGGGACGAGGACCGGCTTGATGCTCCGGTCCCGGTTGACCACCTTCTCGATGGTCGCGTCGATCAACGCGTTCGTCTCCTCGTCGTCACGCAGCAGACCGCCGAAGGCCTCCTCCGCGAAGTCGAGCTTCCGCTCCTCGGTCAACTCGCCGCCCGACGTCGGCGCGATGTCCGGCCGGTCCGCGATCACCTGACGCGTCGCCTTCCGGAACCCCGACAACGCGTGGTCCACCGCCGCCTCGTCGAACGCTGCCGTCACCAGCTGCGTCCCCGAGTCCTCGAAATACACCCCGAAGTCGTGCGCCGTCTTGTAGATCTCCCAACCCAGGTCGTCGTTCGGCAGCACCACGTCGAACATCAGGGCCGGACCACCCACCCAGTTCGGAATACCCTCACCGGTCAGGATCTCCCGCATCCCGTCCGCCAGCCGACGGCCCATCGCCTCCGCGTTCTCGTACACACCCGGCGTGTCCAACACGTCCAGCACCGCGAGCGCCGCCGCCATCGGCGGCACCTCCCGCGTGTACGTCCCCTGGATCCCCGACACGTCGTACGCGTCGATGATGTCCCGACGACCCATCACCGCCGCCAACGAATGACCGTTCGCCAGACCCTTGCCGAGGACGACGACGTCAGCCGGCACACCCAGACCGTGCACACCCTTCGGCCCCGCCCGGAACCCCGTGTACACCTCGTCCAACATGAACGGCACGTCGTACCGCGCGCACAACGCCGACATCCGGCGGTAGTGATCGAGGTCGAAGTACAGGACCTCGGGAGAGACGATGACGCCGGCGACCTGCTCGCCGAACGCCTCCAGCATCTTCGCCAGGGCCTTCTCGCTGTACCCGAAGCCCACCACACCGGTGGACTGCTGGTACCCGAGCTCCTCCCCGGCCATCTGCCACTCGTGCCAGCCGTGGTAGCCGGACGACAGGACCAGCTCCCGACCCGTCGCCGCCCGCGCCAACCGGACCGCCATCGCCGTGCCCTCGGTACCGGTCTTGTGGAAGACGACCTTCTCCGCACACTCGTACCGCTCACACATCCGCTCCGCCAACTCCACCCGCGGAACCGACAACGTCGACGCGAACGTCGTACCGTAGTCCCGGATCTGCCGCGTGATCGCCTCGTTGACCGCCGGGTGCCGGTAGCCGAGGATGACGGCGGCATCAGCGCCGGTCAGGTCGACGTAGCGGTTGCCCGACAGGTCCGTCATCCAGGCGCCCTCGGCGTGCGCGATCACCGACGGATAGCGCCCCGAGATGTCGTACTCCTCCGCCGCGGTCGTCCGCCGGGCCCGCTCGATCAACTCACGGTAGTTCATGTGCCCACCACGCCATTCACGTCGGGGCGGGCCGGCGTCCGTCGGACGCCGGCCCGCCCGGGTCAGCTCAGAGAAATTCGTCCAGCAGCTGGATGTAGGTCACCTTGTGCTGGTCCAGGGTGATGCCGTACCGCCGGAGGAAGTGCTCGGCGTGCGGCGGCCCGTAGCCCCAGACGTCGTCCTGGCCGATGTTGTACAGCGCCAGGGCGAGGTCCATCCACCGGTCCGACACTCCGGCCCGGTCGACGTCGAGGACGCCGGCCAGGGTCAGCGTCTCCGGATCGACCAGCACGTTGTCGAGGCAGAAGTCACCGTGGCAGACGACGAGATCGTCCTCGGCCGGGGGTGTCATCTTGCTCAGCTCGTCCCAGAGCTGCTGAGCCGTCCAGCCCTCGTGCGAGGGGTCCACGTCGTCGAGGTCGAGCGCGCCCAGCGCCATCGAGGAGCTGGCCTGGTGGATCAGGTCGGCCAGCCGACGCTCGAACGGGCACTCCGCCACCGGAAGCGCGTGCAGCGTACGCGCGACGTCGGCGACGACGTCGATCACCCGCCAGCGTTCCTCCGGCTTCCAGTGCCGGGCGGCGGGCCGCCCGGGCAGCGCCCTGGTGACCACCCACGCCAGTTCGTCGTTGGCGTCGAGGGCAACCACCTCGGGGACGGGCAGCCCCTGGGCGGCCAGCCAGCGGAGCCGCTCGGCCTCCTTGGTCGGGTTGAACCGGTGGTCGTCGGGGTGCCTGGGCGGCGTGGTCTTCACGTAGAAGGAGGGACCCTCCCCCACGCGATAGACCGTCGCGCCGGACGAACGTTCGCCCAGGCACTCCCACGGTTCGTCCTTGTCGCCCCAGCCAGTCACCGGTATCGGTGCTGCAACCATCTTCACCGGCCCTGTCGTTCGTACGCCAGGGTCCGGGTCAGTTCTGGGCGGGGATGAGGACCGGCTTGATGCTGCGGTCCCGACTCACCACCTGCTCGATCGTCGCGTCGATCAACGCGTTCGTCCGCTCGTCGTCACGCAGCAGGCCACCGAAGGCCTCCTCCGCGAAGTCGAGCTTCCGCTCCTCGGTCAACTCACCACCCGACGTCGGCGCGATGTCCGGCCGGTCCGCGATCACCTGGCGCGTCGCCTTGCGGAAGGCCGACAACGCGTGGTCCACCGCCGCCTCGTCGAACGCCGTCGTCACCAGCTGCGTCCCGGAGTCCTCGAAGTACACCCCGAAGTCGTGCGCCGTCTTGTAGATCTCCCAACCCAGGTCGTCGTTCGGCAGCACCGTGTCGAACATCAGGGCCGGGCCACCCACCCAGTTCGGAATACCCTCACTGGTCAGGATCTCCCGCATCCCGTCCGCCAGCCGACGGCCCATCGCCTCCGCGTTCTCGTACACACCCGGCGTGTCGAGCACATCCATGACCGCCAGCGCCGCCGCCATCGGCGGCACCTCCCGCGTGTACGTCCCCTGGATCCCCGACACGTCGTACGCGTCGATGATGTCCCGACGACCCATCACCGCGGCCAACGAATGGCCGTTCGCCAGACCCTTGCTGACCACCACCACGTCAGCCGGCACACCCAGACCGTGCACACCCTTCGGCCCCGCCCGGAACCCCGTGTACACCTCGTCCATCATGAACGGCACGTCGTACCGCGCGCACAACGCATACATGCGCTGGTAGAACTCGACGTCGAAGTACAACAGCTCCGGCGAGATCAGCACCCCGGCGACCTCGTTGCCGAAGGCCTCCAGCATCTTCGCCAGGGCCTTCTCGTTGTACCCGAAACCGACCACACCGGTGGTCTGCTGGTACCCGAACGTCTCGCCCGCCAACTGCCACTCGTGCCAGCCGTGGTACCCGCACGACAGGATCAACTCGCGACCGGTCGCCGCCCGCGCCAGGCGAGCCGCCATCGCCGTGCCCTCGGAGCCGGTCTTGTGGAAGACGACCTTCTCCGCACACTCGTACCGCTCGCACAACCGCTCCGCCAACTCCACCCGCGGAACCGACAACGTCGAGGCGAACGCCGTACCGAAATCCTGAATCTGCCGCGTGATCGCCTCGGTCACCGCCTGATTCCGGTGACCCAGGATGATCGTCCCGCTGGAGGCGGTGAGGTCGACGTAGCGGTTGCCCTCGACGTCGGTCAGCCACGCGCCCTCGCCCGACTGGACCATCGCCGAGAAGCGGGTCCCGATGTCGTAGTTCTCCGCTGCGGTCACCCGGCGGGCCCGCTCGACCAGCCCCCGGTTCGTCAAGTTGGCAGAATCCATGTCCTGGCTACCTTCTCTCGCCGATTTGACCCTTGCCCAGGAGTGCCACCGGGATCGGCGCCGGGCTGTCCGGCCGGCGCGCCAGCTGGGCCCGCTCGACCTGTGGTCGGCGGTTGCCATCAGCTATCCCCAAGGGACACCGTGGCCGCCAGCATATAGCACTGTAACTATGCGCGGAATGGCTGAAACAGCTACTGACGTTTAGTGATTTCACTTTCCGTAACGCGGCGGGAGCAGGGCGGAGTATCTGCCGGTCAATCCGTTGCCGACCACTCCACACGGGGACGCCACGAGGTGCGTCAACCGCATCGTCGACCCACCTGCGGATCACTTACCGTGGTTTCCCGGGCGAGCCTTCGGGACAATCCGGCGGCTGCGGCTGCCCGGGGAAACCTAATTCTGGCTGAACAGCCCGGTACGGCTCGGCCGAATTGTCCGGGACGTTGCCCCGGAGACATTTTTCCGCATCCGCCACGAACCCATCCACACCCGCCCACCACCGTGACTTTCCGTAGCCATCGGCCGGTGCCGTGGGGTTGCCGATGACGGGGCCGCCGACGGAATCCGTGGTCGACTTCCCCGCCAGCTTCGCGACCGGCAGAACGGGAGTGGTGCGGCGGGTGTGGTTGGGACGAGGGTCAGAGGGGAACCGCTTCGGCGGCGACCAGTTCGGCATCCCGACGGTTCTCGTCGAGCAATTCGACGAAGCGGCGCTGGATCCGGCCGATCCGCTCGTCACCGGTGGGCCGGACCATGAACGAGCACCCTTCGGCATCTCCGGCCGTCTGCGCTCCGACCTGCGCGCTGACCTGCGGCTGACCGCTGTACAGCGCGATGGCCGCAGCGATCATGTCACCGGCGAAGCGGCAGAACTGGTCGGCGCCGGCGCCCTTGTCGGCGTCCGCGACGTGCTGCATCACGCAGACGCAGCCCAGCGGGTGGCCGAGTGCCAGCAGCCCGTCGGCGGTCTCCCGGATCGCCCGCACGGTGGCCGGCAGCTCCTCCGGGCTCTCCGGGTCGAGCTGCGCCATGCTGTGCTCGACCAGACGTGCGCCGGCCTCCGCCGCGGAGACCGGCCCCTGCTCGCGGCGCTCCGCCCCCTCGAGGACGTACTTCGGCCACAGCGCCATGGCGAGGGTGCCCACCCAGGCCGTGTAGAGCTCGTCCGCCGCCAGGACGCCGTTGGCGAAGGCGAAGTTGAACTGGTCGAACAGGGCGGGGTCGGTCAGCGGGTCGACGATGCCCCGGCTCAGACAGGTCTGGTAGTCCGGGGAGCCGTAGATCGGGTAGAACGGGTTGGTCCAGAACTCGACCCCGGCCAGCACCAGGTTCACCGCGTCCTGCACGATCGCGTCGAGGCTCTGGTCGGGCAGCCCGACGATGATCGCGGCGCTCGCCGTCAGCCCGAACTTCTCGAACAGGGCGACCCCGGCGGAGACCTTGTCCAGCGAGGTGAACCCCTTGCGCATCTTGCGCAGCCGGGCCGCGTCGGTGGTCTCCAGCCCGAGGAAGAGATCGTCGAAGCCGGCCGAGACCATGCTCTCCACCAGGTCCTCGGTGAGCTTCACGACGGTCATGCCGTTCGGCAGGCTGAGCCGGACGTCGAGCTGACGTCGGACGATCTCCTGGCAGATCGCGTGCACCCGCTCGATGTCGAAGGTGAAGTTGTCGTCCTCCACCAAGAAGCGGCGCACCCCGTGCACGTTGACGTAGTGCTCGATCTCGTCGACCACGCGCTGCGGGTCACGGGCCCGGAACTGCTTGCCGACCGTGGCGTGCACGGTGCAGAACGAGCAGGAGAACGGACATCCCCGGCTGGTGATCAGGGTCACCGCGTTGCCGTACCGGTCGAAGTCGAGCTGGTCGGCGGCGGGCGGCGCCAGGGAGTCCAGGTCGGCGACGAAGGGCGCACGGGGGCGGATGTGCGGCGTGCCGGGCGTGGCGCAGTCGCAGAGCCCCTCGCCACAGCGGAAGGCCACCCCGAGCAGCTCGGTCAGGGGCCGCCCGGTGGCGAACGCGTCCAACAGCGCGACGGTGGTCACCTCGGCCTCACCGAGCATCACCGCGTCGATCTCGGGCACCTCGAGCACGTGCGGGAAGGCGACGGTGCCGTGCTGACCGCCAAGGATCACCTTCGCGTTCGGCAGGACCCGCTTGGCCATCCGGGCCAGCTCGTAGGCGCTCTCGTAGTAGGGGGTGAACATGCAGGAGATGCCGACGACGTCCGCTTCGCTGGCAGCGAGGGCCGCCTCGATGCGCTCCGTCCGGGCGCCCCAGTGCATGATGTGCCGCCAGCGCGGGTGACGCTCCAGCTTGGCCCGCTCGATCGTGGTCAGCTCCGCGTCCGGGACGACATGGTTGTCCTCGGTGTAGGCGAGGGAGTCGAAAATCTCCGTCTCGTGCCCCGCGGCGCGCAGCGCTGACGAGACGTAGGCGAGCCCGATCGGAACGTGACGTCCGATTTCCACCATGCATCCGCGGATCGGCGGCTTGACGAGGAAAACCTTCACTTGATTACCTTCCGTAACAGAAGGCGCTGCCACCAGCGCGTTCATCCGCTGACCCCGTGCCTCTCCACGGTAATCGACGCGGCGACCGAGACAAATACCTGAAAGTACTCGATCCGAGGCGGGCCTCCATACTGGACGAATTCCCCAGATAATTGACGGCTTGCTCACCCGGTGTCGCTTGTCGATACCACTCAGTGGTGGGCACTCGCGATTCGGCTTTGTCGCACCCTATGATTTGCCGCGTGTCGCCCACGACCGGCCGAGGGGCGCAGGACAGCCGGAGGTTCCACTGATGATTATTGCCAACGCTGACGGGTGCACGCCGTACGAGGTGGCGCGGGGTGTCACCATCGTCCGTGGCGAAGGCGCCTACGTGTACGACGCGGAGGGTCGTGGCCTCATCGACCTCTCCAACTCCTTCGGTAGCGTGATGCTCGGGCACCAGGACCCGGTGGTCACCGAAGCCGTGCTGAAGACGGTGCGCTCGGGCGTCCCGGCGGCGGCCTCGCTCGACCTGCAGAACCGCCTGGCCGAGCAGATCGCCGGGGACCTTCCCGGTGACCAGCGGGTGGCGTTCTTCAAGACGGGCACCGCCGCGACCCGGGCCGCCGCCTCGGCCGCGCGCCAGGTGACCGGCAAGCGGCTCATCGCCAGCTGCGGTTACCACGGGTACGACCTGATGTGGGAGTTCACCCCGCCGGGCCAGCCCAACTCCGAGGACGTGCTGCACTGCTACCACCTGCCGGAGCTGATCGACCAGGTCCTCGACAAGCACGCCAACGAACTGGCCGCCGTGATCATCGCGCCGGACTACATCCACGTCTCGCCGGAGTACATCGCCGACCTGTTCGAACGGTGCGAGCGGGTCGGGGTGGTCACCATCGCCGACGAGGTGAAGCACGGTTACCGTCTCCGGCAGGGCGCCTCGGTCACCGAGGCGAGCGTCGTGGCGGACATGTACACGTACGCCAAGGGGATCAGCAACGGCTGGCCGCTCTCCTGCGTGGCCGGCGACGAGCGGTTCCTGAAGCCGCTGGCCGAGTTCGTCTCGACCCTCACCTTCGAGGCACCCAGCTTCGCGGCGGCCTCGGCGACCCTCGACCGGCTGGCCGAGCTGGACGTCCAGGCGCAGCTGGCCATCGACGGCGCCCGCTTCGTGTCCGAGTCGGCCAAGATGATCAGCACCCGCGACCTGCCGATCGAGATGGCCGGCACCGGGGCCGCGTTCCAGTTCGTCTGCGCCCCGGAGGTGGAGGAGGTCCTCCTGCCGCACGCCCTGGCCGAGGGGCTCATCCTCGAACCGTCCGACCAGCAGTACCCGTCCGCGTGCTTCCGCGGCGAGGTGGTCGACGACGCGCTCGACCGGCTCGACCGCGCGCTGACCACGATGGCCGCCGCGCGGCCCGACCTGGTCGGACGCGAGGTGACCCAGCTCGACCGGGTCAACGCGGCCTTCTGCCAGATGGACGGCCTGCCGGGCCGGCCGGACGGCTGGAGCCTCGACCAGTGCGTGGAGTACGTGACCGCTCAGCTCTGACCCTACGGCAGGGGCCGCCCCCGACAGTTTCCTGTCCGGGCCGGCCCCTGTCGTGCTCACGGCTGCCAGGACGGCACAAGCCGTGGTGACGACGGACTCACTCGCCCGTCGCGCCGTCGATGCTCTGCCGGATCAGGTCCGCGTGACCGTTGTGCCGGGCGTACTCCTCGAGGATGTGCACCACCGTGGTCCGGAGGTTGCGCACCTCGCCCTCGTCCTCGTAGGTCTCCCCGAGGTCGCGCAGCGTGAACGCCTTACGGGTCAGCTCCGCCTCCTGCCGGAAGAGGTCGAAGTCGGCCTGCACGTCCGCCGAGGCGACGTCGTCGAAGGCCGCGTCCGGGCGCTCCTCGGAGGAGTACGGGTCCTCGGCCGTCTCGCCGGTGAAGAGGGTACGCAGCCAGCGCTCCAGCTCCGTCATGTGGCGCACCAGCCCGAGCAAGGTCAGGTTGGTCACCGGGACGCTGTTGGTCTTCAGCTGTGCCTCGGTCAGGCCGGAGCATTTCCACAGCAGGGTGTCGCGGTGGTAGTCGAGCCAGCCCGCCAGCACGGCGGTCTCGTCGCCCAGCATGGGGTCCGGTTTCCGGTCGACGGCAGGGGCGGTCCAGGTCATGGGGTGGTCCCTTTCGTTAGCAGAGTCAGTGAGGGGTACGGCGGTCCCGACCGTCACCCGGCAGCAGGGTACGCCGGGAACGGCAGGATCCGGGCGGTCCCGTCCTGGCTGGCGGTGACGATGCGCTCGCCGGACCGGTCGAAGGCGATGTTCCACACCGGAGCGGTGTGTCCGGTCTCCACCTCACCGACCTGCTGCCCGGTGACGACGTCCCAGACCCGCACGGTGCAGTCCTCGGCCGCGCTGACCAGCAGGCGACCGTTCGGGTGGAAAACCACCCCGTCGACCGCGTCGGTGTGTCCGACCAGCGGCTCGACCGCCGCGCCACCCGCCGCGTGGTCCCAGATGCGGACGGTCAGGTCGTCGGACCCGCTGGCCAGCAGCCGCCCGTCGGGACTGAAGGCGACGCTGACCGCGCCCTTCGTGTGCCCGACCAGCGGGGTGCCGACCGGGCGCCCGGTCGCGGTGTCGTAGAGACGCACCGCGTCGCCGGTCGAGGCGACCAGGTGACCGTCCGGGTGGAAGGCCACCCCGTCGATCTCGTCGGTGCTCTCGGTGAGGGGCTCACCCACCGGCTCGCCGCCGGGCACCTTCCACAGTCGTACGGTGTGGTCGGCGCTGCCGGTGGCCAGCAGCCCGCCGTCGGGGTGGAAGGCCACGCCGTAGACGCCGGCGGTGTGCCCGGTGAGCGGGGCACCGACCTGCTCACCGGTGCTGACGTCCCAGATCCGGGCGGTCCGGTCCTCGCTGGCACTGGCCAGCAGCCGACCGGCGGGGTCGAACACCACGAGCCAGACCGTGTCGGTGTGTCCGGTGAGGGTCCGGCCGACCTGCTCGCCGGTGGTCGCGTCCCAGAGACGGACGGTGCCGTCCTCGCCGCTGGTGGCGACCAGGTGATCGTCGGGGTGGAAGACCGCGCCGATCACGCCCTCCTGGTGCCCGGTCAGCACCAGGGACGGTCGAGTGGGGGGCACTGCTGCCGACTCCACCTGTCTGCTCCGTTCTCCACATTGCGTGGGGGGGGGTGGGGGTGGCCCGGGGTGCGCCGGGTCGCGCGCCGCCGCGCCCTGGACGTAGGGGACCAGGGCCGGGACGTTCCCGTCCCGGCGGAGGGGCCGGTCGGTGACCGGCCCGGACACGGGTCGCCGTCCGCCGGGTCCGACGGACGGCGACCCGCATCGTCAGTTCACTCGGTACGCGACCGACGGTTGAACAGGGCGAGGACGGCCGGCAGCGCGGCGATGACGGCGGCCACCCAGAACGCCCGACGCATCCCCTCGACCGGGTCGGCGGGCGTGCCCGCTGCGGTGACCAGCACGGCCAGGCCCAGCGCCGGGCCGATCTGCTGGACCGCCTGCAACACGCTGGACGCCGCGCCGGTCACCTCCGGAGCCACGTTCGACATGATCGAGGCGGTCACCGAGGAGTAGATCAGGCCGGCGCCGAAACCGGCGATCGCCAGCGGACCGAGCAGCGAGGTGACGTAGCCGCCGTCGGCGGAGATCTGGGTGAGCCAGACCATCCCGAGCGTGGTGAGCAGCGCGCCGATCCCGGCCACGACGCTCGGACCGAGCTTGGGTACCAGCTGTCCGCTCAGGATCGCGGCGACCAGGACCAGGACCGCCGCCGGAATGAAGGCGAAGCCGGTACGCAGCGCGGAGTAGCTCCACACCCCCTGGAAGTACTGGGTGAGGAAGAAGAACATGCCGGCGAAGGCGGCCGGGAAGAACAGCAGGGTGACGAAGCCGCTGGCCCGCACCCGGTCGGCGAACAGCCGCAACGGCAGCAGCGGCTGCCGGGCGCGACGCTCGGCCAGGATCAGCACGGTGAACAGGACGGCCGCCGCGGCGAGGCAGGCCAGGACGACCGGGTCGTCCCAACCCTCGGTCGAGGTGCGGACCAGGGCGTACACCAGGGCGACCATCGCACCGGTCGAGGTCACCGCTCCGACGATGTCGAACGAGCCGCGCTGCGGCTGGCTCTCGCTGAGGACACGCGGCGCGAGCAGGAGCACCAGCGCGACCACCGGCACGTTGATGAAGAACACCCAGCGCCAGGAGGCGGCGTCGCTGAGCACCCCGCCGAGGATCAGACCGAGCGTGCCGCCGGCCGCGGCGATGCCGGTGTAGACACCGATCGCCTTGTTCCGGGCCGCGTTGTCGGTGAAGTTGATCGGGATCAGCGAGAGCGACGTCGGGGCGACCAGCGCTGCCCCGACCCCCTGGAGGGCACGAGCGGCGATCAGCATCTCCGGGGTGGTGGCGAGGCCACAGATCAGCGAGGCGACGCCGAAGATCGCCAGCCCGACGAGAAGGATCCGCCGCTGGCCGACGATGTCGCCGGCCCGGCCGCCGAGCAGCATCAGACCGCCGAACGCCAGGGCGTACGCGTTGACCACCCAGACCAGCCCGGTCCCGCTCGCCTCGAGGCTCTGCTGGATCTTCGGCAGGGCGACGTAGACCACCGTCGAGTCGAGGACGATCATCAACGCGCAGGAGGCCAGGAGGGCCAACGCGAGTCCCGGTCGGTTGGGGCCCGCCGTGCCGGGCTGCTGGGCTCCGGCGCCGGTCGCTTGTTTGGCCGTGTCAGACATAGACAGCCTCACTCATTATGGTCGGAATCAGGATCGGCCAATATATGCGATTCGGCGTGTCCGTCTGAAGACCCGGAACGGGTCCATCCGTCCACTTCGGAGAAACTCTGGCGGCTGGAGGCCGTTTTCCTCGCACCACAGTGGAGTGATTCGGCGACCTCCCGGCGGCCAACGAGGAAACGGCCGGTGACGATTCGGGTCACCGGCCGTTGGTGGCCGGCGGCCATGGAACCGGCCGGCCGTGGTGCCGCCCCGCCGGAGGGCGGCACCACGTTCCGACTCGCGTGTCGGCTACTCGTTCCGCAGGTCGAAGACGACCCGGACCGTGCCGTCGGTGCGGTTGATGGCCCGCTCGATGGCGGGGGCGTAGTCGTCCAGCGTGACGATGTCGGTCAGGATGGGCTTCGTGTCGATCGCCCCGTTCGCGATCAGATCCACGGCTTCCCGGTACTTGCCACCGGGCCCCATGACGCCGACCAGGCTGGCGTACGACAGCGGCAGCCGCGCGGTCTCCAGCGAGTGCTCGGCACCGACCTGGTAGCCGACCAGGCAGACCCGCCCGCCGGGACGGACCAGGTCGAGCGCGCGGACGACCGACTCCGGGTCGCCGGACGCCTCGAACACGACGTCCACCTTGTCCGCGTAGCTGGTGAGCTCGGGCAGCTCGCTGGGGTGCACCGCGGCGTCGGCACCGCTCTCCTCGGCGATCTTGCGACGCTCGGCGACCAGGTCGGTGGCGAGCGTGACCGAGGCCCCGGTGGCCCGTGCCGACTGGAGGATGAGCTGGCCGATGCCACCGGCACCCAGCACGGCGACCCGCTCCGCCGGCCGGAGGTTGATCCGGTCCACCGCGTGCAGCGCGACGGCGAGCGGCTCGACCTGGCTCGCTGCGGCGAGGTCCATCCCCTCCGGCAGCAGGTAGAGGTTGGTGATCGGCACGGCCACGTAACCGGCGCAGCCACCGTCCACGGTGAAGCCGATCTCGATCAGGTTCTCGCACATCACCGGCAGCCCGTCCCGGCAGGGCCCACAGCCCTGGCAGCCGACGATCAGATCGCCGGTGACCGGACGGCCGACCCAGGACTCGTAACCCTCCGGGGCCGAGTCCACCACGCCGGCCCACTCGTGACCGGGCACGATCGGGTACCGGTTGCCGTGCCACTTGCCCCGGTAGAGCCAGAGATCACTACCACAGAGGCAGCAGTAGTGCACCTTGACGACAGCCCATCCGGGAGGTGCCTCCGGGCGGGGAGTGTCAATGATCTGAGCCTTGTGTCCTCCGTGGAACTGTAGCGCCCGCATTCGTCCCCCCACGCGGCTGTGAGATGTTCTCCGAACACCTTAGATGCCGGTTGATCGAGGCTCAACAAGTTCCGCTCTGGAAATTCCACCTTGACAGATCATCCATACCTGACTATCGTCCCGAAAGGATCCTCCAACCTCTGGGAGATTTGACGGCCGGTTCTCCGGTGACGTCCTCCAGCATCGGGGCTTGGCTGTGTCGAGGTCGTGCCCACGGGCCGTCTGACAAGTTTGGGGGTGTGGCGGTAGACATCACGAGAACTGTCGTCGTGCTGCGTCTCGAAAACGCTGTTCTCCACTGCCGCCGTCGCGCCGCAATTCCGGCCCGTCAATCTGGTCACCAAATCTCGGCCATTCGATGATGGCCTATGTCCGGAGTTCGGGGCGGAGCCCGGTTCCTACCGGGTGAATCGTCGCGACCGGTGGCGGGATGGCCGCGCCCGAGGCGCCGACGCCTGAACATCCTCCGCGATGCCCGCGCGCGTGTGCTCCCAGGCGGGGCGAACACTCGTCCCCGGTCCGGCCCCCGTCCCACCACCGGCAGGTGTGGCGATGGTCCATGCTCTGAGATCACCGGCGCTGGTCCCGACTGGTACCCGTACCAACAGCTCAAGGACCCAGATGGACTCCGTGCACTCCGACCTCAAGGTCGCCATCGTCGTCGCCGACATCGCCATCGTGCTGATCGTCGGCTCACTGCTCGTCATGCTGCTCCGCCGGCTGAAGCAGCCGCCGGTCATCGGCGAGATCACCGCCGGCATCGTGCTCGGCCCGA
Organism: Micromonospora sp. NBRC 101691; assembly: GCF_030269285.1. NCBI lineage: Bacteria > Bacillati > Actinomycetota > Actinomycetes > Micromonosporales > Micromonosporaceae > Micromonospora > Micromonospora sp. NBRC 101691. The sequence continues at coordinate 32,164 of NZ_BSTB01000022.1, forward strand.
GCATCCTCGGCCTGCTCCCCGGGGACGTCACCGGTTTCCTCTTCCCCGTCGAACTCCGCCCCCACCTTTCGATGATCTCGCAGGTGGGACTTCTGCTCTTCATGTTCCTGGTGGGCTGGGAGTTCAACAGCCAACTGCTCAAGCGCGGGTCCCGTGCGATCGCCTCGGTCTCGCTCTGGGCGTTCGTCCTGCCCTTCGCGCTCGGCCTCGGCACCGCCGCCCTGCTCTACGAGCGGCACGACGTGGTCGACGGAGAACACGTCTCCTTCTGGTACTTCGCCGCCTTCCTGGGCATCGCGATGTCGATCACCGCGTTCCCGGTGCTGGCCCGGATCCTCCACGACACCCGACTGGCGGGCACCCGGATCGGGGCCCTGACCCTGGCCTCCGCCGCGCTGGAAGACGTGATGGCCTGGATCCTGCTCGCCGTCATGGTGGTCGGGTTCACGGCGAGTGGCGGCACCACCACCCTGCTGACCGTCCTCGGGCTCTTCCTGCTCTACGCCCTGGTGATGGCCGTCGGGGTCCGCCCGGCGCTGCGCTGGCTCGTCGCCCGGCTCACCCAGGGCGGCAAGGCCTCGCCGTTCCTCGTGCCGTTGATCGCCGCCGGAGCATTCCTCTCCGCCTACGCCACGTCCTGGATCGGGGTGCACGCGATCTTCGGGGCGTTCGCCTTCGGTCTGGTGATGCCCCGCGAGCCCCGGGCACTGCTCGCCGAAACCCTGCACACTCCCCTGGAGAGCGGCACCCGCCTGCTGCTACCGATCTTCTTCATCGTCACCGGGCTCTCCGTGGACATCAGCGCCCTCGGCTGGACCGGTCTCGGCGAACTGGCCATCATCATGGCCGCCGCCTGTGCCGGCAAGCTCCTCGGCGCGACCCTGCCGGCGAAGCTCTCCGGCATGAGCTGGCGGGACTCCTACGCGGTCGGGCTGCTGATGAACACCCGGGGCCTGACCGAACTGGTGATCCTCAACATCGGCGTCTCGCTCGGGGTACTCGACGGCGAGATGTTCACCATGATGGTGCTGATGGCCCTCATCACCACGGCCATGGCGGTGCCGCTGCTGCCCAAGGGGCTGCCCCGGGCACCGGGAGGCCTGTTCGACATCCCGTCGGTCACCGTGCCGTCCGGTGCGTCCGCCCGGCGCACACCCGCACCGGGCGCCGCCACCAGCGGGCAGGAGGTGCCGTCCGGCAAGTCCTGAGCCGCCACCGCGACACACCGGCGCCGGAACGCCCCGTCGCCGGTGTGTCGCGTACCGCAGGACCGCGCCCTGAGCCGGGTCCCCGCCTGAACGCTGAGTAGGCTTACCGCCGGGTACGACCGTGCCCGTGGACGAGGTGAAGGGTGGTGGCGGCGCGTGCCGACGGAGAAGCGCAGGGCCGTGGTGCTGCTCAGCGGTGGGCTCGACTCCGCCACGGTGCTCGCGATGGCCGTGCACGAGGGGTACGACGCGCACGCGCTCAGCTTCCGTTACGGCCAGCGGCACACCGTCGAGCTGGAGGCCGCTGCCCGGGTGGCGAAGGCTCTGGGCGCGACCCGGCACGTGGTCGCCGACATCGACCTGCGGGTCTTCGGGGGCTCGGCGCTGACCGACGACGCGCTCGCCGTCCCGCACCACGACAGCGCCGACGACCTGGGCGACGAGATCCCGGTCACCTACGTGCCGGCCCGGAACACGATCTTCCTGTCGTTCGCCCTGGCCTGGGCGGAGACCCTGGACGCCTCGGACATCTTCATCGGGGTCAGCGCGCTGGACTACAGCGGCTACCCGGACTGCCGACCGGAGTACGTCGCCGCCTACGAGACGATGGCCAACCTGGCCACCAAGGCCGGTGTCGAGGGGCGGCAACGGCTGCGCATCCACACCCCGCTGATCCAGCTCACCAAGGCCGAGACCATCCGCCGGGGCCTGGAGCTGGGCGTCGACTACGCCTGGACGCACAGCTGCTACGACCCGGTCGACGGCCGCGCCTGCGGCAGCTGCGACTCCTGCCTGCTGCGCGGGCGCGGCTTCGCCGAACTCGGGCTGACCGACCCCGCCCTGTCCGCCACCGGATGACCGGCGTGTACCGCATCAAGGAGATCTTCTACACCCTCCAGGGCGAGGGCACGCACGCCGGCCGGCCCGCCGTCTTCTGCCGCTTCACCAGTTGCAACCTGTGGACCGGGCGGGAGGAGGATCGCCACCGGGCGATCTGCCGGTTCTGTGACACCGACTTCGTCGGCACCGACGGCCCCGGCGGGGGCCGCTTCGGCACCGCCGCCGAGCTGGCCGCCGCCGTCGCCGCCGTCTGGCAGGGGCAGGCTCACCCGCGCAGCCGCCCGTACGTGGTGTGCACCGGTGGAGAGCCGCTGCTGCAACTGGACGAGGCGGCCGTGTCCGCCCTGCACGAGGCGGGCTTCGAGGTCGCGGTGGAGACAAACGGCACCCGCCCGGCGCCTCCCGGCATCGACTGGACCTGCGTCAGCCCCAAGGCCGGCGCGGAGGTGGTGCTCACCCGCGGCGACGACCTCAAGCTCGTCTACCCGCAGCCGGGGGCGGAGCCGGCCCGCTTCGAGCACCTCGACTTCACCCACTTCATGCTCCAGCCGATGGACGGCCCGGACCGGGTCGCCAACACCGAGGCCGCCGTGCGGTACTGCCTGGAGCACCCGCAGTGGCGACTGAGCCTGCAGACCCACAAGTACATTGGAATCGCCTGATGGAGATCTTCCGGGAGTTCACCTTCGAGGCCGCCCACCGGCTGCCGAACGTGCCTACGGGGCACAAGTGCGCCCGCCTGCACGGTCACTCGTACCGGGTGGCCGTGCACGTCAGCGGCGACGTCGACCCGCAGGCCGGCTGGGTGATGGACTTCGGGGACCTCAAGCAGGCGTTCGAGCCGGTGCGGGACCAGCTCGACCACCACTACCTCAACGAGGTGCCGGGGCTGGAGAACCCGACCAGCGAGACGCTCGCCCGCTGGATCTGGGACCGGTTGGCCGACCGGCTGCCGCTCTCGGCGGTGTCGGTACGGGAGACCTGCACCTCCGGTTGCGTGTACCGGGGCGACTGACCCGCCGGACGGGCACTCCCACGTACGACGAAGGGCCGGACCACCGTGGTGGCCCGGCCCTTCTGACGGGTGTCACATCCGGGATTCGCTGACCCGGTCCCCCTCGCCGGCCATCGGGGTCTCCCCCTCGGCCGTCGTCATCGAAGCGTCCTGACCCGTCATCGGGGTCGTGGACTCCTCCGCCATCATCATCGGCTCGTCCATCTGCTCCGTGCGCAGCTCGGGCGGCAGCGCGTGCAGCGGATGCAGGCCGAGGAGCTGTAGACGACCCGGGAACACGTTCAGCCGACCGAAGTCGTCCAACCGGTTGCTGGTCTTGACGATGGACCGGCGGTGCTGCCGGGTCTCCTCCAGGATCTTCTCCCGGGCCACCGGGTCGAGCTGCTCCCCGGTCTGCGGGTCGGTGCCCGCCTTGGCGTGCCCCGGCTGGGCGAAGTCCGGCTCGCTGACACGCAACCAGGTGGCGGTGTCCTCCCGGATGCCGTCGGCGAGCTGACGCACGGCCGCCTCGTGGGAGGTCCCCTCGTCCCGGGCCTGCCAGTACCGGTAGACCCGGGCGGCGTGCCCGACGATGCCGGTCGTGGAGCCCCGGCTGAGCAGGAAGCTGCCGTTGCCGAAGGAGTCACCGGCGACCACGCAGTTCGCCGCCACGAGCGCGTCCCGCCCGATCCGTTCCACGTTGCTGACCAGCTTCGGGGTGGCGAGGCTGAGGGTACGGACGAGTTCCCGGCGCGGGATCTCGGTGAGCAGCGACACCTGGTCGAGGAAGTAGTCCCGGATCAGGTACCGGTGCGCGCCGAAGTACTCGACGGAGTCCCGCCGGGTGCCCGCCGGCACCATGCCGGCCTGGATCGGGTCGAAGGTCCGGTAGTCCGGCACCTCCAGGATCGTCCAGCCGGTCTCGCTGAACCCGTCGTGCCCGAGCGTCATCTGCCGGACCCAGTACTCGTTGCCCTGCTTGTCGAACGCGGAGGCGATGCGCTGGCGGGAGTTCGCCGCGACGTTGACGGCGATCAGTCCGACGATGTAGTCGGCCTGCGCCAGGAGCGGACCACGGCCGTCCTGGTGGTCGATCATCACGCGTTCCTGGGTGAACCCGAGCCGCTTGGCGTCGGTGCTCTCCACCCCCTCGGCGATCATGATCAGTCCGGGCGTGCCCAGGTCGACCAGTTCGGTGCCCCGGGCCCGGATCCGCCGGTAGGTGCCCTTCTCGTCCAGCTCGCGGATCGCCTCGATCCGGACCTGGAGCCGGCCGTCCGCGCCCCGGACGAGGCCGTACTCCTGCGACGACGCTTCCCGACGCGTCCAGCGCTGCCAGCTGGTCGGCCGGCTCGGCTCGGCCACCCGGTGGTACGTGAAGAGCCGGCACCGCGGTTCCCGACCGGCGTCGAGATCCATCCGCTCGATCTCCTCCAGGTACCGGCGGAGCAGGATCAGCAGATCCTCCGCGTTGACCTGGAAGGCGGGGGAGTCGGCGAAGACGTCCTCCATGCTGCGGCCGACGGTCTCCGGCCCGTGTTCCATGCCCGGAGCCGGCGGGTGCGTCACGGTGACCGCCCGGTTCGGCTTGCCGCCCACCCACCGGTCGTCGACGAACTCCGCCGTCCGGACGTGCCCGCCGACGCACGAGTCGGCCCACCCGTAGAGGATCTCGTCGGTCCGGGCCGCGGCACCCTCCTCGGCGTCGGCACGGTAGAAGACCTCGTGCAGGATGAACGGCTTGCCGTCGATCCGGCGGGGGATGCCCTCCTCGCCGTACCGCTCCACCATCAGCCGGTCGATGACCGCCAGGTGGTGGTAGATGTCGGAAGTGATCTTCCACTGCATCAGCGTCAGGTACGGGTCGCCCCGCAGCTCGACGCCGACCGCGCGCCGGCCCATGGCGATCGACCAGAGCATCGCCATCATGTTGGTGCCGCCGAGGCCCACCGCGAGGAAGTCCGGGTCGACCGCGCCGGTTGCGTCGACCTGCCGGTTCGGCGACGTCGAGGACGTCTCGTCCAGCGAGTCGGGCGCGGTCTTGGGCACCTCGCTCTCCACCGCGAAGGCGGCGAGCAGCATGGCGGCCACCATCGTGCCGAAGCCGACCAGGAACGCCATCTGGAAGCCGTCGGTCAGGGCGACCGCGGTCGTCTCGCCCCGGGACAGGGCGGACTCGGTGACGTTGGCCGCCACCGGGGCCAGCACCGCCAGGCCGATCGCCGCACCGAGCTGCTGGGTGGTGTTGAGCAGGCCGGACCGGATGCCGCTGTCCTTGAGCGTGGCCTCGGCCAGGGCGATCCGCAGCACCGGAGGTGTCGCGAGCCCGGAGCCGGTGCCGATCAGCAGCACGGCCGGCAGCACGTCCACCCAGTAGTTGCCGTCGGCCGGAATCCGGGCGAGCAGCAGCAGTCCGACGGCCATCAGCCCCATCGCGGGGAGGAGCAGCGTCTTGGCGTCCCGCTTGCGGGCCAGCCGGGGGGCGACCTTCAGCGAGCCGACCCCGATGGCGACCGCGGCCGGCACGAACGCGAAGCCCAGCTCCATGACGGTGAAACCGAGGACGTTCTGCAGGTAGAGCGCGCAGAGGAAGAACATCGCGGTCGGACCGGCGACCATCAGCGCCAGGACGACGTTCGACCAGGCGACGTTCCGGGCGCGGAGCACCTCGCCCGGCACCAGCGGGTTACGGGCCCGCCGCTGCCAGAGGACGAAGCCGGCCATCAGCAGCAGCGCCAGGCCGCCGAACAGCGCCGTCCGGGCCCCACCGGTGTCGGCCTGCACGATGGCGTAGACCGTCAGCATCAGCGAACCGACCAGGGCGAGTGCCCCGATCCAGTCGATGCCCTCGCCGGCCGAGGTGTCCCGGACGTTGTCCAGCAGCCGGACGGCCGCCAGGATGGTGACCAGGCCGATCGGAACGTTGACGAAGAAGATCCAGTGCCAGCTGAGCGACGCGGTCAGCGCCGCGCCGGCGAGCTGGCCGAGCGCGGCTCCCGACGCCGCCACGAAGGCGTAGAAACCGAGTGCCCGGGCCTGCTCCCGGGGCTTCGGGAACATGGTGACGATCATGCTGAGCACGACCGCGGTGGTGAACGCTCCACCCACACCCTGCACGAACCGGGCCCCGACCAGCACGGCCTGGTCGGTGGCCAGGCCACAGACGACCGAGGCGGCCGTGAACAGACCGAGCCCGCTGAGGAAGACGCGCTTGGTGCCGATCAGGTCGCCGAGCCGGCCGGCGAAGAGCAGCAGCCCGCCGAACGGGATGAGGTAGGCGTTCACCACCCAGGCCAGGTCGGCCTGGGGGAACCCCAGGCCTTCCTGGATGGACGGTAGGGCGACGTACACGGCGGAGCCGTCGACGACGGAGATCAGGACGCCCACGCAGAGCACGATCAGCGCGAGCTGGCGCTCCCGCAGGCTCCGCAACGGCTGCGCGGTGTCGCGCAGGACGACCGTCTCTCCTCCGCCGCCGTAGGAGTCACCCCGGGGTTGGTTGAGCTTGGTCACGACGCCGAACCGGCCCCGGCAGCGACGGTCTCCCGCATGTCGTCACCCATTCCGGACATGTCGTCGGGCATCATCTGCCGCTCGGCCGGGTGGGTCGTCATGAGCGGCGGCAGGTCGCTGCTGTGCAGCCGGCCGCTGCGCACCGAGAGTCGCCGCCAGTCCGACGGGTCGAGCGGCACGAGCGAGTGCCGGTGCCGCCGGGTCGCGTCGATCGTGTTCGCCCGCTCGCCGGACGAACGTCCGGTCTGCTTCTCGATCTCCTTGATCCGCTCCTCACCGAAGTTGATCGGCACGGCCTGGCTGAACTCCTGCGCGCTGACCTGGAGCCAGCCGAGGGTGTCCACCTTGATCTGGTCGGCCAGCTCACGGATCGCCTGCTGCTGGCTGACCCCCGCGTCGCGGGCCTGCCAGTACCGGAGCACCCGGGAGCTGTGGCCCACCATGCCGGTGATCGCGCCACCGCTGGTCATGAAGTGGCCGTTGCCGAAGGAGTCCCCGGCCACCACGCCGTTCGCGGCGACCAGCGCGTCCGCGCCGATCCGCTCGATCAGGCTGAACAGCTTCGGCCCGTACGGAGCCTGGACCTTCTCCAGGTCGGAGACGGGGATCTCGGTGATCAGCGAGACCTGCTCCAGGTAGAACTCGCGCAGCAACTGCTGGTACGCGTTCAGGTACTCCTTGGCCCGCTTCGGCGTGCCCGGCGGGACCAGCCCGGCCAGGATCGGGTCGAAGGTCTTGAAGTCCGGCACCTGGACCAGGATCCACCCCACCTCGGGGTCGTCCTCGTGGCCCACCGCGATCTGGCGCACCCAGTACTCGTTGCCCTCGCGGTCGAACTCGGAGGCGATCCGGCGACGGAGCCGGGCACCGACGTGCAGTTCGAGGTAGCCCGCGAGGTAGTCGGCCTGGGCCACGACCGCGCCACGGCCGTCGTGGTGGTCGACCGCGACGTCCTCCTGCCGGAAGCCGAGCCGGTCCGCGTCGCTGCTGTCGAAGCCCTGCGCGATCATGAACAGCTCGGGCACGCCCAGGTCGATCAGCGGGGTCCCGGGCTTGCGGATCCGGCGGTACCGGCCCCGGTAGTCGAGCTCCTGGACCTCCTCGATGATGAGGCGCTTACGCCCGTCCGGGAGGCTGACGAAGCCGTCCTCCTGCCGCATCCACTTGAGGAAGCCGTCACCGTCGCCCTCGTCGCCGACGGCCACCCGGTGCGACAGGAAGAGCCGGACCCGGGGCGTCACGCCGGCGGCGATGTCCATCTCCTCGACCATCTCGAGGTAGCGGCGCAGCATGATCAGCACCTCGGAGGCACCGGCCTGGAACGTGGACGGGCCGTCGAGGACCGTGACCATGTCCCGGCCGACCTTCTCGGGGTCGTGCTCGGCCGGCGGCTTGGCCGGCTGAAGGACAGTGAGCACCCGCTTCGGCGTGCCGTCCGTCCACCGGTCGTCGATGAACTCGGTGTGGTGGATCAGGCCCGATACGTGGGACTCCTCGCCACCGGAGATGATCTCGTCGGCGTACACGTCACCCGGCTCGGTGACCGCGCTGTAGAAGGTCTCGCGGAGCTTGAAGAGCCGGCCGTCGCCCTTGCGGGGAATGCCCTCCTCGCCGTACCGCTCGAGCATGAGCTGGTCGATGAGACCGAGGTGGTGCCAGAAGTCCTCACGGATGTTCCAGTGGACACCGAGCGAGGGGTCGCCACGCAGTTCGACACCGACGCAGCGGCGACCGTTGGCCACCGACCACAGCATCGCCATCATGCTGGTCCCGCCCAGCCCGAGTGCGACGAAGTCGGGATTGTGGATACCGGTCCAGTCGATCTCGGTCTTCGTGCCACGCGATGCCCGGGACCGCTCCGTCGGGTCGAGCGCGCTCGGCGCGCTCCCACGCGACATACGCTCGACCAGGGAAGCTAATCGCAGATTCTTCATGACCTTTCCTCGACTCTTGAGGTTACGGACAAATACCAAGCAGTCGACCGTCGAACGCGACGAAATGGCCGCCATTCGACTAGTTCAATGCTAATTAAACTGTCAAGCGGGTTGCCGCTCATCAGCCCCAGATCGGGTGCATTCACGGAGGCCTGAACCAACAGTCGCGGATCTACGCGCGTCCTGGCGCGCTGGGCGCGATTGGCGTGGCCGACCCCGGCCGCGTGCACGTCAACAGCCAGCTCGCTCGCCGCTGGCCGGTCGCATCGCTGCCGGTCTATCGCATCGCCACCTAACATCCGAGGCAACACCGGCCTCCGACTTTAACAGCGGGATCGTAGACCGTCCACATGGGCGGCCTCGGCCGACCGGTCGGTCCGGAATTGGCGATCTGCCCGGCCGGGTCACGCGGACGCGTCGGACACTTCCCCTATTCCCGACGCCTCCGGCATTTCCGCGGCTCTATAGCGACAGATGGTGACGACCCGCAATCGATACGTTACCGCAGCCCCGTCCGGGAGCCGCTATCCACTGCTCCGGCCGCCGGAACGCCCGGCTCCGACCGGCCGCTCCGCAGCGCCCGCGTCCCGCTGCTGCGCCGCCAGGCGCACCTGCTCGTAGACCCAGTTCCGGGGCAGCCCGGTCACCTCCCGGACCACCTCGCGGACGAGCCGGGAGTCGGCCCCGTGGCGCATCAGCGTCTCGGTGAGCCGGTGGGCCAGCGCGTGCTCCTCGTCCGCGGGCTCCTCACCGGCACCGGCGACGACCACGGTGAACTGCCCCCGGACCACCGCTTCCGCGTCGAGTCGGGCGACCAGTTCGGAGAGCGGACCACGGAGGAACTCCTCGTCGTCCTTGGTCAGGTTGCGGGCCAGTGCCGCCGGACGGTCGCCGAGCACCGCGCGGACGTCCTCGAGCATCGCGACGATCCGGTGCGGCGCCTCGAAGAAGACCAGGGTGGCCACGCTCGACCGGAGCGAGGTCAGGGCGGTCCGCCGCGCCGCCTCCTTCCGGGGCAGGAACCCGACGTAGTGGAACTGGTGGTTCGGCAGCCCCGACCCGATCAGCGCGGTGACCGAGGCGGTCGCGCCGGGCAGCGGTCGGACCGGCACGTCGGCCTCGACGGCCGCCACGACCAGCCGGTAGCCCGGGTCGTTGACCAGCGGCGTACCCGCGTCGGAGACGAGAGCGACGTCCGTGCCCTCCCGGAGCAGCCCGAGCAGCTGCTGACTGCGTGACTCCTCGTTGTGGTCGTGGTAGCTCAGCAGGCGGGTGTCGATCTCCAGGGACTGGAGCAGGCGGCGGGTGTGCCGGGTGTCCTCCGAGGCGACGACACCGACCCGGCCGAGGACCTCGATCGCCCGCAGGGTGATGTCGCCGGGGTGGCCGATCGGAGTGGGCACCAGGTAGAGCGTGCCGGCGTCGGCAGCGCCCGACCGTCGCGTTCCGTCCGCCTCTGCCACCTGCCACCCTCCGTGCCGTCGCCGCCAACTGTATCGCCAGTCACCGGCCGCCGACCGCCGGCCTGCGGACCAGGCGGGGTTTTTCCGGGCCCACCGGTCATTTACCCGACACCCGCACCGCGCCACGCCGGGTAATCGGAACCGGACGGTACGGACGCGGAATCAGCGGACCGCCCGACCTCGCCATTCCGACTACACATTGTCACCAATGGAATACTTGACACCCTATCGACGCATACTTAAGATCGAACTCCGTCGGGACCTCCCGATACCTCTTGGCGAATACCGTCCACGACAATTATCCGAATCAGATCCCGTCTTGCTTCCGCCACAATCGCTCGAAAGGGCGTCGAATGCCTGACCAGGATCACTCGACGATAACGGACATCGTCGTTTCGCCACATTTCGACGACGGCGCGCTCTCGCTCGCGTCGGTGCTGCGCGCAGGACGATCCGTGCTCCTGGTGACCGTCTGCGGCGGAACGCCGACCGAAGGTGACGACGAGTGGGACCGCCTGTGCGGTTTCGAGTCCGGCCCGGCCGCCGCCCTGGGGCGCGCTGCGGAGGACCGCGCCGCCGCCGCCCTCGCCGGCAACCGGGTGACGCACCTGCCCGTGCCGGACTCGCCGTACCGGGCCGACTTCCCGGCCGAGACGGTGGTGGCGGCGCTGACCCCCCTGTTCCGGCCCGGCGTACGGGTCTGGGCCCCGGTCGGCATCGGCGACCACCCGGACCACGTCGGCACCCGGGACGCGGTGCTGACCGCGGCGGCCGGGACCGGCTGCCAGCTGACCTTCTACGCCGACTGCCCGTACGCCTTCGGCTCCGGTTGGGATGCCACCGACCGGGAGCGGCCCCCCGCCGACCGGTGGGAACCGCAGCTCGCCGCCCTGGCCCATCTCGTGGACGTGACCAGCCCCCGGATCACCCGTCTGGACGACTCCACGATGCGGCTGAAGATCGCTATGCTTCGCTGTCACGCCTCGCAACTGGCCGGTCTCTCCGTGGACCACCCCCACTTCATGGCCTGGGAGGGGCCGTTGCGCCAGGAGGTCTTCTGGCCGGCGTCCGTCCTGATCCCCAGCCTGGAACCGACTCTCGGGAGTAGCGCATGATCGTCGGAGGCTCGACCATCCAGCCGGAGCGCGTCGACGCGGCGGCACTTCGACAGCTCGGCGACGCCATGCGGAAGGTGGTCGGCTCGGCCGAGCGCACCCCGCTCGCCGACCTGCTTTCCGGCACGCCGGTCGACCCGGACGAGCTGACCCGGGAGGTCGGCGTGGACGGCCGGCAGGCGCTGCTCGACAGCGGCACGGCCGTCGACGACGGGACGACCTTCTCCTCGCCGCTGGTCGGCCATCAACTGCACGGCGTCGTGGTGCTCAGCGACCCGGACGTCGAGGAGGAGGTGCAGCACCGCTGGTACGTCGACCCGCTCTGGGAGGCGGACCTGCTGATCCGGCTGATGCTCCGGCGCGGCGGCGCGCGCGCCCTCGACATGGGGTGCGGCTCCGGGGTGCTCTCGCTGGTGCTCGCCGAGCGGTACGAGTCGGTCCTCGGGGTGGACGTCAACCCGCGCGCGGTGGCGCTGTCCCGCCTCAACGCCGCCCTCAACGGCCTGACGAACGTCACCTTCCGTGAGGGCGACATGTTCGAGCCGGCCGAGGGCCGGTTCTCCCGGATCGTCTTCAACTCGCCGACGAACGAGGAGGGCAACGAGTTCGTCGACCTGCTCGAGGCCGGCGAGCCGATCCTGGAGACGTTCTTCCGCAGCGTGCCCCGCAAGCTGGAGTCCGGTGGCATCGTCGAGGTCAACCTCGCCATGAACGACTACCCCGGTGACCTTTTCCGGGAGCGGCTCGCCGACTGGCTCGGGCTGACCGAGAACGGGCTGCGGGTGCAGATCTTCACCTCGCAGCGGCGGGCGACCCAGAGCGGGGGCGAGTGGAAGCGGGGCTGGCTGGTGGTCGCTCCCGGTCCGGTGGGGCTCACCGAGGTCGAGTGGCCGTACCACGACCGGTACGAGGAGGACCCGGACGCCCTGCTCGACGGGACCGACCGGCTTCTGCGGGGCTGACACCCCCGGCCCCGACACACTCCGGCCCCGCCGCACCGGATCGGTAGGGCCCGACGGACCCACGCGCATCGGCCCCGCTCCCGTCGAGGGAGGCGGGGCCGATACCGCTCACCCGGAAGGCGGCGGAGGTCCGGCGACGGGGCACGCCGTCGGAGCCGGGCCGGTCGGTCCGGTCAGTCGGGCCTGGTCAGTCGTCGTCCCGGTCGTCGTCGTCATCGTCATCGTCATCGTCGTCGCGGTCGTCGTCATCGTCGCGGTCGTCGTCGTCATCGTCGTCGCGGTCGTCATCGTCGTCGACCGGCTCCTGCTCGGCCTTGACCACGCTGCCGTCGGCCCGGTCCACGTCGATCTCGTGCTCGGTCGAACCGTTGACGATCTCCACGCTCCACACGTCGCGGCCGCGCTCCTTCTCGGCCTCCACCTCGACGACCCGGCCGCCGCCGGCCTTGGCCAACGCGATCTCCTCGGCGCGCTTCCGGTCCACCTTGTCACCGGTCGCCGGGGGCGTGGTGCCGGACGGCGAGCCGGGGACGCTGGTCGCCGCAGGAGCCGTGGGGGTGACGGCGCCACCGTCCGGGGTGGTCGTCGGGGTGGCCGGCGACGTCGGGGCGGTGGTCGCGGCGGTCAGGGTGGTCCGACCGGCCCGCTGCTCGCCGGCGGCGGCGGTGCCGATCGCCGCTCCGGTCAGTGCCAGCACCGCCGCACCACCGACGGCTGTCATGATCAGGGGCTTGCGCTTCATCTCGACGCACCTTTCCTCGGGTTCTGCCTACGAGGATCGGCCGGAAGGGGATAGCGGCGCGCTGTATCGGGGCTAAGGCCCGGTTAAGACCCGTTCCGACTCACCCGACCGGGTGCTCAGGCACCGGTCGGGGCCGCCGGGGCGAGCCGGAGCAGCACCTCGGCACCGCCGTTCGGACCGGTCCGCAGTTCCAGCCGTCCGCCGCCGGCCTCCGCCGCCCGGCGGGCGATGTCCAGCCCGAGACCGGTCGACCCGGCCGTGCTGGCACCCCGGCGGACCGTGTCCGGCGGCATACCCGGCCCCTCGTCGGCCACGCTGAGCAGCACTTCCCCACGCGATCCGGCGACCGCTCCGCGCGCCACCGGAGTGCCGGCGAGCCGCACGGTGAACGGGGTGCCGTCCGGGGTGTGCGCGAACACGTTGCCGAGCAGCGCGTCGACCGCCGCCGCCAGGTCGTCGGCGGACACCGCGACCGGCAACGGTCCGGACGCCAGTTCCCGGTGGACCGTCCGCCCGGTGTCCTCGGCCAGCACCGACCAGAACTCCACCCGGTCGGCGACCACCGCCGCCGCGTCGCACCCCGTCGGACCGGTTGCCGGCCGCTGTCTGCGGGCCTGGCGGATCAGGCCGGTCACGGCCCGTTCCAGACCGTCCACGGCAGCGGTGATCCGGACCGCGTCCTGCGGGTCGCCCAGCGACTCGGCTTCCAGCCGCAACGCGGTCAACGGCGTACGCAGCCGGTGCGACAGGTCGGCCACCTGCTCGCGTTCCTGGGACAGCAGTTCCTGGATCCGGCCGGCCAGGTGGTTGAGGGCACCGGCCACCTCGCGTAGTTCGGTCGGACCGGCGGGGGTGACCCGGGCGTCCAACTCGGCGTTGGCGAGCCGGTGCGACACCGCGGAGAGTTCGCTGATCGGCCGGACCAGGGTGCGGGCCAGCCGGTCGGCCACCACCAACCCGATCACCACCAGCAGCACGCCGAGCAGGGCGAGCACCAGCCAGGCGCGGCCCACCCCGGCGGTCAGCTCCGCGCTCGGCACCACGGTGCGGATCACGCCGGTGCCGTCCGGCCGGCCCTGCACCGCGATCACCACCTCGCGTCCGTCCGCCGACTCCGCGGTGAGGCTCTGGCCGCGCGCCGCCAGCTCCACCGCCGGGGTACGCGGCGCCGAGGTGCCGAGCACCGTGCCGTCGGGCAGGAAGACGCTGACCGGCCGGTCGGATTCGGCGGCGAGTTGCTCGACGGTCAGCCGGATCGTCGCCGGGTCGGCGGTTCCCACCACCGGCACCAGGCTCTGCGCGTCGGCGGTGGCCCGCACGGTGGCCCGGTCCTCGGCGACGGTACGGACCAGCAGCGCGAGCGGCACCAGGAAGGCGACCAGGGTGAGCACGCTGACCGCGGCGGCCAGCAGGGCCAGTCGTGCCCTCACCCGACCTCCTCCGGAGCGGCCAGGCGCACCCCGACCCCTCGGACGGTGTGCAGGTAGCGGGGCTGCTGGGCGTTCTCACCCAGCTTCCGGCGCAGCCACGACAGGTGCACGTCGACGGTCTTGTCCGCGCCGCCGTACGGGATCTGCCACACCTCGGTCAGCAGCTCGCGCTTGGTGACCACCTCGCCGGGGCGGGCGGCCAGGTGGTGCAGCAGGTCGAACTCGCGTGGGGTCAGCTCGACCGGCGCACCGTCCAGGGTCACCTGACGGGAACGCGGGTCGACCCGCAGACCGCCCACGACCAACGCCGAATCGTCCGCACCGGCGACCGAGGCGGCACGCCGCAGCACCGCCCGGACCCGCGCGTCGAGCTGGGCGGCGGTGAACGGCTTCACCACGTAGTCGTCCGCACCCGCGTCGAGGACCCGGACGATCTCGGTCTCGTCGTCCCGCGCGGTCGCCACGATCACCGGCACCGGGCTGACCGCACGCAGCATCCGGAGCAGCTCCCGACCGTCGAGATCGGGCAGGCCGAGATCGAGTACGACCAGGTCCGGCCGGTTGTCGAGGGCGTCCCGCAGCCCGTCCATCGCGGTCGAGGCGGCCGCCACGGCGTGGCCCCGGTCCCGCAGTGCCCGGACCAGCGGGGTCCGGATGGTCAGATCGTCCTCGATGAGCAACAGGCGGGGCACACCAGGCAGGCTAGCCGCCCGGAACGGCACCGGCCCGCTCGTTAACCCTCCCTTATCGTCGTCCGGTGCTCGCCCCAACCCGCGATCGGGGATAGTCGGGGCATGCGCCGTCCCTTCCTCGCCGTCGCCGGGTGGTTGGTCACCGCCGTGCTGGTCACCCTGGTCGGGGTGGCCGCGATCCGCCTGGTCGGGGAGAGCATCGCCGGCACCCCGGGTGGGGTCCGCAGCCAGGAGGAGGTTCGGCGGGCGCTGACCGCCCCCGAGCCGACCACTCCCGGACCGGTCCCCTCGGTCTCGTCGCCCGGCTCCGGACCGCCGCCGTCGACCGGTCCGTCCGTCCCGCCGCCGACCACCCCCACGGCGGTACGGCGGGTGTTCGCGACCACCGGCGGCAGCGCGGTGGCCGAGTGCGGCCCGGACGGGGCACGGCTGGTCTCCTGGGCGCCCGCGCAGAACTACCGGGTCGGCGAGGAGGACCGGGGGCCCGACGACGATGTCGAGGTCAGCTTCGTCGGGCCGTCCGGCGAGCACGAACTGAAGATACGTTGCGTCAACGGCGAGCCGGTCATCGAGAACGACGACGACTAGCCGGGACTGTCGGAGGGCGTGCCGTGGGGTGGCCCTCGGATCCCGCCACGGAACGCGCAGCGGCACCCGCGGCGCGGGCAGCCGGCACCGTGCCGAAGTTTCACCATCTGACAACACGCCGGGGCCGGGTAGGTATTTTTCTTCGTCGATACGACTCGGTAAGGGTGTCCGCCCGGACCGGCCCCCGCCGGCCCCGGGACCCCACCACCGGGAGGAAACCCGTGACCACACGTCTGACGCCACGCGTCCGCCGATCCGTCCTCACCCTGGTCACCGGAGCCGCGACGGCGTTGCTGCTCTCGGTCACCTCCGCCACGGCGGCACCCCTGGACGCCCCCGCCGACAGCCGGACGGGGGCCGGCACGCTGACCACCCCGGTCGACGTCTGGATGAAGGACTTCGACGCGGACACCGGTCTCCAGCCGCACGGGAACCCCACCATCTGGATGAGCCCGGACATCAAGGTCTGCAACACCGCGGTCGACTGCCCCTGGCCCGGTCACTCCCCCATCGTGGGCGCGCGGAACTACATCCACGTCAGTCTCCGTAACCCCGGCCCCTACGGCACCGGGGCCATGGAGCAGGGCCAGATCCACGTGTACTGGAGCGACCCCGGTGCGGGCACGGCCTGGGACACCGACTGGAACGAGATCGGCTGGATGACCGTCCCGGTCTACAGCGGCACGACCAAGGTGGTCATCCCCTGGGACAACGTCCCCGGCCCCGGGCACTTCTGCCTGCTGGCCCGCTGGGTCTCGCCGAACGACCCGATGACCTTCGAGGGCCCCGAGACCAGCGTCAACACCCAGTACAACAACAACATCGCCTGGCGGAACGTCGACACGGTGGAGGTGGAGGCCGGTGGGTCGGCCACGGTGATGCCGTACACCATGGGCAACCCGCTGGACCGGGCGAACCGGAACAGCCTGGTGTTCACCGAGGTCGGCGCACCGCTGCGCGCCGCAGGCGGTCGGCTCGTCGCCAACCTCGGGCCGACGCTCTACCAGCGCTGGGTCGAGGGCGGCAAGGTGGGCAAGGCCGTCCGTGACCTCGGCCGCTACCAGATCGAGATCACCGACCCGGCGACGGCCCGGCTGGACAACCTGACCCTCCAGGCCAAGGAGAAGCTGAAGTTCTCGCTGAACTTCACCGCCGCCACGGTCACCAAGGAGCCGATGGCCGTGCGGGTGACCCAGTTCGGCCCGGACAGCACTGGAGCCCAGTACACCGACCGGGGTGGCGTCCACTACAACGTGAAGGTGGGCGCACCCCGGCGCTGACCTGGGGGCGAGGGGGCGGAGCGGAGGTCGCGGCCGGGACCCGCGACCTCCGCTCCGGCGTGTCCGGGGACGGACGGGTCCTCCTGTCGCCGGCGACTCTCGGGGTCGACGGTGGCCTGCGCCGCGCCCCGCCCCGCGTCGTGCCGCCGCCGGCGTCATGGACGAGCGGTACGGGGCGGCCCGGAACGGATCAGCGCAGGGAGACCCAGGAGGTCCGGACGGCGTATCCGGTGGTGCTGGCGCGGAACTGCACCGGGCCGGACGGCGGCACCCCCATCGAGAAGAAACCGACCGCGTCCACCGGCGCGTCCTCGTACTGACCGGTCGCGGTCCGGGCGCTGACGCGGCCGGGGCGGGCCGGGGAGAGCTGCCCGACGATGCCCGTGGCGGTCACCTCCAGCTCGACGACCACCGTCCCGCTGCGGAAGGTCAGCGTGCGTTCCGCACCGGCGGAGCGGGTCAGTCCGGCCGGCTCCCGGTCGCAGGCCGAGTCGAAGGTCAGCTCGGCCAGCGCCAGCTCGGCGTCGACCGTACGCCAGCTGAAGGCCGCCAGCGCGGCGTCCAGGAACTCCTCGGAGACCGGCCCCGGGTCGCGCAGGGCGGCGCCCAGCTCGACCAGCAGCGCGTCGTCACCGGCGGGCGGCCACTGCTCCATCACGTTCACCTCCGGTCCCCTCCGCCCCGCCGGGGGACAGTCGGACGTACGGGGCGAGGGCCGGGCAGTCCCGCAACCTCGCCAGACAACGGGCCTGCGTCGGCCCGACACTGCCCACCGGCATGCCGAGCCGCTCGCCGACCTCCCGGTAACTGGCCGGCGGATCCCCGGACAACAGCGCGAGCAGCTCCCGACAGCGCGGCGAAAGCTGCGCGAACGCGTCCCGCAGGGCCTGCCGGCGCTCGGCCCGCAGCAGATCCTCGTCCGGGGCGGCCGAATCGACCAGCAGGAAGACCCCGACGTCCGAGTCGTCGTACGGGTCGAAGGGCTGGGTACGCCGGCCGAGCCGCAGCAGCCGGTGACACTCCCGCCGGGTGGTGGTGACCAGCCAGGCCGGCAACGCGTGCGAGTCCCGCAGTCGGCCCAACTGTTCCACCAGACGCAGCCAGACGGTCTGGTTCACGTCGGCGGAGTCGGCCCGGTCCAGTCCGTGGCTGCGGATCACCGTCGCCACCAGGGGCGTGTAGCGGCGGACCAGTTCCGCCCAGGCCGCCTCGTCCCCGGCCGTGGCGGCGGAGACCAGGGCGGGCGTGCCGCGCCCGGTGTCGTCGGCGGTGTTCATTCGACCAGCACGCCGTAGCCGGGCTGCCAGGTCGGGCCGGCGACGAGGAGCGCTGCGGCGGCCTCCGCGTCCAGCCCGGTGGCCGTCATCAGGGCGGCGATCCGTCCGGAGACGTGCGCGGTGGCGAACGAGGTGCCGATCCAGGAGGCGAAGCCGTGGAACACCAGGGGCGGTTGGCCGGGCAGGTACAGCTCGCCGTCGACGTAGGTGCTGCGCCGGTCGCCCCGGGCGGAGGCGTCCACCCAGGTGCCGCGACCGCTGTAGTCGGCCGGCACCGGACCGCTCGGCCCCGCGCTCGCCGCCGCCACGGCCACCACCCCGTCCAACGCGGCCGGCCAGGATTTCCGGGTGGTGCCGGTGTTGCCCGCGGCGGCGACCACGGCCACCGTGGCAGGCAGCGCGGCGAGGGTGTTCGCCACCGGCAGGGGTGGCTGGTCGTCCTGGGTGAAGTAGCCCAGGGACAGGTTGACCACCGCCACCTCCGGGCGGAGCCGACGGATCGCGGCGACCAGGCTCTCCTCGTCGCCGATGCCGGTCGGGGCGAGCGCGGCCTCCGGGTCGACCCGGACGCCCGGGGCGGCCTGCCGGACCACTCCGGCGACGAAGGTGCCGTGTCCGCCCTGGAGGGCGAGCTGGGTGCCGCCGAGGTAGAGCGGATCCTCGTCGTCGGCCTCGGGGAGGTAGCTGCCGCCGAGCCACTGCGGGTGGACGGTGCCGGCCCGACGCCAGATGCCCGTGTCGCAGACCCCCACGGTCACCCCGGCGCCCTCACCGATCCGGGCCGGGTCGGGGGCCGGCAGGGCGGCGCCGACCCGGGGCGGTCCGCCGGGATTGCCCATGATGTTGCCGAACCCGAGCAGCACGTGGTGCGGCTGCACCAGCGGGACCGGCTGCCCCGGCCACTGTTGGGGGTCGCGCAGCTTCGTCACCACGCCGGGGATGTCGGTCTCCTGCTGGAACAGCAGCCGGCGCACTCCGCCGAAACCGGTCACCTCGGTCACCTGGTGGCCCCAGCTCCGCAGCCGGTTCAGCACCCGCGTGAGGTCCTGCGGGGCGGCGAGCAGCTGCCGGGGACGGTAGAGGAACTCACGGCCGACGGTGATGTGCCGGCGGATGGTCGGATCGGCGGTCACTGCCTCCAGGAACGCCCGCTGGTAGGCCTGGTCCAGGGTGTCCGCGGCCCGGGCCGGGCCCGGCCGGCCGAGCGCGCCGAGCGGCACCGCCGCGGCGGCCAGCATCGTCCAGCCCACCAACCGCCGGCGGGAGACCCGACCGGGCGGACACGGCACGATTCGGTGGTCAGGCGACACCGGACCTCCAGGCGGGTGGAAGATGCGTGGCCGAGGACGGGCGGGGCGGCCGCGGAAGCGCTCTCCGAGCAGCACGATTATTTCAAAATATTGCTCTGTGTCAATTGTTGATCACGAGCCGTCCGGCCGGTGTCGTTGACCGGAGCGCGCCGGTCGGGGATTCTTCTCCGCATGGCCGACCGCACCGTTCCCGGTGCCGTCGCGGCACAGGCCGCCCTGGACGCGGTCCAGCGTTACCCGCACGAGGCGATCGCGACCGCCCGGCGGGTGCTCGCCGGCCCGGCGGACGCCGGTGAGCGCTCCACCGCCGAACGTGCCATCGGTCTGGCCCTGCGGGAACTCAACGACCTGCCCGGCGCGCTGCGCCACCTGCGCCGCGCGGTCCGGGCCACCGACGACCCCCGGCTGCGCGCGCTGGCCCGGATGAGCCTCGGGTACGTGCTGGCCAACGCCGGGCGGACCACCGCCGCCCTGCGCGCGGTGACCCTCGCCCTCCCCCTGCTCACCGGAGCCGACGCCGGACGGGCCCGGATGCAACGGGGCGTCGTGCTGCACTACCGGGGCCGGTTCGACGAGGCGGTCCGTGACTACGCCGTGGCCGTGGAGATCGCTCAGCGGGAGGGCGACCTGCTGCTGGAGGCCCGGGCCCGCAACAACCGGGGACTGCTCAACGCCCACCGGGGCTCCGGTCGGGGCCCGGACGACGACCTGCACCGCGCCGCCGCCGCGTTCAGCCGGCTCGGGCTGGACCTGGCCGCCGCCGACGCCCGGTGGAACAGCGGCATCGCCACCGGGCAGCGCGGTGACGTGGCGGGCGCGCTGCGCTGCTTCGCGGCGGTCGACGCCGAGTACCGGCGGCTCGCGGTGCCCCGTCCGGCCCTGCTGCTGGACCGGTTCGAACTGCTGCTGTCCGTACCGCTGATCGACGAGGCGGTCGACGTGGCCGCCACCGCCGTGACCGAGCTGCGCCGCCAGGGGATGGCCTCGGACCTGGCCGAGGCGCTGCTGGCGCGGGCCCGGGCGGCGCTGCTCGCCGGTGACCTCGCGACCGCCACCGAAGCCGCGGCGGCGGCCCGCAGCCGGTTCCGCCGGCAGGGTCGCCGCACCTGGGCCACCTTCGCCCGACACGTCGAGCTGCGGGCCGGGTACGCCCAGGGCGTCCGGTCGCCGGCCCTGCTCGCCGCGATGGTGCGGACCGCCGACCAGCTCGACGCGACCGGCTGGCCCGGGCCGGCGTTGACCACCCGGATCGAGGCCGCCCGGCTCGCCACCGCGCTGGGGCGTACCGGCCGGGCCGCCGGGTTGCTGGCCACGGCGGCGGACTCCCGCCGTCGGGGCACCGCGTCCCGCCGCGCCCAGGGGTGGTACGCGCTGGCCCTGCGGCACCGGCTGGCCGGCGACGAGTCCGGGGCGGCCCGGGCGCTGCGCCGGGGACTGGCGGTGCTGGACGGGCACCGGGCGTCGCTCGGCGCGACGGAACTACGCGCGCACAGCGGGGCGTACGGGCACGAGCTGGCCGCCGAGGGGTTGGACATCGCCGTCCGGCAGGGCATCGCTACCCGGGTGCTGGCCTGGGCGGAACGGTGGCGGGCCAACGCGTTGCGGATGCGGCCGGTCTCCCCACCGGGCGACCCGGACCTGGCCACCGCCCTGACCGAGCTGCGGATGGTCAGCACGGCGTTGGAGGACGCCCTGCTGACCGGCCATCCGGTGCAGGCGCTGCGGCGCAGCCAGGCCCGGTTGGAGCAGCGCATCCGGGAACTGGCCCGGGGCGTGGACGGTGGGGGCGAACTGCTCCGGCCGCCCGGCGTACGGGCGCTCGCTCCGGTGCTGGGGGACGCCGTCCTGCTGGAGCTGGTCGCGCACCGGGACCGGTTGCGCGCGGTGCTGGTCCGGGACGGTCGGGCGACCCTGCACGACCTGGGACCGGTCGCCGAGGCGGTACGGGTCGCCCGGCTGCACCGTTTCGGGCTGCGTCGGCTGGTCACCACCGGCGACGGCGCGGACGCCCGGGCCGGGGTGGCGCACACCGCCGCCATGCTGGACCGGCAGCTGTTCGACCCGGTACGCCGTCGACTCGGCGACCGTCCACTGGTGATCGTGCCGATCGGCGCGCTGCACGCCGTACCGTGGTCGGGTCTGCCGACGTGCGCGGGCCGTGCGGTGACCGTGGCCCCCTCGGCGACGGCCTGGTTGCGGGCCGCCGGGCGGGTCGGGCCGGCCGGGCCGCCGGTGCTGGTGGCCGGGCCCCGGCTACCCGCAGCCGAGGACGAGGTGCGCCAACTCGGCACGGTGCTGCCCGGCTCCCGTCCGCTGACCGGAGTCGCGGCCACCGCCGACGCGGTCACCGACGCGCTGAACGGGGCCGGGCTGGCGCACATCGCCGCACACGGCCGGTTCCGGGCGGACAACCCGCTCTTCTCGACTCTCGAACTGGCCGACGGGCCGTTGACCGCCTACGAGTTGGAGCGGCTGACCAGCCCACCCGGGTGCGTGGTGCTCTCGGCGTGCGACTCCGGCCGGGCCGCCGTCCGACCGGGTGACGAGGTGATGGGCTTCACCGCGGTGCTGCTGGCGCTCGGTACCCGTAGCCTCGTGGCGACCGTCCTGCCGGTGCCCGCCGATCTCACCACCGCGCTGATGCTGGACCTGCACCGGCGGATGCGGGCCGGCGCCGGCCCGGCGGTGGCGCTGGCCGAGGCACAGCGGGCGTTCGGGACCGGCGGAGGAGCGGCGCACGCCACCGCCGCCGCCTTCGTGTGCTTCGGCGCGGGGTGACCGACGCGGTCCGACCCGGCGGGCGGGTGTCCGGGGTGGGTGGGGGCGCGACCGGGCCGGCACCGGTGACCGGTGCCGGCCGGCGTACGGCGGATCAGCAGCCGCAGGTGTAGTACAGGATGTCCCAGTGGCTGCCTTCCTTGGTGTAGAGGTTGCCGGAGGGCGCCCGGTACTGGTAACCCCAGCCGGAGACGTACCCGAGGTAGGTGTAGTACGTCGAGACGTAGTTCTGGACGCAGGTGGTCAGACCGATGTCGACCTTGTATCCGTTCCAGTGGCTGTAGGTGCCGCCGGAGTGGCCGGTCTCGGTGCCGCCGGTGATGGTGATGGCGCAGCCGCTGGCCCGCTTGAACGTGATGATCCCGTCGATGGTCGCCTGACGGATGCCTTCGAAGGAGGTACATGTCGGGTTGTTCCGGTCGCTGCATCCGCCGCTGGAGGTCCAGGAGATCCCGGCGTTGCGCAGTTGCGTGGTGGCACTGGAGTGGCTGATGGCGAAGGCCGGGCTGGCCAGGCCGAGGGCGGTGGTCACGGCGGCGACGGTGGCGACCAGCAGGGTGAGCAGGCGACGACGCGGCCCGGATCGGGTGGGGGACATGGCGCTCCCGTTCGTTCGCGAGGGGGTGGAATTCTGCGAGTTGACAAGCCGGCTTGCAGGATTCCTACCAGATATTGATGGTCGCAACTATGTGGCGATCCCACATGGCGCGGGTTCGCCCTGGTGGAAGAGCCCGACCGACAATGACCCCCGGGCCGTCGACGGGCAGGGCGGACCCGAAAAACGGCGCTTTACATTGACACTTGTCACGCTCTGGCTCGACACTCGTCCACAGTCGGCGTTCTCACCGGCACGCGGCGGGCGCAACCGCGCTCCGGCACCCGGAAGACCGTCGGTCGACGAGTAGGTGGCGGATCGGAAGGACGGGTCATGGGAATGAAGCGCCGATCACTGCTCGGCCGGATCGCCGTGGTGGGTGCGGCCGGCGTCGCCGGGTCCGCCCTGGCCCTGCCCGGGACGGCCCAGGCCGCCACCTGGAAGAAGCGGCTGACCGGCGCGGACCTGGACACCAACAGCCGCTGGCGGGTGGCCGGCACCGACCTGGGCATCCCGTACGTGCTGGAGAACGGCTCCATCGGCTACCTCTTCGGCGACACCTTCGACACCCCGTGGCCGGAGGGGCCGCCGCTGCCGAACGACTGGCGCTCGCCGGTCATGCTGCGCTCGGCCGTCCACCCGGGCGCGGCGGGTGGGGTGGTCTTCGACAGCGCGGCACGGGTGGCCGGCAACGGCCGGGCCCCGGAGGTGATGCACAACGGCCACAACGGCATCGGCATCGACGGCCTGTGGGAGGTCACCGTCATCCCCAACGACGGCATCAGCTTCCCAGAGACCGGTCGGCAGCTCATCTCGTACATGAGCATCGAGAACTGGAACTCCGCCGGCCCCGCCGGGCCGCACTGGAAGTCGCGGTACGCGGGAATCGCCTACTCCGACAACGGCAACGACTTCGTCCGGACGAACCTGAAGTGGTTCAACACGCCGGACAACAAGGACCCGTTCCAGATGTGGACCATGCAACGCGACGGCGACTGGGTCTACGTCTTCTCGGTGCGGTCGGGACGGCAGGACGGCCCGATGATGCTGCGCCGGGTCCGCTGGGACCGGCTCTTCTACCCCGAGTCGTACGAGGGGTGGGGCTGGAACGGCGCGAACTGGGGCTGGGGCCGGCCGTGCAGCCCGATCCTCACCGGCCGGTTCGGCGAGCCGTCCGTACGCCGGCTGGCCGACGGCACGTGGGTCATGTCGTACCTGAACTGCGCGACGGGCAACATCGTCACCCGAACCGCCACCGGCCCGGACCGGGCGTGGACGCCGGAGAAGATCCAGGTCACCAGTTGGCAGGAACCGGGGCTGTACGGCGGTTTCATCCACCCCTGGTCCAGCCGGAAGGCCAACGACCTGCACCTGCTGGTCTCCAAGTGGACCCGGACCCCGGACGGTCGCAGCACCGCGTACCACGTCAGCCAGTTCGTCGGCACGGTCTGACCGTCGGGACACACCGCCCGGTCGGCGCCGGTGCGGGTCACCTCCCTGGGTGGGGTGCTTGAATCGGGGTCCTATGCGACCCTCCGCCAACGAGCCCACCGGCCGGGAGATCCCGACCCCGGCGGCCACCGACGCCGGTACGCCGGCCGGATCCGGCCCCGCACGGGTCGACCCGGCGCAGGGCGACCCGACCCGGATTGACCCGGCACCGGACGCCTCGGCCCGGACCGCTCCGGGGCGGCGGGCCGGGGCGGCGAAGGGTGACCGGCGGCGCGCACAGATCGTCTCGGCTGCCGTCGAGTGTCTCGTCGACGACGGCTGGCCAGGGGTGACCCACCGTCGCGTCGCCGACCGCGCGGGCGTCAACGCCGGCCTCCTGCACTACTACTTCGGTGGTCTCGGCGGTCTGCGGCGGGAGGTGGCCGCGCGGGTGAGCGCCGAGGTGCTCGCCACGTTCGGTGCGGCGCTGCGCGCCGACCCGGCCCCGAGGGATCTCGTCGACGTCTGGTCACGGGAGATGGCAGACCCCGGAGCCGGCGACCGCCGGGTCCGGGCACTGGTGCAGATCATGGTGGGTACCGCCTACTACCCGGAGGTCGCGACCGTCGTCCGGGACTCCCTCGGGGCGACGAGGCAGACGCTGGCCGGTTATCTGCTCCGGGCTCACCCGGACTGGACACCGGCACAGGCCGACGTCCGGGCCGCACTCCTGGTCGCGCTCCTCGACGGCGTGGCGCTGCACGCTCTGGCCGACCCGGACGGACATTCCGTCGGCGGGTCGGACGGCCTCCGATCCGTGCTCGGCGTCCTCCTCGGGAACGGCCCGCAGGGGTGACCGTGACCCCGCCGGTCACCCCTGCGACAGGCCGGTGACCGGGCGGTACGGTTCCTCCCGGACGGCGTGCGCCAGGGTGAGCTTGAGGAACATCACGACCGGCAGCCAGGCGAAGCCGTCCGGGGCCGGCAGGCCGCAGGCGACGACCGTGGCGACGACGCAGCACCCGAGGGCGACCGGGCGTTGCAGGTGCAGTGCGGCACGCCGGACGACGACGACGGATGCCAGGACGGCCACGTACCACAGCGGACCCCACCACCAGGACGCGCCGGGGAAGAGCAGACCGACGGCGACCGGTTGCACGTGGACCACGGCGAAGCGGACCGGACGCCGGACCAGGCGACCGAGGCGCGAGGCTTCCAACGGCGAGTCGGTGGCGTGGTGGTCCCGCTTGGCGGAGTTGAGTCCGTTGGCCACGACGCCCCCGGCCAGATCGAAGGTGACCAGGGCGGCGAGCGCGTACTGCCAGGCCGCCCAGGTCTGCCCGGTGGGGCCGACGGCCAGGACGAGGGCCACCGCCACCAGTCCCGCCCCGGTGGCCAGCAGCCGCTCTTCCCGGCGTGCCCCCGTCCCGTGAACCGGGTCGGGCCTGCCGACCGGCACCGTCCAATCCACCCGTACGCGCACCCGCGCCCCCTCACCACGACCACCGGCACCGCAGCCGCACCGGCAGGACTTAGGCGAGTGTACAAAAATCTGTGCCGGCAGCCAGCCCGGCCCGCGCCCCACCGCCGCGCGACCGGCGGCCGGTGGCCGGTCGCCGGCCGGGGGACGGCGGCAGCGCCGACCCGGATCGGAGAGCTCACCCCCGACGCACCCGTAGCAAAGTCATGACATTTTCGTGTTTCGCGATTCCTCATTTTGGTATTGACTGTCACGGATGTCTTCGACGATGGAAGGACGACAGATGCGCAAGCCTCTCGCCGCGATCGGGATCGCCTCCGCACTCACCGGCCTGCTGGCCCTCGCCACGCCGGCCAGCGCCGCTCCGGGCGACCCGACCAGCGGGCAGCCGGGCGGGGCCCCGATCGTCGCTGCCACCTGCGAGTGGGTGGTCACCTGGCCGTCGGCGGGCGTGTACGAGCTGCCGACCCGGATGGACCCCGCGCTGAAGGTCAAGAACTCCGGTGACCGCGTCGGCGGTGGCTACTGCATGGAGCACTACAACACCAGCGAGCTGGAGTGGTACGTCTCCGTGTCGTGCAGTTGCGCCAGCGACGGGATCGGCTGGATGCGCCGCAACGCGCTCCGCCCGGCCTGATCCGGCACGCGGTCCGGCCCCGTCCATCCCGGGCACGGGGCCGGACCGCGCCATGTCCGGGCGCGATGCGTGCGGGCGCGATGCGTGCGGGCGCGATGCGTGCGGGCGCGATGTGTGCGGGCGCGATGTGTGCGGGCGCGATGTGTGGGGACGCGAATGCGTGCGGGTCGCGCCGGCCGGGCGACGTCAGGGCGCCCGGTGCGGGCCACGCCTCACCGGGGCGGCATCGGCGCCGGCTCGGCCTCGTCCATCCGCTCCGGGCTCCAGTAGGAGGAGTCCGGGGACGGCAGCCGGGTGCTGGTAGCGCCGGTGTCACCGACCGCTCCCCCGGTCGACCCGGACTCCTCCGTTCCGGACCGGCGCGCCGTGACCACCCCGGCCACCACGACGGCGACCAGGACGACGGCAACCGCCGCTCCCACCGCGGCGCCCCAGCCACGTGTCATCTCGACTCCCCTCCAAGGTTTCACGTCCTCGGCAGGCGGTCCTCGACGGCCGGCCACCGGACGGACGTGAACGACCACGACTGTGGGACGCGGGCCGGCCCCGACCGGATCCAGTGGACCACGGTCGGGGCCGGACGGGACTGTCACCGGTGGGATCAGGTGCGGTTCGCGACCGAGTTGAAGACGTCCATCACCGCGGTGTCGAAGTACGGGCTCCGGTTGACGCCGGCGCCGTCCAGGGTGCTCATGATGCCGTTGACGTAGCCGTAGGCGTCGTTGTACTGCCGCAGCCAGACCGAGCCGCTGGACCCGCCGGTGAAGCCGCAGTTGAGGGCGATCTTGTTCTCCTGGAAGGGCCAGATGCCGGGCCGGTACGTGGTGCCCTGGCAGTACTGCTGCCAGCCGCCGTCGAACGGCGGGGCCGCCGGGTAGGCGAGGATGGTGATGGGCTGCTCGTAGCTGTAGTTGACGGAGAGGCCGTTGCCGCCGACCACGTCGACCACACGCTGGGAGCCGTTCGGCCACACGGTGACGTAGGCGACGTCCCGGTCCAGGTTGCTGTCGTTGATCCAGACGTTGAAGGTGGTCAGGTACTTCGCCGACCAGCGGCCGTACGGCTCGGCGCCGTAGTTGTAGAGCGGGACGAAGATCCAGTTCTGCATCCACTGGCCGCCCCGGCCACCGTGGACGCAGTGCCCGGCGCTCATCACCAGCAGCTTCGAGCCGCTGTTGACGGTGCCCGCCGAACAGACGTAGTTCTTTCCGTCCGCCGGGTTGTAGAAGAAGACCTTGCCGACGGTCGCGGAGGCGGCGACGGCCACGGAGGGGTCGCCCTCGGCGGCACCGGCGGCGCCGGCCGCATTCGGAACGGTCGGCGCGGCGGGCGGCGTGGACGCGGGCTCACCCGTCGGACGCGCCCCCTTCCGCGTGGCACCGGCCTTCCCGACCAGCGCGTCCGCCGACAGGGCGGTCCGCATCCGCTCGGGGGTCCAGTAGTTGCTGGCCTGGTCGGCCACGCTCAGCCCGCTCCGCGCGGCGGTCGCCGAGGTGGTCGCCCGGGCCGTGCTGACCGCAGTGTCGCCGGCGCCCCCGGCGGCCGGTGCCGCCTGTGCGCCGGTGGTGCCGACCAGCGCCATTCCCGCAGCGAGCGCGGCGGCCGCGGCGACCGCGCCGATTCGCCGGATGTCTGGAAGGTGCATGTCCTCTCCCCTCGGGTGGCATCGGCGCTCGTCGAAGCGCCTGGCACAGCATGGCCAGCCGGCGGAGGCCCTGGGAAGCGGTGCGCACCGTCAACCCTGTCGCTGACAGTTCTTCCACAAGATGACACATCGTCACCGGGGAATACCTGGGAGTGATATACATCGGTATCGGTTACCGGGAACCGCGTCGCTCGCGTGGGGAGACAACTCATGGGCCGGCTCAGCCGTCCGCTCGTACCAACGGGTGCCCTGACCGACTTCTACGAACAACTGCACGCCCTGCACCTCGCAGCCGGCCAGCCCAGCATGCGCCGGCTGCAACGGCTGACCCGCACCGATCGACGTCCCACGGGGATCAACCCCACGTCGATCCACGCCGCCTTCGTCCGCCCGCACCCGGCCCGGTGGGAGGTGGTGGCGGAGATCGTCCGGGTGCTCGGCGGTGACGTCGACCGCTTCGCCACGCTGTGGCGCAGAGCACGGCACTGCCAGGTCCGGGACGACCCGGACGGCTTGCCGCCCGCCCGCCCCGAACCGGCGACGCGCGTGCCCGTACCCCGGGAACTACCGCCGGACGTGCTGCCGTTCACCGGACGCGATCCGCTGTGCGACACGCTCGACGGCCTGCTGACCGAGGGCACCGACCGGGCGGCGATGATGACGGTGCTGCTCACCGGGGCGTCCGGGGTCGGCAAGAGCGCGTTGGCCGTGCACTGGGCCCACCGGGTGGCCGGACGGTTCCCGGACGGTCAGCTCTACGTGGACCTGCGTGGCGAGGACCCGGGTGAGCCACCGTCGGCGACCGAGGTGCTCGTGGCCTTCCTCCACGCCCTCGGCGACACCGCCGACCTGCCCGGCACCCCGGCCGCTCTGGCCGCCCGCTACCGGACCCGGATCTCGGGCCGGCGCATGCTGGTGCTGCTGGACAACGCGGCCTCGGCCGAACAGGTGCGCCTCCTGCTGCCCGGGTCGCCCGGTTGCCTCGTCCTGGTGACCAGCCGGGACAGCCTGGCCACGCTGGTCGTCCGGCACGGCGCGCGACGGTTGGAGCTGGGCCCGCTGGACGCCGGGGCAGCCATCGAGTTGCTCCGCGACCTGATCGGCGACCGGATCGACGCGGAGACGGAGACGGCCCACGCTCTGGTCCAGCGTTGTGGCGGCCAGCCGCTCGCGCTCCGTGTCGCGGCGGAACGGGCGACGGCCCTCGGCAGCGTCCCGCTGTCCACGCTCTTCGGGGCGACCGCCGCGCCCGCCCGCAGGACGACCGGGTGCACCCCCGAGCCCCGACGGCCCGTCCGCGTCCGCCTTCCCGGCGGCGGGTAGCGACCGGCCACCGGCTCGACGCCGCAGGCCGCCACGGGTCAGACGGAACGAAACGCCGGCCGCCGCACCCGATGACTGAGCAGACAGTCAGCACGCACCGATGGTCGACGCTCCGGTTCCCCCTGCTCACCACATGTGTCGGCGCACCCCGTCCGGTCTCCAACGGCCCGGCGGAGCCCCTTGGCGGATCTTCATCGACGGGTAAGATCACGCGGGTCGACAGGTCCCCCTCCCCCCGCACCCTGTGGCGATCCGCATCGCTTCGGAAGGGCTGTCCCGATGAGACACGATCCAGTGACAGACGTGGCGATGATTCCCGGATCCACCGCCGCCTCCCGGCGGGCCGCCGAACCGGGTCGCCGGGTGGCCCTCCCCTCGGGCCAGTGGGCTGCCTGGAACCAGGTGATCCTGCGCGCGCCGGGCTTCCCCGCCGCCGGGCTGGACGCGCTCGCCTCCCCCGAGATCGGACGCGCGGCCGACGCCGCGCTCGACGCGCCGGCCGGTGGTGAGCAGGACCAGACGTACCGGGCGGTGTTCGAACGGGAGATCCTCCGCGTGGGGGCCGCGCTCCAGGACGTCGCCCGGGGCGACCGGTTCCGGCTCGCCCTCGGCTGGCAGAACCACCGCGCGCTGGCGACGGCGGTCGAGCCGCTGCTGCGTCGCCGGCTCGGCACCGACCGGCGGCACAGCAACCACCGTCAGCACGAGGAGCTGGTGGCCGGCTACTGGCAGCGCTACTGCCTCAAGAACGACACCATCGGGTTCTTCGGCCCGGTGGGCTGGACCCGGCTGGATCCCGACCGGCCGGCCACCACCCTGACCGCCGGGCCGGGCCTGGTCGACCGCTTCGAGGTGTTCTTCGAGTCCTGGGCCATGGACCGCCTGGCCACGGTGATCGCAGCCGAGTCCGGCATGCCGGCCTGGCTGCCCCCGCGCCGGATGCCGTACGTGCGGCTCGACGGCGACACCGCCCGGCTCCCCGGCCGGCCACCGATCCCGCTGACCGACCTGGAGGCGTCGATCCTCCGCCACTGCGACGGGGTAACCCCGGCGGTGGAGGTGGCCGCCGTGGTCCGCGCCGAGGTGCCCACCCGGCCGGACGACGCCGAGGTGTTCGACGCCCTGAACCGGCTGTGCCGCCGGCGGCTGGCGAGCTGGAAGCTGGAACTGCCGCTCACCCCGTGGCCGGAGCGCTACCTGGAGCGGGCCCTGCGCCGGATCGGCGATCCGGAACTGGCCCGGACCCAGTCCGGACGGTTGGACCGACTACTCGCCGCCCGCGAGGCGGTCCGCGCGGCGACCGCCGACGCGGCCCCGGATCGCCTGGTCACCGCGCTGCGCGAGCTGGACCGGAGGTTCGTCGAGGAGACCGGCACCGCCGCCACCCGGCACGAGGGCAAGGCGTACGCCGGCCGCACCCTCGTCTACCACGATGCCCGCCGCGCGGTCGACCTGGTGCTCGGCGCCGAGGTGTTCGACGCGCTGCGCCCCATCGAGTTGTTGCTGACCAGCGCACGGTGGCTGACCTACCAGGTCGGGCGGGCGGTCACCGAGGTGCTGCGCGGAATCGCCTCGGCCGCGATCGAGCGCGGTGGCGGAACGCTGGACCTCAGCACCTTCTGGTTCGACTGCATGGCCCGGCTGCACCAGGAGTCGGCGCGGGTCGCCGACGGGGTGCAGGCGGAGTTCCAGCGCCGCTGGGACACCCTGCTCGACCACTCCGGGGACCGGGCCAGGGTCGCGTACGCCGGCGCGGACCTGGCCGACCGGGTCGCCGAGGTGTTCGCGGCACCCCGGTCGGGCTGGGGCGGAGCCCGCTACTGCAGCCCGGACGTGATGATCGCGGCACCCGACCTGGCCGCGCTCAACCGGGGCGAGTTCACCCTGGTCCTCGGCGAGATGCACCTGAGCCTGAACTCCTGCCGGCACCACTGCTTCGTCACCCAGCACCCGGCGGCCGAGCAGCTCTTCGACTGCCTCACCGAGGACTTCCCCACGCCCCGCCTGCTGCCGGCACTGCCGAAGGAGAACGTGGGCCGGCTCTCGGTCCGTACCCACTCGGCGCTGACCCGCGAGGACGACTACGTGGTGGTGCTCGCCCACCACACGGTGGACGCGGCCCGTCCCCGTACCCTCCCGGCGGTCGACCTGACCGTCGAGGTGGAGCCGGACCGGGTGGTCGCGGTGCTGCCCGACGGCAGCGCGCGGTTCGACGTGCTCGACCTCTTCTCGGAGATCCTCACCGACGTCGTGCTGGACCGGTTCCGGATCCTGCCCGAACGGGCGCACACCCCCCGGGTCACCGTCGACCGCATGGTGATCGCCCGGGAGACCTGGCGGTTCGACCCGCACGACCTGGCCTTCGCCACCGTCAAGGACGAGGCCGGGCTGTTCCTGGCGGCCCGCCGCTGGTGGCGTTCGACGGGCCTGCCGCAACGGGTGTTCGTCAAGGTGCCCGGTGAGGACAAGCCGTTCCACGTGGACTTCGACAGCCCCACCTCGGTGCGGATGCTGGCCCGGTCGCTGCGCCGGCTGCGCACCGCCGAGCCGGACGACAAGGCCCTGATCACCGTCAGCGAGATGCTGCCGGACCCGGATCAGCTCTGGCTGACCGACGCCGAGGACAACCGCTACACCTCGGAACTGCGTATCGCCATGGTCGACCTGACGCCGACCGATCCGGTGCCGCCCGGAGCAGTGTCGTGACCGGCGACCGGCCGGAGTCGGCCGAGCCCGACCGCCTGCCGGTCGCCGACGGGCGTCGGGTGTGGTGGACGCACCTCGTCGTCCGCAGTGCCGGCTTCCCGGCCGCCGGGGTCTCGCGGTTGGCGCAGCCCGCCCTGGCCGCCGCCGTCGACGCGGCGAACGGCACGCCCGCCCCGGGGACGGCTCCGGCCGGCGGTGGACCCGACGCCCGGTGGACGGCTGCCATGCGGCGGGAACGGGTCGCGATCCGGGAGATCGCCGCTACCGAGCGCTTCCGGGCGGCGGTCACCTGGCAGAACCCGGGGGTGCTGGACACCGCGTTCACCCCGCTGCTGGCCCAACCGCTCGACGACGACCGGGCCGCAGCCAAGCGGCGCTCCCGGGAGCGGCTGGTGACCAGCTACTGGCAGCGGTACTGCGTCAAGAACGACTCGATCGGCTTCTTCGGACCGGCCGTCTGGGGGCGGCTGTCCGACGACCCGCCGGCCGTCCGGTTCCGGCACGGCCCGGCCCTGACCGACCGCCAGTGGACCGACGTGGAGCCCTGGGCGGTCGACCTGCTCGCCCGGGAGCTGAACCGGGACCGTCGCCTGGCCCCCTGGCTGGCCCCTCGGCGGGCGCCCGTCCTGTGGTGGGACGGCGCGCAGGCGGCCCTGCCCGGTCGCCGACCGGAACCGGTCGACCCGGTGGCCCGCGCCCTGCTCACGCACTGCGACGGACGGCGTCCGGCGCACGTGGTGGTCGCCCTGGCCGGCGCGGAGCTGGGCCGCCCGGCGGAGGAGCTGTTCCCGGCCCTGGACGGACTGCGCCGACGGCGCTGGCTGCTGTGGGACGTGGACACCAGCGGCGACCTCGACTCGCTCGACCAGCTCCGCGCCCTGGTCGACACGATCGACGATCCGGCCGTACGTGGACCGGCGTCGGACGCGGTGGCCCGCCTCGACCAGGCTCGGCAGGAGGTCGACCGGGGCGCGGACGCGGACTCGCTCCGGTCCGCGCTCGACCGCGCCGCGGAGACCTTCACCACGTTGACCGGTGCCGCGCCGGTCCGGCGGGCCGGTCAGACGTACGGCGGCCGGACGCTGGTCGTGCAGGACTGCCGGCGGGACCTGCGACTCACCGTCGGTACCGACCTGCTCGCCGCGATCAGCCCGGTCGACCTGCTGTTCCAGGCGGGCCGATGGCTGACCTGGCAGGTGCGGACCAGGCTGCTGGAGCGGGTACGCGAACCGTACGAGCGGGTCCGCCAGCGCGGCGACGGACGTCCGGTCGACCTCGCCTCGCTGTGGCTGGAGTGCATGCCCCTGCTCGGTACCGCCCTCGACGACCTGGTCGAGGAGGTCTCCGCCGAGGCACGTCGGCGCTGGCGGGAGATCCTCGGGTGGCCGGCCGGCGCACGTCGGTTCGACGTCGATCCCGACCTGCTGCGCCCGGAGGTCGAGCGGCTCTTCGCCGCCCCGGCGAGCGGCTGGGGCGAGGGGCGGTACGCCAGCCCCGACTTCATGATCGCCGCGTCCGACGCGGACGCCCTCGACCGGGGCGAGTTCACCCCGGTCCTCGGCGAGCTGCACCTGGGCGTCAACTCGCTGGACTACGCCTACTTCGCCCGGCTGCACCCGCACCGCGACGACCTGCTGCGCGAGGTCGACCTGGACTTCCCCCGGCCACGACTGCTGGTCATGGCACCGATGGAGGCGGGCGCGAACCTCGTGCCCCGGACCCAACGGGCGCTGGTCCGTCCGCAGGACCACGTGGTGGCGCTGACCAGCCGGGTGCCGTTCCCGACCCGGGGACGACCGCTCGACGGTGCCGACCTGACCGTCACCGAGCAGCCCGACGGTTGGGAGATCCGGCTGCCCGACGGGGAGCGGTTCGATCTCATGGAGATCTTCGCGCAACCGTTGAAGACCGCGCTGATGGCCCGGGTGTCCTTCTTCCGCGACGAGCACCTGCCCCGGATCAGTTTCGGCCGGCTGGTCGTGGTGCGGGAACAGTGGCGGATCGCCGCCGACGAACTCGGCTTCGCCGACGTCCGGGACGTGCGGGACCGGTACGCCCACGCCCGCCGCTGGTGGCGGCACCGCGACCTGCCCACCCGGGTCTTCGTCAAGTCGCCCCTGGAACGCAAGCCGTTCCACGTCGACGCCGACAGCCCCGCCCTGGTGGAACTGCTCTGCGCCGCGGTACGCCGGCTGAGGACCGACGGTCCCGGTCACCGCCTGACCATCAGCGAGATGCTGCCGGCCACCGACGAGTGTTGGCTCACCGACCAGGGCGGCGAGCGGTACACCGCCGAACTCCGGCTGGTCGCGGTGGACCGGGCCGGCTGACGCGAGTGAAGGAGAAACACGTGGCCCGTCCGGTGGTGGAGGTGTCGGGGCTCTCCCGTACGTTCACGGTCCGTAAGGAGACCGTGAGCGCGTTGCGCGACGTCACGTTCACGCTGCACGAGGGGGAGGTCGTCGGGCTGCTCGGGTCGAACGGCGCGGGGAAGACCACGCTGACCAAGATCCTCAGTGCGCTGCTGCTGCCGACCGGCGGGTCGGCGCGGATCCTCGGCCACGACGTGGTCCGCCATCCCCGCCAGGTACGCGAGCGGATCGGCGTCATCTTCGGGGGCGAGACGGGGCTCTACGACCGCCTGACCGGCCGGGAGAACATCCGGTTCTTCGCCATGCTCAACGGCGTACGGCGACGGCAGATCACCGAGCGGATCGCGGCGGCGCTCGACGAGGTGGGGCTGACCGGTGCCGCCGACCGGCCGGTGGAGACCTACTCCAAGGGCATGCGGCAACGCCTGCACATCGCCATCGGCACCGTGCACCGGCCCCGCGTCCTGCTCCTGGACGAACCGACCATCGGACTCGACCCGATCGAGGCGGAGCGGCTGCGTACGGCGATCGGCCGGCTCCGTGACGACGGGGTCTCCGTGCTGCTGACCAGCCACTACCTGCTGGACGTGGAACGGCTGGCGGACCGGGTGCTGGTCCTGGCCGACGGGACCATCAGCGGGAACATGACCACCGGAGAGTTCGCGCGGGCCGCCGGCTACCGGGCGGTGGTCACGGTGCGCGCCCGGGGCAAGGTGCCGCCCGCGCTGACCGACGGCGGTGTCGGTGTGCTGGTCGACGGCATC
This sequence comes from Micromonospora sp. NBRC 101691, assembly GCF_030269285.1. Lineage (NCBI taxonomy): Bacteria > Bacillati > Actinomycetota > Actinomycetes > Micromonosporales > Micromonosporaceae > Micromonospora > Micromonospora sp. NBRC 101691. Next base: position 67,243 of record NZ_BSTB01000022.1, read on the forward strand.
GTCGAGGACGACGACGTGTGGTCCGCTCGGCTTCGGGTGCAGGACTGGGGACCGACCTCGTTCGCCCACCTCAGCCAGGTGTTGAGCGACGCCGACGTGCTGGACGTCGACGTGGCGCCGGTCCGGCTGGAGGACGTGTACGCGACCCTCGACCTCGGCGGTCGGCGGTGAGCCGGGCCGCCGCCCCGGTCCGGCCGGACGACCGCACCGGGTCCCCGGGGCCGGATCGGGAATGGCTCTGGGTGCTGTTCTCCTCGCTCCGGTTACAGACCCGCCTGATGCGGGGCAGTCCGTTCGCCCTGCTGCTGGGGGTCGTGCAGCCGGTCGTCCTGCTCGCGGTCACCGTCGGCGCGAACGACCAGCTCACCGCAGAGGCCACCACCCGGTTCACCGTCGGCGTGGTGATGATGGCGTTCTGGGGCGCCACGATCTGGACCGCCGGCGGCATCCTCCAGTTCGAGGTGCACGCCGGCACCCTGCGCGCCAACGTGACCAGCACCCGGTCGCCGCAGGTGATCCTGCTCGGCAAGTGTCTGGGCGCCAGCCTGTACACGCTGCCGATGATCGTGGTGACGACGATCGTCACCGTGCTGCTGCTGGGCGCGCCGCTGCGGGCCGAGCGGCCCGGTCTGTTGCTGCTCGGCCTGCTGCTGGTCGCGGTCTCGGGCACCGGGCTGGGGATGCTGCTGTCCTGCCTGTTCCTGCTGACCCGGCACGGCAACCACTGGTCGAGCGCGCTGATGTACCCGATCTACATCCTCGGTGGCTTCATGATCCCCATCGACCTGCTGCCCGAGGGCGTCCGGTGGATCTCGACGGTGGTCAGTCTGCGGTGGGCGACCGACTTCCTCACCGCCGCCGCAGCCGGTCGCTTCGCCGCCGGCTCGCTGGCCGTCATGGTGGCGCTGACCGTCGGCTACTTCGCGCTCGGCTGGTACGCGCTCCGGCAGATCATCCGCCGGGCCAAGCGGGAGGCACTCCTTGACCGTCGCTGAGCACCTGCACCGGTCGGCCGAGACCGTACGGTTCGGCGTACGGGAGTTCTACGCCGAGAACCCGCCGCACATCGTGGTCACCGTCCTGATTCCCCGGGCGGTGCTCCAGGCGCTCTTCATGACGCTGCTCGGCGGCGTGATCGGCGGCCCCGAGCTGCGGGAGTACGCGTTCGTCGGGTCGCTCGCGGTGATCCTGCCGCTCGCCGGGGTGATCGCGGTCGGGGAGATCCCCGGCAACGACAAGTGGAACGGGACCTTCTACCGGGTCCGCAGCGGACGGATGCACCCGTTCGTGATCTTCTTCCTGCGGGCCCTGCCGTACGTCCTGCTCGGCGTCGTCTTCAGCGCGGTGTCCCTGCTCGTGGTCGGCGCGCTCGCCGGCATGGGCGGGCTGATCCTGCGGCTCGTCCCGCTCCTGCCGCTGTACGTCCTGATGTCGGTGACCGTGACGGCCGCCGGGCTGGCCGCGGCGGCCTTCGCGGTCGGCCGGCGGGCCGACGTGCTGATCGGCAACCTGCTGTCGTACCTGATCCTGTTCGCCGGGGGGATCCTGGTGCCACCGGGCCGGCTCGCGGTGGCCGACCTGGTCGGTGCCGTGCTGCCGGTCCGCCACGGCCTCCAGGCGGTGCACGCGGCGCTGGCCGGCGAGCCCTGGCTCGGCCACGCGGCGCTGGAGGTCGTGGTCGGCGCGGGCTGGGCGGCGGCGGCCCTGCTGGTGGTCACGCTCCAGGTCCGCCGGGCCCACCGGCACGGTCACGACGACTTCACCTGACCCGGCCGCCGGGCGTGGCCGGGGGCGGGCGTCACCGCGACCGGAGGCGTGGTGCGGGTCGGCTGGCTAGCGCGCCCGGAACAGCTCCGTGTCCAGGTCGGCGTCCGCTCCGGCAATCGCCGTCAGCACCTGTACGTAGCGGTCCACGAACCGGTCCGCCCAGGACTGTTCGTACTCGCTGGGCCAGCAGAGCAGCACCACCGCCAGCTCGTCGTCGCTGGCGTGCACGGACAGCTCGAACGGGAAGGGGGTGTCGAGGACGTCCGCGTCGTCCTCGAACTCCAGCCCCGCCACCTCGTTGTCGCCGTGCAGCCGGTTCATCAGCTGGAACACCATCATCCGCCGGAACCCGTCACCGCCGACCCCCAACTGCTCGCGTACGTCGTCGGGGTACTGGTGCAGGTACAGCTCCTGGTGGGCGAAGGCGCCGACGAACGTCCGATGGGTGTCACGGACGAACTGCGCCGCGTCCCGGGAGTCCGGCACCCGGCACCGCAACGGCACCAGATGGGCGAACGGCCCGACCGTCTCGTTGACCTCCGGCCGGCCCCGGTTGGCGAACAGCGAGAAGATGGTCAGGTCGTCCTGACCGCTGGCCCGGTGCAGCTCGGCGGCGAACGCGGTGAGCAGGAGCGGGAAGAGCGTGGTGCGGTGCCGCCGGGCGAGGCCGCGCAACCGGCCGGCGAGTTCCCCGGGGAGGCGGCGGGTCACGGCGACCCGCTCCGGCCAGGGCGACGACGGGACGCCCCGGTCGGGCAGCGTCGGCAGGCCGGCCCCGTCCAGTTGCTTCGACCAGTAGTCCCGCATGCGTCGGAGGCCGTCCCCGGTCGACCACTGCCCGGCCCAGGACGTCCAGTCGGAGAACTGCCAGGGGACCGGCGGCAGCTCGACCCGTTCACCCCTCCGGCGGCGGTAGAGCGCCTTCAGGTCCCGGGCGATGATCTCGCAGGACCAGTCGTCGGCCAGCAGCGCGTGCAGGTTGAGCCGGATCTGGTGGTCGGTGGGCCCGAACCGCTGCACCGTCAGCCACACCGCCGGCCGGCTCGACGGGTCGATGTCGGCGGCCTTGCAGGTGGTCGAGCGGTCCCGCCGGGCCTCCTCGGACAGGTCGAGCTCGGTGAGGTCGAGCAGGTCGTACCGGAGCGGTGCCGGCTCGTGGAGACGCTGCCGGAGCGTCCCGTCGCGGACCTCGAACGTGGTCCGGAGGATCTCGTGCCGGGCCACCAGGTCCTCGACCGCGCCGCCCAACGCGTCGAGATCCAGTGCGCCCCGGATCCGGAAGCGGATGGACGAGTCGAGCACCTCCGCGCCGTCGCGCTGGTACGCGGACCACAGTTGACGCTGGCCGACGGACGCTTCGATCTCAGAAGTCACGACAGCTCCACTCGCGATCGTCCGGGCATCGACGGGTGACTGACGCTGCGCCTGGGCGTCGGACACTGTCGGTGACCGGTCTGCTCGCCCGTCCATATCCGGGGTTCGCCACGAATCGTAGCCGGTCGACGCCCGATGCTGAAGGTCACCAGGACGGTGCCCAGCGCCTTTCAGGCTTCGAGGCTTCGGCGTGCTCCCGCCGGCCGATGCCTGTCGGTAACGGCGCCGACTGCACGCAGCACCGCCGACCACTACGGAACGTCACACCCGACGGAGATCCACCGCCGGCCCGCCCGTCAGCAGCCCGACGCCGCCGCAGGCGGGCACGCCCGGGGCGCGTCAGGCCGACAGCGAGGAAAGCGCCTCGGCGAGCTCCTCGGCCGTCGGGTAGATGAACATCTGGGCGATCGGTACCGCCACACCGGTCTGCTGGTTGATCATGGAAGCCGCGTCGACCGCGGCGGTCGAGTCGCCGCCGCTCTCGAAGAAGTCGTCCTCTGCGGACATCGCCGGGTTCTTCAGCACGACCCGGAAGACGGCCAGGATCTGGTCGCTGAGCTGAGCAGTCATGCCCGGGATCCTAGCGTTGAGCTGTGCATACGAACGCAACTCACCTATTGCCGAATCAGTTTGATCGACTACCGTACCTGCTCGGAGCGCCCCACCACGGCACACGGTGAAGACGGCCTCCGACGGCCGTGATCCTCTCCGGCCCCGGTCGATCCTGCCCACGCGACTGAGGCCACGGCGGACGCCACCGACAACCCCGACAGTCACCGTCAACACCGGCGGCGGCTTGGCACAACCACACGAAATGTGGGGAGAAGTCATGTCATCAGGCCATCACTCGATCTTCGTCGAACCGCACCGGTCGCCGGACGGTGTGCGGCGGCTGACCGAGGACCAGCTCGACCAGGCGCGAAACCTCCTGCGGGTCGAGGGGGCGGTGATCCTGCCGGGAGTCGTGCCGGCGGAACTGGTGGCGCGGCTCCGCGACACGATGTTGGCGGATCTCGCCCGGCGCGAGCAGCCACTGCCCATCAACTTCGTCACCGGTCACATCCAGCAGGACCCGCCGCCGGTGCCCGAGCTGCTCTTCCCCGAGGTCCTGTTGAACGAGTCGGTCTACCGGGTGACCACCGCCCTGCTCGGTCCGGACGCCAAGAACGCGGTCTACAGCGGAAACATCAACCTGCCGGGCAGCCTGGAGCAGCCGGTGCACCTCGACGAGGGGCACCTCTGGCCCGGGCCGACCGAGCACCCGCCGTACGCGATGGAGGTCGACATTCCGTTGATCGACTTCACCGTGCACAACGGCACCACCGAGTACTGGCTCGGCACCCACCAGCTCAACCCGGAAGGCTGGTACGACGACTCGGGCCGGGTCGAGACGGTGGCGCTGGAGAAGCGCCGCGCGGTCCGGCCGCCCCAGCAGTTCGCCATCCCCGCCGGGTCGGCGGTCATCCGGGACGCCCGGTTGTGGCACCGGGGCACGGTGAACCACTCCTCCTCGCCCCGCCCGATGGTGGCCATGACCCACTACTGCGACTGGTTCGAAACCCCGCCGATCGTCCTGCCGAGCGCGGTGCGGCCGTGGATCGAGGCCTCGCCGTACCGGACGAGCGCGACGTTCACCGAGGAACCGATCGACCACTTGACGTCGGAGCATGCCTTCGCGATCCAATGAGCACGGATCGCCCGGCGGTCGGACCCGGCCAGCGGGTGACCGGGCGGATGCGGAAGGGGAGTCACTGGTGAGGACATTGGTCGTCGGGGGTACCGGCACGGTCGGACCGGGGGTGGTCCGTGGACTGGTCGATGCCGGACACGACGTGGTGGTCGCCCACCGGGGCGAGACCGTCGCCGATCTGCCCGTCGGTGTGTCGGTCGCCCAGGTCGACCGGCACCTCGACGGGGCGCTGGCGGAGCTGGTGTCGACCGTACGCCCGGATGCGGTGGTGGATCTGACCTGCGACGACGGCGACGACGGCCGGCTCACCGTGGCCGCCTGCCGGGGAGTCGACCGGTTGCTGGTCGTCTCCTCCGTCAACGCTGCCGGCGGCCCGCTGCCGACGCCGGTGCACGAGCGGGTGACACCTGCCCCGGTGTCCGAATACGGTCGCGACAAGCTCGGCCTGGAGCAGGCGGTCCGGGACAGCTGGACGACCGGGGACTCCCGCGCGCTCGTGGTCCGGCTCGGACCGGTGTACCGGCCGGGCAGCGGGCTCGACGGTCAGCTCGCCGAGGACACGTACTGGCTCGGGCAGGCACTGGCCGGTGAGCCGGCGGTCCTGGCCGACGAGGGTGAGCGGTACTGGAACCTGCTGCACGCCGAGGACGCCGGACGCGCCTTCGCCGCCCTGCTGGCCAACCCGGCCGCCGAGCGGGAACTGGTGCTGGTCGCGTCCCGACGCCCGATCCGCTGGCGTGACCTGTACCGGACCGTCCACTCCGGGCTCGGCCTGTCGACACGGACCGTGTCCGCCCCGGCGCAGTGGCTCGTCGAACAGCTCGACGACGACGAGTGGCTCCAGGAGACGTCGCTGTGGGACCAGGTCTACGACCTGAGCCTGCTGGACCGGCTGGCCCCGGACTACCAGGAACACGCGGGCGACAAGGAGCTGGTGGCGACCGCCGCGTGGCTGGTCGACCAGGGCGAGACCGGGGACCCGGAGCTGATCGCGGAGATCTCCGGCCTCGGCCGGGCGTGGGCCGCCCGCGACGGGTCGTCCACGGACGCGTAGTCGCCCGTTCCCCGGGCGGTCCCATCGGGTCCGCCCGGGGCCGGCGGGTCGTCAGTCGGTCGGACCCTCGGTCGGGCCGGGCTTGCGGCCGACGGCGACGTAGAAGGTGAGGATGCCACCCGGGGCGAGGGCGACGGTGTCGTCGTGCGGACGCCAGTCGGGATACTCCACGACTCCCGGCTCGGCCAGCTCGTAGCCGTCGAACAGGGCGACGATCTCGTCGCGCGATCTCGGGGTCAGCTCCGCGCCGACCTCGGTGTTGTACTTGTCCTGCATCTGGGCCATGTCCGGGATGGCCGACGACCACGAACTGTGGGAGAGCACCAGGAAGCTGCCCGGCGCCGTGGCGTCCCGCAGGCGACCGACGATCCCGGCGGGCCGGGCGCTGTCCGGGATGTAGTGCAGCAACCCCAGCAGGAGGACACCGACCGGTTCGCTCAGGTCGATCAGGGCACGCAGCGCGGGGTCGGACAGGATCTTGTCCGGGTCCCGGACGTCGGCCTGGATCACCGCCACCCGGTCGTTGCCGGCGAGGATCTCGCGACTGTGCGCGACCGCCACCGGATCCACGTCCACGTAGACCACCCGGGCGTCGGGCGCCGCGTCCTGGGCGACCTCGTGGGTGTTGTTGAACGTGGGGATGCCCGAGCCGATGTCGACGAACTGCCGGACGCCCTGCGCCACCAGGAGCCGGACGGCCCGGACCAGGAACTCCCGGTTGGCCCTGACCAGTTGGGGGAACTGCGGCTCGGTGGTGAGCATGAACTCACCGAGTCTGCGGTCGGCGGCGACGTTGTGGCTGCCACCGAGGAAGTAGTCGTACACGCGGGCGATGCTCGGTTGGTGGAGGTCGACGCCTTCGGGCGCCCAGTTCGGTCGGTCCACACACGCCTCCTGTGGGTCTGTGCCGTTCGCCGATTGGCTGGGATGTTCTTCGGAGCGGGTCAGCCGAAGCGCAGGGGGAGCATCTCGGGGCCGTAGATCCCGATGGGGGGCCGCCAGGTGACGGCACCGGCGATCGACGGCGGCCCCAGGCGCCGGGCGAGCACGAGCAGCGCCTCGCCGAGTTCGGCGCGGGCCAGCGCGGCCCCCAGACAGGTGTGCGGTCCCCCGCCGAACTGGAGGGGCGGGGTCTGCCGGGCGACCGTGATGTCGAAGGAGTCGGGGTTCTGGTACGCCCGGGGGTCCCGGTGGGTCGCGGGCGTCATGACGATCACCGTCGCGCCCTTCGCGATGTGCAGGCCGTGGTACTCGAAGTCCTCCTCGGCCCACCGCAGGACGGTCCGCGCCGACGGGGACCAGCGCATGACCTCCTCCACCGCCTGGGCCGCCAGCTCGGGACGCCGACCCAGCAGACGCCACTGCTCGGGGTGCTGGGAGAACGTCACCATGGCGTTGGCGAGTTGGTGACGTGTCGCGTCGTGAGCGGCGAACATCAGGGTCACGATCAGGTTGAGGACCTCGTCCCGGCTCACCCGACCCTCGTCCCGTTGGGCGGCCAGCAGGGCGGAGATGAGGTCGTCGCCCGGCTCGACCGACTTCCGGTCCATCAGGGCGCCGACGTAGTCGTACAGGCCGACGACGGCGGCCTCGACCCGCGCCGGAACGTCACCCCCGTGGGCGAAGCTGAGGACCAGGCCGATGTCCATCGTCCAGTTCTTGAACGTGTCGTAGTCCTCGCCGGGCACGCCGAGGAGCTGGCACATCGCCGCGAGGGGCAACGGGTTGCCGAAGTCGTCGACGAACTCGCACACGTCCACCGACTCGATGTGGTCGGTCAGGCGCTCGGCCTGGGACCGGATGAAGGGCCGCAGATCATTGATCATGCGTACGGTGAACGCCTTCGTGACCAGGCTGCGCAGCCGACGGTGTTCCTCCCCGTCGAACGTGACGATCATCGAGACGTACCAGTCGTAGACCGGCCCCTCGGTGATGCCCTGCATCTCGATCAGACGCGTGCCGCCGTGGCCGAGTCTCGGGTCACGCAGAAGCTCCTGCCCCTCGGCGTAACGCAGCACGACGGGACCCACCGGGCTTTCCGCGTACCAGCTTTTCGCCTGGGCCTCCGCAACCGCTGCGGAATTGAAGTCGAAGTTCGGGTCGGCGATGTCGAGAAAGGGCACGTCGTCGGTTACCGGTTCTGGGCTTGCGGTCGATGTCATGCTTCACTCCCGTGGAGCAGGATCCCGCTCCGGCGCATCCGGCCGCGCCGGAAGACTAATGACAGGGAGTATGCCACGGCGTCACTCCCGATGGGAGCGCTTCCCCGCATCCGGCGACAAATTCTCACAACTGCCGGCAATACGCTTCCAGCGGGATTCCCAGGAGCCGTAAATGGGCGCTGGAATAGGTTCGGCAGGGTCACACGAATCGCGGTCGCCGCGGATCATTCCGCCGACCGGAAACCGATCAGAAAGGGATCGTCGCCATACGCACGGGTGGGCTGTTCGGGGCGAGGCCGCCTCGACCTTCCAGGTGGCGCGGAGTGTCAGCGATCGGTGACCGGCTCGGCCGGGTGACGCACGTGACCGTCTGCGGGCGCACCGCCCTCACGCCCGGTCGGCCCGAAGCCCAACCAGCCCGTGTGGAGCCATTCGGCGAGATCGGGAGGCGCGAGTTCCGCCAGACGGTCCTGGTAGCGCCGGACGTCGGACGCGCCCAGCAGCGCGCGCCACTGCCCACTGGTGCCGGAGTGGAAGAACTCGCGGTTGCTGCGCCAGAGGTTGGCGCTGACGCCGGGCGCCAGCTCGTCGGCACGCTCCCGCATGCGGGCGAAGCTGGCCGCGGCGGCGAGCTCCTCGACCCGCCCGTCGCTGACATCGACCGCCAGCACGGTGGCCAGACGCCGGAGCTGGCCGGGCAGATCCGTCAGGAGATCGTTGTAGTGGAACAACGCCACCCCGGGCTCGTGCCGCCGCTCCCAGAACGTCCGCACGTGGTGAACCAGGTTGGCCAGGGTCACGCCCGGGCCGGTCGGGTCGTCGACGAACTCCCCGTCCGCCCACAGCCAGAACCGTTCGAGCGGGTCGGCCGGCGGAGTCGGGACCTTCCGGGGGTCGATGCCGGCCCTGGCGGCCTCGGCCACTCTGACCGCAGGATTGATGTTGGCGCTGGCCGCGTCGAAGGACATCGCCACGTCGCGCGGATCCCGACCCTGACAGACATAGGTGACCCGCTCGTCGAAGGGAAGTCCGTCGAGCGGGGTGTGGGTCTTGATGAAGCGGCGGTGCTGTTGGGCTTCGAGCGTCGCGCGGGTGACGGCGAAGTCATGATTCACGGCATCGAGCCACGGGGAGATCTCGGTCAACGGACGAGGAAACTCGGGCGATTCGAAGACCAGCAGAGCGCACAGCATCTGCATCCAACTCGTTCCGCATTTCGGCGGCGTGCTGATCACCACGTCACCGTCCCGCAGCGGGAATCCCACCCACAGCGCACTGTCGGACACCCTGGTTCGGTACCGTCGGACCTCCGCCATAACCACAGATCCTTTCGCGCCGTCGACCCGACCCGCCTTTATCCGGCTCGGAGTGTAGCAAGCGACGAGCCCGACTATCGGGATCATGATTACGCAACGCCAATGACGAACTGATCCACTACTGGAACTTTTCGCGGACCGCAAAACATCACGGACAACGCCCGCCGCCAACCCCTCCGAGCGGCACCGCAAAGGTGACCACTGGCCGTTTTCAGCGCCCTGTTCACATTGGTCCGATCGCTCATTAACTGCACAACCCCCGCGCGTACGGCAGCTTCCCGCCTCCCGCAGCGCGCCCGTCCCGGTCGACGCGGACGTGTCGGCGCCACCCACCGGACCGGTGACGATCTCGGCGTACCGCGCCGACAGCGGGACCTCCGACCGGGTGTCGACGGCGACCGGCGACCGCAGATCGCGCTCGACCGGCGGCACGACACCAGCGCGATCGAACTGCCGGTCGCAACCTCGCCGATATCGCGTTAAACCCGTAATCACCACTGGACAGGGCGGCTTTTCACCTCATCGGCGACCACCGTCGGCACATCCACAGTGGATTGCTGACAGGAGTTTCGGGCGCTAGTACGCTGTGGACACTTGAGATCGACATCAAGCTATCCAGCCCAGTCGTCCGCCGTTGTGACCGCCTGTCCCGTGACTGGCGGCGTTCGCGGGTGCCCACCGCACCGGCGTCCGAGATCCCGTCACGGCGCACGGACCACCGGGCCGATGCACGTCGATATATCGGCGCGGGCGTACCGCGCCGAAAGAGAGGGAAAAGGATGCACCGGGTCAGAAAGTCTCGCTGGCGGCTACTGTCCGCCGTCGTGGTTCTCGGGGTCCTGCCGGCTCTTGCCGCCACCCCGTCCGCGGCGGCGGGACTGTTGCCGTCCACGCCCCCGACCTTCCAGCACGAACTGCTCGCCAAGGCCACCCCCGACGAGTGCTTCGACGGGATCGGCCAGCCCTACCCGGCCGGCCCCCCGTGCGCGCAGGGCCAGGCCAAGGTCAACCAGGCGTACGTCTGGTCCCTCGCCCGGGCGAACAACCGCCTCTGGTTCGGCACCGGGGCGAACGTCAACTGCATCGTCGGCGGTACGACCCTCTCCCGGCCGAATCCCCGGCTCAACGACGACTACGTGTGTGAGTACGCCGAGAGCCAGGTCGTGCGGCAGAACCCGACCATGCCGACCAACGTCGGCGACCACCGCCACCCCCGGGCCTACGTCTACGACCAGTCCTCCCGGGTACTGACCGAGAAGACGGACGACATCAAGAACGCCTCCGCCGACGACACCTCTCGGCTGCGGCGGACCCTGGGGCTGCGGGCCGGCGCGACGCACCAGGGAGTCGTCATCCTGGCCGGGCCCGCCCTCGGGCAGTCGGTCAACATGTTCGCGTTCGACACGGCGACCGGGCAGTACCTCGGTTCGACGAGCTTCGCCAAGTACGGCAACATCCGCAACTTCGTGGTCGCCGACAACGTCCTCTACGCCGGAGTGGGGGTCGGCGCGAACGGCCGCGAGGGCGGGTACGTCCTGCGGTGGGCCGGGGACCGCACGAACCCGTTCAACTTCGTCGAGGTCGGACAACTGGCGGCCCAGGTGGCCGACCTGGCCGTACACGAGGGGCGGATCTTCGTCAGCACCTGGTCGGCGGCGAGCGGTGGCGCCCTCGCCGCAGGTTCGACGGCCCGGGGTTCCGGCCTGGTCGGAAACCTCACCGGGTCGCTGCTCGGCCTCATCGGCATCAAGCCGGTCGAGGAGGCGGATCCCGGAGTCGCCGGGGTGTGGATGAGCCCACCGCTGGCCGAGGGCGAGCCCGGCCTGACGGCGGGCGACACCGGAAGCTGGAAGCTGGTGTGGAGCGCGTCCTCCTACGAGCCGGACCCGATCATCGCCGGCACGTACGGCCTCGGTGCCCTGATGTCGTACGACGGGTACCTCTACTGGGGCACCATGCACGTCCCGATGAAGTCGACGAGCAAGGTCGCCGAGGTGTACCCGCCGGGGGACGAGGTCGAGGCGCGGGCGCTGCTGGAGAACTCCCAGCGCGCGGTGAGCATCTTCCGGGGCAAGCGGTTCGGCACCCTCCTCGAAGACGTGGACCTGCTCTACGGCGAGGCGAAACTGCCGGCGTACGACGCGACCGCGAACAACGGCGCGGGCGCCTGGGAGTACACCTCCACCGGGCACCGCGCGCTCCACGGGCGGATCGGCTTCGGCAACATCTACACCAACTACACCTGGACCATGGAGGTGGCCGGCGGACGACTGTTCATCGGCACCATGGACTGGAGTTACCTCGCCAAGGACCTGCTGCCCGAGACCGCGGCGCAGATGGGCTTCCGCAACGCGGCCAAGGGTCTCAGCAGCGAACTGGACCCGATCGTGATCGACCCGGCGCTCTACGGCGGCGATCTGTGGATGTACGAGTCGAGCCTGCGGCCCGCCACTGCGGTCGACACCAAGGGACTGGGCAACCACCTGAACTACGGCTTCCGCACGATGCTCCCGGACGGTGCGAACCTGTACCTCGGTACGGCCAACCCGATGAACCTGCGGACCGACCCGACCGACGACGTCCCGGAGGGCGGTTGGGAGTTGCTCAAGCTGACCCCGGTCGCGGGCTGAGCGACCATCCTGCCTGACGGGGCGCTCGCCGGCCCTACGGTTCCTGCACCACCGGAGGCGGCAGCCGGGTGACGGACGACGTCATCCGGCTGCCGCCGCCCGGCGGCCGGCGATGACCCGCGCAGACGCGGAACGGGGGGTCAGGCGGCCGCCCCGTTGACGTACAACACCTGGCCGTTGATCCAGCGGGCGGCCGGGCTCGCGAGGAAGGCCACCAGGTCGGCGGTGTCGGTGGGGTCGCCGAGCCGGTTCATCGGCGACATCGCCGCCATCCGGGCGATGGTCTGCTCGTCCTTGCCCTTGAGGAAGAGGGCCGTGGCGGTGGCGCCGGGGGCGACAGCATTCACGGTCACGTCGCGTTCCCCCAGCTCACGGGCCAGGATCAGGGTGATCGCGTCCACCGCGGCCTTGCTCGCCGCGTAGGCGGCGTAGCCGGGTAGGGAGAGCCGGGGCGTCGTACTGGAGATGTTGACGATCGTGCCCCCGGGCCGGACCCGGCGGGCCGCCTGCTGGTCGACCACGAAGGTCCCACGGATGTTCGTCCGGTGCACCCGGTCCAGGTCCGCGAGGTCCAGCTCGGCGATGGGGGCATGGACCACGATCCCGGCCGAGTTCACCACGACGTCGATCCCGCCGTACGTCCGCTCCGCGATGTCGAAGAGCCTGGCCACCGCGAACTCGTCGCCGACATCGGCCTGCACCGCGACGGCGTTCCCACCGGCGGCGACGATCTCGGCGACCGTCTGCTCCGCCTCGACCTTGCTGGTGGCGAAGTTCAGCACCACCGCGTAGCCGTCCGCCGCCAACCGCTTGACGATCTGGCGGCCGATGCCCTGGGAGCCGCCGGTGACGATCGCGACGCGCTGCGAGACGGCCATGATGAGCTCTCCTTGATCCTCAGGACCCCGTCGCGTGCAGGTGCTCCAGCGACCGGATTAGATCAAAGAAAGCCGCCGACGGCTGCCCCCAGCTGCCCATTCGGCACTGTCGGAGCGACGGATCAGCCCTGTCGGAGCGACGGATCGGCCCTGTCGGAGCGACGGATCGGCCCTGTCGACGGATGGGATCGCGCGGTACCGGCGGATCCCACGGTTGCTAGGCTGGCACTGCGGCGGAGACCGCAGCGAGGAAACCAGGGAGCAGATCATGGTTACGGGGGACGACGACATCTCGGGGTGAGCGGCCCCACCGCCCGCCGGCCGGCGCCGGGGCGGTCTGTCTCGTCATGCTCCTGTCTGCCCGACCGGGGCGCCTGTCGCGTTCCCGGCTTCTCCCCGAGGTCTTTCGATGTCCGACGCCTGCGTCATCTGCACGAACCTGTCCTTCTCCTGGCCGGACGACACCCCGGTCTTCTCCGACCTCTCCTTCACCGTGCCGCCGGGTCGCACCGGTCTGGTGGCGCCGAACGGTGCCGGCAAGACCACCCTGCTCCGCCTGATCGCCGGTGACCTCACCCCCACCGGGGGCACCGTGACGATCGACGGCATGCTCGGCTACCTGCCGCAGAACCTTCCCCTCGCCGGTGACCTGACCGTCGCCGAGGTGCTCGGTGTCGACGCGACACTCGCGGCGCTACGGGCCATCGAGGCGGGCGACGCGGCGGAGGAGCACTTCACTGCCGTCGGGGACGACTGGGACGTCGAGGAGCGCAGCCGGGCCGAACTCGACCGGCTCGGCCTCGGTGACGTGACGTTGGAGCGACGCCTGCGCACGCTGAGCGGCGGGCAGGTGGTCTCCCTCGGCCTGGCGGCCCAACTGCTCAAGCGTCCGGACGTGCTGCTGCTGGACGAGCCGACCAACAACCTCGACATCGACGCCCGGCACCGGCTGTACGCGGTACTGGCGGACTGGCCCGGGTGCCTGCTGCTGGTCAGCCACGACCGGCTCCTGCTGGACCGGATGGACCGGATCGCCGAACTCGACCGTGGCGAGGTGCACCTGTTCGGCGGGAACTTCACCGCGTACGAGGAAGCGGCGCGGACGGCGCGCGAAGCGGCGGAGCGCGGCGTGCGCAGCGCCGAGCAGGAGGTGAAGCGGGAGAAGCGGGAGATGCAGCAGGCCCGGGAGCGGGCCGACCGGCGGGCCGGCAACGCCGCCCGCAACCTCGGCAACGCCGGCCTGGCCCGGATCGTCGCCGGTGGGCTCAAGCGCAGCGCCCAGGAGTCGGCCGGTCGGGCACGGCAGGCCCACGCCAACCGGGTCAGCGAGGCCCAGGCCCGGCTCGACGAAGCCAGCCGGTCGCTGCGCGACGAGCAGGTTCTCACCCTGGAGTTGCCCGACACCACCGTTCCCGCCGGCCGCACCGTCGTCGCGGCGGAACGGATGCAGCTCCGTCACGGCGGCCGGCCGGTCTTCGCCAGCGACGGTGTCGACCTGACCATCCGGGGGCCGGAACGGATCGCGTTGACCGGGCCCAACGGCGCCGGCAAATCCACCCTGCTACGACTGCTGCACGGTGATCTCGAACCGGACACCGGGCAGGTGCGCCGCGCCGAGGGCCGCGTCGCCTACCTCTCCCAGCGCCTGGACCTGCTGGATCCGGACCGGACGGTCGCGGAGAACTTCACCGCGTACGCCCCCGACCGGCCGGAGGCCGAGCGGATGAACCTGCTGGCCCGCTTCCTGTTCCGCGGCGCCCGGGCGCATCTCCCGGTCGGCGCGCTCTCCGGTGGCGAACGGCTGCGCGCCACCCTCGCCTGTGTCCTCTACGCGCAGCCGGCGCCGCACCTGCTGCTGCTCGACGAACCCACGAACAACCTCGACCTGGTCAGCGTGGGCCAACTGGAGAGCGCCCTCACCGCGTACCGGGGTGCGTCCGTGGTGGTCAGCCACGACGAACGGTTCCTCGCCGACATCGGCGTACAGCGGTGGCTGCGCCTCGACGGCGGCCACCTACGCGAGATCCCCGCGCCGGACGGCGTGTGACCGCCGACGAAAGCGACGCCACGGCGTCACCGTGGCCTGTTCCGGGGGCCGGGCAGCCTCCGGAACAGGCCACGGGACCCGTCGTCAGCGGGTGGTCGCGTCCTGTACCTCGCCGACGAGTTCCTCGATGATGTCCTCGAGGAAGATGACGCCGGTCACCTCTGCCCGCTCGTCGAGGACCTGGGCGATGTGGGTACCGCTCCGACGGAGCGCGGCCAGGGCGTCTTCGAGTTCGCTGCTGCGGGGTACGGCAGCGAGCTTGCGGACGCGTTTGCCCGGAACGGCAGCGGTGTAGGCGTCGCCGGTCAGGTCCATGACGTCCTTGATGTGCACGTACCCGCTGGGTCCACCGTTGTCGGTGAGCAGGTAGCGGGAGTACCCGTGCACGGCGACGGCCTGCTGGATCTCCGCCGGAGTCACGGTCATCGGTAGCACGACCAGGTTCCCGAGGGGGACCTCCACGTCGCCGACGGTCTTCGCGGTGAACTCGAAGGCTGCGGTCAGCGTCCCCGAACCGTCGACGAGCACGCCCTCACGGGTCGACTGCTTCACGATGGTCGCCACCTCGTCCAGGTTGTAGGTGCTGGTGGCCTCGTCCTTGGGCGTCACCCGGAAGAGTCGGAGGATGCCGTTGGCGACCCCGTTCAGGCTCCAGATGATCGGCTTGAAGATGCGGGCGACGAACACCAGCGGCGGAGCGAGGACCAGTGCCGCCCGGGTCGGCACGGAGAACGAGATGTTCTTCGGGACCATCTCGCCGAACACCACGTGCAGGAAGGTGACCAGCACGAGCGCGACGGCGAAGGCGAGGACGGTGACCGCCTCGGGTGAGAGCGGAGTGTTCGCGAGCGGGATCTCCAGCAGGTGGTGGATGGCCGGCTCGGAGACGTTCAGGATGAGCAGCGAACAGACGGTGATGCCGAGCTGGCTGGTCGCCAGCATGAGGGTGGCGTGCTCCATGGCCCAGAGCGTCGTCTTGGCGGCCCGGCTCCCGGCCAGGGCCTTGGGCTCGATCTGGGAGCGCCGCGCGGAGATCACCGCGAACTCCGCGCCCACGAAGAACGCGTTGACCACCAGCAGGACGACGAGCCAGACGATGCCGGGCAGGTACTCGCTCATCGGATCTTCTCTTCCGTACGGTCCGCGTCGTGCCCGGCCTCAACCGGCGTCCCGGTGGGGTGGAACCTCAGTCGGTCGGCCTGAACCCCGTGGAGGTGCTCCACGCGCAGGACCCCGCCCTCGATGGCCACCTCGTCGCCGACCTCGGGGAACCGGTTGAGGCGGGCGGTGACGAAGCCGGCCACCGTGTCGTAGTCGTCGTCCTCCGGGACCGTGATCCTGGTCCGCTCGAACAGCTCGTCGGGGCGGAGCGAGGCGTCGAACACGATCGACTCACCGCGCCGCAGCACGACGGTGCGGGCGCGGTCGTGCTCGTCCTCCAGGTCACCGATGATCTCCTCGACCAGGTCCTCCAGGGTGACGATGCCGGCGGTGCCGCCGTGCTCGTCGTAGACGACCGCGAACTGGAGTCCCCCACCCCTCAGGGCGGGCAGCAGCGCGTCGAGGTCCATCGTCTCGGGTACCCGCAGCGGCTCGACCATCAGGTCACGGGCGCGGACGTCGTCCCGACCGGCGGCCGGGACGGCGAAGGCGTGCTTGACGTGCAGCACCCCGATGAGGTCGTCGATGTCCCGGCCGACGACCGGGAACCGCGACAGGCCGGTGGTCACGGACCGGGAGATGATCTCGCTGGCGGTCGTGGTGGCGTCGACCGCCGTCATCCGGACCCGGGGGGTCATGACGTCCGAGGCGTCCCGGTCGGAGAAGCGCAGCGTGCGGTCCAGCAGGGTGGCGTGTTCCGGGTCGAGCACACCGGCTCGGGCGGAGTGCCGCAGCAGCGCGCTCAGCTCCTCGGCGGTTCGTGCGGCGGACAGCTCCTCCTTCGGTTCGATGCCGAAGGCACGGATCACCGCGTTGGCGGTGTTGTTGAAGAGCACGATCACGGGTTTCAGGACGGTGGTGAACAGGGCCTGGAACGGCACCACGACCTTCGCCGTCTGGCGGGGCACCGCAAGCGCGAAGTTCTTCGGCACGAGTTCGCCGATCACCATGGAGAAGAGCGTCGCCAGGAGGATGCCGACGACCGCTCCGACCGCAGGGACCGCCGTTTCCGGCACACCGGCGGCCCCGAGCGGGTCGGCGAGCAGCGCGCTGACCGCCGGCTCGAAGGTGTACCCGGTGAGCAGGGTGGTCAGGGAGATGCCGAGCTGGGCGCTCGACAGATGCGTCGACGTGATCTTCAACGCCGCGATCGTCGGGCCCAGCCGGCGCTCACCACGTGCCTGGCGCGCCTCGAGGTCCCCCCGGTCGAGATTGACCAGGGCGAACTCGGAGGCGACGAAGAGACCGGTGCCGACGGTGAGCAGCAGCCCGATCCCCAGCAGGATCCACTCGTTCATCGATCAGCCCCTGCCGATTGGGCCGCCACTTCGGCGGCCTCGACGATCAGGGGCCAGGGACTATGGGAAGGAAGATCGTTCATAAGACGCCCGAGGTTAGCCCGCCCGGCTGGGAACAAGCTGTGCAGCACGTCCGCGATCCGGCGACCGTCGGGTGGGCCGACCGGAGACCTCGGCCGGGATGCTCAGCCCTCCTCGTCGCCGCCCTCGTCGTCGCCGAAGGAGTCGAAGACCTCGTCGGCGACCATACCGCCGGCGAAGCCGAGGGCCACGCCGCCGACCACGCCGGCGGCGACCGCGCCCATGCCGGGCCCACGCCGCTCGTGGTGCTCCTCGTAGTGGTCGCCCGGGTGGCCGTGGACCACGTGCCCGTGTCCCGGAGCACCGTAGCCGGGCTGACCGTAGCCCGGCGGCGGGTAGCCGGGGGTGCCGTAGCCCGGCGGCGGGTAGCCGGGGGTGCCGTAGCCCGGCGCGGGTGGGGCGTAACCGTGGCCGGCGTGCAGGCTCTGGTAGCCGTCCAGGGTCTGGCGGACCCAGGTGTCGACCTGCGCGGTCCAGTCGACGCGGTCGGCGTCGGCGTGCGCGACGTGATGGCGGCCGAACGAGTCCTGGCCACCGGTGAAGAGGCCGCCACGCTTGTCGAACTCCAACACGACGTCCACGCCGTGTTCGTTGGCGACGAAGGTCAACTCGACCTCGTTGACGCCGTGGGCGTACTGCGGGGCGGCGTAGTACTCGATCTCCTGGTAGAACGGCAGGCTCTGGTGCACACCGAGGAGGTGCCCCCGCTCCAGGTCGGCCCCCTTGAACTGGAAGCCGAGCCGGCCGAACGCCTCCAGGATGCGCTCCTGCACCGGCAGCGGGTGCACGAACACGGGATCGAGGTCACCCTTGTCGACCGCGCCGCGGATCGCCACCTCGGTGCGCAGGCCCATGGTCATACCGTGCAGGTTCTGCCCGTACAGGTCGGTCACCGGGGTCTCCCAGGGCACCGCGACCTGGAGCGGTAGCGACAGGTGCTGCCCCTCACGCAGGTGCAGGCCACCGGCGACCTGGACGCGGTGGAACTCGACGAGGGCGTCGTACTCCTCCTCCGCGCCCTCCATCTCCACCCGGGTGACCAGACCGACGGTGATGTGGTCGATCTCCACATCGTGGCTGCCGCCGGTCAGGTTCACCTGTCCGTCGAGCACCAGCCCGGGACGGACGTTCGGATTGGACAGGACCGCATCGACGCTGGGGCC
The DNA here is from genome assembly GCF_030269285.1 of Micromonospora sp. NBRC 101691. Taxonomy (NCBI): domain Bacteria; kingdom Bacillati; phylum Actinomycetota; class Actinomycetes; order Micromonosporales; family Micromonosporaceae; genus Micromonospora; species Micromonospora sp. NBRC 101691. Next base: position 85,864 of record NZ_BSTB01000022.1, read on the forward strand.
GCCCACCCCGAACGCGCCCAGCATCTTCTTGAACACCACGAGCCTCTTCTCCCGACGGCAGCAACACGCGACGCCCGGCGCCGCAGGAGTCCCACGGAGCACCTGCGCCACGACGAGCTGCGACGACATCCACAATGGATGCGCCGTGGCGGGAAACTAACAACGCCACCTGGCAGGAAGCTGAGTACGTTCGGGCGGTGACCGCCGCGTGTGCCACGGGACGGGTCGTGACCCGGGCCCCGACGGTCAGGCGCGCGCGTCTTCCTCGTCGGCCTCGTGATCCTGCGGGGGCGGGACACGCAGGCGTACGCGGGTGATGGCCCGGCCCGTCACCTCCACCACCTCGGCCGTCAGACGGGGCAGCTCCACCATCTCACCCGGGCGCTTCGGAATGTGTCCGAGGTGGGCCAGGACCAGCCCCGCCACCGTCGTGTAGTCGCCCGATTCGAGGGTGCCCTCGTCGAGGTCGACTCCCACGTCCGGCAGGTCGTGCAGCGGAAATCCACCCGGTAGCAGCAGCGACCCGTCCGTGTCCCGGACGGCGGACTGCACGTCCCGGTCGGTCTCGTCGTAGATCTCGCCGACGATCTCCTCGACCAGGTCCTCCATCGTGACGATCCCGTCGATCGCGCCCCGTTCGTCCACGACGAGGGCGAACTGCTGCCGCTGCGCACGCATCTCCCGGATCGCCTCGGTCACCCGCAACGTCTCCGGCAGGTACAGCGGCGGGCTGGCGTGCGCGACGACCGGGCCGTCCTGGTCGAGCAGGTCCCGCAGGTGCACCACGCCGAGCGTGTCGTCCAGGCCACCACGGCCCACCACCGGGGCCCGGGTCTGCCCCGACCCGCCCAGCTCCCGCAGCGCCTGCGGCGCGGACAGCGACGCCGACAGGGTGACCACGTCCCGGCGCGGGACGAGGATCTCCCGCAGGATGCGCTCGGCGACCTCGAACGCTCCTGAAATGATCATCCGGTGCTCGGGGGTGAGGTTGCGCTGCGCGGCGACCATGTCCCGCAGTTCCTCGGTGGTGACCTCCTCCCGTCGCGCCCGGGGGTCACCGCCGGTCAGCCGCACCACCGCGTCGCTGGCCTTGCTCAGCAGCCACACCGCCGGACGGGAGAACGCCGACAACGCGTCCAGCGGACGGGCGACCAGCAGTGCCCAACCCTCCGCGCGCTGCATCGCGATCCGCTTCGGCGCCAGCTCGCCGAAGACCAGCGTGACGAAGGTCAACAGGATCGTCACGATCACGATCGCGACCGGCTCCGCCGCCGATCCCAGGAACCCCAGCGGGCCCACGAGGGGTGCCGCGAGGGACACCGCCGCAGCCGCCGAGGCGAGGAAACCGGCCAGGGTGATGCCGATCTGGATGGTGGCCAGGAACCGGTTCGGGTCCCGGGCCAGCCTCGCCAGCACCCGGCCGCCCCGGGAGGTCCGCTCCAGGCGCTGGAGCTGGCTTTCCCGCAGCGACACCAGGGCCATCTCGCTGCCCGCGAACACCGCATTCACCAACACCAGTACGAGCACCAGCGTGACCTGCACGCCATAGCCGCCCACGGCCTGTTCGACGCCTCCCTTGTCCGGACCGTCCGGAAGCACCAACGGTAGTGGCTGCCGCCTGCCGTCCCGGCCAGGCCGACAAAAGTAGGCATCAACCGTTTCATTCCGGGAACGGACGGCAGGTGCCGGACATCACGGCCCTGCCCTGGCCCCTGCCCTGGAGCGTCGGCGTGTTCGTCGCCGCCGGAGCGATCACCGTCGCGGGCAGCATCCGCCTGGCAGGACTCGGGGACGCCCTCGCCGACCGCACCGGGTGGGGCGAGGCCCTGTTCGGCGTGGTGTTCTTCGGTGTCGTCACGGGACTCTCCGGCATCGTCATGACCATCGTCGCAGCCGGCAGCGGCGAGGCGGGGCTGGCCTACGGCAACGCCGTCGGCGGGATCGCCGCGCAGACCACCGCCGTGGCCGTGGCCGACGCCTTCCACCGCCGCGCCAACCTCGAACACGCCGCCGCGTCGCTGTCGAACCTGCTGTCCGGAACTCTGCTCATCGCGCTCCTCGCTCTCGCCCTGCTCGCCAGCTACACCCCCGAGGCCACCGTCGCCGGCGTCCACCCCATGTCAGGCGTCCTCGTCGCCGCGTACCTGGGCGGGCTCATGCTGATCCGCCGCGCCGGCGCGCAACCCATGTGGCAGGCCATCGCCACCGACGAGACCCGGCCCGACATCCCACACACCGACAGCCCGCTCAACCAGCGTCCCCTGCCCTGGTTGTGGACCCAGTTCGCGATCGTCGGCGCCACCGTCGCCGGCGGCGGGTGGCTCGTCGCCCACGCCGCCGAGAGCCTCGTCGAGGTCACCGGGCTCACTACGGGATTCGTCGGCGGCGTGCTCATGGGAATCGTCAACGCCCTGCCCGAAACCGTCACCGCCATCGCCGCGGTGCGCCGTGGCGCCGTCACCCTCGCCATCGCCGCCGTGATCGGCGGGAACCTCCTCGACGTGCTCACCCTCGTCGCCGGGGACGTCGCCTACCGCCACGGATCGATCTACCACACCGCCGGCAGCGACGAGCTGCTGGCGACCACCACCAGCCTGTTCATGACCGCCACCCTGCTCGGCGGGCTGCTCATCCGGCAGACGTGCGGCTGGGGACGCCTCGGCTTCGAAGGCGTCCTGCTCCTGGCCAGCTACGCCGCCATGACCGCCATCCTCGCCCGGTAGCGAGAACGCCGCCCCGATGGTCAGGCCGCGACGAAGGCGGTCCTGGTGAGCCGCTCGGAGACCTGCCAGACGCGCTGGGCCTCGTCGGTGCTGCGCAGTGGCGGATACATCCGCTGCTCGGAGGGCGGGCCGCCGAGGTTGCCGGGGCCGCCGGGCCCGTAGAGGACGCCGGCCTTCGCGCCGGGGTCGGTCGCGGCCAGGAGCGCGGGCAGCTTCGCGCTCTCGACGGTGCCCAGCAGGATGCCGCGAGCGGACAGGGCCCGGATCAGGCGGATCTGGGGGACGTCCTGGCTGCGGCCGAGTTCGGGGCGGGCGGCCAGAAGGCTGGTGGGGGCCACCCCGGGGTGGGAGAGGTTGCTGGTGATGCCCCAACCGTGCGCCCTGCTGCGGCGGTCCAGCTCCAGGCCGAACAGCCCGAACGCGATCTTCGACTGACGGTAGGCACGCATGCCGTCGTACGAGCGGTCCCAGTTCAGGTCGTCCCAGTTGATACGGCCGCGACGCGCGGCGATGCTGACCTGCGAGGTCACCCGGGCAGCGCCGGCGCGCAGCAGCGGGAGGAGCCGGGCGACCAGCGCGAAGTGGCCGAGGTGGTTGGTGCCGAACTGCAGCTCGAACCCGTCGGCCGTGGTCTGCCGGTTCGGCGGTCGCATCACGCCCGCGTTGTTGATCAGAATGTGGATCGGGTGGCCCTCCTCGCGCAGGGCGTCGCCGAGGGCCGCGACCGACTCCAGCGAGGACAGGTCGAGGCTGCGCAACGAGACCTTCGCCCCGGGGACGACCTGCCGGATCGTGGTGATCGCGGTCTCGCCCTTGCACGGATTGCGGACGGGCAGGATCACCTCGGCACCGGCCGCGGCCAGTCGTGCGGCCATTCCCAGGCCCATCCCGTCGCTCGCGCCGGTGACGACGGCGCGCTTCCCGGACAGATCCGGGACGGTGATGTCGATCGGGGTACGTGGCATCGGCCTACGCCTTCCATCTGGTTGTCCAGGACATCGGGTGACGCCATCGATCGTCGGTTGAAGGCGGGACGGTAACCACGGCCTACCGATCACAGGCTCGCCAGGTCCCCCTCCGGCCCGGACGGGGGGATCGGCGGGCCGTGGCTACCTGTATCTCCGGGCGGTAGAAACGAGGCAGCACTCGAAGGGGGAGCGTCGTGATCGATCGCACCGGGCTGGCGGAGTTCCTCCGCAATCGGCGTGCGGCACTGCAACCGGAGGACGTCGGTCTGCCGCGCGGGCAGCGTCGCCGGACGGACGGGCTACGGCGCGAGGAAGTCGCCTCGTTGTGCCACATGTCGGCCGACTACTACTCCCGGCTCGAACGGGAACGCGGCCCTCAGCCGTCACACCGGATGCTCGCCGCGATCGCCCAGGGCCTGCACCTGTCGATCGACGAACGCGACCACCTGTTCCGTCTCGCCGGCCACAACCCGCCCCCGCGGGGTGCCTCCAACGACCACATCAGTCCCGGCCTGCTACGGGTGCTCGACCGTCTGGACGACACCCCCGCCGAGATCATCACCGAGCTGGGCGAGACCCTGCGGCAGTCCCCGATGGGCGTCGCGCTCACCGGGGACACGACGCGGTACACCGGCCCGGCCCGCAGCGCGGGGTACCGGTGGTTCACCGACCCCGCCGTCCGGGAGTTCTACGCGCCCGAGGAGCACGCGTTCCTGACCCGGATGTACGCCTCGGGGCTGCGCGAACTGGTCACCCTCCGGGGCCCCGACTCCCGGGCGGCGCACCTGGCCGAGCTGCTGCTGGCCCGCAGTGAGGAGTTCCGGCGGGTCTGGGACGACCACGAGATCGGGATACGTCCGCACGAGGTCAAGCACTTCGTCCACCCCGAGGTCGGGGCGCTGGAGCTGAACTGCCAGCGGCTGGTGGACCCGGGCCAGGCCCACTCGTTGATGGTCTACACCGCCGTGCCCGGCAGCGAGAGCTACGAGAAACTCCGGATGCTCTCCGTCATCGGCGCGCAGACGCTCCGCTGACGTCCACCCGTCACCTCTGCTCGGCAGCGGCCCGCCGGTGGGCAGCGCTGCCCTCGCGGTAGAACAGGTAGCCGCCGTGGTGCAGGACATCGCCCTCGAAGCGGCCGTCGGCGGTGAACCCGCTGTCGTCCCAGTAGTCGATGTGCTCGCCGGTCACCTCGTACCGGCCGGTGTAGGCGCTGTCCCGTTGGCCACGCGCCTCGTCGTACCGGCCGTCGGCGAGCAGCTCCTGCCGGATGTGGTTGTCGGCGGTCACCCACATCCCCACGTACGGGTGTGTGGTCCCGGTGGCCGGGGGCCGCGCCTGCGCGGTGGACTGTGCGGGCTGTGGCGCGGACGGTGTCTCCGCCCCGCAGGCGGTGAGCGCCACGGTCGCGCACACGGCGGCGGCCGCCCCGGACAACCTGCTCCGCTCGGTGCCGGCCATGTCAGCCCCGCTGCCGGGCCGGGCGGATGATCATCTCGTTGACGTCGACGTCCGCCGGCTGGTCGACGGCGAACGCGATCGCGCGGGCGATCGCGTCCGGCGGGATCGAGTCCTTGCGGTACTCCTTCATCGCCGCACGGGCGACCGGGTCGCTGATCGTCTCGGCCAGTTCGGACTCGACGACGCCGGGCGTGATCGTGGTGACCCGCAGGCTCGGGTCGGACTCCAGTCTCAGGCCCTCGGTGATCGCCCAGGCCGCGAACTTCGTCGCCGAGTACACCGCGGAGGTCGGCACCACCTCGTGGGCGCCGACGGAGGCGACGGTGATCAGGTGGCCGCTGCCCTGCCGGCGGAAGACCGGCAGGACGGCCGCGATGCCGTGCAGCAGGCCCCGCACGTTGACGTCGAGCATCCGGTCCCACTCGTCCACCAGCAGTGCGTCGAGCCGGGACAACGGCATCACGCCCGCGTTGTTGACGAACACGTCGACCCGCCCGAACTCGGCGACCGCGCTGTCGACGAACGCTCCGACGTCGCTCCGGTCGGTCACGTCGAGCTGCCGTACCCGGATGTTGTCGTGGCGTCCGGCGAGCGCGGCGAGCCGCTCCCGACGCCGGGCGCCCGCGACCACGTGATGCCCCTCGCCGGCCAGGCGCAGTGCGACCGCCTCGCCGATTCCGCTGCTCGCGCCGGTGACCAGAATGACCTTCGTGGTGGATTCCATGGATCCACCTTCCGGGTTCCGGTGGCCGTCAGGCAGGGTGTGTCGCACCCAGGCTGACCGTCCCGGCAACCGGTCGTCCCGGGGTTATGTTGGGGCCATGGACCGCACCAATGCGCTCGGCGAGTTCCTGCGTGCCCGGCGTGAGATGACCAGCCCGGAGGGGGCCGGGATCATCTCTTCGGGCCGACGCCGGACCCCGGGTCTGCGGCGGGAGGAGGTCGCCCAACTGTCCGGGGTCAGCACCGACTACTACACCCGGTTGGAGCAGGGGCGGGAGCAGCACCCTTCCGAACAGGTGCTGGACGCCCTGGCCCGCACCCTGGGATTCGATTCCGAGGAGCTGGCACATCTGCACCTGCTGGCGCGGGCCAGCCGTGGTCCCGTCCGCAGGAGTACCCGCGAGACGGTCCGGCCGAGCCTGCTGCGCCTGATGGACGGCTGGCTGCACACCCCCGCGCTGGTCATCGACCGCAGGATGGACGTGTTGGCCGGCAACCGGCTGGGACGTGCCCTGTTCGCCAAGGTGTTCGAGTCGGACGAACCCAATCTCGTCCGGTTCGTCTTCCTCGACCCGGCGGCTCGTTCCTTCTACCCCCGTTGGGCGGAGGTCGCGCAGTCCAGCCTCGGCGCGCTGCGCGCCGCCGCCGCCGACCTGCGCAACGACGCCCGGCTCATCGATCTCGTCGGGGAACTGTCCCTGAAGAGCCCGGAGTTCGGCCGGCTGTGGGCCCGCCACGACGTACGGGGCAAGGCCCACGAGGCGAAGGTGTTCCACCATCCCGAAGTCGGCGAACTGACCCTCACCTACGATTCGCTCAGCGTGGACGGTGCGACGGGCCAACAGTTGATCGTCTATCAGGCCGAGGCCGGCAGCCAGTCGGCGCAGGCCCTGGCGCTGCTGGGAACGGTGGCCGCCGAACTGCCCTGGTCATCACCGGTACCGCGCTAGACCGGCACGGTGCCGCCGGTGCTGGTTCCACCGGCCCGGGAATTCAGTGCCTGATCTCGGTCGCCCGCAGCGGCACGTCGGCGAGCACCTGCCAGCCCCCACCGGGCAACCGGCCCGCCTCGAACCGGCCGCCGAGCAACTCCACCCGCTCCCGCATGCCGACCAGGCCGTAACCGCCGCCCCCTGATCTTCTCGGCCGGTCGGTGTGTCGGCCGTCGTCCCGCACCTGCACCCGGGCGGCCCCGCCGCCGGCTCGTACCGTCGCGGTGATCTCGTGGGCGCCGGTGGCGTACCGCCGCGCGTTCGTCACCGACTCCTGGACCAGCCGCAGCACCGTGGTCGCGACCTCCGCCGGTACGGTCTCGGCGAGCTCCACCGTCAGGCGGACCGGAGTGCCGCCTTCCGGAGTGGCCGTCACCGCCTGCAGGTCGGCGACCAGGTCCGTGGTCAGCGTCGCCGGTTTCCCGCTCTCCCCCTCGCTGCCCTCGCTGCTCTCGCGCAGCATGGCGACCATCCGCTGCATCGCCGACAGGGCGTCCGTGCCGGCACGCTCGATCACCGGCAGTACCCGCGCGGGCGCGCCGGGATCGGGCACCGCCACCGCCTGCGCCGCCTGGGCCTGCACCACCATCCCGCCGATGTGGTGCGCCACCACGTCGTGCAACTCCCGGGCCAGGGCGACCCGCTCCCGCAACCGGGCCGCGACCACCACCGCCTGCATCTCGCGCGAATGTTCGGCGTCGCGCGCCCGCAGGTACCACCCGGCGAGGATGGCCACGACCGGCAGGACCGCGTTCCAGCCCAGGTCCTGGGGAGAGTCCGGGTGCTCCGGCCGCAGGACACGGACCGCGAGACAGCTGAGCAGGAGCAGTCCCACGAGGCCGGTGGCGGTGGACCTGGGTGACCGGCGGACCACGGCGACGACGACGGCCAGGACCGCGGCGACCTCGGCGGCCAGCAGCCCGCCCGCGGCCGAGAGGACCGGGACGCCGGCCAGCCGCATCACCGCCGACCACACCAGCAGGACCACCGAGACACCCAGGCCCGCGACGACCGGCCAGCGGGACGCCAGCAGCGCGAGGGCACACAGGGCGAGGGAACTCGGCAGCTCCCACTGCTGGCCGTAGTGCGTCAGCTCGCTCGCCGCCGCTCCGTCCAGGGCCAGCGCGAGCACGAGCAGCCCGGCCAGGGGCCACTCCCAGGTGATCAGGCCTCGCCAGTCGAGCTTCACGGTGCCACCAAGCAGTCCTCGCACCGGTCCGGATCCCGGCAGCCGCAGGGGACGATAGCGCAGCAGCCGGTCGGGTCCGGTGACGATGAGCCGTACGCGAGGGTGACCCGTACTGTGTCCGACGTCCTCCCCGACAGTGTGGAGGCGCTGCGGGTTGGTGAGAAGACTGTGGTGATGGCACCGGTGCTGCGGCAGTGGCCGTCGGCTGTCCTGCTGGTGGTCCTGGCCCTGCTCGACGTGCAGTTCTCGATGGAGCTGGGAGCCGCGGGCCAAGGGTGGGTGGCGCCGGGCGTCGTCGCGATGGCGGCCATGGCGCTGCTGGCGCAGGCGCGGCCGGTCACCGCGACACTGGGTGCCGTGGCGACGCTCGTCGTCTCGTCGGCGGTTCTGCGGGTGGTCGGCGCCGAGATGCTGGCGGGCCTGGCGGTGACCGAGTTCGGCGCGTTGGCGGTCATCATCGTGGCGGTGGCCCGCCGGGTTCGGGCGGTCGTGGCGACCGGGCTCGTCGGGTTGCTCCTGGCCACCGCCGTGGCGGCGGCACGGCTCCGGCCGGACTACTGGTCGCTGCCCGACGGGTCGGTGCCGGAGCCGTGGTGGAGCGTGTCGCTGTCGGGAGTGGCGATGGCGGTGCTGCCGGCGGCGTACGGGTGGTATCTGCGGGGTCGTGACCGGGAGCGGGCCCGTGCCAGCCGGGCCGCGGTGCTCGCGGCACAGCGACGTGAACGGCTGCGCCTGGCGCAGGAACTCCGCGACGTGGTGGCGCACCAGGTCGGCACGATGATGGCGCAGGCACGTGCCGCGCAGGTACTCTCCGCGACGGACCCCGGTGCGGCGGCCCGGGTGCTGCCGGTGATCGAACGCTCCGGTATCGAGGCGCTGTCCGCGATGCGTCGCCTGGTCGCCGCGCTGCGCGACCGCGAACAGGGCGAAGGCCCGGCGCTGGCACCGCTGGCGCGGACCACCGACCTGGCGGCCGACCTGCGGGCGATGACGTCGGCCGGCAGTCCGCCGGTACGACTGACGGTCGACCTGGCCGAACCGGTGGCCGACGAGGTCGCGACATCGGTGCTGCGCCTCGTGGAGGAGTCGGTCACCAACGCCCGGCGGCACGCCGCCGGGGCACGGGAGATATCGGCATCGGTACGGACGGAGCAGGGGACCGTCCGGGTCGAGGTCCACGACGACGGGAAGGCCACCACGGCGGTCCGCCGGCACCGCAGTGGCTTCGGGCTCGTCGGCCTGCGGGAGCGGGTTCACCTGCTCGGTGGCCGGTTCACCGCCGGCCGTACGACCGGTGGCTGGCGGGTGACCGCCGACGTGCCGCTGCGCCGGGTCGGGCGGTAGGCACGGGCATCGCCGTACCAACCCGTATCATTCGTGCTCGATCGGCGGGTATCTCCGTTGACATCAGGGGTACGGCCGGCGGGAACGGGACGACTGTCGTGGTGGTGTCGTGCGCGGTTCGCCGGGGCAGGCCTGCGGACGGTGGCCGGCGGCGTCACCAGGACGGGGACGGTAGGCAGTGCGGGTCTTGATCGCCGATGACCAGGAGCTGATGCGGGTCGGGTTCCGGATGATCCTGGAAGCCCAGCCGGACATCACCGTGGTGGCCGACGTCGCCGACGGGCGGGCAGCGGTCGAGGCGGCACGCCGGCTGCGCCCGGACGTGTGCGTGCTGGACATCCGGATGCCGAACCTGGACGGACTGCAGGTCACCCGGCTGCTCGCGGGTCCCGACGTGGCCGACCCGATCGCCGTCGTCGTCATCACCATGTTCGACGACGACGAGTACGTGGACACCGCCCTCCAGTACGGAGCGAGCGGCTTCCTGCTCAAGGACTGCGGACCGGCCCTGCTGGTCGAGGCGGTGCGGGCGGCCGTACGCGGCGACGCACTGGTGGCGCCACAGGTCACCGTCCGGCTGCTGCGTCATTTCCGGCACCGGCCGCTGCTCCGGACGACCGCACCGGCGGAGGCCCTGACCGACCGGGAGAACGACGTCGTACGGGCGGTGGCACGGGGACTGACCAACCAGGAGATCGCGGCCGAGTTGTTCGTCGCGGTCTCCACCGTCAAGACCCACCTGGCTGCCGCGCAGTCCAAACTCGGCGTACGCAACCGCGTCGAGGTCGCATCCTGGGCGTGGCGCGCCGGTCTGGTCCACGCCTGACAGTTCCGCGGCGGGACCCCCCGAGCCTGACGCCCGCACGCCTCCACCTTTCGGAGGAGGCGCGGGGCCGGAAATCCGCCCAGCGCCGAGCCGGTGCCGGCTCGCGGAGGGAGGGCATCGCGGCCGTCGTTCGGCAGGCTCTACGGCATGAACCCGACACCGCTGTACGAGGCAATCCGACCGGGCCAACGGCGGATGCGTCACACCCGTTCGTTCGTCATCGGAGCTGTCCTCGCCGCCACCACCCTGCTCACCGCCTGCACCAGCGACCAGGGCACGGCCGGAGCAACGTCGCACACGTCCGCACCCGCCACGTCCGCCCCGGCCGGGTCGCCGTCTGCCCCGGCGTCCTCCGACGAGACCTCGACCGCACCGGCCCCTGCCGCACCGACCGGAAGGACGGCTCCCACCCCGGCCAGGCCGACGGCCGGGGCGAAGGTCACCTCGGATCTGTCCGGGCTCGGCATCACCGGCATCAGGGCCGGCAAGAGCGTCCTGATCGACGTCGCCGACGACGGCGTGGACCGCTTCCTCCAGGTGGGCCAGGCAGGGGTCGACTTCACCGGGACCGGCCGGACGGACTCCACGATGATGTCCCTCCACCCGGCCACGGTGTCGGCGAAGAACCGGGTGGTCATCAAGCCGCCGTTCTGGAACGAAGAGATCGGCGGCGGGTACTGCGTCGCGGACACCCCTGGTGCCGCCCTGAAGCTGGAGAACTGCCAGGACGGAAAGGCGTCGCAGGTCTGGCGGGTGGCCCTGGCCGGTGACTCCGGCCTGTTCGAACTGCACGGCGCCTACGGCGTCGTCAGCGTCAAGGACGGCCGTATCACGACCTCCGGGGACGGGAGCACCACCTTGCAGGTCCTGCCGTACGCCGAGTGACGGCTTCCGGGGGCTCGCCTGTTCGTCGACGCTCGCGCCGCCGCTGCGATGCGCTGCCCCGGCTCCACACCATCACCGGCCGATTCCTCCGCACCGCTCGCAGAGTTCGGCGCTGCGGTACGCCCGCCTGAAGGAAAGAAGCAGACAATGGGATTCTCGGTTTATCTGGCGCTGTTCGCGGTAGCCGCGTCCGCAGCCGTGTTCGTCGTGTCCCGCAAGCGCCTGGGTCTCGGTGCTGCGTCCGGGCTGTCGGTTCTCACCTTCCTGGGCATCGCCGCAGCCTCGGTCCTGTGGGTGCAGGTGGCCATCGGCAACATGGACGGCTGAACGTCACGATTCGGCAATCGAGGTTCAGCTTGGCAGGAAAATGATTGTGACACCCGCCAGTCTGGCGCGGAAGAAAAGGAGTGTGGCATGTCGGGTAACGTTGCGGGGTCTGGGCTGGACTGGCTCAGGAGGATCGCCGCCGCCGGAGCGGCAGTCACCCTGGCGACGGTCGGGGTCGTGACGGTTCACAGTTCGCCAGCTCAGGCCCACTTGCAGGACTGCCCGGACAACTACGTCTGCATCTGGGGAGACGCAAATTACCAAGGACGATACCTGTTCGTCCCGCACGTCGCAGTCATGTCGAACATCGGCAGCTTCATGAACGACCTGGCGTCCTCGTACTGGAACAGAACGCCGACCGGAATGTGCTTCTACCGCCACACGAACTTCACCGGCCACGATTCATTGTATGTTCACCCGGGCCAGTCGATTCCCCGCGACCAGTGGTCCACCAACGACACCATCAGCTCGTTCCGGCCGGCGGCCACCAATGACGACTGCGTATGACACGCCGGAGCGGTAGGCCCGACGTGCCACCGCTCCCGGCGGTCATCCCACAGTGGTGGGTCCGCCTCGAAGGGAACGGCACCATGCGGAACAAGGTGATCCGGGTCGGCAACAGCACCAGGGATGTGGCACCCGTCACACCGCCTTCTGGTGCAACCTTCTTCGCGGCTGCCACCGTTCCACCTCCGTCGAAGGGGGCAGGCGATCTTGAATGCCGAGGAAGAGGAAGGGTTCCGTCAGTTCGTCGCGGCCCAGTATGGCCCGCTGCGCAAACTGGCGTACCTGACTTGCGGTAACTGGCACACGGCGGAAGATGCCGTGGGCAACGCCCTGGCCAAGCTGTACCCGCGCTGGCGCAAGCTCGACCGTCCTGACCTGTACGCCAAGACGATGGTGTACCGGGCCGCGGTCGACGAGACCCGCCGGCCGTGGCGCCGGGAACGCTCCGCCGGTGACGAGATGCCGGATGTCGCCCTGCGCGACCCGGCGGCTGCCACCGACGAGCGGATCCGGGTTCAGGCCGCTCTGCGTGCCGTGCCCCGCAAGCAGCGGGCCGCTCTGATCCTTCGCTACTACCTCGGGATGACTCTCGAGGAGAGCGCAGCGGTCATGGGGGTCTCCGTCGGCACCGCCAAGAGCCAGACGTCGCGGGGGCTTTCCCGCCTCCGTGAGGTTCTGGCCACCGAGAACATCGACCTGCAGGTCGCCGATGTCAAGGAGTTGTCCCGTGCGGTTGCATGAGGTGGTGGATCTGGCGACGTCGAACGCGCCGCCGGACCGGAACACGATCGACGAGATCGTCGGTAAGGGCCGCAGGGCGCAGCGTCGCCGGCGGGCCGGCTTCGCCGGTGCGGGCGCGGCGCTCGCCGTGGCCGCGGTGACTGCGGCGGTCGCCCTTCCGTCGATCTTCGGGGGTACGGGTCAGAGCACGGTCATCGACGCGGCGGCGCCGTCGACCGTCACCCAGCGGGCCGACACGGTCAAGTGGGAGTACCCGGCCGACCCGTTCCAGTTCACGTTCGGTGCCTTCGAGGTCGGCCGTTGGAAGGTGGCGGCACCGGTCGTGGCGTCGACGTCGTACCAGATCGCGTCGGTGTACCTGGACGGCCGGACCACGAACGACAAGGCGATCACCGAGGAAGAGACCGCCCGGATCGGCGACAGGCCGAAGAAGGGCGGGCCGGGCGCCACGCCAGAACCGACGATCTACGCGTACCTGGTGCTGTACCGGCCGGGCGCGTTCAACCCCGCCGGACTGGCCGGAGCCACCAGACTGACCGTCGACGGCAAGGAGGCGTACCAGGTCGACGGCCCGGGCAACGGCGGTATGACCCGCCGGACGCTCGCCTGGTCGTACGACGCGGACGCGTGGGCGGTCCTGTCGACGCACTCGAACTCCGGGCAGGACCCGTCCGACACGGAACTCCAGAAGATCGTCGCGGGCCTCAAGCCCACCAAGGCCACCCCGGCCAAGCTGCCGTTCACGCTCGACTACGTCCCGGCCGGCTACCAGCCCGTCGAGCTCGGCTCGCACGCCATGTCCGGTCTCAACGGCATCGCGGCCGCCCGGAACGGCGACTACGGTGGCGCGATCTTCGCGAACCCGGCACCGCCCACCACCGGCCTCGTCGAGCCGTACGGCGGCGTCGACGGCAGAAGCCTCCCCGGCAGCTTCCAGATCTTCGTGGTGCCGTCGAAGAACTCCAACCAGACGACCGGCGACACGACGATCAAGTGCGGCAACGGCTTCTGCACCCACCGCAGCAAGGACGGCAGGACCAGCATCCAGGTCGCGAGCGACGGACGCCTCTCCGACGCCGAGATGACCAAGATCCTCCAGGGCCTGAAGCTGAGGAACGTGAAGAACGACTCCACCTGGGCGGACGCGGCCACCGCGCTCGTCAGGTGATCGTCGTCTGACGAAACGGCCGGGCCTCGCGGCCCGGCCGTTTCTGTTTACAGGTCCGGAAGACCCACCAACCGGCGGCGCTTCCCCGGACCCCAACACGAAGCTGAGTGACGTGGGAGTATCCGGCCCGGTCGACGCCGTGGCGCAGAGCACACCAACGACGAGCTGTCGTCGCCCAACGAGGTGTCAGGAGTGTGTTGGGACCGGCGCGAGCGGCGTGCCACGCCCCCGATCAGCGGCTATCCGCGGGGCTGTACGACGCCCGCGTCGTAGGCCATGACGATCGCGGCCGCGCGGTCCCGGGCCCCGAGCTTGCTGAAGACGGCGCCCACGTGGGTCTTCACCGTCGTCTCCGCCAGGAACAGGCCGTCGGCGATCTCCCGGTTGGAGGCGCCACGGGCCATCAGCCGCAGCACCTCCAGTTCGCGCTCGGTCAGGGCGGCGACGCGGCTGTCCCCGCTGCCGGACCTCGGCTGGCGCAGCTTCCGGAACGTCGCCAGCATCGGGCCGAGCAGCGTGCCATCGATCCAGGTGCCGCCGGCCGCCACGGTCCGGACCGCCTCGATGAGGTTCTCCGGCGTCGCGGACTTCAACTCGAACCCCGCCGCCCCGGCATCCACCGCCGACCAGAGCACGTCCTCCTCGCCGAAGGTGGTCAGCACGCAGACCGGGGGGCCGCCGGCCGCGCGTACCCGGCGGGTCGCCTCCACCCCCGAGACACCGGGCATCTTGACGTCCATACAGATGACGTCGGGCCGGTGCGCGGCGACGGCCGCCGGCACCTGGTCGCCGTCGCCGCACTCACCGACCACCTGCATGTCCGGCTGGCTGCGCAGGATCAGACCGAGCCCGGCGCGGACCAACGGCTGATCGTCGACCAGCAGTACCCGGATCACGAGGTCACTCCCGCCAGGCGGCGCGGCAGGCTCACGTCGACGATCCAGTTCCCGGCCTGCGCTCCGGCCCGGAACACGCCGTCGATGGCGCCCACCCGGTGTTCGAGGCCGGTCAGGCCCAGGCCGGAGCCGGCCGGGGCGACGCCGAGGGCGTTCTCGATGCGGAGCGCAACCTCGGCGGGGCCGACGTCGATGCGGACGGTCACCTCGGGGGTGCGGGCATGTTTCGCCGCATTCGTCAGTGCCTCGCGCAGAACGTCGCAGAGCACCATGCGCGGCGCCGCCGAGACGCCGTCGAGGGCGCCGTCGACGACGAGGTCGACCCGCATGCCGGCGTCCCGGTAGCTCGCCACCAGCCGATCCAGGTCGCCCGCCTCGCCCGCCGTCGGCGCGGGCGAACCCTCGTGCATCAGCATCAGGGCCTGGCGCAGTTCGTCCATGCCCTGCCGCCCCACCGCCTCGGCCTCGCGAAGGGCCTCGGCCGCCGCATCGGGAGAGGAGTTCAGGATCATGCGGGCCCCGGAGAGGTGCAGCAGGACCACGCTGAAGCTGTGGCCCACCAGGTCGTGCAGGTCACGGGCCATCCGCTGGCGGTCCTCGGCGACCGCGGCCTCGGCCAGCCGGGTCCGGGTGCGATCGAGTTCGGCGATCAGCATCCACTGCCGGCGGACGACGTGGCCGAAAGCCAGGCCGACGAGGAGCCCGCCGAACCAGAGCCAGGCGCCGATCCGCCGGTGCCAGTCGCTCGCCTCGAACAGCAGCGGGAAGAACGGCGACGCCATGGTGACGCCGATCGCCACGGTGTCGAGCCGGCTGCGGCGGCCTGCGGCGACGACCGCCAGCGCGGCGGTCACGGTGAGATAGGTGGTCTGGGTGACCTGGAACGCCTCCCCGACGATGGTCGGGACGGCGACCCAGGCCAGCAGCAGCCAGCCGGGCATGTTCGGCCAGCAGGCCCGCACGACCAGCGCGGGAAAGAGGGCGAGCGCCAGGACCCAGCCCCACGACTCGGCGTAGGCGAAGGTGAGCACCCCGGCGCCGAGGCCGAGCATGGCGGCCGTCGCGGCGAACCGGTCGCGACTGCGCAGGGGCGAGGGCATGCGTGCAATATAGGACAGGTCCATCAGAGTTCCTCCGCTCGTTGCAGACGGCCCGGCACCGCCCCGGGTGCGGGGCGGCGCCGGCCGGATGGACCGAGGTCAGCCCACCGGTTCCAGTTGACGGACCTCCCGCTCGGTCGTGGTGGAGAGGGTGCCGCCGGTCTCGTCGAGCCCGGCCTTGTCGTGCAGCCTGCGGGCCCACGCCGGCGCCCACCAGTTGGCCCGGCCGGCCATCTTCATCAGCGCCGGCACCAGCGTGGCCCGGATGAGGAACGCGTCGATCAGCACCGCGAGGCCGAGGCCGAGGCCGAACATCTTCATGAAGGTGATCCCGGCGGTACCGAACGCGAAGAAGGTGATCGACAGCACCAGGGCGGCGGCGGTGACGATCGGGCCGGTACGGGCGATGCCGGAGACGATCGCGACGCGGTTGTCGCCCGTCCGGTCGTACTCCTCCTTCATCCGCGCCAGCAGGAACACCTCGTAGTCCATCGAGAGGCCGAACGCGACGGCGAGCATCAGCAGCGGCATCGAGACGTCGGTGAGCCCGGTCGGGGTGAAGTTCAGCACCTCGGAGAGGTTGCCGTCCTGGAAGATCCAGACCATCACGCCGAGCATGGCGGTCAGGTTGAGCGTGTTGAGCAGGATCGCCTTGAACGGCACCAGGAGGCTGCCGAACATCAGGAACAACAGGGCGAACGTCGCCACGACGATCCAGAGCGCGGCCCAGGGCGCGACCGCCGTGATGCCCGCCTTGGTGTCCACGAGTTCGGCGGTGCTGCCACCGACCAGGGCGTCGAACGGCGCGTCGATGGCCCGCAGGTCGTGCACGACCGCCTCGGCCTCGATCGAGATCGGCTGCACCGCCGGGATCACCTCCAGCCACTCGCCGGCGTCCGCGGCGTACCGACCGGCGTCAGGGGCGGGGCCGGCGGTGCGTTGCCCGCCTGCCCAGGTGCCGTAGCGGGTGTCGACCTCGGTGACGTTGCCGATCCGCGAGGCCGCTGCGGCGTACGCCTCGATCTCGCTCTGGTTCCTGGTCCCCTGGATGACGACGGGCAGGGCCTCGTAGCCGAAGTCGCGCTGCGCTGCCTCGGTGGCCTGGCGCGCCGCGACGTCGGCGGGCAGGACCCGGGCGTCGGGGTTGCCGAACCTGGTGCCCAGCACGGGCGCGGAGAGCAGCAGCAGGACCGCGACCGCCGCACCGGTGACCAGGCCGGGCCGGCGCAGCACGCCCTCGGCGACGGCCGCCCAGCGGCGCGAGCCGCCCTCGGCGTCGCGGCGCATGCCGGGCAGGCGCCACGCATCGACCCGGTGACCCAGCAGCGCCAGGACCGCGGGCAGGATGATCACCGAGGCGAGGACCGCGACGAGCACCACGCCGACCCCGGCATAGGCGAACGAACGCAGGAAGAACATCGGGAAGGCGATCAGCGACAGCAGCGCCACGGCCACGGTCACCCCGGAGAAGACGACCGTACGACCGGCGGACTCCACCGTCCGGATGGTGGCCAGCCGCGGGTCGTGACCCGCCCTGAGCTCCTCACGGAACCGGGAGACGATCAGCAGCGAGTAGTCGATCGCCAGGCCGATGCCGAGCGCCGTGACGAGGTTGACGGAAAACACCGACACGTCGGTGAACTGCGCGAACGCCCACAGTACGAAGAAGGCGCCGAGGACCGCGGCCCCACCGACGAGCAGCGGGAGCAGTGCCGCCACGACCCCGCGGAACACGACCAGGAGCAGCAGCAGCGTCAGGGGAATCGCGATCAGCTCGGCGCGTACCAGGTCCTCCTCAAGGCCGTGGCCGAGCGCCGCGTCGACCGCCGCAGCCCCGCCGACCTGCACGGTGACCGCGCCCCGGTCACCCTCGATGCTGTCCTGCACCCGGGCGACGGTGGCCTCCACGTCCGCCTCCGAGCCGCCGGCACGCGCCATCACCAGTGCCGACCCGCCGCTCTCGGAGCGCAACGGTGGTGGCGAGCCGAGCAACCAGTAGGAGGTCACCTCGTCGATGCCCGCCGTCGCGGCGAGATCGTCGGACAGCGCCCGACCTGCGGCCGCCGCCTCCGGGGCGTCGACATCACCCCCCTCCGCCGTGACGACGAGCAGGAGGTTGGGCGACCCGGCACCGAGTTCCTCCTCCAGGATCACCCGGGCCCGGGCCGAGTCGGACGACGGGTCGTCGAAGCCGCCGTTCTTCAGGGCCGTGAAGGCGCCGCCGCCGAGGATCGCGGTCAGCACGACCACGGCGAGCGACACGAACAGGGTCAGTTTGGTCCGCCGGACGACGAGTCTGCCGAGTGCGGTGAACATGTGAGCCTCCCCGCGGCCCGGGGATTCCGGGCCTTACGAGAGGAAATCCTGTCGACGGCGGGCCGTGAAGTCGTCGGAGCGCAGTGCCGTTGCCCCCCTGCCCCGGACGGAGATCACGGCCGCCTCCTCCTACCACGGTAGGAGGCTCCCCGACTCCGACCCGACGCCGTACGGGGAAAGGCAGACCGGACCGGCGGGTCAGTTGATCCGGCGGGGGCCACGGATCACATAGGCGGCAGCACCGGAGGCCGCGACGAGCACCCGAACATCCACAAGGGGTAGAGCAAACTAAGGGGTCTGACTGCCGTTTCGGCAGGTCAGACCCCTTGCTACCTTGCGCGCCCGAAGGGACTCGAACCCCTAACCTTCTGATCCGTAGTCGGAAGGAGCGGATACCCGTGACCTGCAGCTATGCGGGTTTGTCCGGTTTGGGTATGTAGCAGTGTCGACGGAACGTGACGCCAACGTGCGTTTACCTCCCCCGAGGTGCACCCCTGGGTGCATGATCAATCAACCTTCGGATCCAGGTTCGTCGCTCGCATCTTGATCTGCCGGCGAGCCCTCCACCGCTCGGCGCGCCTCGATAACCATCGAAGGGTTGACGCAGCGACGGTCGGCCTCCCTGGCCACCCACATGCCGTCGGCGGGGCCGAGCCGCAACTGGAAGACGTCCACCGCCGAGCGAGGCTCGTACTCCACGTCAGCGTTGGCCCAGGCGGTCACCGGCTCGTTCGCCAACAGCAGCGCCTCTTCACGACTCAGCCTCATGGCCCCCTACGAGTGAGGATCGTGATCAGGCGGTCGACGTCGGCGGATGGGAGGATCAAGTCCGGCCGCGTGCATCCAGCCCGAAGCGCCGCGCGTCGGCTTAGCCCGCGACCTGCACATGCAAAGATCGACGTGCTGGCTCGCTCCTGTCGAGTCGCACGGTCAAGCAAACTCGCGCAGGTCGACACCTAGAGCGTTGGCGAGCGCCAGCATCGTGAAGTAGCCGGGCTCGATCACTCGTCCCGACTCGATCTTCCTGAGGGTTGAGACAGCGACCCGAGCACGTCCTGCGAGTTGCTCCTGAGTCAGCCCCCTGTCGCCGCGCAGCGCTCGGAGCCGGATGGCGAGCACTTCGGCTTCACCCCGGAATCGGCTGTTCTCACGTCGACTGCGCCCTGCTGGCACGTCAAGCAGTGTAGTGGTAAAGTTCGACCGGTCAAACTTTATCGCTACCGGTGATCATGCCATTTGGCTAGGTTGGGGTTAGCGAAGGGGGATCGAGTTCGTGGCGGCGTCAGGTGAACACATCAAGGCACTCGTGCGTAGTCACGCTGCCGGTGATGACGCCGCGTTCTACGCAGTCGCGCTTCAAGTGGCGGCGAAGGCAGCCCGTCAGGGCCATGGGACATTGGCCAACGACCTCAAGCAGGTAGTCGAGGCTGCCCGACGCCAGCCAGTCGCGAGCAAGGTCACGGCGATCGCCCGGCCACGAGGGGACTTGGCGGATCTAGTCACGGCCGCGTTCCCGGACGTGTCCCTGCAAGATCTGGTAGGCCCGTCGCAGTTGAAGGACGCCGTCGCTCGCGTGCTTCATGAACAACGGCAGCGGCACGCCCTTTCAGAACACGGATTCGCACCAGCCCATCGACTTCTGCTTGAGGGACCCCCGGGGACGGGAAAGACGATGACAGCAGCGGTGATCGCTCACGAGCTGGCGCTGCCGTTATTGACGGTCCGCTTGGACAGCTTGCTCAGCAAATACCTCGGCGAGACAGCGAGTAAGCTGCGCGCAGTGTTCGAAGCCGCGGCGTCCCAGCGGGCGGTCTACCTATTCGACGAATTCGATGCTCTCGGCGGCCACCGAAGCAGCAACGACGTCGGCGAAGCCCGACGAATTTTGAACTCGTTTTTGATCTTTCTCGAGCAGGCCAACGCCGAGAGTATCATTGTGGCCGCCACGAACCATCGGTCGATTCTTGACCACGCGCTGTTTCGCCGTTTCGACGTCGCGATCAGGTACGAACTCCCCGACGGAGCACAGGCAGCGGAAGTCATGAAGGCCCGACTTGGCCCGATGGGCCGTAGCATCCGATGGCAGACAGTCCGAAACCACACGGCGGGGCTGAGTCATGCCGAACTGGTCAAAGCCGCTGAAACCGCTGCGAAGCAGGCCATCCTGCGGGGCGACAAGCAGGTCACGGTTGCTGACCTGACGGCGGCATTACAGGATCGCCGGGCGACGGGCGGTGAGTAATCCAGCCCGGTCGCTGGCGCATCTGACGATCACCGGTCGCGCCGACGACCACGCCTTCAACCGTCGCGGTGGGAGTAATCCGCGAATTCGTGAGGTAGAGCGTCGTGCCCATGGGCGCAAGTTACGGGGAGACCTCGCACGTTCGCTCCAGGATGCGGACCTCGAACGCGGCGCCGTAGCGGACGACCTGACCTTGGAGGAACTCAAGGCCCTCGGCGTCATCCTGGTACTCGACGCAGCGGATTCTGCCTTCCCCTTGAAGGTGGACTCGCTCGAGCGCATGTCGACCCACAGGACAAAGCGCCCCAAATGGCTGCTGCTGGCGGTCAACCCAGCGTCAGGCAATCGGCCTGAAAGCGCCGTCGTCTGGGTCAGCGACGCTTACCGCCAAGCCTTCCTGAAGACGTTCGAGGATTACCTCAACCGCAACACCTCAACCGGACAGCCGCAGAACCGCCCGCTCGTCGCAAATATCGCGTCGATTCGGCGAGCCGTGCTGAGAGACCTCTGGCAATCCGCCGGAGATCCGCCTGCAGGGACGACTTGGTGGGAGATCTGGCTGACTCGGACCGACAACGGCGTCGAGCTTCTACGTGCGTTCGCAGCCGGCCGCTTCCGGATGTCCGAGCGGCGCATGGACCTGGTCGATCGGACCGTGGTCTGGTTGGAGGCACGTTGGGACGACTTGCAGGCGCTGCCGTTCACGGCTATCCCCGTCGCTGAAATCCGGCGGCCTGAATTCGTCGACACCGTCGAGGACTTACCCCGGGATGACCAGGACGATTTGACGACGGATCTGGTGGAACGAACGACGGTTGCCCCTGATACGGCCCCGGTGGTGTGCCACCTCGACAGCGGCGTGCGTCGTTCCCACGTGCTGCTGTCGGAGTCGCTTCATGGCAGCGACGTCCATTCAGTTGTAGGCGACAGCGGCGCGGACCAACTCGACCACGGCACGGTAATGGCTGGGCTTGCTCTCTACGGCCCCCTCGATGACCTCCTGCTGGCGAGCGGGCCGGTCGCATTGGCGCACCGCCTTGAATCGGTCAAGATGCTGCCCGATAAGCCGGCCACGAACGACCCAGCCGCCTACGGGCTGATCACCGCACAGGCTGCGGCAGCCGTAGAAGCGGCAGCACCTCACCGGCGGCGCGCGTTCTGTATGCCAATTACGGCGCCGCCTGAGGGCCGAGCAGGTGAGCCCTCACTCTGGTCGGCGGCTATCGATGCGCTGAGCGTCGGCACCGACATCGGCCAGTCTGACAGCGGGATCGCGCTCGTCGGTCAGCCTGACCTCAGCGCTGCCCGACTGTTCCTAATCTCAGCCGGTAATGTCCGGGATCGGTCGGGAGGGTTGGACCACCGCGAACTGTGTGACCTCTCGCAGATCGAGGATCCTGCGCACGCCTGGAATGCCCTCACCGTGGGCGCCTACACCGACCTGACCGCAGCTCCAACGGACCCGACCTTCGCAAACTGGGCCGCTCTGGCTGGCGAAGGCGAGCTGTCCCCGCATAGCCGCACGTCGGTGTCATTCTCCAGCCGGACCTGGCCCATCAAGCCCGACATTTGTATGGAAGGCGGCAACGTCCTCAGTGACGGGGTCGACTTTCACGACAGGCATCCGCTCCTGTGCGTCCGTAGCACCTCGGCTCGGGACGACCTCGCCCTCGTCTCGGCCAACGCGACAAGTGCCGCTACCGCGCAGGCGGCCCGGCTAGCGGCGAAGGCGATGGCCGCCTACCCGTCCTACTGGCCCGAAACGATTCGGGGACTGCTGGTCCACTCGGCCGAATGGACGCCGGCCATGAGAGCCGAGGTCGACGGCGCCTCGACGAAGACCGCACGGCAGACGATGCTGCGCAGATACGGGTGGGGCGTGCCGACCGAAACCTCGGTCCTCACGTCCAGCACGAACGCTGTCACCCTCGTGACCCAGGACGAGTTCGTTCCGTTCGATGGTCCGGACCACGCTGCACGACGGTTCCGCCTGCACCGGCTGCCGTGGCCAATCGAGACGCTTCGAGAACTGGCTGAGGCAACCGTCCAACTTCGCGTCACCTTGTCGTACTTCATCGAACCTACGGCTTCTCGGCGTGGCTGGCGGCGCCGCTACACCTACCCGTCACACAGCTTACGGTTCGAGCTAAACACACCCCTCGAACCTCTCAGCGCCTTCGTGGATCGAGTGAATCGGGCGGCGCAGGACGAGGAAGCAGGCACCCGTCCAGCCAGCGGGTCGGAACGCTGGCTTGTTGGGGGCAACCAGCGCAACCTCGGTTCACTCCATCAAGACATCTGGGAAGGAAGCGGGGCAGACCTCGCCGACTGTAGCCTGATCGCCGTCCATCCGGTGGGAGGCTGGTGGAAGAACAACAAGCGAGCGGACCGCGCCAACCTGCCTCTGCGCTATGCACTCATCGTCTCGCTGCGCACGGCCATGCAGGATGTGGATCTATACACGCCGATCGCCGTACAGCTCACCGTCCCCGTCCAAGCCGCCGTCACCGAGGCATAGTCGGGGCAAGGCTGACGCGGGAAATCGCTGCACATCGGGCCAGACCCGTCGTACTGAAGCAAGGGCGGCAACCACTCTCGGTAACTACGTATGTACTTCAGCCCGAGTCGTGCACCCATGGGTGCACGAAGAAACGCCCCTTCGTCGATGAACGAAGGGGCGTTTCCGCAGGTCAAACCCTGCGCGCCCGAAGGGACTCGAACCCCTAACCTTCTGATCCGTAGTCAGATGCTCTATCCGTTGAGCTACGGGCGCTGGTGCTCGGCCAGTCTACACACCCGGCTTTCGCGCGGAGACTCCGGGATTCGAACCCGGGAGGGGCTTTAAGACCCCAACCGCATTAGCAGTGCGGCGCCATAGACCAGACTAGGCGAAGTCTCCTCGGTGGCCCAGCAGACCACCGCCGCCCGAGAATACAGCCCCGCCCCGGCAGGGAGCAAAGCGACTTCCTCCTCCAGCGGTACCGGTCGACCAACTTCCCTCCCTGAGCAGGAGTTTCCCCCTGCGCGGCACCGCGATCGGGACTAGGCTTCGTCGATATGCAGGAGCAGCCGCCGAGCGATCCGCCTCGCCGCGAGCCGCGCACAGCGGCACGTCGCGGCCGTTCCCCCAAGCCGACCTTCACGCCGCCGGCCGTCCCGGCGACCGAGCCCGACCAGCCGGACGACCCGCCCCGGGCTCGGCCCCGGCGCAAGGCGTCCGCTCCCACGGTGCTCTTCCAGCCTCCGGAGACCACCGGACCGACCGACCCCGAGCAGTCGGCGATGCCCCCTCGGCGGGCCCCACGCCAGAAGGTGGTCCGGACCGCCACGCCGGGGCAGGTGACGACGCCTTCCCGCCCGGCCCGCCCCGCGGCCGGTGATTCGGAACACACCGTGCTGGTGGACGCCGGAAACGCGCCCACCAGCGGCCCGAACGCCGAGGCGGGTGCCCCGCGTGAGGCCACCGCGAAGAAGAGCACAACCCGGAAGGCGACCGAAAAGCCGGCCGCCACCGCGCGGAAGAGCACCCGGAAGGCGAGCAGCCCCGGGGCAGCGGCACCGGAGCCGGTCGACCATCCGGTCAAGGCCACGGCGGAGGCCGGGACCCCGCAGCCCTCCGGGGCACCGGAGACGGCGGCCGGAGGACATACCGTCGATCTCGACCGGCTGTTGGCGCACCCGGCCTTCACGCCGGAGCTGCTGGCGCTGGCGGCGGTGGAGCGGCTCGGGCCGCAGGCCGGCGCCTGGGCAGCAGCGCTGCGCGAGGCGTACCCGAATGCGGGTTCCGCCGGCCTGGCCCGGCTCGCCACCCGGCGGTTCGTCCGACTGGCCGGGTGGGGTGGGGCGACCGCCGCGCTGGCTGGTCTCTTCGCTCCCCTGGCCGAGCTGGTGACGGTCCTCTGGACCCAGTCCGGCCTGGTGCTGCACCTGGCGGCGGCGTACGGGCGCGACCCGGTCGACCCGGAGCGGGCGGTCGAGCTGTTGGTGCTGACCCGGGTGCACCCGGACACGGACAGTGCCCGGACGGCGCTCGTCGCCGCCCGTGCCGAGACCGGGGAGGGCGAGCCGCCGTGGGATCGGGTGGCCGAGGCGGCCTGGCGGCTGGCCACGCCGCTCGCCGCGCAGGCGGGCGGGTGGTTGGCGTTACGGATGGCGTCCCGGCTGCTGCCCGGCGCGGCGGTGCTCGCCACGGCGGCCGGGAACTCGGCCGCGGTGGAGCGGTTGGCCGCCCGGACGATCACCGCCTACCGGCAGCCGGGGTTCCGCTGGCCTCAGAGCCAGTCGAACCATTCCCTGGGCAGCAGGGAGTAGCCGACGAAGGCCACGATGTCGAGCAGCGTGTGCGCGACGACCAGCGGCATCACCCGCCGGGTCCGCAGGTAGAAGAGGCTGAAGACCACGCCCATCACCACGTTCCCGACGAACGCCCCGAAGCCCTGGTAGAGGTGGTAGGAGCCGCGCAGCAGCGCACTGGTGGCGATCACCGCGCCGACCCGCCACTGGAGCTGCCGCAGCCGGGTCATCAGGTAGCCGACCACGATCACCTCCTCCAACACGGCGTTCTGCACGGCGGCGAGGATCAGCACCGGCACGGTCCACCACAGCTCGGGCAGCGCGGCCGGCACGACCGTGGCGTTGATCCCGAGCTGCGCGGCGACCCAGAACAGCGCCAGGCCGGGCAGGCCGATCAGCGCGGCCAGGCCGGCTCCCCGGGCCAGGTCCCGACCGGGCTGCCGGGCGTCCAGGCCGAGGGTCCGTCCGGCGTCGCCCGGGTCCCGGTTGACCAGGTGTACGGCGAGCAGCACCGGCACCAGCGCGAAGACGATGCCGAGCACCTGGTACGTCAGGTCCAGCCAGGGCCGGGGTGACGCCGAGGTGTTCAGCGCGGCGGTCTGCCGGGACAGGCCACCCTCGGCGGTCAGCTTGGCGGTGATGGAGACCATGGCGTAGATCGCGGACTGCCCGAGCGACAGCCCGAGCACCAGCCACGTCTCGGTGCCGAGGACCCGGCGCGACACATCTCGGGTGAGCTCAACCGTCACCGCACCACTCTGCCCGATCCCCACCCCGGCCGACACCGTCCCGACCCGTCGATCAAGGACTTTGGGCACCGCGCAAACCGCACAACAGACGCCAACCGGGCGCCACTGTTCCATGATCGGCGGTGCGTCGGGGCGCGGGCGGACAGACAGCGCGAATCGGTCGCACATTCTGTGCGACCACCATCGACGCTCCGTGGTCATGCTGGGGCCTGCCCGATCCACCGTCCTGCCGAGGGGAGCGCCGATGGAGAACTTCGCGCGGCTGTTGAAGGAGAGCTGGGCTCTGGTCGAGGGGGACCGGGAGCGCCTCAGCGACTACTTCTACGCCCGCCTGTTCCTCCTCGACTCCGACCTGCGAAAGCTCTTTCCGGTGCAGATGCGCGGCCAGGGTGACCGCATCCTCGACGCGATCGTCGCCGCCACCCAGGCCGTCGGCGATCCGGAGAGCTTCGACGAGTACCTGCGCGGCCTCGGCCGGGACCACCGGAAGTACCACGTCACCGCCGACAACTACGCCACCATGGGGGTCGCCCTGCTGGACGCGTTACGCACCGCCGGTGGGGACGGCTGGAACCTGGAGTACGACCAGGCGTGGCGGGACGCGTACGCGGCCATCGCGGAGAAGATGCAGGCCGGCGCGGCGGCCGACGAGAACCCGCCGTTCTGGCACGCCGAGGTGCTGACCCACCAGCGGTACGGCCCGGACACCGCCGTGCTGACCGTCCACGCCCTGCAACATCCGCTGCCGTACCGGGCGGGTCAGTACGTCAGCATCGAGGCGCCCCGGTACCACCCACGGGTGTGGCGGACGTACTCGGTGGCGAACGCCCCGAACGACGACAACATCCTGGAGTTCCACATCCGGACGCCCGGCGCGGGTTGGCTCTCGGGCGCCCTGGTCCGCCGGGTCAAGCCGGGCGACCTGCTGCGGATCGCCGCGCCGATGGGCGGGATGACCCTGGACCGCGCCTCGGAACGGGACATCCTCTGTGTGGCCGGCGGGGTGGGGCTGGCCCCGGTCAAGGCGCTGGTCGAGGAGTTGACCACGTACAACCGGACCCGCTGGGTGCACGTCTTCTACGGTGCCCGGCACGTTGACGACCTGTACGCCCTGGCCGGGTTGCAGGAGCTGGTGGCCGCACACCCGTGGTTGTCCGTGACGCCGGCGTGCAGCGCGGACCCGGACTTCGACGGTGAGCAGGGCGATATCTCCGACGTGGTGACCCGCTACGGGCCGTGGACGGCGCACGACTGCTTCGTCTCCGGGTCGGCCGGGATGGTCCGGGCCACCCTGCGGGCGCTCGCCGCCGACCAGGTGCCGCCGCAGCACATCCGGTACGACACCTTCGGCAACCTCTAGACATTCCTCCCCCCACGCCGGGTCGCGTGCCCCCGCCCCCTGGGGCACGCGACCCGGCACCCGCCGGGCCGCCCGGGTCAGTAGCGCCAGGCGTGACTGGTCTCGCGGTACTCCTCGACCGGCACCAGCGGCACGCCCGGCGCCATCCGGTCGACGTAGAGCCGCCCCTCCAGGTGGTCGATCTCGTGCGCGACCAGCCGGGCCACGCCGAACTCGAAGGACGTGATCAGCCGGGTGCCGTCGACCCGGGCGTGTTCCACGTCGAGCCGCAGTGACCGGGGGACGAGACCCCGGTGGTCGAAGAAGGAGAGGCAGCCCTCGTACTGCTCGTCGGTGTCCGGGGAGGAGTCGACCACCCGGGGGTTGAGCAGCACGATCGGGTCGGCGGTGCGGTCCGGCGGGCGCACCACGGCGGCGGCGCAGCTGAGCCCGAGTTGGGGGGCGGCCAGCCCGACGCCCCGGCTGAACCGGTGCAGCTCGTCGAGTTCGGCGAGGGCGTCGAGCAGCCGTTCCACCACGTCCCGGGCGACCGCCCCCTCCTCGGGCAGGTCGAACTGCCGGACGGGCTGACGGAGCAGGTCGGCGCCGCGCTGCACGATGCCGGCGGCCCGCATCCGGTCGCTCGGCCGGGGGCGCGCCGGGTCGGCCGGAGTGCCGGTCGGGGCCGGTGTGGCGGGTGGGTTGCGGAACCGCCACTGGAGCCGGTAGCGGGCGTTGAGCGGCGGGTTCTCCGTCGCCCACTCGAAGATCGCCCGGTCGTCCTCGTCGTGCCGCTGCACCGGGGTGCGCAGCGGCCCCTCCTCCGCCGACAGCGAGGTCTCCAGTCCCCAGACCTGCGGTTCGAGCGCGGCGGGCAGGTCCAGCCGCACGTCGAGCGCCCGGGTGGGCACCCGCACGGCGCGCTGGAACCAGCGTCCCCACTTCTCCTGCCCGACGCGGTACTCGTACTCGATGGTGGCCCGGTCGCCGGGGTAGAGCGGGAAGCGGCCGTCGGCGTTCTCGAAGAGGAGCCAGAACTCCTTGAACGCGTCCCGGTCGTGCTTGGCCCGCCAGTGCATCGGCTCCCGTTCGCCCCGGTCGTCCCGGTACGCCCGCAGTTGCAACTCGGCGAAGGTCAGGGGGTGGTCCCGGTGGTGCCGGTTGGAGCGGCCGGGGTCGTTCGGGTAGCGGTCGACGGCCACCCGGGCCAGGTAGCGGGTGACGGGGTCGGTGCCGGCGTTGTAGAGGGCCCGCCGGACGGCGCAGCGGTAGACGCCGTCGCGGTAGGTGAGACTCGCGAACTCGTGTTCGACGATCAGGCCCGTGCCGGGTGGCATCCACTGGCTGGGGACGGGCGGGTCGCGGTGCGGCGGGGCGGGGCGGGCGTGCCGCAGGTCGTCGTACTCCCGGAAGCGCTGCCAGATCGCGCCGCCGGCCTCCAGGACGGCCTCGGCGCGCCGGGCGAAGTCCTCGGTGGGACGGTGCCGGCGGCTCTCGACGTGGCTGACGTACGACGGGTCGAACCCCATGAGGGTGGCGAGCTGCTTCTTGGACAGCCCTCGCTCGATCCGGTGCCGGCCGAGCTCAGCTGCGAACGAGTCGGCGGCCCGTTCGAGGGGCGAGGTCGTCATCAGCTTCCTCATGGCCGGGAGTATTCAGTTTCACGTTTGGTCGACGGGATTCCACAGAAGTGGCACGTTGCCGACTCTGACCTTGACAAAGCTTCCTCGAACGGTTCTCAGCGTGTCCGGTATGACCGCTTGTCGGACACGTTTCCGACTCGCGCCCCCGGGTACCAGCCGGACACGCCGGTGCGGCACCCACCGTCACCGGCCACCCCTCCCCCCGGAGCGCGAGTTAGGTTAGCCTTAGCTCATGCGGCGGGCACGACGAGGGGAGCGCGACACATGACAGCGGTGATCCCACCCCGTCTCGCCACCACGCCGCTCGCCCCGGTCACCACCACGCTGCGGGCCATGTTCGGCACCGACGACCTTCCCGGGCTCGCCCCCGGGCTGCTGGTCACCGACGAGTACGGCTGGTCCCCGGCCACCACCCTGGTGGACGGCACCCGCCTTCCCGAACTCCTGGCCGCCGCCGCCCACCGCTGGGGTGGCACACCGCACGCCTGCGCTGCCCTGGCCTGGAAGTCGTACAGCTACTGGGCGGCGCTGCCGGCGGTCCTCGGCTGGGCCTCCGCGCGGCGGGTTCCCCTGCTCGACCCGGCCGACGTGCTGATCCACTTCGAGGACCAGCGTCCCCTGGTCACGCTCGGGCTCCGGCGGTCGACCACGGTGGCGGTGCTGCCGAGCGACCCCCTGGCCCTGGCGCCCCCGCCCGAGGTCCGGGTGGTCGCCGACGAGGCCGAGCTGCTCGGCCTGCTCCGCGCGTCGCTGCGCGACGCCCACCTCGACCCGCTGCTCGGGGCGATCCGGACCGAGGTCCGCATCGGCACCCGTACGCTGCTCGGCTCGGTCGCCTCCGGCATCGCCCACGGGATCCTGCGGGCCGCCGACGCCCTGCCCGGCTCGGCGGTGGAGTCGGTGGACACCCTGCTCGGCACGCTCGGCGTCCGGGACCTGGTCGACCTGGTGCCCGGGCCGTCCGGTCAGCCCACCGTCCAGCGCCGCACCTGCTGCCAGGCGTTCACCCTGCCGAACCCGAAGTACTGCCAGGGCTGCTGCGTACGCCCCTGACCCGCGACCGTCCTGTTCCGGCCGGAATCGCCGCCGGGCCAGCGGACCGGTCAGTCAGTCCACCAGGGGGCGGACGTCCCAGAGCCACACCCCGCCGGTGCGGACCGGCTCGACCCCGGTGAGTTCGGTCATCCCGCGCCGCAGCGCGTCCTCGTGCCGGTGCGGGGCGAGCACCACCGCGCCGGCCCGCCAGTACCGCAGGTCGTCGACGGCCGCCACCCGGTCCTGCGGGGTGATCGGTGGCACCGCGCCGGTGCGCCGGATGGTGACGAAGAAACTGCTGGTCGGGCGAGGTGTGGCCCCGAACAGCGCGATCCGCCCCTCGGGCGCGTCCGGCCGCTGGTCCGGCCCGAGGAAGTAGCCCCGGGCGATCGGCATCTCCAGGCCGGTCACCGCGGACCAGCGCAGCGGGTCGGCGTAGTCGGTGTCGGGCAGCGGCAGGGCGACCAGGCTCCGCCCGCCGGCCAGGTACGGCCGCCACGCGCCGGAGCGGACGAACTCGGGCACCGGGTCCAGCCGGGTCGTCGGCAGCGGGGTGGGCAGCAACGGCAGCAGCGCCATCGCCAGCACGGTGACCGCACCGAACCGGATCTGCCGGCGGGCCGCCGGATGACGGCGGGCCAGTTCCCCGGCGCGTTCGACGCCGTACGCCAGGAGCAGGCCGACGACCGGCGTCAGCGCCAGCGCCCACCGGGTGGGTACCACCGAGTGCAGGATCGGCAGGTTCTCCAGCACCGCCCAGGGCGCGGGGACCCCGGTGTCCCGGCCGTTGTAACGGATCTCACGGCCGAGGGAGAGCACGGCGAACAGCACCCCGGCGGCGGCGAGGCCGAGCACCTCGGCCCGGTCCCGCAGCCACCAGACCAGAGCGGGCACGAGCAGCGCCAACGGCCAGCCGAAGAAGGCGTTCTCCTCGGTCGGGTTCTTGGCCAGCCGCTCGGCGTCGCGCGGATCGCCGGCCAGCGACTCACCGGGCCAGGCGAAGAAGGAGCCGAGGTCGCTGCGGTAGCCCCGGATCAGCCGGGAGAGGCCCTCGTACGCGCCGGGACCGAAGAACTGGACGTGGAGCGGGTACGCCAGCAGCACGAGCGCGAGGACGGCGGCGACGCCGAGCCCGGCGAGGAAGGGTCGGCCGTACCGCCGCAGGTCGGGCCGGCGGACGGCCAGCACGGCGACCACCACGCCGAGCCCCACCGCGGTCATCAGGAGGATCTCCAGGTTGAGGAACGCCTGCCAGACGATCAGCAGTCCGAGGACCAGGCCGTTGCGGACCGCCCGGCCCGGCTCGCGCAGCGCCAGCGTCCGCCAGACGATCAGCGGGACCACGTACTGCGCGACGATGTTCGGATGGGCGTTGGCGTGGGAGACCATCGCCGGCGAGAAGGCGCAGAACGTCGCCCCCACCCAGGCCGCCAGTCGGGACCGGGTCAGCACCCGGGAGATGACGAGGTACCAGGCGGTGCCCGTGGCGATCATCGCGCCGGTGAGAAAGAGGAGAAAGGCGGTGCGCGGCCCGAACAACATGGTGACCGGCGTCATTGGCAATGAAACGGATAATACGGACGTGTTTGCCATGAGGTTCACGCCGTCCGGCACATTCATCCGGTCCGAACCGAACGGGTAGGCGAAATCGGTCACCACCCGCGCGCCATGCGCCAGCATCCACTCGAACTGGGCCTGGTCGGTGGGATTGATCCGACTCTCGTGGTCGGGATTCGTCCAGAATCGGGCGGTCACCCAGAGCGCCAGGAGCACGAAGCCCGCCACCGCGACGACGTCCGGAAGCCACCGGCCCGCCAGGCGCACGCCCCCGTCCGGCCCACCCGGATCGTCCCGCCGCGTCGCACTGGAGGACACCGGACGGAGGAGCCACTCCCGACCGGCCTCCGACTCCGGAGTAGTCATGACAATTCAGAGCGTAGTCAGGCCAAGACGGCAAGGTGTGCGTTTCGGAGTTCCGGCGTAGTATGTGCCGGGTTCGCCCAGTAGAAGATCTCGCACCCCCGATCGAACTGCATTCCGGTCACCCCCCGGTGGCCTGATTTCCCCACCGACGACGCAGGTGGTTGACTCTGTCGGGTCCGGGTGCGGGTCGAGTCATATGGTGAGGAATCGACGCATGGCAGAAATCACTGGCGACCAGCGCGTGCAGTCGGAGGTGCTGGAGGGCCTCGCCACCGCCGTCAACCACCGCCGATGGTTCGTCGAGCTCGCCCTCCCGTACCTCGGCGACAACCCCATCGAGATCGGCAGTGGGCTCGGGGACTACGCGCTGGAGTGGGCACCGCACCTGCCCCGCTTCACCGCCACCGAGGCGGACCCGGACCGGCTGATCGCGCTGAAGGAGCGGCTCGCCGACCACCCGACCATCGAGGTCCGGCAGATGCTGCTTCCGCACGACGAGATCGGCGGCGAGTACAGCGCGGCGGTCTCCTACAACGTCCTCGAACACATCGAGGAGGATGTCGACGCCCTGCGCAGCATGCGGGACCTGGTCCGGCCGGGCGGCGCGGTGATCATCATCGTGCCGGCGTTCCAGTTCGCGATGAGCCCGGCCGACATCGCCACCGGCCACGTCCGCCGCTACACCAAGCGGACGCTCGGCGCGGCGATGACCTCGGCCGGACTGCGCGTGGAGCGGATCCACTACGCCAACGCGCTCGGCCTGATCGGCTACTTCATGGCCACCAAGGTCTTCCGGCTGATGCCGAAGGAGGGCCCGATGGTCAAGGTCTACGACACCACCGTCCTGCCGGTCACCAAGGCCGCCGAGCAGCTCGTCCGGCCGCCGTTCGGCCAGTCGGTGTTCGCCGTCGCCCGCGTCCCCGGCTGACCGGGACTGATCCACCACCGCGGAGGGCCGCGCCCGGGCGACCGGGACCGCGGCCCTTCCGCTCGTCGGTGGCTACGCCCTGACCTGGTACGTCGGCCGGATCACCGCCCGTGCCAGGGTGTGGAAGGCCAGGTTGAAGCCGACGTACGCAGGCGTCGCCTCCGGCGTGACGTCCAGGTTCTCCACGTCCAGCGCGTGCACCGCGAAGACGTACCGGTGCGGACGGTCCCCGGCCGGCGGAGCGGCCCCGCCGTACCCGTGCTGGCCGTAGTCGTTGCGGACGCTGAACGCCCCGCCGAGGTCGCCCTCGCTCGCCCCCCGGGGCAGCTCGGTCACCGAGGCCGGCAGGTTGACCAGCACCCAGTGCCAGAAACCGCTGCCGGTAGGGGCGTCCGGGTCGAAGCAGGTGACCACGAAGCCCTTCGTCCCGGCCGGGAAGTCGGCCCAGGCGAGCTGCGGTGAGACGTTGCCGCCGCCGACGCTGTCGTGCGCGTACGCGGCGTCCATCGGCTCGCCGTTGGGCACGTCGTCACTGGTCAGGGTGAACGACCCCACGGTCGGCAGCAGCTCGTACGGGTCCGGGGCGATCGGTCGTTCCAGGGTCATCGTGATCCCTCTCACTGAAGGTGGTTTCCGCCCATCTTCTTACCCCGTCAGGGTCGCCGCCCGAACGGAACGCCCTTCTGCCGTTCCCGGCGTCGGAGCGTCGGCCCCGGGCGACACCGTCGGGACGGGCGGCGTCAGGCCACTGAGGCGGGGAACCGGTCCCACACCCGGTGCGTGGCCATCAGCCGCTGCACGGCCGCGAAGACCTCGGTGCCGGAGTCGCCGGTGACCACGCCGGGCGTGCCGCTCACCCGCGCCTCCCGCAGCACGCCGACCCCGGCGCCCCACGCGCCGATCGCCTTGGCGTGCCGCCAGCACTCGTCGACCAGGAGCAGCACGCGCGGGTCCACGGTCACCGAGTCCGCCGCGCCCGCCTTGGCGTCGCGCGCCGGGATCGCGTCCGGTGCCGGCGTCGGCGCTCCGGCCAGCAGGAGGACGTCGAACTCGACCGACCGACCGGTGGCGAAGGTGCGCTGCACGGTGAGGTCCGCCACCGTGCCGCCGTGCGGGGCGACGAGCAGCGGCACCATGCCGGCACCGAACACCGCCCGGCGTAGCTGGTCGACGCCGTCGAGATCGCCGGTGGGGTCGACGACGATCCCGACCGTGCGCCCGTCGGCCGGCCACTCGCCGCCGACCTGGGAGAGCGCCGGACTGGGCGCGACGTCGGCGAGCGGCACGGTCGGCTGCGGCGCGGGGAGACCCAGACCGGTGGCGACCTCGGCGCAGAGCACCGGGTCGATGTTGGCCAGGCACCGGAGTTGCCGTTCCCGGATCGCCTGGTGGTAGCACTTGCCCAGCTCGAAGGTGTAGGCGCGGATGATGTGCTCCTTCTCCACCGGCGACATGCTCAGCCAGAACAGGCGGGCCTGGCTGAAGTGGTCGTCGAAGGAGACCGGGTTCGCGCGCACCTTGGGCGCCTCCGCCACGGTCACCGGCACGTCGACGAACGCGCCGTCGTCGACACCGGCCGGGAACGGGTTGCCACCGTCGAGCGAGTTCGGCCGGTACGGTGCCACCCCGCCGTGCACGGCGTGCTGGTGGAAGCCGTCGCGGAGCATGTCGTTGACCGGCGCGTGCGGACGGTTGATCGGGATCTGCGCGAAGTTCGGTCCGCCCAGTCGGGTGAGCTGCGTGTCGACGTACGAGAAGAGGCGGCCCTGGAGCAGCGGGTCGTTGGTGACGTCGATCCCCGGCGGCAGGTGCCCGGGGTGGAACGCCACCTGCTCGACCTCGGCGAAGAAGTTCGTCGGCGTCCGGTTGAGCACCAGCCTGCCCACCGGCTGCACCGGGGCCGACTCCTCCGGCACGATCTTCGTCGGATCGAGCAGGTCGATGCCGGCGAACGTCTCCTCCGGGGTGTCGGGGAAGACCTGGATGCCGAGTTCCCACTCGGGGAACGCGCCGGCCTCGATCGCGTCGTACAGGTCCCGGCGGTGGAAGTCCGGGTCCATGCCGCCGAGCATCTGCGCCTCCTCCCAGGTCAGGGAGTGCACGCCCAGCTTGGGCTTCCAGTGGAACTTGACCAGCACGGTTTCCCCGGCGGCGTTCACCAGCCGGAACGTGTGGACCCCGAAGCCCTCCATCATCCGGTACGAGCGCGGGACGGCCCGGTCGGACATGTTCCACATCGTGTGGTGCTGCGCCTCGGTGTGCAGGGAGACGAAGTCCCAGAAGGTGTCGTGGGCGCTCTGGGCCTGCGGGATCTCCCGGTCCGGGTGCGGCTTTCCGGCGTGGATGATGTCGGGGAACTTGATCGCGTCCTGGATGAAGAAGACCGGAATGTTGTTGGCGACGAGGTCGAACGTGCCCTCGTCGGTGTAGAACTTCGTCGCGAAGCCACGGGTGTCACGGACCGTGTCGGCCGATCCACGCGAACCGAGGACGGTGGAGAACCGGACGAAGACCGGGGTCTCCTTCCCCTTGGCGAGGAAGCCGGCCCTCGTGACGGCCTCGGCGCTGCCGTACCCGGTGAACACGCCGTGCGCCCCGGCCCCCCGCGCGTGCACGACGCGCTCGGGGATGCGCTCGTGGTCGAAGTGGGTGATCTTCTCGCGCAGGTGGTGGTCCTGGAGCAGGACCGGACCACGCGGCCCGGCCTTCAGCGAGTGGTCGGTGTCGCGTAGCCGCGCCCCCTGTGAGGTGGTCAGATAGGCGCCCTGTTGGCCCTTCGCGATCGGCGGTACGCCGGTCGCCACCCCGGTGGGCGTACGGGTGTCCGGCGTCCCCTGCTCCGGCTTCGGCGGCAGCGGGTCGTGTGGCGTCGTCGGTTCCTCGACGGTGGGTGGGGCGCTGCCCGGCGCGCCGGGAACGTCCGGGGTCAGGGCTTCGGCCACCTTTCCGGCGGCAGCCTCGACGACGTGCTTGACGGCGTTGGCGGGCTTGCTGGGGTCCATCTGGACGAGTCCCTCCGTGGAGCTGTGCGGTGAGCAGGCCCCTTCGCCCCTACCCCAGCACAGTCCGACAAAACGGAAAGGCCTCGGGACCATGGTCCCGACCGACCGGAGCCGCACACCTCCTCGATCGAGACGGATTCGCGATTCGTGGACACGATCCCTGGCCGGCATTCGCGCCAGGGGAATTTGCGCTGCGATGAAGGCGGACGATATGGGATTCGAACCCGCGAGCGCGGCGGAACCCACTGCCCCTTCGTCAGCACGCCCTTCGGGGCCCTGTAATCAGGCGCAGGTGAACGCGCCCCTCGTCGGTGTTGACCCACGAGACGCATCGACAGATATCATACAGATCCGATAGGCAAGGAGGATGATCAACGATGATCTCGGACCTCACGCCCGCCATGTCGCAACTGATCTCGACCATCGGCGAGTCCATCGATGGACGAGCGGCATCGACCGATGGAGCGGCGGCCGACGTGGCCCATGTCCTCGGCTCGTTCCTTCCCCACGGCGGCCTCCTCACCGCGGCGCAGTCCGCTCCCGACCCACAGCGCTACCGCCAACATCTGATCTACGGGGATCCGGGCGGCGCGTTCAGCATCGCCTCTCTGGTGTGGCTGCCCGGACAGTTCACTCCGATCCACGATCATGTGTGCTGGTGCGTGGTGGGGGTGCTCAAGGGCTGGGAGCACGAAACGCGCTTCATCACTGACGCGAATGGCGCCAACCCGGTGCCGGTGAGCCATTCCATCAACACCGAGGGATCCACATCGGTCGCCAATCCGCCGGTCGACGTTCACCAGGTCGCCAATCGGTCCGGCGACACCGCCATCTCCCTGCACATTTACGGCTGCGACCTACAGGCTCTCAAAACCAGCATCCGACGGGTGTACGACCCACCGCTTCCTGCCTGAGAAGCATCAGAACTTTACGGTGCTGCCGCAACGACAATCGGCGGCCCGGTAGGACGTTGGTCTGTCGTCATCGGCGATGTTTCGGCACTGTTCGGGCCGGCTGGTGATGGGCCCACCGTCCCGGCAGCCCTGTTGGTGTCGCTCGGCTCGCTGACTCTCCGCTCTCCCCGCAGCCGTCGGGCATCACGGCGTGACACCCGCAGTTGCCAGTAGCAGTCGACCCCGAGCGGGACATTGTGAGACCGACTCACAGGTGACGGAACGCCTCTGACCGACGCTTGCACTGGTCAGGGTCGTTTCTGCTGTTCGGGAAGCGGAGGGTGTGGGATTCGAACCCACGAAGACATCGCTGCCTTACCGGTTTTCAAGACCAGCGCCATCGGCCACTAGGCGAACCCTCCTGGCGCGTCCCCGAGGGGTACGCGACCCTGCCTAGTCTGCCATGACCGGCCGGCGGCGCGAGTCGGCGTCCCGCCCGAACGTGGGATCATCGCGGCATGTGGGACATCCCGTCGGTGGTGCTGCTCACCGGAATCATGGCGGCCGGCAAGTCCACAGTGGCCGAGTTGCTGGCCCGCCGGCTGCAGCGTGCGGTGCACCTGCGCGGCGACGTCTTCCGCCGGATGGTGGTCAGTGGACGGGCCGAGATGAGCGCCACACCGTCGGAGGAGGCGTGGCGGCAGCTCCGGCTCCGGTACGACCTCGCCGCATCGGCCGCCGACACGTACGCCGCCGCCGGGTTCACCGTGATCTGCCAGGACGTGGTACTCGGTCCGGAGCTGGCCGCGATGGTCGACCGGATCCGGCACCGGCCGTTGGCGGTCGTGGTGCTCGCGCCCCGTCCGGAGGTCGTCGCCGCCCGCGAGCGGGACCGGTCCAAGAAGGGGTACGGCGACTGGCCGGTCGCCGACCTGGACGCCGGGTTCCGGGCCGACACGCCCCGGATCGGGCTCTGGCTGGACACCTCCGACCAGAGCCCGGAGGAGACGGTCACGGAGATCCTGACCCGGGCGTGGGCCGAAGGGCGGATCGGGTAAGACAGGTTCATGCGTGCGATCACGATCCCGGAGCCCGGTGGACCCGAAGCCCTGCGCTGGAGCGAGGTGCCCGACCCGGAGCCCGGCCCCGGTGAGGTGGTCGTCGACGTGCGGGCCAGCGCGGTGAACCGGGCCGACCTGCTGCAACGTCAGGGGCACTATCCGCCGCCGCCGGGTGCCTCGGCGTACCCGGGTCTGGAGTGCGCCGGGGTGGTCGCGGCGACCGCTCCCGACGTGACCGGGTGGCGGGTCGGCCAGGAGGTCTGCGCGTTGCTGGCCGGCGGCGGGTACGCCGAGCGGGTCGCCGTGCCGGCCGGGCAACTGCTGCCGGTGCCGGCCGGGGTCGACCCGGTCGACGCCGCCGCGCTGCCCGAGGTGGCCTGCACCGTCTGGTCGAACGTCGTCCAACTCGCCCGGCTGGCCGCCGGCGAGACGCTGCTGGTGCACGGGGGTGGTAGTGGCATCGGCACCTTCGCGATCCAGCTCGGCGCAGCGCTCGGGGCGACCGTGGTGGTCACCGCGCGCGCGGCCAAACACGAGCGTCTGCGCGAGCTGGGCGCGGCACACACCGTCGACTACCGGGAGCAGGACTTCGTCGAGGAGGTACGCCGGGTCACCGACGGCCGGGGCGCGGACGTGATCCTCGACATCATGGGCGGGGCCTACCTGGGCCGGAACGTGGCGGCGCTGGCCACCGGAGGCCGGCTCGTGGTGATCGGCATGCAGGGCGGGCGGAAGGCGGAACTCGACCTCGGCATGCTGTTGGCCAAGCGGGCTTCGGTGACGGCGACCGCGCTGCGGTCCCGTCCGGTCGCGGAGAAGGCGGCGATCGTCCGGGGCGTGCGGGAGCAGGTCTGGCCGCTGGTGGAGGCGGGCCGGATCCGGCCGGTGGTGGACCGGCGGATGCCGATGTCCGACGCGGCCGGGGCGCACCGGCTGGTGGAGTCCAGCGACCACCTGGGCAAGGTGCTGCTGGTCACCGGCTGAGCGGTCGAGCTCGGTGTGAGGTGGTGTGGGGTGAGGTGGTAGCAGGGGTCCCCTGTTACCGCTTTTTGCCGAGCAGGGGTCCCCTGCAACCACCTCTCCCCTGCAACCACCTCAGCGCCGTCAACCCCTCAGGGGCGCGGTAGGACCAGTCTTGCGCCCGGCCCCTCGCCGGCGAGCTTGTCGGCGGGATTGTTGAGGGCGCAGCGCTGCAACGACAGGCAGCCGCAGCCGATGCAGCCGGTGAGGTCGTCCCGCAGTTTGCTGATCAGTCTGATCTTGTCGTCCAGCCGGTTGCGCCAGGCGGCGGAGATCCGGGCCCAGTCCTCCGCGCTGGGGGTGCGCCCGTCGGGCAGCGAGTCCAGCGCCTCGCGGATCTCGTCGAGCGAGACGCCGACCTGCTGGGCGATCCGGATGAACGCCACCCGGCGCAGCTCGACCCGCGCGTACCGGCGCTGGTTGCCGCCGGTGCGCTCGGCGTGGATGAGGCCGAGCCGCTCGTAGTAGCGCAGGGCCGAGGGGGCCACGCCGCTACGGGCGGCGAGCTGACCGATGGTGAGTGACTCCTGCATCACGTAACCCTTGAGTTGAAGTGAGCTTCAAGTTGCAGGCTAACGGCATGACCGTCACCATCGCCAGCGCCCCCGTCGTCCCGCCCCCGGTCGCGCCGCTGCTGCGCCGGGTCGCGGCGGCCCTCGAGGACGACCTCAGCTCGAACGTGTACTCGACCATCGACGTTCTCTGGGTGCTCTACGACCGGATCCTGCGGATCCACCCGGACCGGCCGGACGACCCGGACCGGGACCGGTTCCTCCTCTCCAAGGGGCACGCCGTCGCCGGCTACTACGCCGTCCTCGCCGCGAAGGGGTTCGTCCCGCCGGACTGGCTGGACGACGTCTACGGTCCGGCGAGCCGTCTCGGCGGCCACCCCGACCGGGTCCTGGTACCGGGCGTCGAGATCGGCTCCGGGTCGCTCGGGCACGGGCTCGGTCTCGGCGTCGGCACCGCGCTCGGGCTGCGGGCCCAGGGCCTGCTCACCCCGAGGGTGTACGTCCTGCTCGGCGACGCCGAACTCGACGAGGGCTCCAACCACGAGGCGATCGCGTACGCGGGCGCGACCGGACTGGCCGGACTGACCGCGATCGTGGTGGACAACCGGTCCGCCACGCACGGCTGGGCCGGCGGGATCGCGGCGCGGTTCACCGTCAACGGCTGGCAGGCGTCCACCGTCGACGGATACGACCACGACGCCCTGTACACCGCCCTGACCGGGCACGACCACAACCGGCCGCACGTCGTCGTCGCGGTCGTCGACGAGAAGGAGTGAGCCGTGACGGCAGTCAGTGAGGCACCCGTGCTCCCGGCGGCCGGGGAGCGGGTGGAGGAGATCGTCATGCGGGACCGCTTCGTCGACACCGCGTACGAGTTGCTGGCCGAGGATCCGCGGACCGCCGTGGTGCTCGCCGACATCTCGGCGGACAGCTTCGACGAGGCCGCGAGGCGGCACCCGGACCGGGTGGTCAACGTCGGCATCCGGGAGCAGTTGATGGTCGGTGTGGCCGGCGGAATGGCCCTGGCCGGACTCCGCCCGGTGGTGCACACCTACGCCCCGTTCCTGGTCGAGCGGGCGTACGAGCAGATCAAGCTGGACCTCGACCACCAGGAGGTGACCGCGGTGCTGGTCAGCGTCGGTGCCTCCTACGATCGGCCGGAGGCCGGCCGGACCCACCTCTCCCCGGCGGACGTGGCGCTGATCGACACGTTGCACGGCTGGACGGTGCACGTGCCGGGGCACCCCGACGAGGTCCCGCCGCTGCTACGTACGGCGGTGGCCGGCGACGACGCGGTGTACCTGCGGTTGTCGACGATGGCGAACCGCCGGCCGTACGGCGGCGACGGCTCGCTGCGGGTGGTCCGGGACGCGGGGCCGGGCGCGCCACTGGTGGTGGCGGTGGGACCGCTGCTGGACGAGTGCCTGGCGGCGGTGGCCGGGCTGGACGTGACGGTCGCCTACACCCACCGGCCGCGCCCCTTCGACACCGCCGGGTTGCGGGCGCTCGCCGGCACCGAGGTGATCCTGGTGGAGCCCTACCTGGCCGGCACGTCGAGCCGGGTGGTGGGCGAGGCGCTCGTGGACCGACCGCACCGGCTGCTGGCGCTCGGGGTCGGCCGGCGTGACCTGCGTCGTTACGGCACGGCGACCGACCACAGTCGCTGGCATGGACTGGACGCGGCCGGGCTGCGTCGTTCGATCGACGCCTTCCTGGGCTGAGATCCGCTCGCCGACGGTGTCCGAGGCGGTCAGGGCCGGGGTTGGCGGCGGGCCCGCTCCCGACCCAGGATCCAGATCGCCTCGACGCCGTCCTTCCAGGTGATCTTCTTGCCCTCCTCGCGTCCCCGGGCCCGGTAGCTGATCGGCACCTCGTACGGGCGGATC
The DNA here is from genome assembly GCF_030269285.1 of Micromonospora sp. NBRC 101691. Classification (NCBI taxonomy): domain Bacteria; kingdom Bacillati; phylum Actinomycetota; class Actinomycetes; order Micromonosporales; family Micromonosporaceae; genus Micromonospora; species Micromonospora sp. NBRC 101691. The sequence goes on from NZ_BSTB01000022.1 coordinate 126,556, forward strand.
CGGCGGCGCAGCAGCTTGCCGGTCACCTCCGCCTCCATGCCGAAACCCCGGGACCGCACGTCGAGCGAGCGGTACAGCTCGATGGGCATCAGCTTGAAGCAGGTCTCCAGGTCACCGATGTACGAGTTGAAGAGCACGTTCGCGGCCGTGGTGACGCCCTTGTTACCCATCACGTACCAGAAGCTGTAGGCGCTGTGGCTGCCGAAGGTGCGATTGCCGTAGACCACCTGGGCACGGCCGTCGAGCACCGGGGCGAGCAGCTTCGGGATGTCCTGCGGGTCGTATTCGAGGTCCGCGTCGAGGATGACCATGTAGTCGCCCTCGGCGTGGGCCACGGCCGTCCGGATGGCCGCGCCCTTGCCCGCGTTGCGGGGATGGGTGATCACCCGCAGCCGGGCGTCGTCGACCCGGCTGAGGACCTCGGCCGTCCCGTCGCGGCTGCCGTCGTCGACCACGAGCAGTTCGATGTCACACGGGTACTCGACCGCCAGCGCCTGCTTGAGGGCGTCCGCGATGCGTTCCTCCTCGTTGAAAACCGGCATGAGGATCGACAGCTTCACGGGCTTCTCCACGGGGGCGACTGTACGTCGGTGACAGCGTAGCGTGTCGACCCCCCGTGGTAGCACCGGGCGAGAAGTCACGGACCTGGTGCTTTCCGCTGTCTCTGACCAGCGGGAACGAGGTCGGATCGTGGTCCGGGACCGGTCCGGACCGCGGGCAACAGGACGGTGAACACCGCTCCGCCCTCCGGGGCGTGCCCGGCCGTGATGGTGCCGCCGAGCCGCCGGACCAGTCCGGCGGCCAGTGCCAGTCCCAGTCCGCTGCCGACCTTCCGGATTCCCCGGTACCGCCGGTGCAGGGCGCCCCGCTCGAACACCACCGCCAGGTCGTCGTCGGTGAAGCCGGGTCCGCCGTCGCGGACCTCGACCACCCCGCCCGCCGCCGGGTCCGCCCCGGCCGGCCGGGCCGCGAGCACCACCGGTGCTCCCGGGGGTACGACCCGCAGCGCGTTCTCCAGCAACCCGTCGACCACCTGCCGGATCCGCCCCGGGTCGGTGTGCACCGGCACCGGCCGGCCGGGCAGTTCGACCCGGAACGCCAGCCCGACCGCCGCGCACCGGGTCGACCAGGTGCCCGCCGCCGCGCCGACGAACGGGACGAGGTCCACCGGCACCGGGTCCAGCGGAAAGTCGGCCGCCTCCAGGCGGGCCAACGCAAGCAGGTCGCTGACCAGGCGGTCCAGGTGTTCCGCCTCGGCCAGCATGGTCCGTCCGGTCTGCGCCGCCTCGTCCGGACCGAGCACGCCGTCGGCGAGCGCCTCGGCGTAACCCCGGACGGCGGTCAACGGAGTACGCAACTCGTGCGAGACGGAGAGCAGGAACTCCCGTTGCCGGCCCTCGCTGGTGGCGAGCGCCTCGGCCAGCCCGTTGAGCGCGTACGCCAGCTCGGCGACCTCGTCGGGCGGCTCGACCGGCACCCGGACCGCACGGTCCCCGGCGCTGAGCCGGGCGGCGGCGACAGCCGCCTGCCGGATCGGTCGGGCCAGGCGGCGGGCGAGCAGCCAGCCGGCGACCACCCCGGCGGCCAGCCCGGCGAACAGTGGCATCCAGACGCTCGCGAGCACCTGCCGCCAGAGCCCGGTGACCCGGGACCGGGCGAGCACCACCCCGTTGCCGTCGCCGAGCGCGCGTCCCTCGACCAGGGACGGGCGACCGTCGACCCGCCGCCGCACGGAGACGTCCTGTCCGGCGGCGACCCGTTCGACCACCTGCGGCGGCAGGCCGGCCCGGTCGACCCGCCCGTCCCGGAGCACGTACGTCTCGACGCCCTGGTTCTCCAGCAGGCGCAGCAGTCGCTCGTCGGTCGGTTGACCCCGGGCCAGCCGGAACCGCAGCACCTCGGCGGTCATCCGCGCCTGCGCGGCCAGCGTGTCCTGCGCCTGCCGCTGCACGCCGCGAACCGCCAGGGGCACCGCCACCAGTGCGGTGACCAGCACCGACACCAGGGACACCGCGCAGGTCACCAGCACCGCCCGGGCGGTCAGGGTGCGACCGGGCCGGGACCGGTGGGGTCGGGCCTCCCGGGTGCCCACCGCCGGCGGCGCCCCGGTCGGCTGGGGAGCGTCGGGCGGGCCGACGGAGCGGTCAGCCATCAGCGGCGTACCCCACGCCCCGGTGCGTACGGATCACGCTGCCGTCGCCGATCTTGGCTCGAACCTGCGCCACGTGCACGTCGACCGTCCGGGTGCCGGCATGCGCCGCGTATCCCCAGACCCCGGCGAGCAGTTCCTCCCGGGTGAAGACCCGACCGGGACGGGCCATCAGGTGGGCGAGCAGGTCGAACTCGGTCGAGGTGAGCTGGACCGGCGTTCCCGAGACGGTGACGGTGCGCCGGGACGGGTCGAGGGTGACCGGGCCGACCTGCCGGGGCCGGTTCGCCCCCTCCGGGACCCCGGCCGCGCGGCGCAGCACCGCCCGGACCCGGGCGACCAGCTCACGAGGGCTGAACGGCTTGGTCACGTAGTCGTCGGCGCCCAGTTCCAGGCCGAGGATCCGGTCCACCTCGTCGTCCCGGGCGGTGAGGAAGATGACCGGGGTCCAGTCGCCGGCCTCGCGCAGCCGACGGCAGACCTCGGTCCCGGGCAGGCCGGGCAGGGCGATGTCCAGCACGCAGACGACCGGCCGGAGCCGGCGGGCGGCGGCCAGCCCGGTCGGGCCGTCCCGCTCGACGTGGACGCCGAAACCGTCCCGCGCCAGGTAGAGCCGGACCAGGTCGGCGATGGCCGGTTCGTCCTCGACCACGAGGACGAGTCCACGGTGGTTCGCTGCGTCGACGCTCACCGGGTCATGATTCCTGACCGTCCGGCCCGGATCACGGCCGGTTGTGTTCGGATTGGGTAAGGACCCTCGGCCGGCGGTACGTCAGCCCGGCTTGGTGGGACGTCGGCCGGCGGCGGGTCCGCCGGACGTGGTTCTGCCCCCGGCGGGCCGACGGCCGGTGACGGGCGCTTCCGGGACGGGCGCTCCCGCGGTGGTGACCGCCCGGGGCAGCCGTAGCCGGGAGCGGAAGGCGTGGTCCAGCAGGGTGTCGATCTGCCACACCTGCTTCGGGTGTTCCGTCCGGATGAGGAACCGCTCCCGGACCCCGTCGATCGCGGTGGCGGCCAGCTCCACCTGCTGGAGCCGGGGATCCGGATTCCAGGTGACGTTGCTCAGGTGCCGCAGTTCGGTGTTCAGGTGCAGGTGGAGCCGGTGCAGCAACGGGCTCTGCCGGGTGACGACCAGCCGCTGGTAGGTCATCAGGAGCAGGTACTCGCCGGGCACCAGACGGTCCGGACGGGTGCAGCGGGTGACCAGGATCGTCGCGTCGTCCGCCCGGACGCAGCGCCGGAAGACGGGCATGTGGCGGCTGACCGTCTGCACGGCGAGCCCGGTCTCGGCGGCGGCGGGCAGGAACGTTCGGTCGAAGACGTCCATGCCCTGACCAACGATCCAGCGGTGGTTCCGGTAATTCCACGGGACCGGGCACCACACCGGCTGTCCGACGTCGGGCGCGGGCCGGCCGGAGACGGTGTGGACGTCCCCGACCGCCGCTGCGCCACCTACAGCAGCTCGACGATTGTGGCGTTGGCCATGCCGCCGCCCTCGCACATGGTCTGCAGGCCGTAGCGGATCCCGTTGTCCCGCATGTGCTGGAGCATCGTGGTCATGATGCGGGCGCCGGACGCCCCGAGCGGGTGGCCGAGGGCGATCGCCCCACCACGCGGGTTCAGCCGCTCGGGGTCGGCCTCGGTCTCCGCGAGCCAGGCCAGGGGCACCGGGGCGAACGCCTCGTTCACCTCGTACACCCCGATCTCCTCGATGCCCAGCCCCGCGCGGCGCAGCGCCTTCGCGGTGGCCGGAATGGGGGCGGTGAGCATGGTGACCGGGTCGTCGGCGGCGACGACGGCGGTGTGTACGCGGGCCAGCGGGCGCAGGCCGTGGCGGCTGGCCCACTCGGAGGTGGTGACGGCGAGCGCCGCCGCGCCGTCGGAGATCTGCGAGGCGGACCCGGCGGTGACCACGCCGTCGGCGCGGAACGGGGTCTTCAGCTCGCCGAGCTTCTCCAGCGAGGTGTCCCGGCGGATGCCCTCGTCGGCGGTGAACTTGCCCCCGTCGGCCAACGCCACCGGGGCCAGCTCCGCGTCGAACGCCCCGGCGTCCTGCGCGGCGGCGGCCTTCTCGTGGCTGGCCAGGGCAAACTCGTCGAGCTGGGTGCGGGAGAACCGCCAGCGGTCGGCGATCAGCTCCGCGCCGACACCCTGGTTGAACGGGAGCGGCTCGTCGTCGGCGAAGCCCTCGACGCCACGGTAGCGGTCACGGATCTGGTCGCTGAAGGGCATGCCGTCGGCCACGCTGGACCCCATCGGCACCCGGGTCATCGACTCGACTCCCCCGGCGACGACCAGGTCGGCCTGGCCGGCGAGGACGGTGGCGGCGGCGAAGTGCAGCGCCTGCTGACTCGACCCGCACTGCCGGTCGAGGGTGGTGCCGGGCACCGACTCGGGCCAGCCGGCGGCGAGGACGGCGTTGCGGGCGACGTTCCAGGACTGCTCGCCGACCTGGGACACGCAGCCCCAGATCACGTCGTCGACGTCGGCCGGGGCGATGCCCGTCCGCTCGGCGAGGGCCCGGAGCACGTGCGCCGAGAGGTCCACCGGGTGGACGCCGGCCAGGCTGCCCTTGCGCCGCCCGACGGGGGTGCGTACCGCGCCGACGATAACCGCGTCACTCATATCTACTCCCCGGTAACCTGAGACTCCTCGATCCTACGTCGCGGGACGACCCGCCGTCCGCCCCGGGTGACCGGTCGTGCCGGGCCGGCGCGTCGCGGCGTCCACCCCGCTCGGGCATGCTGGACCGATGCACCCAGGGTCGTTGCGCCGGCAGTGGCGCGTACCGGTGAAACTACCGCTGGTCAAGCTGGCCGGGGCCGGGACGCTGGCGGCGCTCGGGCTGCTCTTCGCCGAGGGCGACCCGGTGCGGGTGGTCCTCGCCGGGCTGGGCGCGGCCGGGCTGGCCGTCTGGGCCGCGCGGGACCTGCTGGCCCCGGTACGGCTCGCGGTGGATCCGTCCGGCGTGACCGTGGTCACCGGCTTCGCCGGCCGACGGACACTCGGCTGGTCGTCGATCGAGTCCGTCGCGGTGGACGACCGTCCCCGTTTCGGCCTGCGCAACCAGTTCCTCGAAATCGACACCGGCGAGTCGATCCACCTGCTCAGCCGGCACGACCTCGACGCCGACCCCGCCGAGGTCGCCGCGCTCGTGGCTCCGTACCTGGACGCCCACCGCTCCGGCCCCGCCGCGCCGGACGGTCGGGCCTGACCGAACGCCCGCGCGGGAGGCCGACCGTGCGGTTCGGCCGAGCAGGGCGGAGGCCGACCGTGCGGGTCAGCCGCCGAGCAGGGCGGCGGTGCGGAGGAGGACCAGGCCGAGCAGGGCCACCACGATGACCGTGCCACCGGCGAACTGGAAGGTCGACCGGCGCATCCGGGGGGCGTAGGCCAGGACCAGCGCCATCAGCGCCCCGACGACCAGGCCGCCGAGGTGGCCGGCGATGGAGATGCCCGGCACGGCGAAGGTGAAGACCAGGTTGATCACCAGGATGGGCACCACCGCCGAGGTGTCCCGCCCGAGCCGACGCATGATCACGAAGAGCGCGGCGAAGAGACCGAAGATCGAGGTGGAGGCACCGGCCGTGGCGGCGTTGGGGGCGCTGAAGAGGTACGCCGCGACATTGCCGCCCAACCCGGCGATCAGGTAGAGCGCCAGGAAACGCAGCGGCCCGAGGACCCCCTCCAGGGACCGCCCGAGCACCCACAGCGCCCACATGTTGAGCAGCAGGTGCAGCACGCCGTAGTGCAGGAACATCGCGGTGAGCAGGCGGTACCACTCACCCTCGGCGACCCCGTGGATGGCGCCGTCGGAGAAGAGCGCCCGGCCGAGCACCGCACCCCACTCGGTCAGCGGGGTGCTGCCGCCCATCAGCCCGCCGAACCCGGAGCCACCGGCCGCCGAGTCGCCCCCACGGTCGGAGGCGATGGAGAGCAGCATCATGAGCAGGTTCAGCGCGATCAGGGCCTTCGTCACGTAGCCCTGGCGACCGACGGCACCGCCACCGAAGGCGGTGCGCGCCGGTCGCACCGAACGTCGACCCTCGCTCACGCACTCCGGGCACTGGTGTCCCACGGAGGCGTCCCGCATGCACTCGGGGCAGATCGGACGGTCACAGCGGGTGCACCGGATGTACGTCTCCCGGCCGGGGTGCCGGTAACAGACGGGCGTGGTCGGCGGTGACTCGCTCACGGTCTCGCCCTCCCGTCCGTGCACCTGCGGCGCTCAGTCATGCGAGCAAAGGTACCTCGAACGGAGGTCAGGCCTGGGCACGCTCGATCTCGACCCGCTCGATCACCACGTCCGAGAGCGGACGGTCGCTCGGGCCGGTCTGGGTGTTGGCGATCGAGTCGACCACCTTCACCGACTCCTCGTCCGCCACCTGCCCGAAGATGGTGTGCCGGTTGTTCAGGTGCGGCGTCGGCGACACGGTGATGAAGAACTGCGACCCGTTGGTGCCCGGTCCGGCGTTCGCCATGGCCAGCAGGTACGGACGGTCGAAGCGCAGGTCCGGGTGGAACTCGTCGCCGAACTTGTAGCCCGGCCCGCCACGACCGGTGCCGGTCGGGTCGCCCATCTGGACCATGAAGCCGCTGATCACGCGGTGCGAGATGGTGCCGTCGTAGTACGGCCCGCTGCCCGGCTGACCGGTGCGCGGGTCGGTGTACTCCCGGGTGCCCTCGGCCAGCTCCACGAAGTTGCGGACGGTCTTCGGGGCGTGGTTGGAGAAGAGCTCCAACCGGATCGGGCCATGGTTGGTGTGCAAGGTGGCGTAGAGAGCCTCGGCCACGGGTACTCCTCACTCGTCGGTCAGTTCCATGCGGATCCTCCCATGTGCCCGATCTGGCAGTGCGGAGGCATCCGAAGGTGGAGGATGACGAAGGAACAACTCCCAGGAGGTGGGACCGTGTTTGGAATCGGGCGGCGTAAGTCCCAGGCGCAGCTGGCCAAGGCCGAGCTCAACCAGGGCGTTGGTCACCTGATGCAGGCAGCCACGTACGCGTCTCGGGGCGTCGGCCACACCGTCGGCCCCCGGGTGCAGGCGGCCCGGGTGGCGGTGGCACCGACCGCGGTGCGGGTCCGCGACTCGGCCACCCGCGGTTGGGGGTCGACGGTCGCCACCCTCGCCCCGCTGGCCGTGGCCGCCCGGGGCGGTGCGGCACAGGCCGGCACGATGGCCCGGAAGGCGAAGCCGAAGAACATGCGAATGATCAAGCAGAAGAAGAAGGCCCGGCGGCGTAGCGGCATGATGACCGGCCTGCTCGCGGCCGGGGCGGTGGCCGGGATCGCCGGCGCGATGGCGATGCGTCGCCGTCGGGACCAGCAGGAGTGGGCCGAGTACGACCCGAACCGCACCCTGGAGCCGATGCGCGACGAGGTGGAGACCATCGAGGTGCGCACCCCGACGGCCGACCGGCCGACCACGACTGCCGCCGGGCCGACCGGTGCCGGCAGTTCCGCGGTGGCCGGTGCGGGCAAGGCCGCCACCACGAAGCCGGTCACCCCGAACGACAAGGTGCCGTCGGTGGCCGAGGGCGCCCGGGACGTCTCGGGTCGCCCGGCCGACGACGTCAGCCGGGCGATGGGGAACACCGCCAGCCCCAGCGGCGGTCGTCACTGACGCCGTACGGGCGGCGTCCACACACCGTCACCGGGAGAGCGCCGGCGAGGCGGGGGTACGTCCCCCGCACGCCGGCGCTCCCGCGATCCGGTCAGAGCCAGCCGTTGCGGCGGAACCAGCGGTAGAGGGCCATCGAGATGCCGAGCATCAGGGCCAGGACGACCGGATAGCCGTACGTCATCTTCAGCTCGGGCATGTTCTCGAAGTTCATCCCGTAGATGCCGGCGATGGCGGTCCACACCGCGGCGATCGCGGCCCAGGCCGCGATCTTGCGCATGTCGTTGTTCTGGTCGACGGTGACCTGGGCCAGACGCGCCTGGAGGATCGAGTTCAACAGGTCGTCGTAGGAGTTGACCTGCTCGACGGTCCGGCTGAGGTGGTCCTGCACGTCCCGGAAGTAGCGCCGGATCTCCTTCGGCACCTCCCGGTTGACCTGGGCGGTGAGTGTCATCATCGGGCGTTGCAGCGGCACCACGGCGCGCTTGAACTCGACCAGCTCCCGCTTCATCTGGTAGATCCGCTGGATCCGGCCGTGGCTCTGCCGGTCGAAGACCTCCGCCTCCAGCACGTCCAGGTCGTCCTCGATCTGGTCGGCGACCTCCAGGTAGAGATCCACCACCCGGTCGGTGACCGCGTACGCCACCGCCCACGGACCGTGCAGCAGCAGGTCGCGGGTGCTCTCCAGGTCGGCCCGGACGGACGCGAGCCGGCAGGCGTCCCCGTGCCGGACGCTGATCAGGAAGTCGGGGCCGATGAAGAGCATCACCTGGCCGGTCTCGACCACCTCGGAGGTCTCGGTCAGCTCGGTGTGCTCGCAGTAGCGGGCGGTGCGCAGCACCAGGAAGCTGACCTCCCCGAAAAGCTCCAGCTTGGGCCGCTGCTGTGCCTTCACCGCGTCCTCGACGGCGAGTTCGTGCAGCCCGTACGTGGCGGCGATGCCGGTCATCTCCCGCAGGCCCGGCTCGTGCAGTCCCAGCCAGACGAACGCGTTCGGCTGTCGGCGGGCCGCCGCGAGCGCGTCGGCGTAGTTCCAGGTGCCCGGCTGTCGGACCCCCTCCACGTAGAGGGCACAGTCGACCACGGCACTGCGGTCCGGGCCGACCTCGCGGGCCGGGCGGGGGCTGTCCTCGGTGTTCAGGATGCGGCTCATCGCCCGGACCGGGGCCGTCCAGGCCCGGGGGCGCAGGACCCGACCGGCGCCGAGCGGTGTGTTCCGGGTCCGATCGGTCCGGTCAGACATGACGGCGCCCCCTCCCACCCACGGCTGCTGCGGGGTTGAGGGTACGCCGCCGGCGGGCATCGGGCCGGTGCGCGCACGGTCGGGGGGTGGCACCCGCCGGGTGCGGGGCGGCGTCGGGCGGGCCGGCCGCGTCGAAGGGGGTGAGGTGCGACACGGCCCACCCGACGCCTTTGGGGGCGGGGGATGATGCTCACGACGCCCGTCACGTCGGGTCTGCGGACGTCCGCACCGGGGTCCACCAGGGCCGTTCGACGTGAAAGGCGCTCGCAGCATTGTGGGCCGCAGGCCGGCCCGAGGGGAGACCCGAGCCGGCCCGAATCAGCCATTGTCAGATATTTGACAGAAGCCTGGTGGAGAAGAGAAACATCAGCCTCGGACGGCGGCCATGGCCTCCGCCAACCGGCGGACACCCTCGTCGATCCGGTCCGCGGTGACCGCCGAGAAGGCCAGCCGGAGCGCGTGCCGGCCACCACCGAGGACGAAGTCGCTCCCCTTCACCACCGCGACGCCACGCTCCGCCGCCGCCGGGGCGAGCCGGTCCACCTCGACGTCCTCCGGCAGTTCGACCCAGAGGAAGTAGCCCCCGTCGGGCTCGACGAAGCGCGCCTCCGGGATGTGCCGGCGCAACGACTCGGCGAGCACCCGGGCCCGCTCGCCGAGCGCGGTGCTGACCGTCCGGATCGAGCGCTCGATGTCACCGGAGACACAGAACTGGTGCACGATCGCCTCGGAGACCATGCCCGGCGAGATGTAGAGGTTGGTGGCCTTCTTCGCGATGTCGGCGATCAGGTCGGCCGGGCCCACCAGGTAGCCGACGCGCACTCCGGGGCAGACCGTCTTGGTGAAGCTGGAGGCGTGCACCACCACACCCCGGGTGTCCAGCGAGAGCATCGACGGCAGCGGCTCGCCCCGGAACCGGATGTCGGCGTACGGGTCGTCCTCGAAGATCGTGAAACCGTACTCGACGGCCAGGTCGAGCAACTCACGACGCTTCTCGAGGGAGAGCGTGACACCGGCCGGGTTCTGGTAGTTCGGGATGACGTGGGCAAGCCGGGGGCGCACCCCGGACTCCAGCAGCTTGCGCAGCTCGGCGGTGTCCAGGCCGTCCGGCTGGATGGTCACCCCGTGCAGCTCGCCGCCCTGACGCTGGAGGTTCAGCAGCGTCCGGTCGTACGTCGGACGCTCCACCACCACCGCGTCACCGGGACGGACCAGGTGCTCGAAGAGGAACGCGTCGGCCTGGAGCGAACCGTTGGTGACCAGGACCTGGTCCGCCGACACCCCGTGCTTCTCCGCGATCCACTTCCGCAGGGGCGGGTAACCGACGGAGGTGCCGTACGCCGTCACTCCGGCGGGGTCGACGTCGAAGGCGCGGACGGCGGCGGCCTTGAGCCCCTCGACATCGACGATGTCCAGCGAGGGAGCGCCACGGGCGAAGGAGATCAGCTGCTCGGCGGTCATGGCTACTGAGCGTACGGCCGGCTGGCGGCCGATCGCGGACGGCACGACGATGTCCGCATCCTGAGCCACCGGGACGGGTGATCCGGGGGTGGCACGGGTGCCGGTGGCGACCCGGTCGCGGATCCGAGCAGCTCAGACGGTGAGCGGGCCTCGACGGCCGGGTCAGGCGGCGAGCGGGGCGTCGGCGACCGGCTCGGGCCGCCAGCCCAGGTCGGTCAGGAGAAGTCCCTGGTCGAAGTAGGACCGCCAGGAGGCGATCAGACCGTGCCGGGCACGGACCACGTCGACCACGTCCCAGCTCACCGCCCGGCCGGTCGGGGCGACCGCCCCGAGCGCGGTGTGCAGCGCGCCGGTGTGGGTGCCGGTCATCCGCTGCTCGACCACCACCCCACCGGCCGTCTCGACCAGCCCGGTCAGCTCGGTACGCAGGTCCGGAAAGGCCCCCGACCAGGCCCGCAGCACCGCGGGCAGCTCGATCGGACGCACCGTCAACCCGGGCATCGAGTAGAAGGCGTCGTCCGCGTACAGCTCCGGCAGCCGGGCGAGGTCCCGCTGCCGGAGCATCGCGTACTGCGACTCGACGAGTTCCCTGGCGCTACGCATCGCGACCTCCCGGCGGCGCGGTACCGGCTTCCGCATCCACCAGCTATCACTACCCCTCGATCCCCGGTCCACACCCCCGACTCCGCTCGCGTCGTCCGGGCGTCGCCGGAACGCTGATCCCTCGCTAGGGTCAAGGCGTGTCCACCGAGCCTCTACGCTGCGCAGGCGCACTGATCGTCGATGACCAGGGCCGTCTGTTCATCCAGCGCCGGTCCCCGGAACGACGGCTGTTCCCGAACACCTGGGACATCGCGGGTGGCCATCTGGAGCCGGGCGAGGAGGTCGAGGACGCGCTGCGCCGCGAGGTCCTCGAAGAGACCGGCTGGACCGTCTCGCACGTGCTCGGTCTCGTCGGCGAGTACCGCTACACCGGCGACGACGGCATCGAGCGGGTGGAGACCGACTTCCTGGTCCGGGTGGACGGCGACCTGGACCGTCCCCGCCTGGAGCCGGGCAAGCACACCGAGTTCCGGTGGATCACCGAACAGGAGGTGGCGGTGCTGGACGAGCACCGCGACGTCAACGACGGGCTGATCCGGCGGATCGCGGAGAACGGCTTCGCCGCCCTCCGCTCGATCGGGCTGTGAGCGACGGGGTAGAGCTCCCGCCGCACCGGTTCGCGGGGCTGGTCGCCCCGGCGATGGACCGGGTCTTCGTCGCCGGTGTGCTCGCCGGCCGCGACGGCGGGGGCGCCGAGCTGGGTCAGCGGTACGGCGGGATGGCGGCCACCGGCTTCCTGGTGGAGTTCCGCACCAGGCTCGCCGCGCCCGGCGGCACCGTCACGGCGGCCGGCTTCACCGCGGTGACCCGGTACCGGGACCCGGCCTCCTGCCAACGGGCGCTGGACAAGCACGTGGCGCACGGCATGATCCACCGGCGGCCCGACGGTGCCTTCTCGGCCACCGAACGGGGGGCCGCCTTCCTCGCCGAGATCTACCAGGTGCACGGCGAGGTCACCGAGGAGTTGTGGGCCGGGCACGACGACCGGGTGCTCCGGCTGGTGGAGACGCTCGGCCGACTGCTGGCGTACACGCTGGTCACGGTCGAGGAGGACGACGACACCGCGCCGAGCGAGGCGTTCCGGGCGATGGCCCCGCCGTACGAGCCGGACGGCACCCCGCCGGGCGTGCTGCTGCTCAACCGGCTGGGCACGCTGCGATACCACCGTTCCGACGCGCACGCCGCCGCGTGGACCGCCGCCGGGCACACCGCCGCGAGCGTGAGCACCCTGCCCGACGGGCCGGAGCGGCTGGCCATCGAGCAGGAGACCGACCGCCGCGCGGCCGGCCCGTACGCCGTGCTGGCTCCCGACGAGCGGCTCGCCATGCTCGCCGACCTGGCGGCGCTCCCCGGCTGACCGCCCCCCGCAGCAGACCCGACTATCCTCCAGCGGGGGAACGCCACGTCGTACGAGGGAGAAGGTCACCGATGATCGGGATGGTGCTCGCGGCCGGAGCGGGGCGTCGGCTGCGCCCGTACACCGACACGCTGCCGAAGGCGCTCGTGCCGGTGGACGGGGAGACGACCATCCTCGACATCGCGCTGCGCAACCTCGCCGAGGTGGGGCTGACCGAGATCGTGATCGTGGTCGGCTACGCCGCCGACGCGGTGGTCGACCGGCAGGCGGCGCTGGAGGAGAAGTACGGCGTCACCATCACCCTCGTGCACAACGACAAGGCCGAGGAGTGGAACAACGCGTACTCGCTCTGGCTGGCCCGGGAGCACTTCGCCCGGGGTGTCCTGCTGGTCAACGGGGACACCGTGCACCCGGTGAGCGTGGAGCGGACCCTGCTCGCCGAGCGTGGGCCGGGCATCCTGCTCGCCGTCGACACGGTCAAGAAGCTCGCCGACGAGGAGATGAAGGCCACCTTCGACGCGGCCGGTCAGCTCACCCGGATCACCAAGCTGATGGACCCGGCCGAGGCGTACGGGGAGTACATCGGCGCGACGCTGATCGAGCCGCACGTGGCCGACGCGCTCGCCGACGCCCTGGAGGCGACCTGGCGGCGCGACCCGAACCTGTACTACGAGGACGGCTACCAGGAGTTCGCCGACCGGGGCGGTGAGGTGCGGGCCGCGTCGATCGGCGACGTCGCCTGGGTGGAGGTCGACAACCACGACGACCTGGCCCGGGCGCGGGAGATCGCGTGCCACTACTAGCCCGTACGGTCAACACGCCGCTGGTGATCGAGGTCCGACGCGGCGCGGTGGCCGACCTGGGTCCGCTCCTGGCCGACCGACGGATCTCGGCCGGGGGTGACGTGGCGGTGGTGGTCGGCCCGGGGCAGGGCGAGAAGATCGCCAACCTGTGCCAGCCCAGCCTGGGCTCCGCCGACGTGTTCATGGTCACCGGCGGCACCATCGACGCGGCGAACGAGCTGGGCGACCGGCTCCGGTCCCGCCACTACGACGCGGTGGTCGGCATCGGCGGCGGCAAGACCATCGACACCGCCAAGTACGCCGCCACCCGGTACGGCATGCCGATGGTGACCGTGGCGACCAGCCTCGCCAACGACGGCATCGCCTCGCCGACCGCCTCCCTGGACCACGAGGGCGGCAAGGGCTCGTACGGGGTGCACATGCCGATCGCGGTCATCGTCGATCTCGACTTCGTGGAGAACGGGCCGGACCGGCAGACCCAGGCCGGCATCGGTGACGCGGTGAGCAACATCAGCGCCTGCGCCGACTGGGAACTGGCCCACCAGGTACGCGACGAGCCGATCGACGGACTCGCCGTGACCCTGGCCCGCACCGGGGCCGAGGCGCTGATCAACCATCCGGGGACGATCACCGACGACGGCTTTCTCACCACCCTCGCCGAGGCGCTGATCCTGGGCGGCATCGCCAGCTCGGTGGCCGGGTCCACCCGTCCGGCCAGCGGCGGTGACCACGAGATCTCGCACGCCATCGACCGGCTCTACCCGGGCACCGCCGCACACGGTGAGCAGGTCGGGCTCGGTGCTCTGTTCTGCACCTTCCTGCGCGGCGAACCGGAGCGCTTCGCCCAACTCGCGCGCTGCCTGCACCGGCACGGCCTGGCCACCGACCCGGCCGGGCTGGGCCTGACCGACGACCAGTTCGTCGAGGCCGTGCAGTACGCCCCCCGCACCCGCCCGGACCGCTACACCATCCTCGAACACCTGGCGATGTCGCCTACCGAGACGCGGAGGCGGCTGGCAGACTACGCCGGTGCACTCCGCGACCACCTTGACTGAATCGCGTCCCTCCGTCGCCGACTTCCACCGGGTCAACCGGGGCGGCGGACTGTTCAGCGAGTCGATCAGCCAGTGGCTGGGGGCGGCGTTCGCGCTGGTCGCCCAGCGGCTCGGGCTGAAGCCCACCGCGCTGACCATCATGAACCTGGTGCTCGGGCTGGCCGCCTCGGTGACCGTGGTGGCGCTCGCCGACCGGGTCGCCGCCGGGGACGTACCGGCCTGGGTGGTCGGGCTGGTCGCGCTGGTCGGCTGGCAGGTGGCGTACGCCCTGGACTGTGCCGACGGTCAGCTCGCCCGGGTGACCGGGCAGGGCAGCGCGGCCGGCGCGCGGGTCGACGTGCTCTGCGACGTGGCCGCGCAGATCGCCCTGGTGACCGCACTGGGCACGGTGGCGGTGGCGCAGCGCCCGTCGACGCCGGTCTGGCTGGTGGCCGCCTTCGCCGGCACCTGGATGGTCAACCTGGTGACCTCGGTGATGCAGGCGGGTCCGAACGCGGCCAGCATGGTCACCTCGACCAGCCTGCCGGTACGGCTGGCCAAGCTGGTCCGCGACTACGGCGCGGTGATCTTCGTGGCCGGTCTGGTGCTGACCTTCGCCCCGGCGCTGACGTTCTGGGTGGTCGTCGCGTTCACCATCGTCAACGGCGGCTTCCTGCTCGCCAGCATCGCCTTCTCCGCCCGCGCCTCGCTGCGCTGAGACTGAGGTGGGGAGGCGCGCGACCTGCTCCACCCCGACGCCCGTTCAGGCGAGACGTCGCCAGGGTGAATCACCAGCGCTCCTCGGCCCGCCCTGCGGCGAGCGTGGCGGCCACGTCCTCATTCTCGTCGCCGAGCTTCGGCGGAAGCCGAACGGGACCACCGCCGGTCGGAGCAACCGCCCGCCCCGCAGCCACCAGCCTGTCCAGCCCTGACACCTGACTCGTGTGCTGATCCAGCTCCCCGACACTGTTGCGCTCCACAGGCAGAGTGTGGCCCATGCGCACCCCCTCGGCCTCTTCGGTCAGGCCCGGGGGCAACTCCGCAAGATCGTTGACGGCTCTGCTCCGTGACGTACGTTTCTCGTGCCCGTCATGAACAACATGCGCCCGCATGCTGAACAAACCCTGCCATGCAGATCGAAAGGCAGAGGCCATGCAGATCGAAAGCATGATGGTCAGAGCGGCCAGCACCGTCAGGACGGAAGATTTCCGAAGGCTACACCGGCTTGCCGGCCGCCTCGGCGACGACTTCATCGCCGGTGTCGTCCTCTACACCGGAACCTCGACGCTGCCGTTCGGCGACCGGCTCCGCGCCAAGCCAGTCAGTGCCCTGTGGCAAACACCCGCCCCACCAGCAAACTGAGCAGGTGGTTCGAGGCAGGGGGTGCGGCTCTCACCTCTGCCGCTCTGCTACCCACAGGCCCCGGCCTTGAAGGCCGACGACCAGGCCACGGTCCTGCAAGATGATCACCGCTCGCTGCACCGTCGTAACGCTGACCTGGTAGAGGTCGGAAAGCTCTCGGTACGTCGGAAGACGATCACCGGGTGCGTACTCACCGCTCTTGATCCGCGCGGCAATGTCCTCGGCTACCTCACGGTAGCCGCCAGTCGGTATGGGCATGGGGAAGTTCCTTCGTTCGGCACCTCCATCGGACCACGCCGCCTACCCCGCTTCAAGACCAACATTGCCTTAGGTACTAAAGGTCTCTAACATCAACCATGACAACGGTCCTTCGTTCGGCAAACGCTGGCCCGCTTCGTCTCTGCCGTGGGAGCAGACAACTGCTTCCACGGCAGGCGACACCCGAGGGACGGGAAGCCACTACAGCTCGCGCCACTCCTCAACCAGATCTGATCCCAAGAGACCAGAAAGGCGGAAACATTGATCTCGTTCCTCGTTCTGGGAGCAGCGGCGCTACTCGGCTTTACTGGCGGCCTCTTCCTGTTCAAGGTCAAGTCGCGCTGGTGCCGGCGGTGCGGGTCGGTGCTGCGCTGTCCGAGCTGCGGCGGCCACGGGTTGCGCCCACATCCGGACAGCAACCGTCAGACGAGTCGGTGGCGAGCCACCTTCAGGTCACCTCGCTGTGGGCGTGGTGGGCAGCCGGCGACCTGCGGGAAAGCCGATACTGTCAGGCGCTCCGCCCTCCCGTCGATCGACCGCCGGATGGCGGACTGGTGGGCGCGGAGGAAGATTCCACGGCGGTTCTGGCCGTTCAAACACCGTGGTACGAGCCCGCTCGACCGCTTGGGCACAGCGACGTTCTACGTCAGACGGGCAGCCTGTCGGTTCCGCCTGAAAACTGACCACGTGGTTCCGGCTGAATCGGGACCACCTCCTGAAGCATCGGGAGGTGCTGAGCGTGGAGGACTGGGCGGAGATCCGGCGGCTGCGGCGGTCGGAGGGTA